>JAFRNR010000003.1 GCA_017430085.1 Lachnospiraceae bacterium | reverse complement strand
CCTGGGCACGATCGGCGGCGGCGTGGAGATCCTTCTGCGCGGGCGCCCCGATATTTCTGTGAAGCGGATCTTTACCCGCCATATCCCGGCGGAGTTCGCCGCGTTGGATTCTTCGCTCGAAACGATCCTGCAGGACCCGGAGATCGATACCGTGGTGGAGACGCTGGGCGGTGTGGAGCCGGTCCATACCTGGCTGTGCGAGGCCATCCGCGCCGGGAAAAACGTGGTGACGGCGAATAAAGCCGTGGTCGCCGCGCATTACCGCGAACTGGCGGAACTGGCCGCGGAACACGGCGCCGCCTTCCGCTTCAGCGCCGCGGTGGGCGGCGGGATCCCCTGGCTGACGGGCCTGGAACAAATCAAACGCGCGGATAAAATCGACGCGCTGGGCGGGATCATGAACGCGACCTGCAACCTGATCCTCAGCCGCATGATCCGGAACGGCCGCACCTTTGCGGAAGCGCTGGCGGAGGCGCAGGCGGAGGGCTACGCGGAGCGCGACCCGTCCGCGGACATCGACGGCCTCGACGCCCGCCGCAAACTCCTGATCTCCGCCAACACCGCCTTTGACTGTGTCCAGCCGGAAGAGTCGGTCCCGGCCTTCGGGATCCGCCATCTGCATCCGGAGGACCTGGAAGCGGCCGCCGTCCGGCACTGCACCGTGCGTCTGAGCAACCGCGCTTTCCGCGAAGAGGACGGCCGGATCCGCATCCTGACCGCCCCCGTTTTCGTCCCCTTGGACGATCCGGAGGCCGCGGTATGGGACTGCGGAAACCGCCTCTGGTGTCAGGCGGCGCGCGGCGGGCTGTACAGTTTCGGCGGCATCGGCGCCGGCCGTTTTTCAACCGCGCAGAGCGTCGTGCAGGACCTGCTGGATATCAAAGAAAAAACACCGGAAAGACCGGTGTTTTATCAGAAAGGATTTGCCCCCGCCGTGCCGGATAACCGCGGCTGGATGACGCGCTGGTACGTCCGTGACGCCGCGGGCAACCGCATCACGGAATGGCGGGACACCGCGGAATTCGCGCGGGAAATACAGGCCCGCCTCGCGGCCGGGGAGCCGGTCTTCACCGCTTTGATCGCTTGTCCGTCCGCGCTGCCAGGCGGCTCCCGAACGTCTGGAACAGCTGCACCAGCAGCACCAGCAGCAGCGCCGCCGCAAGCATGATCAGGTACCGGTAGCGGTAATAGCCGTAATCGATGGCGATCTTGCCCAGCCCGCCGCCGCCGATGATCCCGCTCATGGCCGAGTAGCCCAGGATCGTCGTCACCGCGATCGTCGCGTTGGAGATCAGCGACGGCACGCTCTCCGGGATCATCACCTTGCGGATGATCTGCCACGGCGACGCGCCGAACGACTGCGCCATCTCGATCAGGTTCGGATCCACCTCGCGCAGGCTGCTTTCCGCCAGCCGCGCCACGAACGGGAACGCCGCGATCACGAGCGGTACGATGGACGCGACCGTCCCGACCGACGTCCCCACGATTGCCCGCGTCAGCGGGATCACCATGATCATCAGGATCAGGAACGGCACCGAACGGAGCACGTTCACGATGACGTTCAGCAGTTTCATCAGCCAGCCGGGCAGCGGCAGCACGCCGCCCTTTTCGCCCGCGACCAGCAGCACGCCCAGCGGCAGGCCGATCAGGACCGCGAACAGGAAAGAGAGCAGCGTCACGTAAAACGTCTCCCAGAGCGCAAGCGGGAACGTGCTGACGATCACCTTCCAGGCTTCCGCCGCCTTGGCGGGGTCGAATAAATCAGCAAACATGGGGCTCCACCTCCTCGGCGATCACGTCGGGCATCCGCGTCAGGTACTCGACCGCGCCCCGGGCCTGCGCCTCCTCCGGGAAGGAGAGGAGCATGGACCCGAACATTTTGTCCGACAGGCTGCGGGTCGAAGCGTACGCGATATTCGCCTCGATCCCTTCCTCCAGCGCCATCCGCGCGATGAGCGGCGTGGCCGTCGCCTTCGCGCCGTTGAACACGACCCGGATGAAATGGCGGTCTTCGGTCGCGATGACCGCGGATTCCGTCTCGCCTTCCGGGAAGACCAGCCGGCGGGCGGCGGCCGACGCGGGCCGCGCGAAGATCTCGCTCACGTCCCCCTGCTCCACCACTTCGCCGCCGTCCAGGATCGCGACGCGGCGGCAGATGCTTTCCACCACGCTCATCTGATGGGTGATCACGATCGCGGTGATCCCCATTTTTTCATTGATCTCGCGGATCAGGGAGAGGATGGAGGCGGTCGTCGTGGGATCCAGCGCGCTGGTCGCTTCGTCGCAGAGCAGGAGCTTGGGCCCTGCCGCCAAAGCGCGGGCGATCGCGGCGCGCTGCTGCTGCCCGCCGGAAAGCTGGGCCGGATAACTTCCCGCCTTGTCCGAAAGCCCCACCAGCGCCAGCAGTTCCAGCGCCCGTTCCCGGGCCGCCGCGGGCTTCACGCCCGCCAGCTCCAGCGGGAAGCAGACGTTCTGCAGGCAGGTCCGCTGCATCAGCAGGTGGAAGCCCTGGAAGATCATCGCGATCTCGCGGCGCTTTTCGCGCAGCTCGCGCTCGCTCAGCGCGCCCAGGTCCGTCCCGTCCACCAGGATCCGGCCGGACGTGGGCCGCTCCAGCAGGTTGATGCAGCGCACCAGCGTGCTCTTGCCGGCGCCGCTCATCCCGATGATCCCGAAGATGTCCCCGGTCTCCACGCGCAGCGACACGTCCTTGAGCGCCTCGGTCGTCCCGTCCGCGGTGCGGAATGATTTGGAAAGATGTTCGATCTCGATCATTTTACTTACCGAACGCCTTCAGGTCGGTCTGTTTGCCGCCGTACAGGCACAGCGGTTCGATGTGCACGCCGGCCACGTTCACGAGGTGCGTCCCGCGCGATTCGTTGAATTCATCCAGGTACGGGACGTGCTGGAAATAGTTCGCGTCGATCTCGCCGTCCTCCACCGCGGTGTTCGGGATCACGTAATCCTCAAAGACCCGGATGTCCAGCGTGATGTTTTTCTCGGCCAGGATGCCCTTCACCAGCTCCAGGATCTCCGCGTGCGGGCTGGGAGAGCAGGCGACGGAGATCTTCTGGCCGGCCAGCGCGGCGTAGTCGACGCTGCTGTCAAAGCCGTCCGTGGGGCTCTTCACCGCGGCAACGACCTGGCCGGCGTAGGTGCTGTTGATGTAGTCCACGACCTTCTGGCTGGTCAGCGCGGCGGCCAGCGCCTTGACGAGCGGCGTGTTTTCATTGCCGGATTTCACCGCCAGGATGTTCACGTACGGCGATTCCGAGTTTTCGACCAGCAGCGCTTCCTTCGCGGGATCGATGCCCGCCGCCAGCGCGTAATTCGTGTTGATCACAGCGAAATCCACGTCCTGCCGGATGTTCGGGATCTGCGCGGCTTCCACTTCGCGGAACTCGATCTTGTACGGGTTTTCCGCGATGTCCTGCACCGTCGCGGTCAGGCCGGCGCCGTCTTTCAGTTTGATCAGTCCGTGCGCCTCCAGCAGCAGGAGGGCGCGGCCTTCGTTGGTGGGATCGTTCGGCACGGCAATGAGGACCGGCGAGGTCTTCTTGCCGCAGGCAGAGAGTACAAGCGTAAAGATGAGGGCAAGGGTCAGAATGGCGGATTTTTTCATGACGGGTCTCCTTCTTGTCATAATTCCCTGATACAAAACAAAAAGAGAGGGACTTCCGATGAAGTCCCTCTCTTTGCTCGCCGCACTTACACGCGGACAGCAGGAAGGCTCATTCGGAAAGCCGCAGGCAACGCAAACCGCACATGTCCATCGACATGTGCAGGAACATCATCATGGAGTTCATCATGGATGCTGCCTTCATCGGCTCTCCCTTTCTGAGTGTATCCGGGTTGCGCGCATCATAACATACGGCAGGAAATGTGTCAACCGCTTTCCGGAAACAGAAGGAATGATCGGTAGGTTTGTTAAAAAAATCCGGAAAATGCGGACATTTCTTTGGTGTTTTGTCCGTCTGTGCCTTGCAAACGAATCGGCAATACGGTTATTTCGCGTACTTTTCGATCGCCCGGCGTACGAAATCCAGGTCCTCCGCTGCCAGATCCAGCCCCATCCCCCCGTAGCAGAGCGGCGGGAGGAAGACGTTGTTTTCCTCAACAAAGTCTCCGTCATACCCGGCTTCCAGGATCAGCCGCAGCTGTTCTTCGACCTGACAGATGCCTTTTCCGAGCGGCGCGCAGCCCTTCCGGTCCGCGGGCGTGTCCTTGAGGTGGACGAAACTGAACTGCTCCGCACCCAGGCGGCGGATCACCTCAATGGGGTCGCCGAACCCGTCGCGCACGCAGTTCTGGGAGTCAAAACCCAGCCGCATGCCCTCGCCCACATAGTCGAACAGCCAGACCAGCTGATCTGTGGAGCAGAAGTGCTCGTATGCGATCTCTACGCCGGCATCTTTGGCCAACGCGGTCATGTCTTTCAGAAACTTCGCCGTGTTGCGGAATTCCTCGTCGTTCGTGCAGCGGGATTCCCGGACGGAGACCAGCGTGATGACGGGGATATCCATCGCCCGGCAGACATCGAGTCCCAGTTTGAATTCTTCGGCGGCCGCGTCGCGCAGCGCGGACCCCTGCGCACACTGCATGCCCGGGACGCTGTACAGCCCGGAGGCGTGCAGTGCGGAGAGCGCGATGTTCTCCTGTGCAGCCGCCTCGAGATACTCTTCGCGGATCCGCGGATCCCGCAGCGGATAGTTCCTTGTCATTCCGCCCAGATCCGAGATCTGAACGGCCCCGCAGCCCAGCTTCGCTGCATGGTGGATCGCCGCGGTGCCCGGCGTCAGCATGTACCAGTCGCAAAGTCCCAGTCTGTTCATAGCGCTCAACACCTCCTGTGCTATGGCTTGAAAGGTGATCCTGTCATTCCAAGTATAAAGCAATCCCGCGCTCCGCGCAACAAAAAGCGCGGCAGGAGAGCATATCCTGCGGAAAAAACGTCAGCCGGACATTATTCCGGCCCGGAGCGGCCCGCCCCCTTGAATAATCCGGAAAAAAGTATATAATATATATGTTCATCCCATAAGGCGATGCTTCAAGGAGGTTTCTATGTCCTTTGTGGTTTTTGCGGACGGAACGTCCAACCTGCCCGGTTTTTTAAGAAAAGGGATCCGCATGCTCCCGTGCGAGTATACGGTCGACGGAGTATCCACTGTCTATACGGGAGATCTTGAGAGTTTTGATGTCCACGGCTATTACGAGAGCCTGCGGAACGGACTGGAAGTCAGGACCACCCTGCTGAATACGCATTTGTTCCTCACGGAGTTCCTGCCGGTACTGAAAGAAGGCCTGGACGTGATCTACGTCGCCATGAGTTCCGGGATCAGCGGGACTTTCAGCGCGGCCGTCGCGGCGGCGCAGGAGCTGATGGCCGAGTTTAAGGATCGTTTCATCCACATCGTGGATTCGATGGGCTGCGGCCTGGGGACCGGTATGCTGGCCGCGCGGGCCCAGCGGCTCAGCGACGCGGACGTGGACGTCCGGGATGCGGCAAAAATCCTGGATGAAGAAGTGCCGCACACCTGCCAGTATTTCACGGTCGACGACCTGAATTTCCTGAAACGCACCGGCCGCGTCAGCGGCATGACCGCCCGCATCGGCACCGTCCTCAACATCAAGCCGATCCTGTACGGCGACAAGGAAGGCCACATTGTGTCTTGCGGGATCGCCCGCGGCCGCAGAAAAGCGATTGACGACCTGGTGAAAAAATACCGCGACAAACATCTGGACGACCAGGACATGGGCGTCTATATTTCCCACGGCGACTGCCTGGAAGAAGCCGAGCAGCTGGCCGAAAAGGTGAAGGCAGTCACGCCGGACGTAAACCTGACCATCTGCAAGCACGAACCGTTTTCCGGCTCGCACGTCGGCCCGGGAATGCTTTCGCTGTTCTTCCGCGGCAGGGAAAGATAAATTCTGCGGCGTAACGAAATAAGGCCATTGGGGGACGGTTCCCAATGGCCTCATTTTTAGTGCGGTCTTTCCGCTTATTTCGCGCTGCCTTCCCAGTCGGCGGTCAGTTTGGCCAGGAGGGCTTTCAGCTGCTCTTTTTCATCTTCCTCCAACGCGGCGAAGAGGTCGCGGGGGCCGTGTTCGGCGGCTTTGGCGCGGCCGGCTTCCGTGAGGGAGACGGTCACGCGGCGGTGATCCTCTTCGGAGCGGATCCGGCTGATCAGGCCGCGGGCCTCCATCTTACCCAGCAGTTCGGAGAGGGAGCCGGGCTGGACGGCCATCAGTTCCGTGAGCTCGCGCTGGGAGAGGCTGCCGCCGCCCAGCTCCAGCAGGCGCAGGACGCGCCGGACGCCGCGGTGATCCATCGGCATGCGCTCCAGGGCGCGGTGGGAGCGGATCCACAGGCCGATCAGGCTGTCCGGGTCAAACATGGGCGGGAACGGCCGGCCCATGGGACCGTGGCCGGGGAAGAAGGGATGCGGTGCGCCTTCCGGGCGATGGCAGCCGGGACCGGGCCGGCCTTCCGGGCGATGGCATTCCGGACCGGGACGGCCTTCATGCCGGTGACAGCCGGGACCGAAAGGGGCTTCCGGACCGCGCCACCCTTCGGGACGGCGGCAGCCCCGTCTGTGTTCTCTGCGGCAGCCTTTCGGGCCGTCTTCCTGTTTCATTTCATCACCGCGGCAGCATTCCGCAGCGTTTTCGTCGGTGGGTTCCATGGTGTTGTCGTTGATCTTCGCGTTTTCAAATTCAGTCATTCGTCAGTCTCCTTTCTTACGGCAAAAATCTTTATGTACCTAAAGATTACAACGGCGGCACTCATTTGTCAAGGTACCTAACGAATATTTTCTGTGAACTTTCTGTGAACATCCGGAACATATAAAGGGACAGTCCCCGGCGGGCGATGATGCCCGGAGAGGATTGTCCCCGTGAAGATTGTCTATAAAGTTTTTTGCTTTTAATCCAGTTTTTTGCCGCACGCAGAGCAGAAGTGCTCCAGTCCCTTGCGGTACTGCCGTCCGCAGTCAGGACAATACGCTACGCCGGCGGCGGGAGCAGGAGAGGGAGCGGAAGCAGGAGCGGCCTGCGCATTCGTCTGGGCAGGCAGGGAATCCAGATCCGGCATCCCCATGGCCCGCCGATAGCCGTTCACGATGGCCAGGTTGGCCTCTTCCTGCGTCCGGTATACCGGAGACCCGTTCGGATAAACGGCATAGATCTCGTTGTGCCGCAGCGGCTTCCGGCAGCGCGGGCAGTACACAAATCCGTTGGGAAACCACGCCCGGTATCCCAGGTCGCGGTCCCGGTACTTGATGGAAGTCCCGTCGTACGGACAACGAATAATATAGTCGTATCCGCTGCTCCAAAGCTGTCTCTTGTATGACATATGCATCTCCTCCCTGTGCAGCCGGTCCCGGCGCACGCACCACCCGGCCGGATCATCAGTCGTATGGCAACGTCTTTATACTACACAGTATATTCGGCGGAGAGAAAAAATCAAGCAGATAAAAAGGCCGCGTTATCTTTTCTTATACAGCACCAGTTCCGGATCCGCGCCGCCCTCGCCGTACGTGCAGATCAGGATGAAATCCATGTTGGCCAGGACGCCGAAGCAGCGGTCCCCGCCGAATTCAGGCTCCAGCTGGGTGCCCAGATAGGTCGTCTGGTCGTTCAGGAACTTCACCTTCGCGCCGCCGGGGAGCGGATATTCCAGGTTCACGAAACTGCCGACCAGGGCGTTCAGTTTCTCCACGCGGGGCATGCCTTCGATCTGCAGGGCGTTGATCTCGTCGACCAGCTGCTGCTTGAAGGCCTCGAACTGGCCGTCGTCACTGAGTTCTTCGTAACGCTTCCAGTAGTCCAGCTGCGGCAGCGTCTGCTTCATGTAGGCGCGGGCCTGCTCTTCGGTGAAGCCTTCGCCGACCATATGGCCGACGCAGACGTCAATCAGGTCGTCCATGTTGTGGTAAGTGTAAGTGCCGTCGGCGTAGCACCACTGGCAGTACTGCTCGTTGAGCGAGCCGTCCTGATTATGGCTGAGGATCGAATCCTCCAGCGGCATGCCGCAGCACTGGCAGATCAGCTGATGCGGCGAGCCGAGCAGGGTATTGATCGAAACGTGGAACAGGTTTGAGAGCAGCTTCAGCGTCTCCGTATTCGGCACGGTTTCTCCGTTTTCCCAGCGCGATACCGCCTGCCGGGTCACGAAAACTTTCGCGGCCAGATCGTCCTGCGACAGGCCGTTTTTCGTTCTGAGTTCATGTAATACTTCTTGTGCAGTCATAGCGGCACCTCCTGACAGAGATTCTATTACAGAAACGGGGAAAAGTCACGCAACCCGCTGTTGCTTCCGCGCCTGCTCCTGTCAGTGCAGGAGCGCGGCCATGTCTTCCGGCAGCGGTGCGGAAAAGGATAGCGGCAGGCCGCTTTCTGGATGGATGAAAGAGATCGACGCCGCGTGCAGCGCTGTGCGGGAGAGCAGAGCGGAGAAGCGGACGTTTCCGGCCGGGTCGCCGTAGAGGGAATCGCCCAGCAGCGGATGTCCGAGCGCGGCCATGTGTGCACGGATCTGGTGCATGCGGCCGCTGACGGGACGGAGACGCAGGAGAGCATAGTCGTTATAGTTCGCAACGATTGTATAAAACGTTTGCGCCGGCAGGCCTTCCGGGTCCGGCTGCATGCGGACGAGACGGCTTCCGGGCTCGCGGACTGGCTTCAGCGGCAGCCGGATCTCCGATTCTTCCTCCGCAAGCGGCAGCTGTCCGCTGACCAGCGCCAGATACTCTTTGACAAACCCTCCGCGGGCTTTTTCTTTCTGCAGTTTATTTGCGGCAGCTGCGTTTTTGGCGCAAAGCACCAAGCCGCTGGTATCCTTGTCCAGCCGCCCGACATAATGCACACGCGCGGCCGGTTCCGTTTCGTCCAGATAGGCGCGCAGCCGGTTCGCCAGCGTGTCCGTGCGGTGTCCGCCGGCGGGGTGCATGACCAGCCCGGCCGGTTTGTTGATGACCAGCAGAAAGTCATCTTCATAAGCAATCAAAAGCTGCAGCCCGCTGTCGGTACAGGGCTGCAGTTTTTCTGCGCGGGCGGCCGGATCATCGCGCAGGATCTCCACCCGGTCGCCTGCCTGAAGGACCGTCGTGGTCCTTGCCTTCCTGCCGTTCACCCGGATCCCCTCCGGCGCGAATTTGAGCGAGCGGATGCGCGCGCCGGACAGCGCCAGGCGCGTGCGGAGCAGACGCTCCAGCGTGAGGCCGGCTTCTGCGGAAGTGACGGTGACGGTGAGATAAGCGTTCATGGGAAGCTCTTCCTGTTTTGAGCGGGTGTCCTTTATGAGAAAAAAGAATCAGATTCCTGATAAATCATATCATAAAGCGGCCGGAAACGGAAGATGCAGCAGCTTTATTGTGTGTGTTGGCGGGCAGCCGGCAAACGCCTCCTGTACGATTGCAGGTTTCCCATACGTTGGGTTGACATTGGGTTGGTTGAACAATACACCATTTTGCTTATTTATTTCTCTTCCCACTGTTGGCGGTTCCTCGAACTTCTTCGTGATAAAAGTAATCGACGATGGTGGGATGTCCCTGCGGAACTCTTTCGTAGGGCGTTTCATTATCCACGAACCGGCAGCCGTTCTTCTTTGCGATTTCTTCAGCTTTCTTCTCAAGTGCCTTGAAATAGCTGCGATTCCTCTTGTTATAGATCTCGTCATAGAGCGGCACCAGGTCCGGATGCTTCTCTGCGATATAATCCATGATGGTTTTCTTGAATCCGCCGCGCAGGTTCAGATTCTCCAGCCATACCAGATCACACTGATCCTTTGTCCGCTCTATGATTGCCTCGATATCCGTGATTCCAGGGAATACGGGGGAAATGAAGCAGACTGTACGGATGCCGGCGTCATAGATCTGCTTCATCGCGGCAAGCCTGCGTTCGATGCTGACGGCAGCATCCATATCGTCCTTAAATCTTTCATCCAGTGTGTTGACTGACCAGGAGACTGTCAGCCTGTTATTCCTGTTGATTTCTTTCAGCAGATCCAGATCGCGGAGGACCAAATCGGATTTTGTGCAGATCAGGATATCAGCACCGCTGTCTTTTAGCTCATCCAGAATCTTTCTGGTCTTTCCATAGGTTTCCTCCAGGGGATTATAACCATCGGTAACTGTACCGATAATTACCTTCTGCCCGGCATATTTCTTCGGATTTGTGATTTCGGGCCATTCCTTGACATCCATGAATGTACCCCAGTCTTCCGTATGTCCTGTAAAACGCTTCATGAAAGAAGCGTAGCAATATCTGCAGGCATGCGGGCATCCGACATAGGGATTGACAGAATAGCCTCCCAGCGGCGCGTTGGACTTGGTCATCACACTCTTTGTTTCTACATGGCCTACCTTGATTTCCGGCTGTTCCATTTCTTCTGTTCCTCCAATACTTGATTAAATGCGGCAGGAAGTTCCTGTATCATGTTTTCCTCACCGATAATCGGTACCAGGTCTTCCTTCATAAATACCGGAATTCCTAAAGCATGAGCCTGCTCTGTCAGGCTGTATGCCCATGCCGGTTCCGTATGTACTTTCTTCTTCATTGCGCCGGTCATCGTACCGACCACGATCCAGTTGATCCCAGTGAGGTCAACCTCTCCGGGATCATCAAAAAGCGGCTCGAATGTCACATGATAATGCTTCGCGCGGACATTCTCCTTCAGTGCCTGCAGCCGCCACAGTTCTGATTTCCTGGTGATCGTCACACCAAACCAGGCATTAGGAAGGTCGGTATCGATCTTCAAAAGATCCGGCCTCTTGGATAAGAAGATGGCTTCATGCTGAGGATGTTCCCGCAACTTCTGAAATGCAGCCTCAAGCCATTCTTCTTTCCAGGCACATAAGTCACTCATGCCGGTCAGCAGCCAGTTGCCGGGTTTTTCCCGTTCCAGGATCTTAAGCTTTTGCTCATAGTATTCCGGCTTAGAAAAATCATCTGTGATATGAAATCTCCGGCAGTTGTTCCTGGCATAGCAATAATCACATCCGACCGGGCACCCGATCACAAGATTCAGGTTTTTGATCAGGTCTTTGATACACTCACTCATTCCGGCTGCCACCCTTCCAGATTCAAACGAATTCTTTCCAGATACTCCTCAAAGTTCCGGATCTCATCTTCCGTAAAACCCTGATAAAAAATGGCACTCATCCTATCAGAGATGGCATCATAATCTTCCTTCAATGCTTTTGCTTTATCGGTAAGGAAGAGGAGCGTCTTTCTTTTATCTCCGGAATCCTGCTGACGGATGATCAAACCGGATTTTTCCATGCGTTCAAGCATCGTCGTTAGAGAAGTAATGGCAAGCCCGCACCTCTCTGAGATTGTTTTGATCGGCACTCCGTCTTCCTGCCAAAGCACATAGAGGATCCTGCCCTGAGCGCCATTAAAAGCTTCTACTCCCTGGGCTGTCAATATTTTCTCAAACACCCGGTCCCCTAATTGTTTGATCTTGGAAACCTGGAAGCCACCGTTCGTTCGCATAATAATTCTCCTATATAGTAGTATATTGCCACTATATAGGAGAATCTTGCTTTTGTCAACAGTCATTTTTAAGATCGCATGAAATCGCTTAAGCTCTCACTTTGCGGATTTGAAGTTCGCCACACAAATGAATATCGTAGCAACAACATAGGCAACCGGATGAACTATTGAAGGCAGTGGATGATGCGCTTACGAGGAAAGAGGATGATCAAGAAAAAAAAGAATAGCACTGAAGGGTTCCTGAGAGGGGCCCTTTTTAAATGACTGACAGAAAGGGTCAGACGGATACAACCGCTATCATTCGGGACATATTGTTACACATTGAGACAGAGCTATCCATTCCTTCAATCCAGTGCCCCGAAGGGTGTGGTCCAACCAGATTTCAGCTCTTTCTTCGGCAAAAAATTGTCCCACTTTTTAACTCAAAACGAGCAAAAACAGGCCCCAAAAAGGCATTTGTCCCACCATTTAACTCAAACATATGTTCCGAAATCGATGCAAAACGAGACATAATGGGACATATGAAAAACCGCGTAATACGTTGGTATTACGCGGTTTTTTGCAGTTTCCCTATCGAGATTAACGCTTCGAGAACTGAGGAGCACGTCTCGCAGCTTTGAGACCGTACTTCTTGCGCTCTTTCCTGCGGGGGGATCGCGGGTCAGGTAGCCGGCCTTCTTAAGGGTGGGGCGAAATTCGCCGTCCACTTTCAGGAAGGCGCGGGCGATGCCGTGGCGGATCGCGCCGGCCTGGCCGGTGAAGCCGCCGCCCTTGACGGTGACGTTCACGTCGTACTTATCGGCGGTCTGGGTGGCAGCCAGGGGCTGGCGGATGACCACTTTCAGGGTCTCCAGGTTGAACAATATACCATTTTTGGCGGGTTGTTCAGGAAAAGGGAGAGTGTCAGTATATTGTGTTGACAAGAAAAAACCACTGCATTATTTGCAGGAGCAGGGGTCACAATGCCCAAGATGCCACAAACACACAGTGGTTATGTCCACAATATATTAGAACCCGGATCATCTGTCAAGCCCGGATTATCAGCACAAACCGAAACGCAGCAGTACCGCCGCTGGTTCGGAAATAGCATGATTGTAAACAGAGACAGGTCTCCTAAAGCTGTGTACCATCAAACACCAAAGATGAAAGAGGAAACTTCTTCTCTTGCCAGAGCAGAAGATATTGCCTCACCCGCTTTCCGCCGGCGGCAGCATGCCGTGCAGCGTGACGGCGGCGACGACCATCACTGCACCGACGATGGCCGGCAGGCTCATCTGCTCCCCGCAGAAGAGAGCGACCGGGATCGGATTGAATACGGGTTCGATGGTCAGGACCAGCGAAGCCTCCACGGGATCGACGTGCTGGATGCTGCGCGAGAACAGGAGGTTGGCGAGTCCGTACTGGAAGACGGACAGGACCAGGAGCCAGAAAATGTTTTTGGCGCTCCAGTCGAGCGGTTCGGTGAACAGGAAGGGGACGCTGATGAGAAAACATAGGAAATTGCTCAGGATCATGGCGTCGACCGGCTCGTTGTCCTGCCCGTTCATGACCAGGAGCTGGCCGGCAAACGTGAAGCCGGAAAGAAGCGCCAAAGCATTCCCGAGCAGCATGGTAAAGTCCAGGCTGTCCAGGAAACTGAGAACGCAGCCGGCGAACACGCTCAAGGTCAGCACGATCTCCGCCGCGCGGGGTTTGCGGCCGCGGAAGAGGACGGCAAACAGGAAAACCAGGATCGGGGCGATATACTGCAGGACGATCGCTGTGCCGGCCGTGGTCATTTTGATGGCGGAGATATAAAGAATGCTGGTGGCGCTCATAAAAAACGCCCCCAGCAGGTTCTGACGGGTCATTTTTACGCGGAAGCTGCGCTTGACCGCCAGGAGAATGACCAGGGAAATGATGCTGCGGACCGCGACGATGGCCATCGGGCCCCAGGTAATGGATTTCACGCAGACACCGGCCAGTCCCCACAGCAGGGCTGCGCCTATCAGCATCCATCTTCCGATATGTTTTTGTCTTGTCTTTGCCATGGGCAGTCGGAGGTTTCGGAGGTGACCTCAGCGGAAACTCAACGGAAAGAAGATTGCTTATGAGTCAGACTCTGATTTCTTCCCGCGTAAACGAATCTTCCGCGGAATATACCGCTTCTGATTCTCGCCGTCCCGGAGAAAGGCCAGAAAATCGTCAGTCTGTTCTCCCCAGAACGGTCCGTGTGCCATCTGATAGACGACGGTGCCGGGGATATTCAGGTTGTATTCCAGGCAGATGATCCGGTCATTTTCGTCGACGGTCATATCCCATGCGACGACGCCGAAATGCTCGAGACGGCGGTGTCCCTCCTTGGCGAGGCTGACGATGTCCTCCCAGAACGGCACTTTGTTCAGCGTTCCGGTAAACGGCCGTCTTTCTCCGTACAGCGTATAACTCTGATCCATCACCGTGCCGTCTTCCTTCACGCCGATCGCATTCATGATCTCCCGGCCGTTCACGCGGGTAATGTCCGTGACGCTGCCTTCGATCCCGAAACGGATGCAGGGGGCGGCGGCCACGATCTCAGTACCTTTCCGCCAGGTCGTGATCCGGACGATATTGACGGAACTGCTGTTGAACTGTGCAAAAAACGGATGCTGACGGATCGCTCTCTGTATGATCAGATTGTCCCAGCTGCGGTAAAGAGCCAGCACCTCCTCCAGTTCCTGAACCGAACTGACGGAATGAAGCTTCACGCCTTTTCCCTGATTCGTATCAGTCGTCTTTTTGATCACGACGGTTTCCGGAGGATCCAGGCGGCTGAAGACCGCCCGGCAGAAACCCGCACAGTCCTCCGGCAGATAACAGCGATGCTC
Organism: Lachnospiraceae bacterium; assembly: GCA_017430085.1. Classification (GTDB taxonomy): domain Bacteria; phylum Bacillota; class Clostridia; order Lachnospirales; family Lachnospiraceae; genus UBA6987. The sequence continues at coordinate 59,180 of JAFRNR010000003.1, read as the reverse complement.
CGCATCGTAATACCGGCCGTCGATCTTCTGTCCGAACGTTTCCGGGAAACGGAGGACCGGGACAAACCGCTCAAAATAATTCTTGTCCAGCCAGGCTGCCGTGATTTTTCGGTCGTTATAATACGGATAGATGACGGAATTCGCGAAATTCTGGGGGAGGAATCTCGGATCCCGGATCCCCGTGAAATCGTAATACATCTGATGCCAGCGGTAATCTTTCAGACGGACGCCGAACCGGGCCCAGTAGGAATCGATTTCGCGGATCTCCTCCTGACTGAGCCGGGACGACGGATGTGCCCGGTTATAGTCCGCCGCGGTCGTTCCGGCACTTTTGAAATAATGCCTGTCCCGTTTGTAATTTTCGAAAGCCTGTTCCAGGCGCTTTCCCCATGAAGCTCTTTTTTTCATACGCGAAGCAGCCCCCTAACCTTATCCAGTATGGCCAGATGCACTTCCGCGGGCAGACCGTCCACGGTTTCTTCGGCGCGCGCGGTGCAGCCGTCCGCACCGCCGGAGGCGATCACGGCATGCAGCATGCCCAGTTCCGTCTCCGGGGAGGGCAGGAGGTCCCGCCCGCGGATCAGCGACAGAAATGCCGCGATGCCCCAGCCCCACCAGTTGGAAACGCCGGATACCAGCGCGATGTCCGCCGGCGCGTCCGCGCAGATCAGACTCCCGTGAGGAACGCGCTCTTCGATCAGCGGCCGGAGAGCGCCTATGCCCAGCTCGTTGCCGCCGTCCCCGACGGAGATCACGGTCACGCCGCGGCTGCGCGCGGTCTGCAGCAAACTGTCCGTATCCGTGATCATAGGATCGATCGCGATGCCCCGCATGTTGTAAAAATGCCCGTCTTTTGCTTTGCCCGGCCGTTCCAGCGTGATCAGATGCGTCGGCGCAAAGTCCTCAACCAGCGCCTCGGCATACCGCTCCCGGCCGTCCTCCGGAACCGTTTCCGGCACGGCGCGGCACCCCCGGGCCCGCATGGCGGCCTCCAGCTGGCGGAGGCAGGTACGGTCCGTCAGCGCCCTGACGACGCCGCCCGCCTGCTCCAGCGCCCACGCAATATTCGCCAGCCCCGACGGCCCGTCCGTCTCCCCGACAGCCGTCCCGTCCGGAAGCCGCACCGGGAATCCGGTGAGCAGCACGGCGCGCGGGACCTGCTCAAGCGACTGCAGAAGAGCGGCCGTCGGGGTCGGGATCTCCCCGTGAAGCAGACCCCGTCCTCCGGGGTCTGTCTGCACTGCTTTTGCGATCTGATCGCCTGTAATTCTCAGTTGTCTGATCTGTTCTTCCGTCACGGATAATGACTCCCTTTTCAGTCTTTTTTCCGCTTGCTTTCGACCTTGATCCGCCCTTCATGGATGCTCTTTTTGAAGAAATCCTTCACCGAGCACCCGGCGCGGCCGGACGACGCGCAGGCGCACGCACAGGCGCACGACGATGCGCAGGCACAGGACGAAGCGCAGGACGAGACGCACGCGCAGGACGAACGGTGCGACCCGCCGCCGGAACGCGTCCCGCCGGACCGGGTACCCCCGCCGGACCGCGGCCGGCTGACCGGGATATTGACCACATTGACGCGGATGTACGTGTTCGGGGAATCGCCGTAGCGGTACGTGCCGTTCAGCGTGTATTTTTCGGGCTTTTCGATCTGGCTCTCCTCTACGACCTCCTTGCTCTTGATCATGCTGCGGCCGCAGTACGGGCAGTTGTCCTTGCCTTCCTCCCGCGCGGATCCGCAGCTGGGGCAGTTGTCGTAGTATTCGATCTTCGTGCGCGTGATCTTTTTCTCCGTCGCGGTCTCCGTGCCAAAGCCCGTGCCGCCGGCGATCCATTTGATGAACTTGACGATCAGGACGATCGGACCGATGATAAAACCGAGTACGACCGCCAGCCCAAACAGTCCGCCGATGATCTCAAAAAACGTGTTGAACCCGCTTTTGCTGCCGCCGTTGCCGCCGCCGTTCCCGCCGTTCCCGGTCGGCATGACCGGATCGACGCTGCCGCCGCCCTTGCTGGACTGACGGTCTTCATCAAAACCGAAGGCGTCGTTCGGATACGTCACGCTCATGGTGAAGCGTTCCCCGGGAGAAAGCTGCTTGCTGAAGACCAGGTATTCGTCGTCCATCATGCAGTCGGGCTGCCACGCCCCCGCCTGGACCGAGTTCCAGCGGATCACCAGCTCGTCGACGGTGAAATCGTCGAACCAGGCCGGCGTGAATGTATAGACCGTCTCGCCCGCCGTATATTTGTCGATCTGGTACATGTGGTCCTGCTTCATCGAAAACTCGAACGTGACCACCTCGTTTTTGCCGTAGCCGCGGTCCAGATAGATCGCGAGCTTGCTGCCGTTGTCCTCGATCCTCTTGATCGTATCGCTCAGCGGCTCGATGTTTTCGTGATATTTGTTCGGGACGCCCAGGTCCACCCATTCGAGTTTTTCCGAGCCGCCGCCGTCGTACAGGACCTTCCACTCGATGTGATAGACCATGCTCAGGGAAGCGTCCTCGTTTACGTCCACCGTGACCGTAAAATTCAGGATCTCATCCGTCGCCGCCGCCTGCGCGGGCACCGCCGAAAACAGGAGGCCGAACACCAGCACTGCCGCCAGCAGCAGAAGACTGACGGACTTTTTCACTGCGTTTCTCATCAGCAATACCTCCTTAACGGACACTCGCCCGTCATTTCGGACGAATAGTTGCGGCGCTCCACGCACTTCGCGCTGTCCCAGATCGACGCCCAGTCATCGGTCAGCATATTGCCGAGCGGGGCGTCAGACAGCCAGCTCTGGCACGGGACGACGTTGCCGCCCGGCGTGACGGCCATGTTCGACAGGCACGCGCCGCACGACGGCGAGGGGATGTTCAGCTCTTCAAACACTTCCGGCGGGATCCAGCCGGGCGACGTGAACGCGATCTCCATCCCGTTCGCGTGGCAGTACGCGACCGCTTCACGCAGGACCTGTTCCAGTTCCCCGCTGGTCAGCTGCAGTCGTTCGGACGCTTCGCCCGCCGCGTTCCCGGTCGTGATGAGCCCGGAGCACGTCACGTAGATCACGCCCAGATCATGCAGATATTCCAGCGTCTTCACGTAATCCCGGTTCAGCGTGCACAGCGGTGTGTTGATACTGACGGAAAGTCTTTCCGCCAGCGCGTTCCGGATGCCCGCCGCCGTATTTTCGAACTGCGGCGCCCCGACCAGCTTGTTGTGCACGGCCGGATCGGCCGAATAAAACGTGATTTGCACGCTGTCCAGCTCCGCCTCGTGCAGCTTTTTGCAGTACTCCGGCGTCAGCTTGATCCCGTTCGTGTTCAGCCGCGAAATGAACCAGCGTGCGTACCGGACCAGCTCGAACAGGTCCTCGCGCATCGTCGGCTCGCCGCCCGTGAACGTCACCTGCGGGATGCCGGCCGCGCGGCACTTGTCCAGGATCTTCTTCCAGTCTTCCGTGGACAGTTCCGCCTCGTCGGACAGCACCTGCCCTGCCGCGTAGCAGTGCACGCACTTCTGATTGCAGTGCCACTGCCCGTTTTTCGTCATGGCGCTGACCATCACGTCCATGCGGTGCGGCGCGTTCATGTACTCCGCGTACTCGCCGATGCTCATGTAGTGCACGTCAGTCGTGACTTCCTCGCGGTACGCGATTTGTTTCAGCGTTGTGAAGATCTGATAAATGTCGTTCAGAATGCGCTTGCGGGAGAGAATCGGGATGATTTGCTTCACGTTGTCTGCAGCCTTGTTCAGGATGCTCTGTACGTCCGCATCCCCGATCTCTTTCCCGTCATACCGGTTCGTCTCGCGGATCAGCTCCGCCAGCATCACCGCAGACGCGAAATTGACCGGCACGATGTCTGCCCCGTTCACGATCGCCACGCTCGGATTCAGCGCGTTTTCCTCCTTCTTCGGCGGGATCAGATGGATCCGGATCGCGCCGGGCCCGTCCGGATTCAGCGTCGTATGCAGGACCTCGTTGAACGTAGAGTCCATGTACGTCTGGATCCGCCGGACCGTTTTGGTTTTACGAAACAGTTTCGGAATGGGAATCATAATTACCCCCTGACGTTTTCATTTTGTTTATCCTTATTATAGAGATGTTTTAGCACCGTGTACAGTTCTTTTTTAGAGATTCAGCAGTACCAGCGCGCCGAGGATCAGCCCCAGGCCGTACAGCTGCCGGCGGCTGAGATGTTCCCGGAAAAAGAACGTTCCGGCCAGCGTCACCAGCAGGATGGACCCCACGCTGAAGACAGGATAGACCAGCGTGGCGGGCAGTTCGAGCAGCGCTTTCAGCAGGAAATACGAGCAGAAATAATTGGGGATCCCGGCCAGGATCCCGGCAGCCAGTTCACGGATCCGCAGCCGCCTGCCGCTTTTCCGCTTTTCCGCAGCGGACAGAAGGAAAGTCAGTATGGCTGCCGTCAGAAAGAGGAAGAAAAAATAGCGGGCATCTTCCCGCGGATCCCCCAGGTGCGAGAAGACTTTGGCCATGCTCTCGGCGCAGCCGTTTGCCAGCAGAGTCAGAAGCAGCACCGTCAGGCTTATGCGTCCTTCTTCGGATCCCGCGGCGGCCTGTGCTTTGTCACCGGAGCCGAGATTGATCAGGAGGATCGCACCGATGGTCAGGCCTAGCCCCAGCAGTTTCAGAAGAGAGGGCACTTCCCCGAAAAACAGAAAACTGATGAGAAGAGGGATAATGAGTCCCAGCTTGGAAAACGCCGCGGTCAGCGTGGCTCCGTTCCGGTCCACACTGGTTTGGATCATGACCAGCCCTGCCACGAACAGCACGCCGCCGATGAAACTCATCACCAGCGTGGAGGCGCTCACGGCAAACACGCCCCCTTTTTCCGGCATTTGAAGGAAAGCGATCAGCGCGCAGGTCAGGTAATTGCCCAGCAGAATGCCGAAACGGTTCCCCTCCGGGTCCCGGAAAAGCTTCAGGACCAGAGTCAGGACAGCGCTGCTGAAAGCAGCCAGAATTAGGAATAGCATGTGATCCCTCCCGGTTTATTCCACCTTTTTCCACTTGACACTGTACGCCCTGATGATGTTTTCCCCTTCGGAATCCGCCCAGTATACGCCTTCTCTGGGCGTGATCCGGAATTCGGCCCACTGGTATTCACCCATCGTGATCCTGTACGGCTGCGGCGGGGTCGGTGTAAACTGAAAGCTGGACACCCCTTCAAAGCAAAGTGCGGCAACGCCGTACCAGCAGCGGTTGTCAAAAACGGCGGTGATCGTTCTGGTCCCTTCATCATCCTGGATGTATTGCATGCTGCTCAGCGCTGCATCATGGAAACCGGCGAATAAGTGCATAAACCGGTCCAGTTCTTCCTGCGTGTCAAGATAAGTCCATTCGTCTTTGTCAGGCAGGTCCCGCAGCTGAATGGTGCATTGCGAACGGGGGACACGGCGTCCGGTCAGCAGATCGCAAAGAAAAGCGTGATCCGTGCAAACGTCCGGATAACCGCTCAAATAATCGATGTCCGAACAGTCGATTCCCCGCTCTTTAGCGAAAAACTTAAGCCGCAGGAGAGCAGAACCTGTCAGTTCCGTAAAACCGGACCGGTCAGACTGGATCGTAAGCACGCGGGATCTTTCAGAACTGTCGTGTCCCCAGAAGTTATCGATCAATTCGAAACAGTCGGAATCCGGATCCAGAACGATATACTGCGAAAAGATGCTTTTCCCAAGCATCCCGTAGACAAGAGATCGGTAAGGCGGTTCTCCGTTTGGCTTTTCAATTCTGACGTACATTTTTCCCTCCGGACGTGGTTATTACGGTTCCTCCCGCACAAACGACGTCAGCACCTCATAAAACTCCGGCTGCTCCTTCTTCAGCCGGACGATCCGCCCCTTATTGTTCAGGAAGCAGTGTTCGGAGACGCCTTCGAACACGGTCCGGCCTTCCGGTCCGGTCATCCGGTACTGCAGTTTCAGCACGACGCCGTTGAATTCCCGGACCGTCACGCGGACTGTGACCTCGTCTGAAAACGTCGTGGACGCGCGGTAGCGGCATTCGACGGCTGTGACCGGGGAGAGGACCCCCGCCGCCTCCAATTTGTCGTAGCCCCAGCCGATCTGCCGCAGGAAATCGACCCGCGCTTCCTCCATCCAGCGGATATAGTTCGAATGGTGCGTGACGCCCATCCGGTCCGTTTCATAGTATTGCACGATGTGTTTGTACGGTTCCATTTCCCAGTCCTTCTTCCGGCACATTTGTCATTGATATTATACGCCGTCCGTCCCGCAGCCGCAAGAGGCGGAAGGGAAAATGCCGCGGCAGCCGGGACTCTTCAGGGCTTTGTTTCTTCCGGAAAATGTGATATAACAAAAGACACATTCGCCTGAAAGGCGGGAAGGGGGAACCCCTGATGATCATCAAAATCGCCGTGATCGCCGCTCTGACCCTGGTCTTTCTGTATGGCCTGCTGCTGAATCGCCTGAAGCAGACGTCCGCCCGGAACCCGATCCCGGCCTGCGTCGCGGACGTGTACGACGCGGAGACTTACGCCAGGCAGCAGGAGTACAACGCGGAGAAGTGCCGGCTGAACTGCTGGAATCAGGCGGCCGGTTTCGTGATCGACCTGGTCCTCCTGGTCTTCAATCTCTATGCCGCCTTTGCGGGCCTCTTCAAACCGGACGACTGGACGCAGATGTTCGCCGTGATCCTTCTGAACACGGCGGCTTCCCTGCTCACGCTGCCGTTTTCTTACTATGACACGATGGTCATCGAAGGAAAATACGGCTTCAACCGGACGACGAAAAAGACCTTCGCGCTCGACACCGTCAAGCAGCTGGTGATCGGACTGGGTCTGATGATCGGGATCGGGAGCGCACTCATGGGCCTGCACAGAAAATTCGGAGACTGGCTCATCCTGGTCTTTGCTGGCGTGATGACCGTGTTCGTGCTCTTTTTCTCCTTCCTCTATCCGCTGTTCAGCCGCCTGTTCAACAAATTCACGCCGCTCCCGGAAGGGGAACTGCGCGGCCGGCTCACGGCGCTGCTGGAAAAGAACGGCTACAAGGTCCGCGCGATCAAGGTCATGGACGCCTCCCGCCGTTCCAGCAAGTCCAACGCCTATTTCGCGGGCTTCGGGAAGATGAAGACGATCGTGCTGTACGATACCCTGTTGGAGCAGATGACGGACGATGAGATCTGCGCCGTTTTCGCCCACGAACTGGGCCACGGCCTGCACAAGGACACGCTGCGGAGCCAGATCCTGACGTTCGTCCAGATGCTGATCATCGGCCTGCTGGCCTGGCTCACGCTCCGCTCGCCGGCCCTGTTCGAGGCTTTCGGTTTTTCGAAGATCAATTACGGCCTCGCCCTGATCCTGATCATTAGCGTGGAGTTTGCCCTGTTCATGCCCCTTTTCGGCCTTCTGACGAGCCATTTCTCCCGCCGCGCCGAATACCGCGCGGATGCGCACGCCGCGCAGGAGGGCTATGCCGCCGCCCTCATCTCGGGCCTGAAAAAACTGACGCGGGAAAACTTCTCCGACGTCGCCCCCTCCCCGCTCCTGGTCGCCTTGACCTATTCGCACCCGACGACGGCGCAGCGGATCGAAGCGCTGCAGAAACTCGGAGGAGAAGAGGAGCCCGCGGCTGAGGAGGCGGAATGAAGAAAAAGCGGAAGCGGATCATCCTGTGCGCCGTGCTGCTGATCCTTGTGATCTGGACGGTCTGGGGCAACGTGACCGTCGGGGTCACGCGTTTTACCGTTTCGTCCGGCCGAATCCCTGCGTCTTTTGACGGCTTCCGGATCGCTCTCATTTCGGATGTGCACGATGCAAGATTCGGGGAAAACAACCGCCGGCTCATCGAACTGATCGAAAAAGAAAAGCCGGACGTGATCGCCATTACCGGGGACCTGGTCGACTCCAACCGCACGGATATCGATGCCGCGGAGGACCTGGTCCGGCGCCTGACTGCGATCGCGCCGTGTTATTATGTGACGGGAAATCACGAGGCCAATATAAAAGAATACCCTGTGCTGGAACAGAAACTGCTCAGCGCAGGGGTTATTGTATTACATAATGAGTCCGCGGAGATCACACGGAACGGCGAAACGGTCCGCGTGGCCGGCCTGGAAGATCCGGATTTTTCGGATATCAGCCTGTCCGCGGAATCCATCCTGGGAGCCCGCCTGAAAACGATGGCTTTAACGGATGATTTCTGCATCCTGCTGTCTCACCGGCCGGAAGCTTTCTCTGCGTACGTTTCGAATAACGTCGACCTGGTCCTGAGCGGCCACGCCCACGGCGGCCAGTTCCGTCTGCCTTTCATCGGCGGACTTGTTGCCCCCGGCCAGGGCCTGTTCCCGAAATATGACGCGGGGCAATACGAGAAAGACGGCACGGTCATGATCGTCAGCCGGGGCATCGGCAACAGCATTATCCCGGTGCGCTTCAACAACCGGCCGGAGATCGTTGTGATCGAACTGCGCTGTCCTTAAGCCAGGCATCCGCTTCTTCCCGTGTCCGGAAGACAAAAACCTTTTTGTCCGGATATTTTTCGATCAGGGCGTACACTTCCGGCCGGTTTTCCGTACGGTACTTCCGGACCAGTTCCTCCAGTTCGGGATCGGGCCGGTCCTCCGACCAGGGGATGTCGGGCCTGACCCGGCCGAGCCGTTCCGCGATGCCGCGCAGGCAGACTTCTTCGCTGAAATCCAGAAAAATGACGGTATCGCAGGCCTGGAACCGCACCTCGTACGTCCGGCTGTAATCACCGTCCAGGATCCATTTGCCGCCCTGCATGACCGCCTGCAGCTGCCGGTCGAACTCGTCCCGGCTGATATGCGTCCGGTCCGCCCGCCACCAGATGTTGTCCAGGTGGAACAGCGGGAGACCGGTCCGCTCCTGCAGGCCCCGCGCAAACGTGCTTTTCCCGCTGCCCGGGCTGCCCAGGATGATGATCCGGCTTCCCGGCGCCTTATTCTCCGTCGTTCCCTGTTTCGGATCCGGGCGGGATACCTCCATGAATACGTGCTTCTCCGAGCGGTCATATTCTCGGAACCCGCATTTTTCGTACACGCGGATGGCCCGGGCGTTGCCGGGGCTGGTCCGCAGGAAGATCCGTCTCAGCCCCCACCGCTCCATCGCGTACGCGATGAACGCCTTTACGGCTTCCGTCCCGTATCCCTTGTCCTGCATCTCCGCCGTGATCGCGATCCCGAGTTCCCCCCCGGTTTCGGACAGATCCATCAATTCAATGTTCCCGATGAACCGCCCGCTTTCCTTTTCGATCATGGAAAAGACGGGGGCGTTTTCCTCGCGCTTTCCCCGCACCCACGCGATTTCCTGCTCCTCCGTAAACGTTTTCCGCAGGCCGCCGATGAACCGGTTCACGTGCTCGTAATCGTTGACCATGATGAGGTAATCCGGCACCAGCCGTTCGGATACTTCCACAAAACTGATGTTGTCCGACTCAAATATCTGTTTCATTTCTGTCTTTCCGCTTCAACAGTTTTTCGGGCTCTTTTACGTAACTCCTGACCACGCTCCCGCACCTTCTGCAGATCGAGTGATACAGCGGCTTTCCGCCCAGTTTGTTGCCGGTCGCCGACACCACGGCGTATCCGTTCTGAAAGGCTTCGATCATTTCCGTACCGCCGCAGTAAGGGCAGAGGGAGACGTATTCGTCCCGATATGATTCCATCATGATTTATCCTCCGTAGATTTTCGTGCTCTGTTCCAGCTGGGCAGCCAGCTTCTCGAAAAACGTGATGTAGAAGCCGAGCCGCTCTTTCCACAGTTCTTCCGCGGCGTTGGTCCCCATCGGCATGTCCTTCAGCTCGCGCAGCCGGGCGAGCCTTTTTTCCACAAACGCGCACTTTTCGTCAAAAGGTTTATCCAGAAATCCTTCGTATACAAGGCTTTCGTGGATGCGGTAGACGTCGAAACGGTCGATGTTGTCCGCGTCGCCGACCGAAAGCGCGAAGGGTGTCCGCTCGCCGGGGAAATCCGCTTTGTCGTCCACGTGGATAGCGATCCCGTAGCAGATGTCCTGAATACGGTCCTCTGCCAGCCCCAGTTCTTCCAGGAACGGGCGGGCGATCTGCGCGGCGCGCCGGCCGTGCCCGACCCAGCCGTCTTCGCCGAATTCCTCGCAGTAGGAAATGTCGTGGAGAAGGCAGGCGACGACCATCTCGGTCCCGTCAAAGCCTTCGCGGGCGGCGATCTCCCGGCCGATGTTCGCCACGCGGTAGGTGTGCTCGATGCGGTAAGCTTTTGCGTCCGGGTGCGCGTTCAAATAGATGGCTTCGTCAAATTTCTGCTTTAAAAACGCCTCCGTTTTGCGGATCAGTTCTTCGTTCAGCATTTTTTCTCCTCCCGTCGCGGCAGCTCCCTCGCTGTCCCCGCTCACAAAATAAGTAACGTATTCATGGCTGAATTCGTAGCCCAGTTTCTCCGCCAGATGCACGGAATCCATGTTGGCGGCGTCCCAGCTCGGGTAGAGGCCTTCGTCGAGGCAGGAGAGAATCAGGCGGGCGCCGGCCGCGGACGCGAGACCCTTGCGGCGTTCTTCTTCTACAGTATCGATCTCAATCTCAATACCCTCGCGGTACACGGTAAAGGACGACGCGGCGGAAACGAGTTGCCCGTCCTTCAGGACCGCAAAGCCGCGGCCGTGCTCAAGATATTGCTCCTTCGAGCCGAAATGGCACACACAGTCAATGAAAAGGCCGCTTGCCATGCACATATCGTAGATTTCCGCGTCGATCCGGCGGACCTCATACCCGGAGGGCAGGGCAGCGGCGATGCGTTCCAGACTGGCCCGGTCGAATTTCGTGTTCTTTCGGATCGCATAACGAAGTTCCTTTTCAGCCTGCGGGAAGCATTCTTCGATCAGCTTCGCCCATGCTTCGTTCTGCGGCACCATGATGACGAAGCCTTCCGGTTTTTCCGCCACGAGCGTCCGGTCCGGCTCGCCCGCGTAAAACGCGAAGCGCCCGAGAAAGGTCATTGCGGACCGGGGCTCCTCCGGGTCGGTCACAAAAATCTGGCCCATCACGTTTTGCAGGCAGGAGAGGATCAGTGTGTCGTCCATGCCCGCGAAGAGATTTGCCACTTTTGATGTATCAGTCAATTCATAAATCATATGCGACCCATTCTCCATCCTTCATAATTTCAAACTTCCCCCACTCCGGCGTTCCGGTATCGCGTCCTTTGATCCGGATGGGGAGGAAGGCGTCGTGCTGGCAGCCGGGCAGAGGGTCTGCGAGGCCGGTCCAGCCGCGGCCGTCGATCCGGCCGTTCCACTCATCGTACAGGTCTTCCAGAGAATCATAAAAGATGTCAGCGGAGCAAAAGACCGCGTCCGGATCGGTGTATTCGAAAAGGTAAACCCCATCTTCCGCCTTAAAAAGCATGATTTTGACGACAGGGGCCCCTTCGTCGCGCGGCAGAGGTTCGCGCAGATATGCAAACTTTCTCACGGTTCGCTCATCCTTCCTTCCATATAGGCGCGGAAATCGATGTCCATCGTCTGCGCCAGTTCCGCATCGTCCAGCGCGGCCCGGATCCCGGCCTCCCCGTTTGCCTCTTTCAGCTGTTCCACACTGGTGAACCAGAGCGGGAAGAGGCAGCGGAAGAGGGGGAGCGCCAGGTCTTTTTCCGCTTCGCAGAACGGATAGTCTTCGCGGACCACAGTGATGGCGTGGAGGATGCACTGCAGGATCTCGCGGGTCAGGGAAGACGATTTGTCCGGAGCGGCGGTGGAGGTGCTGTCTTCTTTTCCGAAGACGAACGGCACTTCCCGAAACAGGTAATTCAGATATGTTTCGCGGCCTGCCAGATTGAAATCTATGAGGCCTGCGAAGCGGCCTTCGTCGTCCAGCAGGACGTTGGTACTGTTCAGGTCCGCCTGGAATACGGAGGTAGGAAGCGCGGAATAACGCGCCTTCAGATACTCGCGATTGGCCAGCCAGCGGGTCCAGATCCGGACCACCTGCTCCTGAAACTGCTCCGGCAGTTTTTCCGCGCAGGCAAGCCATTCCTGCGCATTTTCAGTCACTTCGCCCGCGGCGTCGGACGGGTCGAAGACTTCGAACAGACACCAGGCGGACGGGAGGTCGGTGAAGTCCAGGCGGGCGGCGGCGATGCGCGCGTTGAGGCGCAGCAGATCGTCCAGATAGGTGAATTTCCCGCCCGGGGAGACGGCCGCCGCATCAAAACTGTCCGCGGAGCGGAAACGGGCGAATTCTTCGCCGTAGACGACGCAGCGGTGTCCCTTATACTCAACCCAAGGGAACTCGCCCGATTTAGTCCGCAGGAAACGCGGGCAGTAACAGCCCTGTTTGCGGTATTCTTCCGTCAGGCGTTCCCACATGGCGATGCGCTCCGGGTCGGTAAACCCGTTGTCCGCCAGTTTGAGGACCATCCGGCTGTCCGGGGCCGGCGCTGTAACACCGTCGTCAGAATCCGGTGCTGCAGATCCGTCGTCCCACCGGACGATGACCGCCTCGCGGAAATCGCTTTCCCCGTGGCTGGTATCGATGACCTTTACGTCGGCCGGTTCTCTTTCATCAAAAAGGGCAATGATATCCTTCAGTTCCATATCAGTTTTTCCGGTATTTACAGGATCTTTTCCATCCCGATTTTGTACGGTTCAAGCCCGAGGGCTTCGTAAAACCTCATCGCCCCGGGGTTGCAGCACCACACGTTCAGCGTGACGTTGTAGCAGCCGCACGCCCGCGCGTAGGAGAGGATGTGTTCATAGATGGCACGGCCGGCCTGCTGCCCGCGCGCCGCCTCGTCCACGCAGATGTCGTCGATATAGAGAGTCAGGTGATCGTGCAGCAGCCGCGTGTTTCCGGGCCGCTGCAGGATGCAGAAGCCGTGACCGACGACGCGGCCGGCTTCGTCTTCACAGATGAACACCGGCGTCCGGCCGTTATCCAGGATTCCGGCCAGTTCGTCCTCCGTGTACTTGGTGGCCAGCCGGAACAGGTCGGGACGCCCCTCGGCGTGTACGCGGTTGACCTGCCTGAGCAGGTCCATGATGGCGGGGATGTCGCGCTTTTCCGCGCGGCGGACGGTATAAGACATGACGACTCCTTATAAAATGTCCTTCAGCACCCGCTCCGCGTTGCGGTACGCGATGTGCTCCAGCTCGTCCGCGGTGAAGCCCCGCCGGGCGAGTTCCTCGAACAGGCGCGGCATATGGGAGGCGTCCGGGATCTCCAGATCCCCATCGATGCCGTCGAAATCCGTCCCGACGGCGGCGCATTCCAGGCCGCCGACGTTGATGCGGTGGCGCAGCTGCGCGGAGATGCCGTCGATCGTGGAATCGGGGCGGGAGAGGTCTTCGTACAGGAACGCGGGATAGAAATTGACCCCCATCACGCCGCCCTGATCGGCCAGCGCGCGGATCATCTCATCCGTCATGCTGCGCGGATGCGGGTTCAGCGCGCGGCAGTTGGAGTGGGTCGCGAAGAACGGCTTTTTCGCGAGCCGCACAACGTCCCAGAAGCCGCCGTCGGAGAGGTGGGAGACGTCGATCCCCATCCCGAGATGCTCCATGTACTCCACCGCTTCCTTGCCGAAATCCGTGAGTCCGGTGCCCATGACGGCCGGATCCGGCGAATTCGGTGCCCCGAAGCAGTTCGCGTGGTTCCAGAGCAGCGCCAGGATGCGGACGCCCATGTCGTAGAACCGCCGGAGGTTCTCCAGCCGCCCGAGCACCGCGCGGCCGTCCTCCATCGTGAGGATGCCGCCGAGCTTGCCGGAGGCGGGGAGTGCCGCCAGGTCGTCTGCGGTTTCGACACGGGTAAAGATATCGCCGTGTTCCTGCTCCGTTTGGACGAAGATCCGGTGGAGGGCTTCAATGTAAACTTCATCGCCGGGGTAGTCGGAGGAATTGGCTATGCGGTCGATCGACGGCATGAAGATCGCGAAGCACTGCGCGAGGCAGCGGCCGGTGCGGAGCTTCCGCAGGTCGGTCATGGTATCGGTCAGTTCCAGCAGCGTGGGGCGGCCCTGGCGCCAGGCGCAGGGGAGGGTGTCGCAGTGGAGGTCGATGTAGGGGTAGATGGCGGTCATACTGTCGTTCCTTCTTTTGTCTATTTCATGATACGGCCGTGCTTTTTCAGCCTCAAACCGGGTAACCGTACATGACAAACTCATATTTTCCGATGTATTTCTCAAAGAGCGCAATGGCCCGCTGCAGGTCGTTTTCCATTTCCTCACCGGAAACCTGCTGGTACCACGGCGTATCGATGATCAGCTCGACGGGGATCACGCCGGAAAACACATCGTATGATCCGATCTCCGGACGGTATTTTTCCAGGAGAAGTTTTTCTTCTTCGTTGGGATCGGCTTTTGCCTTTAAGGCGGCCAAGGCCTCCTTCATCTGCTTTTCCGCGGCTTCCCCGGCTTCCCGGGAACCGGGCCATTTTTCCAGCTGATAGTCGGACTGGATCCCGACGGCTTCCAGTTCCCGCAGCAGTTCCGGGTCTTCAATGTCATCCAGTCTGATAACTACGTCGTCCCATGAATTGACCTGCCATATGCCGGAGAAGTGCGCATACAGTTTTCCGTCCGGGTGAGCGGAGAGATACGCCTCCATTTTTTCTGAGATCTCAACGTATTTTTCGTACTGCTCGCTGGCTTTCTTCATGCCTTCCGGCGTCATGTATTCTCCGCCGTACTGATCGGTTTCCCACCATTCGGCGGGATAGGTTTTGGCTTCCGACCGGCCGGCGGTTTGGATCTGGTTCGGGTCGGATGAGGGATCGTTCTGCGTGGCAGGTTTCGATTGACAGGCGGAGAGTAAAAGAGCGATCAATAACGTCATCAGAAGTATTATATATTTTTTGTGGTGAGGCATTTTTTGAGCTCCTTTCTGTAATCAGGTCATTCAGATCATAACGATGTAACGCATCCCAGCCATCCCAGCCTATAGATGTTTAATTATCTCCGAAAGACTGTCTACTGTATAGTCCGGTACTTCCGGTTCACAGGCGGGTTCCATATAGACTGCAAGTCCTTTTCTGATTCGAATCGTCATCATGCCCAGTTCTTTCGCCGGGCGTATGTCATTATCCAACCTGTCGCCGACCATGACTGCATTTTCCGGCCGGCAGCCTGCGATCGATAAGGCCCGCAGAAATATCTCTTTGTCCGGCTTGGATACCCCCATCTCCGCAGAGGCGGCAATCACGGAGAAATATGGACGGAGCCCCCAGGTGTGAAGACGGTCCTCCGCTCCGGGTTCCTGATTTGCGATAATACCCAGTTTATAGCCCTTATCGCACAGCGCCTGCAAGGTTTTCTGACAATCCTCAAACGGGACTTCGTCCTCGCTGTGCCAGGGCGTTTTTGTGAGGCCATACAATTCTATGGCTTTCTGGTCGCCGTTATATCCCTGTTTGGCGTATTCGGTGCGCTTTTCCCAAAACTGTTCCAATGTGACGGACGTGCCGCGGATCATCTCGCGGATGCGATGGCGGTACGCCTCTTCTTCATCCACTAATGTCGAGCCGATATCAAAGAATACCCAGTTGATTTCATGTTCTATACTAGTCATTCTTCCAGTGTTTCCGCTTTATACAAGCCGAGCTCTCTCCCGTAATATGTTAAATATATCATAGAAATGACGATATAGAAAACACTTTTGTTGATGGAAAAATGCCTGAATCTGCAAAACATCAAAAAACCGCGCATCTGCGCGGTTTTTCGTGGAGCATAGGGGGATCGAACCCCTGACCTCCAGATTGCGAACCTGGCGCTCTCCCAGCTGAGCTAATACCCCGGGGCGCTTCTTTTTGCGGAAGCAAAATGCATTATAGCATGTCTGCGGAAAAGTGCAAGAGGAAATTTCAACTTTTTGCGGACAGGATGGGGGACGATTTTTTGCATTTGTCTTGACAAATGCGGCATTTTGCTGTATTTTCGCAACAGAAACCAGCAATGGGTCGGAAGGAGATAGAAAAATGAAAGCGAAACTTGGTATTCACATCGGATTCTTTGCCTGCATCATCTTCCTGGTAGCGCAGTTCGGGGGGCTGATCCCCGCGACGCTGCTGGTCGGCTACGTGCTGATCCGCGAAGAGAACGACTTCCTCAGAATGTCTGCCATCAAGGCGTTCCTGATCGTGCTCGCGGCGAGCGTGCTCAATTTCCTGATCGGGGTGATCCCGGACATTCTGTTTGAACTGTTTGACAAGCTGTCCCGGATCTTCGGGGCGGATACCCCGTTCAGCAGTCTGTCGGCGGTCGCGAAGATCGAACAGATCTTCAACTTCTTCAGCTGGCTCGTGTCCACCGGCAAAGCGATCCTGCTTTTGCTGCTGGCGTTCCTGGCCTGCGGGATCAAGACGGTCAAACTTCCGGTCATCGAGAACCTGATCGGGAAATACGCTGAGAAAGAGAAAGAATGATCCGTTTCCGGCAGAAGGCCGGACGCCGGAGCCCGGGTGCTTTTCAGTACCCGGGCCTCTTTTTTTGTCCCGGGCGGAGCGGGAAGAAAAAAGATTTGCAAAACGCGGGCGCAGGCGGTATATTCGAAGCAGAAAACATCAATGAACCGGGCAGGTGTGTTATGAATTATCTGGCGATCGATATCGGCGGGACCGCGGTGAAAGTCGGGCTGGTCTCGGCGGAAGGAAAGGTTTTAGGAAAGGCGTCGTATCCGGCGGATTTTGACGGGTACAGGACGCCGCTGCTGGAGACGGCGCTGAAGGGGGCGGCGGATTTTGTGCTGCGGCTCGCGCCGGACGGCGGGGAAGGACTGAATGCCGCGCAGGCGGCGAAGGCGCTGGGACTCGGCGGCATCGGCATCTCGGCGACCTGCCTGATCGACACGGTGCGGGGCCGGGTGGCTGGCGCGCATTTCCCGAATTATCAGGGGGCGGAACTGAAGAAGAGTTTTGAGGAACGCTTTGGCCTGGAGACGCACGTGGTGAACGACGCCAACAGCGCGGCGCTGGCGGAGCTGTGGACCGGGAACATGAAGGGATGCCGGGACGCGATTCTGATCACGCTGGGGACCGGGATCGGCGGCGGGATCATCGTGAACGGGGAATTGCTGAACGGCGCGCACGGGTTCGCGGGCGAGGTCGGGCACGTTTCGATCAAGAAGGACGGGCCGCTGGCGGCGTACGGGAACCGGGGCGGCTATGAGGAGTACGCGTCCACCAAGGCGCTCGTGAAGCGCGTGGAAGCGCGGCTGATCGAGGAGAACCGGGAGCTGCCGGTCGAGGGGCTGAGCGGCCGCTCGGTGTTCGCACTGGTGGCGCAGGGCGACCCGCTGGTGACGCAGGTGCTGTCGGAGTGGATGGACGATATCCTGGTCGGGATCGAGAACCTGATCTATATTTTCGACCCGGAGCGGATCGTGATCGGCGGCGGCATCAGCGCGGAGGAAAAGATGCTGATCCAGCCGCTGGAGAAGAGGCTGAAGGAGCATCTGATGCCGACATACCGGGCGGATATCCGGGTGGTGCCGGCGGTGCATCACAATGACGCAGGGCTGATTGGCGCGGTGTATTCGTTCGTGAACTGAACGGAGGACGGCGCGGGCTGAGGCCGCAAGGGCCGCAGAACATCATCTAAAATTATAAAATTGCGAATAATTTGCAAATTCCTTGACAGACAGCACAAGGCGTGCTACATTGATTTGCGAATCGTTCGCATTTTTGATTACAATGCCAAAAGTACGTTTTCCGAAACGTGCTGGCACGGGAAGGAAAACAAATCATCAGCGGAAAGGAGACCCCATGGCGGCTTATCTGACAAAACAGCGGCGGATCCTGCTGGCGTTTCTGGCGGACCATCCGGACGAGAGCCTGTCGGCGGCGGACATCGCCCAGGCGCTGAGCAATCAGTCCATCAGCGTCAGCGCGGTGTACCGGAACCTGGCCGCGCTGGAGGACGAAGGGAAGGTCCGGCGCGTCACGCGCAGCGGCAGCCGGGAGACCCTGTATCAGTATACGGACACGGAGGACTGCCGCGAGCACCTGCACCTGCTGTGCCGGAGCTGCGGCGCCACCTATCACATGAATAAAGCGGATGCGGACGCGCTCATCGAGATGCTTGCGAAGCGGGAGCAGTTCGCGGTCGACACGGCGGAGACGGTCCTGTACGGGACCTGCGAGGCCTGCCAGATCCGGGAAAGGATGAAAGCCAGATATGAAAAGAGATCATAAAAAAGGCGCGCTGCTCCCGGCGCTGGCGGTCCTGCTGCTCGCGATATCGGCGTTCGCACTGACGGGTTGCGGCGGCAAGAGCGGCGGGAAACTCAAGGTGGTCGCCACCATTTTCCCGCTGTACGACTGGACGGCGCAGGTGCTGGGCGAAGCGGACGCGGACCTGATCCTGCTGCAGGACACGGGCGTGGACCTGCACAGCTACCAGCCCACGGCCACGGACATGGGGCACATCGCCTCGTGCGACGTGTTCATCTACGTGGGCGGGACATCGGATGTCTGGGTGCAGGACGCGCTGAAGAACCAGACCAATTCCGGGCGCATCGCCATCGATCTGATGGACGTACTGGGCGAAGCGGCCTTGCAGGAAGAGCATAAAGAAGGCATGCAGGAAGAGCACGATCACGAAGAGGATGACGAGGCGGACGAGCACATCTGGCTGTCCCTGAAAAACGCCCGGCTGTGCACGGAAGCGATCCGCGACGCCCTGAAGAAGGCCGCGCCGGAGAAGGCGGATGCTTTTGAGACGAACTGCACGGCTTATACCGCAAAACTGGACGCCCTGCGCGCCGAATACGAAGCGGCGGCCGCATCGGCCAACACCCGGACCCTGCTGTTCGGGGACCGCTTCCCCTTCCTCTACATGACGGAGGAACTGGGCCTTGACTATTATGCGGCCTTTTCGGGCTGCTCCGCGGACACGGAAGCCAGCTTCGATACGGTCATCTTCCTGGCCGGCAAGCTGGATGAGCTGGGCCTGAAAGTCGTGCTGCAGACCGAAAACGGGGACCCCAAGCTGGCGCGCACGATCATCGAATCGTCCCAAAGCAAAAACCAGACGATCCTGACAATGGACTCCCTGCAGTCCGTGACGAAGCAGCGGGTGCAGGAGGGGGCCAGCTATCTGAAGATCATGGAAGAAAACCTCGCGGTGCTGAAGGAGGCGCTGAAATAATGGCATTGCTGATTTGTGAAAACGCTTCCCTGGGCTACGAGGGGACGCCGATCGTCCGGGACCTGAACTTCACCGTGGAGGCCGGCGATTACCTCTGCGTGGTGGGAGAGAACGGCTCCGGCAAATCCACGCTGATGAAAACGATCCTGGGCCTGATCCCGCCGCTCTCCGGAGCCATCCGGACCGGCGACGGCCTGCAGCAGACGGAGATCGGCTACCTGCCCCAGCAGACGCCGGTGCAGCGGGATTTCCCCGCGTCGGTGCGGGAAATCGTCCGCTCTGGCTGCCAGGGCCGCATGGGGAAGAAGCCGTTCTACGGGAAAGAAGAGAAAGAACTGGCCGAGCGGAACATCGCCCGCATGGGCCTGGAAGCGCTGGCGGACCGCTGCTACCGGGAACTCTCCGGCGGGCAGCAGCAGCGCGTGCTGCTGGCGCGGGCGCTCTGTGCGACCCGGCGCATGCTCCTGCTGGACGAGCCCGTGGCGGGCCTGGATCCGAAGGTGACGGCGGAGATGTACCGCCTGATCGAGGAACTGAATAAAAAGGACGGGATCACGGTCATCATGATCTCGCACGACCTGGACGCGGCGCTGAAGTACGCGGACAAGGTGCTGCACATCGGAAGCACCGTGTTTTTCGGGACGAAAGAGGATTATCTGAAGAGCAAGGCGCTGAGCGGACTGACGCAGGAGGTGGCGGAATGAGCGCGCTGTGGGAAAAACTGATCGCGTCGCTGGAGTTCCCGTTCGTGCAGTACGCGCTGATCGTGGGAACGCTGGTCGCGCTGTGCTCTTCGCTGTTCGGGGTGACGCTGGTGCTGAAGCGGTTCTCGTTCATCGGGGACGGGCTCTCGCACGTGGCGTTCGGCGCCATGGCCATCGCGACGGTGCTGAAGCTGACCAATGAAATGCCGCTGGTGCTGCTGCTGACAGTGCTGTGCGCCGTGCTGCTGCTCCGCACCGGCCAGAACGCAAAGATCCGCGGCGACGCGGCCGTGGCCATGATCTCGGTCGGCGCGCTGGCGCTGGGCTATTTGCTGATGAATATCTTCCCGACGTCCGGCAACCTGTCCGGCGACGTCTGCTCCACGCTGTTCGGCGCCTTCTCCATCCTGACGCTGTCGCCGACGGAAGTGTGGCTCAGCGTGGGCCTGTCGCTGCTGGTGGTGGGGCTGTTCGTGTTCTTTTATCACAAAATCTTCGCGGTGACGTTCGACGAAAGCTTCGCGCGCGCGACCGGGGTGAACGCGGCCGGGTACAACCTGCTGATCGCGGTGATCATCGCGGTGATCATCGTGCTGGCAATGAACCTGGTGGGCTCACTGCTGATCTCCGCGCTGGTGATCTTCCCGGCGCTGTCCGCGATGCGCGTGTACAAGAGTTTTCTGTCCGTGACCGTGTGCGCGGCCATCGTGTCGGTGGTGTGCGCGGTGCTGGGCATGCTGGTCGCGATCGTGGCGGATACGCCGGTAGGGTCGACGATCGTGGCGGTGGATATCGTGGCGTTCCTGATCTTCGCGCTGGCGGGGAAACTGAAGAGATAGGCGGGAAATATGAAGAAAACGATTGCTGCTATCTGTTTTTGCCTGGGCTTGCTGCTGACTGCGTGCAGCGGGAATTCCGGCGCGACGGCGGAGATCCCTGCGACGACCGCGGAAAACCCTGCCGCGACGACGGAGACCCATACGGCGACCGCAGCGAAGCCGGCGACTACCGCGGCGACCCTTCCCGTCCCGACGGAAACGCTTCCGACGGACACGACGGCCGCAGATACGACGCCCGTAGTGACCGCCGCCGAAACCACGCCCGCCGATACCCCGGAACAGACGACAGCGCTGTTGACTACCCCCGCGGCGCCGACTGAAACCACCGAAGAACCTTACGAAGAAACCACGGAAGCGCCTATAGAAACATCCCCTGAAGCGACCACCACCGGAACGGAACCGCAGCCGTTTACCCGGACGCCGGGGGAAGAAGAAACCTTCAGCGAAGGCGAAGACACCCCCATCCGCGTCACCGCGTTCACGCACTATCCAGGCGCCCGCGCCGCCTGCTTCCCGCAGGAAGGCGACCGGGTCGCGGTCATTTCTCCCTCCACCCTGCCCACGCGGGCGGAGACGGACGCGGTCATCCGCGGCCTGCAGAGCTGGGGATATGTCCCGGTGGAAGGGCAGTACGTCTGCGCGGAGATGCGGACGTACGAGGACTGCCGGGCCGACCTGCTCTGGGCCCTGACCGATCCTTCGATTAAAGCCATTTTCTGCGTGCGCGGCGGCTACGGAGCCTCCGAAGTCATGGATTCCATCGCGCCGGACACGGTCCGGGCGGCCGGGAAACTGCTGATCGGCTACAGCGATGTCACGGTGCTCCATGCGGCCTGGTCGGCGGCCGGCCTTCCTTCGATCCATTCTTCGATGAGCCGCGTCTTCACGGGCCTGCCGGAGGAATGCGCCCGGTTCACGCGTCAGATGATGCGCGGGCAGCTGCCGGTCTATGAATGCGGCGGCAGCGGCTATGACGTGCCCGGTACCGCCGAGGGCGTCCTGATCGGCGGCAATCTGGCCACCCTGACCGCTGTGCTGGATACGGAATACGACTGCACGGCGCTGCAGCAGCCGTACATCCTCTTCATCGAGGAACTGGAAGAGGACCTGGAGCACATCCACCGGTTCCTGACCGTCCTGAAGCACCGGGGCGTGCTGGACAACGCTGCGGGCATCATTTTCGGCGAGTGGATCGATATCCCGGCCGAAAGCGAAACGACCGACGGCACGTCGCGCGGCGGCGAATATCAGGGCGTGGCGGACATGATCCGCCGGGCGTTCTTCCCGGATTCCGACATCCCCATCGCATTCGGCTTCCCGGCCGGACACGGCGACGTGAATTACCCGCTGCTGCTGGGAGAGAAGGTGCGCCTGCAGGTAAGCGAAGACGGGTTCACGCTGGAGTGGACAGACTGAAACTGAGGTGACAAAGGGACGGTTCTTTTATCATCAAAAAAGGGCGGACTGCGGTCCGTCCTTTTTGATTGCGTTTCTGCGTAACACCTACGGCTCCCACTCCGTGAACCGGTACGTCAGTCCGTTTTCCTCCTGCACGTCGGAACTGCTGATTTCATGCCAGCCTGCGGCTTCCAGATCCGGGAAATACACGGAAGGAGCGACCTCCGGCTCCTGGTCCACGCGGGTCAGCAGGCAGCTGTCGCAGTAGGGGAGCAGGAGGCGGTAGATCTCGCCGCCGCCGATGACGAAGGGGTCGGTCTCGCCCAGCGCGGCCAGCAGCTCCAGCAGTTCGCGGACGCTGTGGCACACGTAGACGCCGCGCTTCTGATAGCGCCGGTCCCGGGTCAGGACGATGTTCCGCCGCTTCGGCAGCGGCTTCCCGCCGGGCAGGGATTCCAGCGTTTTGCGCCCCATGATGACCGCGTGGCCGGCGGTCTGCTTCCGGAAATATTTCAAATCGCCGGGGAGATGATACAGCATCCCGCTGCCGTCCCCGATGCCCCAGTCCGGGGCAACTGCCGCGATCGCTTTCATGAAAGGCCTCCGCTCAGATCGCCACCGGGATCGGGAACGGGAACTTGTGGAACTGGTAGTCCTCCACGTGCACGCTGTCCACGGTGAAGTCGTAGAAGTTCTTCACGTCCGGATCCAGCCACACCTTCGGGGCCGGGAACGGTTCCTGCTCCAGCAGGTATTTCACGCCTTCCACGTGGCGGTCGTAGATGTGCGCGTCCGCGATGACGTGCATCAGCGTGCCGGGCTTGAAGCCGGAGACCTGGGCCATCATCATAAGCAGCATGCTGTACTGGCAGACGTTCCAGCTGTTGGCAGTGAGCATGTCGTTGGAACGCTGGTTCAGAATGGCGTTCAGCGTGTCGCCGGAGACGTTGAATGTCATGGAGTACGCGCAGGGGTACAGCGCCATTTCCGACAGGTCGTGGTGATTGTACAGGTTGGTGATGATGCGGCGGCTGGCCGGGTTGTGCTTGAGGTCGTACAGCACGCGGTCCACCTGGTCGAACAGGCCTTCTTTGTATTTGTGCTTCACGCTCAGCTGGTAGCCGTAGGCCTTGCCGATGGTGCCGTTTTCGTCGGCCCAGGCGTCCCAGACGTGGGATTTCAGTTCGTGCACGTCGTTGGATTTCTTCTGCCAGATCCACAGCAGTTCGTCCGTCGCATTCTTGATGGCGGTGCGGCGGATGGTCTGCAGCGGGAATTCCTTCTGCAGGTCGTAGCGGTTCACGATGCCGAAGCATTTTACGGTGTGGGCGGGCGTCCCGTCTTCCCAGCGGGGCCGGACGTCCTGGTCCGTGTCCCATACGCCTTCGGTCAAGATCTGACGGCAATTTGCCTTGAATACTTCATCTGCGTAGCTCATAAGTGCCTCCCGGTTCTTACTGGCTCCACTATACCACAGGCGGGCAGCGGCGGGCAATGTTTTTCTTGCAACCGGCCCGGAAAAGCGCTAAAATACCATCGAAAGGCAAATAGCGCTCCATGCTGGAAAATCTCAGAGTTACTTTTTCGATCGTCTTCCCGTTCCTGGCCTACATGGCGATAGGCTTCTTTTTGAAACGCATCGGGGCCATTACGGATGATTTCGCCGCGCAGGCCAACCGTCTCCTGGCCAACGTCCTGCTGCCCGTCAATATCTTCAACAGCCTGTACAATAAAGACCTCAGTTCGGCTTTCCGGACGCCCGCCGCCCTATATTGTGCTGTGGGAGTCCTGCTGATGACGGCTGTCCTGATGTGGCTGGTGCCCCGCTGGGAAAAGGATCCCGCGAAGCAGGGCGCCATGGTCCACTGTGGCGTCCGCAGCAACAGCATGCTGTTCGCCCTGCCCATCGCCAACGGGATCTTCGGCTATGAAGTGCCAGAGGTCGTGATCGTGCTGGCGGTGATCGTGTTGGTGAACAATATGGAGGCGGTCCCGATGATGGAATACTACCGGGGTAAGACGCCGGCGTATGCGGGACGGCAGGAGAAAAGCCGCTTCTCGCTGAAAGGCATGGTGCTGGGCTGGCTCAGGACGCCGCTGCTGATCGGTGTGCTGATCGGGACGGTCTGGGGCCTGCTGCGGATTCCTTTGCCGGAGCCCTGTGCCAAAGTGGTGAGCGGGCTGAGCGGCGTAGTGGTGCCGCTGGCTTTTGTCGTGCTGGGCGCGCGCCTGGATTTCAGCCATCTGAAGGCCAACCGCCGGAACGTGATGCGGATGGTGCTCGTCAAACTGGTCATCGCGCCGGCCGTATTCATGGCCTGGCCCATGGCGGCGCGCTGGTCCCCGGAGAATATCGTGGCGGTGCTGGCGGTCTTCGGCGCGCCGGCGGCGATTATCGCCTATGCGATGACGGAGTATTATGAATGCGACGCGGACATGGCGGGGGAGATCATTTCCCTGTCGTCCGCTTTATCGTTATTTACTATGTTTTTGTGGATCTTCGGACTGAAACAGTCCGGACTGATTTCGTGAAGGGAGCATCAGTATGAAAGAGCAACAGACGTATCCTTTGAGCCAGACCGAGCTGGGGATCTTCCTGGCCTGTCAGCAGCCTACCACGGCGTATAACCTCCCGCACCTGATCCCGCTGCCGGAAGAACTGGAGCCGGACTGCTTCCGCGCCGCTGTGGAAGCGTTTTTTGCGCGCCATCCCGGGCTTTTCAGCCGGATCACGACGGGAGAGGACGGCAGCCCCGTACGGGTCATCGTCCCGGAGCCGCTCGTGATCGAAGAGAAGGAACTTGATTCGTTGGACGACGTGCCGCTGTCTCATTTTGAGATCCAGAACGCCCCGCTGTACCGTCTGGCGTTTTACCGGGTGGGAGAGCAGCGGTATTTCTTCTTCGACTTCCACCATATCATCTTTGACGGCCATACCCTGGGCCTGCTGCTGAAAGAACTGCCGCTCCTGTACGAAGGCCGGACCGACCTGCCCCCGGAGGCTGTGTCCGCCGGCGAATATGCCCTGCAGGAGGCCGTGCGGCGGGAGAGCCCCGAATATGAAGCGGCGAAGGCCTGGTACACGGAGACCTTCTCCGGCATCGAAAACGACCCGGCGCTGCCCTTCGACAAACAGGAGGGGACGCCGCGCTACGTCATGAAAAAGCAACGGCTGCAGACCCCGGCTTCGGAGCTGACGCCTTTCATCAAAAACCTGGGCATCCGCAGTTCCGCCTTCTTCCTGGGGGCCTTCAGCTGGCTCCTCGCGAAAATGAACGGCGAAAAAGAAGCCTTCCTCGCTACGGTGCACAACGGCCGCACGCCGGAGACCGCCTTCAGCAGCGGCATGTTCGTCAAGACGCTGCCGTTCTACGTAAAGTTCGCGGATGAGGATACAGTCGCGGATTATCTGCGGAAAGCCAGCGAGGAAATGACCCTGGTCGTGCGGAACGACCTGTATTCCTTTGCCGACACCGCGAAGGACCTGGGCGCGAGCGGCGAGATCCTGTTCGCCTACCAGGGCGACTACATGTTCGACGCGCACTTCTGCGGCGGGACGCAGCGCCTGATCAAGCCCGACGTCCCGGACGGCAAAGGCCTGATGTCCCTGGAACTGCACAAGGACGGCGATGCTTACGAACTCTGGACCGAGTACCGCGCGGACCTCTACAAGCCCGAAATGATGGCCCAGCTGGCGGCTCTTTACGACCGGACCCTGCTCGAGTTCACACGCCGGGAGACGCTCGGCGGAATCGAACTGCTGGATGAAGCGCAGCTGGCCCTCCTGGAAGAAAACAACGCCACGGACGTGTCCGCCCTGGACTTCGACCATACCGTCGTGGATTACTTCTACCGGAATCTGGAGAAGGATCCGGACCACCTGCTGGTCGTTTTCAAGGACCGCTCCTATACCTACGCGCAGGCGGAGGACATCACGAACCGCCTGGCCGCCCGCCTCATCGAACTGGGCGCCGGCCGCGAGAAAGTGGTCTCCGTGCTGATCCCGAAATGCGAATACACGATGCTCGCCAGCCTGGGCGTGCTGAAATCCGGCGCGGCCTACCAGCCCCTGGATCCCACATACCCGCGCGAACGTCTGAACTTCATGATCAAAGACGCGGACGCCTGCGCCCTGATCCTGGACCGCGCACTGGAGGGCCTGCTGAACGAATACGACGGCCCGCGCGTCTATCTGGACGAGATCCCCGGCCTGCCGGCGGCGGAACGCCCCGCGGAACGGCCGCGCCCGGAGGACCTCTTCATCATGCTGTACACCTCCGGCACCACTGGCGTCCCGAAGGGCGTCATGCTGGAGCATCACAATATCCTGGCCTTCTGCCTGCTGAACAATAAGCGCTATGACGAGACCGCCGCCTCCCGCATGTCGGCCTACGCCTCCTACGGCTTCGACGCCGATATGATGGACCTCTACCCCGCCGTCACCTGCGGCGGCACAGTCTACATGATCCCGGAGGAGATGCGGCTGGACCTGCTGGGCCTGGGCGATTACTTCAACGAAGTGGGCATCACCCACTCCTTCATCACCACCCAGGTCGGCCGCCAGTTCGTGGAGGCCGTGGACTTGAAGACCGTACAGCACTTCTTCGTGGGCGGCGAGCGGCTGGTCCCGCTGGATCCGCCGGCGAACTACGTGTTCCACAACGTGTACGGCCCGACCGAAGGCACCATTTTCTGCTGCGAGCAGCCGCTGCTGGAGCGATATTACAGCGTGCCCATCGGCAAGCATCTGGAAGATTATAAGTTTTACGTGCTGGATGAGAATGGGCGCCGCGTGCCCTGGGGCGTGAAAGGAGAACTGTATATCTCCGGACCGCAGGTGGGACGCGGCTATCTGAACCGGCCGGAGGAGAATAAGAAGGCGTTCCTGAGCAACCCGTTCGAAACGGATCCGCTGTTCGCCAGACTGTATAAGACCGGCGACGTCGTGCGCTTCCTGCAGGACGGCACGGTGGACTTCATCGGCCGCTCCGACGGGCAGGTGAAGATCCGCGGCTTCCGCGTGGAGATGGCCGAGGTGGAGGAGATCATCCGCCGCTTCCCGGGCATCAAGGATGCAACGGTCAAGGATTTCACGGACCCGTCCGGCGTCAAATTCATCGCCGCCTACGTGGTTTCCGACGATCCCGTGGACATTGAAGGCCTCTGCGCCTTCATCGGCCGGAACAAGCCGCCGTACATGATCCCGGCCTGTGTGATGCAGATCGAAAAGATCCCGCTCAACCAGAACCAGAAGGTCAATAAGCGGGCCCTGCCGGCGCCGCAGCCGCGCGAGGTGGAGATCGTGCGGCCCGCGACGGAGGCCGAGAGCCGCATTTTCGACATCCTGTCCGGCATCCTGGGCCACGCCTCCTTCGGCGTCACCACGGACTTCAGCGAAGCGGGTCTGACCTCCGTTTCCTCCATCCGTTTCTGTGTGCAGCTTTCCAAAGCTTTCGGCCGGCCTTTTAAAAACAGCGAACTGGCGGCGTATCCGACGGTGCGCGAGCTGGCGGCCCGTGCGGAGGAAGCCGCGCCGAAACGCGACTACGCGGTCCGCGAGACCTATCCGCTGACCAAGACCCAGGAAGGCATCCTGGTCGACTGCCTGGCCAACCCCGGCGGCACGGCCTACAACATCCCGTACCTCTTCGAAATGGCGCCGACCGTGGACCCGGACGCCCTGGCGGCCGCGGTGGAGAAGGCGATCGCCGCCCACCCGTACATGATGAGCCGCCTGGAGATGGACGAGACCGGCAGCGTGGTGGCCCGCCGCGAGGACAACGAGCCCGAAGTCGACGTGATCATGGGCCGCGTCCTGGCGGACGACAAACTCGTCCGACCCTTCAGCCTGCTCGGCGACAAACTCTACCGCGCGGAAATCTATTATAACGAGGACAACGTCACGCTCTTCCTGGACGTCCACCACATCCTGTGCGACGGCACCAGCGAAGTGATCCTGCTGCGCGATATCTCCGACGCCTTCTCCGGCGGCGAGCCCGAACCGGAGACCTACTCCGGCTATGAGATCGCGCTGGACGAGACCGAAGACCGCAAGGGCCCGCGCCTGGAGGAAGCCAAAGCCTGGTACGAGGCGCTGCTGAAGGGCAAGGAAACGGACTTCCGCATGAAGAAGTCCCTGAAACCGAGCGGCGCGCCGATCGAAAGCCTGGAAAAGCAGATCGACGTTTCCCGCGCTTCGCTGGAAGCCTTCGCGGAACGCGCCGGCTTCAGCATGAACGCCCTGTTCAACTTCGTCTTCGGCCTGGTGCTGTCCCGCTACCTGTACAAGGACGAGTCCCTGTTCACGACCATCTACAATGGCCGCAGCGACTCCCGGACGCTGAATACGGTGTCCATGCTGGTCAAGACCCTGCCGGTCGCACTGCAGTTCAAACAGGACGAGGAGATCGCGGCCGCGGTGCGGGCCGTGAAGACGCAGCTTGAGGGCTCGCAGAACCATGACATCTACTCGTTCGCGGAGATCGCCTCCGCGTACGGCGTCACCGCGGACAACCTGTTCGTGTATCACGGCGCGGACTTCAGCTTCGATCATATCGGGCCGGAGCCGGTGAAGTCCCGCACGCTGGAGATCGGCCAGGCCAAGGCGCCGTTCCACTTCGTGGTGTTCCCGAAGGGCGACGGCTTCCTGTGCCGCCTGGAAGCGGACGGCTCCCTGTACGATCAGGACGCGATGGCCTCGTTCCTGCGCTGCTTCACGCACGTGCTGGAGCAGGTGGAGCGCGTGCGCCTGGTCGGCGAGATCGATTATGTGACCGATGAGGATCTGGCGCAGTACGAGCGCTTCAACGACACGATGCAGCCCGTCCCGCCGGTGTCCTACAATAAACTGATGGAGGCGCAGGCCGTGCGCGTGCCGGACCGCATGGCGGTCATCGCGCAGGACGGCCGGTACACCTACCGCGAACTGAACGAGGCCGCGAATAAGATCGCGCATGCGCTGCGGGAGTCCGGGGCCGCCGCCTCCGGCCGGGTCGTGGCGCTGATGCCGCGCGTCCGGGACGCCTACGCGGTCCGGCTGGGCATCTTAAAGAGCGGCGCCGCGTTCGTGCCCGTGGATCCGAAATATCCGGATGACCGCATCGAATACATCATCACCGAATCCGGGGCCGGCGCCGTGATCACGACGGCCGCCGTCGCGCAGGAGCGCGCGGACATGCTGGCCCGCGCCGGGGCTCCGGTCTGCGACGTCGCGGAGCTGCTCGCGCACGGAAGCACCGCCGATCCGGACTGGACCATCGATCCGGACAGCCTCGCCTACCTGATCTTTACCTCCGGCTCCACCGGCAAGCCCAAGGGCGTAATGATCGCGCAGCACAACCTGGTCAACCTCTGCCTGGACGGCAAGAACTGCATCAAGGATGTGTTCGGCGCGGCCGGGAAAGACGAAGTCATCTGCGGCGCGTTCGCGTCCCTGTCCTTCGACGTGTCCGTCCAGGAGCAGTTTTTCCCGCTGAGCCACGGCTACACGGTGGTCATCGCCTCGGAGGCGGACATCGCCAACCCGTTCCAGCTGGCGGAGCTGTTCGAGCGCGAGCACGTGGCTATCTGCTTCATGACCCCGTCCTACGTATCCAACGCGGCGGACATGCCCCCGTTCATCGAAGCGCTGAAGCGGATGAAGGTGCTCTACATGGGCGGCGAGGCGCTGCCCGCGGAACTGTATACCAAACTGCGCCAGGCCGGCGTGGAGACCGTGATCTACAACGGCTACGGCCCGACGGAGACGACGGTGTTCTCTACCTTCGGCCTGATGGAAGATGAGTTTATCACGATCGGCAAGCCCGTGGGCAATACCAAGCTGTACCTGCTGGATCCGCACGGCCACATCCTTCCGATCGGCGCCATCGGCGACCTGACCATCGCCGGCAGCGGCGTGGGCTACGGGTACCTGAACCTGCCGGACAAGACGGCGGAGCGCTATATCATGGTAGACGGCCTGCCCGCCTTCCGCTCCGGCGACATGGCGCGCTACAATACCGAAGGCAATATCGAGTTCTTCGGCCGCCTGGACAACCAGGTGAAGCTGCGCGGCCTGCGCGTGGAACTGGATGAGATCATCAAAGCCATTTCTTCGTACGACCCGATCACTTCGGCCATCGTCGTGGTGAAGAACAACGCCGCGGAAGGCGACTACCTGGCCGCGTACTATACGGCCTCGGAAGAAGTGGACAAGGACGAGCTCCGCGCCTTCATCGGCAAGACGCTGACGCCGTACATGATCCCGCACGCGATGATGCAGCTGGAGAAACTGCCGCTGACGCCGAACGGCAAAGTGGACAAGAAGGCGCTGCCCGAGCCGGTGACGGAAGAGACCAGCCATACGGTGCGCAAGCCGAAGGGCGAGCTGGAGAAGCAGATCGCGGGCCTGTTCACGAAGGCGCTGGGCCGCAAGGAGATCGGCCGCGACGAGGACTTCTTCGACCTGGGCGGCACGTCGCTGTCCGCCTCCAAGGTGGCCATGCTGGCGGTCGGCGCGAACCTTCCGATCGCTTACGGCGACGTGTTCGAATTCCCGACCGTGGCGGACATGGCCGCGCACATCAAGCAGGTGCGGAGCGGTGCGCAGCTGGCGGCGGCGGAAGAGGCCCTGGCCTCGGGCCTGCCCACCGGCGAGGACGTGCTGGCGCACAATACGCTGCGCTATCTGGATGAGATCGGCCGCGTCCGCCCGCTGGGCCGCGTGCTGCTGACCGGCGCGACCGGCTTCCTGGGCATCCACATCCTGCGCGAACTGCTGCGCCAGGAGGTCCCGGTGCTGGCCCTGTGCCGCGGCACGAAGGACCTGGACGCGGAGCTGCGCCTGAAGGCAATGCTGATGTACTACTTCGACTCGCCGCTGGATGAGGAAGTGGACCGGCTGGTCACGATCGCGGACGGCGACGTGACCAACGCGGACCTGGCCGAGAAACTGAAGGACGAAGCGTTCGACACGATCATCAACTGCGCCGCGCTGGTGAAGCACTTCGCGGCGGACGACATTATCGAGCGCGTGAACGTGGGCGGCGTGGAGAATATGATCGCGCTGGCGCTGGAACGCGGCGCGCGGCTGGTCCAGATCTCCACGGTCTCCGTGGCCGGCGAGAACGTCGGGGAGAAATTCCCGGAGACCTTCCGGCTCTTCGAGAACCAGCTGGCCGTGGGACAGGATATTTCCAACAAGTACATCCACTCCAAATACATGGGAGAGAAGGTCCTGTACGAAGCGGTCCAGGAGAAGGGGCTGGACGGCAAGGTGGTCCGCGTCGGCAACCTGATGGGCCGCCAGAGCGACGGCGAGTTCCAGATCAACTCCGTGACCAACGGCTTCATCCGGAACCTGAAGGGCTACAAGGCGCTGGGCTGCTTCCCGGTGACGGTCTGCGATTCCCGTGTGGACTTCTCGCCCATCGACGAAACTGCGAAGGCGATCCTCCTGCTGGCGCAGACGCCGCAGGAATTCACCACCTTCCACGCGGCCAACTCGCACCCGGTGGAAATGGGCGACATCATCGCGGCCATGAACGAGGCGGGCTTCGCCATCGAGACGGTGTCCGAGGAAGCCTTTAACGAGCGGCTCGGCGCGATGCTGGCGGACGAGACCGCGAACATGCTGGTCTCCAGCCTGATCAATTACGCCTCCAGCGACCAGAAGGTCCACCAGTTCATCCAGACCGACAACCGCTTCAGCATCAAGGCTCTCTACCGCCTGGGCTTCAAGTGGCCCATCACGGACGAGACGTACCTGACGCACATGCTGGCGGCGCTGCAGTCGCTGGATTACTTCGACCGGACGGATATCTGATACGCAGAAGGGCGGACCCGGCGGCCCGCCCTCAAATACCGGCAAATAAACCGTAGGGGCGGCCATTGGCCGCCCTGAACTTACAGCAGACTACATATCGAGATCCGGTGTCCCCGGATCTCTTTTTCGATGAACCGGCAGCCGGCTTCCTCCTCCCGTCCGGGCTGCAGCGAAAGCTCCTGCAAAGGATAGGAGAGTCCGGTCCCCACACATTTCAAATAGCTTTCCTTGCGCACCCACAGCCGCGTGAAGGCTTCGGACGCGTCCGGCTGCTCCGCCAGCCAGCGCCGCTCCTCGTCGGAAAAAGCGTAGGCCGCGAGGTCCGGCTCAGCGGTCAGGAGCGGTTCGACATCCGCCCCGACAGGCCTGTCTGAGACCGCACAGACAGCCAGATCTCCGCCGTGGGAAAGGTTGAAATACAGATCCGGGTAATGCACCAGGGCGGGCTTTCCCGCCTGCGTATAGTCCAGTTCCGGATCCCGCATGCCTTCCGCCCGCAGCATTTCCGCAGCCAGGCTCCAGGCGGCCAGACTGCGCCGCCGGTCCTCCTCCCGCCGGTAGCGGAGGATGCGGTCCCGCTTTTCCGGCCAGGGCAGGCGGGAGAGCGCCCCCTGAAAGAAGGCGGGTTCGCGGTACGGATCGGTGAAAGCGGTTTCAAAACGGAGCATATCGGGTCCCTTTTTTTGTACAAAACGGGCGGCCAATGGCCGCCCCTACGTGTGTTTTCCGGCCGACGGCCGCCCCTGTTCTTATTTATTCCGGCTGAAGATTCGCTTCAGCAGGCTCTTCTTCGGCGCCGGTTCCGGGATCTTGCCGCCGCGCACGGATTTGAGTTCCACGATGTAGATGCCGCTCAGCGCCACCTTGCATTCCTTCTTCACGGGAATGATCTCAAAAACCTTCTGGTCCGCCATGAGAGACATGATCTGCGGGCCGATCTTGGCCTTGACGATGGGCATTTTGGCGCGCTTCGCGTACCAGGGCAGCTGGGAGAGCGCCGCTTCCGGCAGGCCGGATTCCGACGGCTTCATACGCTTTTTGTCGATGACCAGGATGGAGACGGTCTGCTTCATGCTCTGGATCTGTTCTTCCGCCGCAGCCTGCTTTTTCTGCATTTTGCGGCCCCAGAAGTACAGGAACACCAGTACGGCGGCCAGGATGCCGAAGACGATGCCGAACACGGCCCAGACGCTGATCAGGGGAATATAATAAATCGTATGCATAAGGGGATCCTCCGTTTTCCGGACGAAAAACGTCCGGACAAAAGTATATCATCATTTGCCGGGGGACGCAAGGGAAAACTGAATCAAATTCAGCGCTCCCCGTCTTGGACTTCGGCGGCGCCGGCGCGCCGGGAAAAGCCCAGGTGAAGGGCGCCGGCCGGACAGGCGGACGTGCAGCGGCCGCAGCGGATGCATTCGGTGTGATTCGGGGTCGCGGAAGGGTCCACCTGCATGGGGCAGACAGCGGAGCAGGCGCCGCAGTGCGTGCATTTTTCGGGCTCGGGGCGCATGCGGTACAGGCTGACCCGGTTGAACAGTCCGTAAAAAGCGCCCAGCGGGCAGAGATATTTGCAGAAAGGGCGGAAGAGAAACAGGCTGAGGACGAACAGCAGGATCAGGACCGCCAGTTTCGTATAAAACAGCGTGCCGGCCGGGAAATTGAGTTTGCTGCTCCCGAACAGCACCAGCGGGATCCCGCCTTCGAGCGTGCCGGCCGGGCAGATATATTTGCAGAACGTCGGCGTATAATCCATCGCCAGGGGCAGAAGGATCACCATAACCAGGAGGATCGCGTATTTCAGCTTGCGGAGCGCGCGGTCCCCCGGAAAACTGCCGATCTTCTTCTTCGGCAGAGGGATCTTATGGATCAGTTCCTGGATGAAGCCGAAAGGACACAGAAAGCCGCAGACGGCGCGCCCGAGGATCGTCCCGAACAGGATCAGCAGGCCCAGGACATAATACGGGAATTTGACGGGCCGGGACGCCAGAAACGTCTGCAGCGAGCCGACCGGGCACGCCCCGACGGCCCCCGGGCAGGAATAGCAGTTGATGCCCGGCACGCAGACCGCCTTGGTGTCTCCCTGAAAGATCTTGCCGCTGAAAAAGCCCCTGAAGTTGGCGTTCTGGATCAGCAGGGCCGAAAACTGGATCCAGCCGCGCCTTTTCTCACCCGACACCGATGCACTCCAGACAGACCCGGACGGCCTTCATCAGCACGTCCTGCGCCTGACCGGACAGCAGGCCCGCCAGCAGCAGGCCCGCCCCGGCCAGAAGCAGGAACAGCGGGAGCACCGCCGGCCGTTTTTTATCGGCGGAATCCGGACTTTCCTTCATGGCAGCAGTTTCTCCACGATGGCGGCCCATTCGTTGTAACTGTGCGAGCCGACGTACGTTTCGCCGACGATCTTCCCGGTCCCGTCGATAAAGATCGTGGTCGGGACATAACCGGTCTGCAGCGCGTCATCAAAGGCGCGGACATAACGCAGGCAGGGATACGTGATCCCGAGCTGCGCGATCGTCTTCTTGTTCTGCGCCTCATCTTTCTGATCCGCGATGCCCCAGATCATGAAGCCCCGGCTGCGGTAGGTCTCGTACAGTTTCTGCAGATCCGGCATTTCGTTCACGCAGGGGCCGCACCAGTAGGCCCAGTAATTGATCATGGTGAGGGACGCGCCGGCCAGATCCTGCTCGCTGACGGACCGGCCGTTCATGTCCACGGTAGTGAATGTGATGTCGGCTTTGAATTTGGGCGCTTCCGTGCGCTGCGATGCCGGCGCTCCCGCGTTCCCGCTGCCCGGGATCAGATCCGTCACCCGCAGGCCGCAGGCGCAGAGAGACAGGAGCAGCAGGAGCACGGCCGGAATGAGTATCAGACGTTTTCGGACCATGACAAACCTTCCTTTGTTTGATACGGCTATTGTACTTCTCCCGATCTATTCCGTCAAGAAGACCGCACCGCCGGCGGGGATTGTTTTTTGCGCCGGGGGATGCTATGATAGCGGCGGAATAATATTTTTTCTCCGGAAAGGACAGTAAAAATGGACGAGATTCTCAGCAGACAGATCGATGCCTTTATTGAAGAAAACAGAG
The DNA here is from genome assembly GCA_017430085.1 of Lachnospiraceae bacterium. Classification (GTDB taxonomy): domain Bacteria; phylum Bacillota; class Clostridia; order Lachnospirales; family Lachnospiraceae; genus UBA6987. Next base: position 24,239 of record JAFRNR010000003.1, on the reverse strand, counting down.
ACCGCATTTTATGGGATATGACCCGTCTCGTGGGCGTGCCCAGCGTGGAAGGCCCCGCGCAGGAAGACGCGCCGTTCGGCCCCGGCCCGCGGAAGGCGCTGGATATGGCGCTGACCATTGCCCGTGAACTGGAACTGGAGACGGAGGACCTGGACCATAAGATCGGATACGCGTATATCGGCGGGAAGGGCGAAAATTACCTGGCCACCATCTGCCACGTGGACGTGGTCCCGATCGGCAACGGCTGGAACACGGACCCCTGGACGCTGACGGAGCGCGAAGGCTACCTGATCGGCCGCGGCATCGTGGACGACAAGGGCCCGGCGGTGCTTTCGCTCTATGCCCTGAAATTCCTGCAGGAGTACGGCGGGGAGCTGCGCTACCCGGTGCGCGCCATCCTGGGCGCTAACGAGGAGACCGGCATGCAGGACGTGAAGCGCTACAACGAAACGGAGCCTGCCCCGCTGTTCTGCTTCAGCCCGGACGCGGAATTCCCGCTGATCAACGGCGAAAAAGGCATCGTGCACGGCCGCATCCGCTCGCTGTGCAAGCTGGAGAAGATCGTGGACATCAAGGGCGGCGCCGCCTATAACGCGGTCCCGGACAAGGCGGAAGTCTGGATCCAGGCCGGGGCGGTCCCCGCGCAGGAAGGGCTGGACATCGAAGAGGCCCGGTTCGGCGTGTGGCACATCACGGCGCACGGCATCGGCGGCCATGCGGCGAGCCCGCAGGGCACGGTCAGCGCCATCGGCGTGCTGGAGGATTATCTGATAGAGAACCATCTGGTCTCCGAAGCGGAAGAGGAGTTCCTGCGCTTCGCCGTCAAAGTCCCGCACGCTTCCGACGGCAGCCTGCTGGGCGTGGACGCGGACGACGGCCTGTTCAGCCCCCTGACCGTGGTCAGCGGCATGATCTGGAGCGAGGACGACCGCCTGGTCCAGACACTGGACTTCCGTTTCCCTACCAATACCAGCGCGGCCCGCATCCAGGCGATCCTGCAGCAGCAGGCCGAGGGCATCGCCGTGATCGAACTGGACGAGGGGAAAGCGCCGTTCTATAAAGATCCGAATGAAAAAGAACTGCGGGCCTGCATGGACGCATTCCGCGAAGTGACCGGTTCCGAGAAGAAGCCCTTCACCATCGGCGGCGGCACCTACGCCCGCTCGTTCCCCAACGCGGTGGGCTTCGGGCCGGAGCATCTGGACCGCATCCGGCCGGCCTTCGCCGGCTCCATCCACGGCGCGAACGAGGCCGGGCATTTCGGCGAACTGCTGGAAGCGCTCAAAGTCTATATCGCCGCGCTGATCAACCTGGAAGAACTGGAGTTTTAAGTTTAGGAGTACAAAATGGTTACGATCACCTACGATAACAAGAAAAGCATCCAGGTGCCGCTGGGGACCACGTATGAGGAAGCCGCGCGGCTGGTCCAGCCCGAATTCGCACACGAGATCGTGCTGGTGCAGACGGACAACAAACTGAAGGAACTGCACAAGCAGATCAAAGGCAGCGAGACCGTACAGTTCATCACCACGGCGGAACGCGCCGGCATGCTGACCTATGAGCGCAGCGCGCTGATGCTGCTCGCCAAGGCCCTGCACCTGGTGGGCGGCGACGCCCTGGACATGGTCTGGGTGGAGTTCTCCGTCATCAACGGCTATTACGTGGAACTGCGCGGCGGTGTGGAGATCACGAAGGAATTCCTTTCGAAAGTCAAGGCCTGCATGAAGAAACTGGTGAAGCAGGACATCGTCATCGAAAAGAAAAAAGTCTCCACCGACGTGGCCCGGCTCTACTTCAAGGAGCACGGGATGGGAAACCGCGACAAGCTGTTCCGCTTCCGCCGCAATTCCAGCGTCAACGTCTACAACATGGACGGCTACGTGGACTATTTCTACGGCTTCATGGCCCCCTCCACCGGCTACATCCGCTGGTTCGATTTAAAACCGTACGAGCGGGGCATGGCGCTGCTCCTGCCCACGCAGGGCGAGCCGGAAATAGTGCCGAAATTCGTACCGCAGAAGAAGGTCTTTGATGCGCTGAAAGCGTTTGCCAGCTGGAGCGAATCCATGGGGATCGGCACGGTCGGCGAGATCAACGAGAAGATCGCGCGCGGCGAAGCGCTGGACATGATCCTGACCGCGGAGGCGCGGCAGGAGGCGGACATCGCCCGCATCGCCAGCCAGATCGCGGAGCGGCCGGACGTCAAATGCGTCATGGTCGCCGGCCCGTCCTCCTCCGGCAAGACCAGCTTTTCGCACCGCCTGTCCGTGCAGCTGCGGGGCCTGGGCCTGAGGCCGCACCCTATCGAGGTGGATAACTATTTCGTGGACCGCGAAAAGACGCCGCGCGACGAGAACGGCGAGTACGATTTCGAGTCCATCGAAGGCGTGGACATTGAGGGCTTCAACCGCGACATGGTCGACCTGCTGAACGGCAAGGTGGTGAAGATGCCCACCTTCAACTTCCAGACCGGCCACCGCGAATACCGCGGGAACACGCTGAAACTGGAAGCGGAGGACATCCTGGTGATCGAGGGCATCCACTGTCTGAACGACCGGCTGTCCGCGAAGATCCCGAAGAAAAACAAATTCCGCATCTACATCAGCGCGCTGACGAACACGAACATCGACGAGCACAACCGGATCCCGACCTCGGACGGCCGCCTGATCCGCCGCATGGTGCGCGACGCCCGGACCCGCGGCTACTCCGCGCAGGAGACAATCGCCCGCTGGGATTCCGTCCGCCGCGGCGAGCGCAAGAACATCATCCCGTTCCAGGAGAGCGCGGACGTCGTGTTCAACTCCTCGCTGGTCTACGAATTCTCCGTCATCAAGAACTACGCGGAGCAGCTCCTCTTCGGCATCCCGGAGGACGCCCCGGAATACGTGGAGGCCAACCGCCTGCTCAAATTCCTGGACTACTTCCTCGCCATCGACTCCACGCTCGTGCCGCAGAATTCCCTGCTGCGCGAATTCATCGGCGGCAGCGTGTTCAAAGTGTGATGAATGACAGGGGACGCACCTCTGTCATCTTTGCCGCAAAATAAAGAGGCCATTTGGGAACTGTTCCCGAATGGCCTCTTTTTTGGATATCCTATCAGGCAGGCAGCATACTGTTATGCATTAACCCCATTTGTATTTATTCAGATGCGAGCCTTCCCGGTTAACGTATTTACTGATCTTTTCCATGGGGACTCCGGTCTCAGATGCGATCGACTCGAAGTATTTCATGGCAAATTCGCCGCCTTTTCCCTGCAGGCGCCACTCAAAGATCTCCTCCCAGACGTCTTCCGGGAGATCCTTCTCATGGCTGTTCCAGAAATGCCATTCCGCCTCGTCTATCAATTTGCAGATCTCGCTGATCGTGAGGAAATGCTCTTTCAGGATGTCCTCTTTGGTTTTGGGGTAGGTCTGGAAAAACGGCTGGCGCAGGTTAATAAACCATGATTTGGTAAAACCAGGCTCCAACAGGTATTGCTTCTTGTGCTTTTTGAGCACATCCCCCTCAAATTTCAGTAGATCGCGCGCTTCTGCTCCGTTAAAACCGAGGGAGGAGAGGATCGACAGATACTTCATCAGGTGCGGCGTCGAATCCTGATAGACGGCAAATGCTGCAAGCTGCGAGATCATCAGTCGTTCATCTTCCGCATCTACAGCAGGGATTGAGGATGCTTTCTTTTCATCCGGTGTTGCAGCCGGTTCCTCCTCGGCTTTCCGCGCTTCCAGTTCTTTGCAGATCCGGTCGTATTCCGGCTCATCCAGTTTGTAGTGCTTCATGTACAGCACGTAGGTGAGCAGCATGAAGAGGAAGGAGAGGAGGACCATGATTAGCAGCATGCCGATGCTCTGGCCGGTCTTGACGGTGCCCAGGACCTGCTCGATCTGCGTCAGTTTGGCCGCTTCCGTGATCAGGCCCTGCTCTTTCTGCATTTCGAGTTCGGAGATCTGGTTGGTGATGCCGGTCACGTTGAGGACCAGGTAGCTGACCGTGGTGATCACGACAATCAGCGCGCTGCCCAGCTTGGTCACGAAAGGCCGCACGGAGGCGATGATCGCGTCGTCGCGGGAGCCGGTGGTGTACTCGTTGTATTCCACCGTGTTCAGGATGGAGATCATCATAATCAGATAGAAGCCGTACTGGCCCAGGTTGGCGATCATATAGCCCAGCGTGATGACCCAGAAACCGATATTTCCGGACAGCGCCATGCCGGCGACGATCATCAGGCCATAGCCGGCCAGAGACGCGATCAGCATCTTCTTCATCATGAATTTGCGTTGCATCCGGCGGGAGAGCATCGGATAGAGGATCATCAGGACGGCGGTCGCCATCATGCCGACGGTGGTAAACAGGCCGTACAGGCCGCCGGCGTAGCCGTATTTGAAATAGATGAAGATCTGGCCGAGGCCTCCGATCACGATGCCGTTGCCGATCTGCTGCAGCAGGAAGATCGGGATGATCCAGCGTAGCTGGTCGTTGCCCGTGATGGTCTTTAGGATCTTCTTGAGACTGATCTTCGGGGCAGGCTCTTTTTCATAATCGCGGTTCTCGCGCACGCCGAAGATCGTGAAGCACAGGAACGCCGGGGCCAGGATCGCGATGACGAGCGCGATCGTGCCGTACGCGGTCACGGTGCTGCCGCCGATGGTCAGGGCGCCGACCGTCAGCATGGGGATCAGCACGTTGGCCACCGTCCCGCCGAAGCCCGCGAACAGGTTCGTGAGGGAGGTGATGCGGTTGCGCTCATTGGCGTTCGTGCTCAGCGACGGGATCATGCCCCAGTAGGAGATGTCGTGCATCGTGTAGGTGATGCTGTACAGGAAGTAGATCACGCCGAAGAAGGTGACGAACGGCCAGCCCTGCAGCTTCGTATTGAACGCGGCATAGATGACGCCGGACGTGCTCAGGATGCCGATGACCAGCCAGGGCTTGAATTTGCCCCATTTACTGCGCGTGCGGTCGATGATGTTGCCCATCAGCGGGTCGTTCAGGGCGTCGAAGATCCGGGCGGCCACCATGATCGCAGCGATGGTGGAGAGCTGTCCCGCGGTCAGTTTTTTGGTGAGCAGGACGAAGGTGTAGAGATAGTTGGTAAACATCTGGTACATCATGTCGCGGCCTACCGTGCCGAGCGGGAACATGATGCGGTTGCGTGCGACGGGGATGGTTTTCTGATCCATGACAAGTCTCCTGTGATTGTCGGGCCGTTGGAACAACGGCCCCTACGTATCTTTTATATTATACTAAGCTTTCGATCTCATCCAGCAGTTCTCCGAAATAGGCCAGCGCGTCGTTCACGGGCTGCGGCGTGCTCATGTCCACGCCCGCGATCTTCAGCAGGCTGATGGGATCCTGGCTGCCGCCGCCGGACAGGAACTTCTTGTAATCCGCGACGGCCGGCGCGCCTTCCTTCAGGATGCGGCGGGCGATGGCCACGGCGGCCGAGAAGCCGGTGGAATACTGGAAGACGTAGTAGTTGTAGAAGAAGTGCGGGATGCGGGCCCATTCCATCGCGATGCCTTCGTCGGAGATCATGTCCGGGCCGAAGTACAGCTCATTCAGGGCTTTGTATTTCGCGCACAGGGCGTCCGCGGTCAGGGTCTCGCCGCGCTCCGCCATCTGTCCCATCATCAGCTCGAATTCCGCGAACATGGTCTGGCGGTACACGCTGCCCTTGAACTGGTCCAGGAAATGGTTGATCAGGGCGGCTTTTTCCTTCTTGTCTGAGGTGTGCTCCAGCAGGTAGTGCATCAGCAGGACTTCATTGCAGGTGGAGGCGACTTCGGCCACGAAGATCACGTAATCCGCCTGGGAGACGGGCTGGTTCTCCTTGCTGTACCAGCTGTGCATGGAGTGGCCGAGTTCGTGCACGAGGGTGAACTGGCTGTCCAGGTTATCGTGGTGGTTCAGCAGGATGTAGGGATGGGGCCGGGCGCCGCCGGAAGAGTAGGCGCCGCCGCGCTTGCCTTCGTTTTCGTAAATGTCGATCCACCGCTCGTTGAAGGCGCGGTTCAGCAGGGCCACGTAGTCGTCGCCCAGGACCTGCATCGCGGTGAGGACGGTCTGCTTGGCTTCTTCGAACGGGATCTTGCGGTCGCTGCCGGCGATGATGGGGCGGTACACGTCGTACATGTGCAGCTCATCCACGCCCAGCAGGCGCTTGCGCAGCGCAACGTAGCGGTACATTTTATCCAGATTGCCGTGCACGGCCTCGATCAGGTTGTGATAAACCTCGACGGGCACTTCGGTGTGGTCCAGCGACGCTTCCAGCGTGCTGCCGTAATGACGCGCGTTCGCGTTGAAGAGCAGCGATTTGAACTGGCCCTCCAGCGTGGCGGCGACGGTGTTTTTGAATTCGCCCAGGCGGGTGTAGAACTTTTCGAACGCGTCTTTCCGCAGCGTCCGGTCCTCGCTTTCCAGCAGCGGGACCAGCGTGCCGCCGGTCAGTGTGTGGGCTTCGCCTTTACTGTCCACCGCGTCCGGGTATTTCATTTCCGTGTTGCGGAGCGTGGAGCCGATGCGGTCCGGAGCGGCGCTGATCTCGCGGGAGGCAGCCAGCAGGGCTTCTTCCGCGGGGCTTAAGATGTGCGCGGCTCGGCGGCGGATCTGGTAGATGCTGCGCTTATATTCGTCCAGCGCGGGCTCTTCGGCGTAGAAGCGATCCAGCGTTTCCTGCGGGATCGCCATGATCTCCGGGGACTGGAACGCGGCGGCGCGGGACAGGCCGATCAGGGCGCTGCGGGCCTTGCCGACCATGCCCTGATAATGGCTGTTGGAAAGGTCCACGTCGCTGTTCAGACTGGCGTAGCTGTATACTTTGCCGGCCAGGAGCTCGATCTCGTCGCCCAGCCGGAAGAAGGCGAGCAGTTTTTCGGCGCTGTCGCCCAGATGGCCCCGGAAAGCGGCCAGCTGTTCGGCATAGGCGGGGATCTTCGCCAGCGCTTCCTCCCAGGCGGCCTCCGTTTCGAAAACGGCACTCACGTCCCAGGTGAATTCCACCGGGACTTCGGAACGTTTGGGAATTGACATAGAATACCTCCGATCTTGCGGGTCAGGCCCGACTTTGTCTATTATAACAGATTCCGGCGGATTTGCAGTAGTTTTTTCAAAAAGATAGGAAAAGAAAAAAGCGGCCCGCCCGCGCGGCGCGGAGACTTGAAAAAAGCGCGGAATAATGGTACATTTGACCGAGACCCGGATAAAAAGGAGGATCGTCATGCCTGTCCGAGCGGAATTTAAACTGAACCTGAGAGATTACCGGACGGCGGCCTACTACGGAATGGCGCAGCGCAACCGGACCGGTCTGCGCCTGATGCTGGTGGTGCTCGGCGCGTTTATCATTTACGTGATCACTACCATGATCCTGAACGTACAGCTGATCCCTGTCGCCTTTTTTGTTGTCGGCGGCTACGCGGTCTGGCTGATCATCCTGTGCGCGGGCACGGAGACGAGGATCCGCCGGTATATTAAGGATCCGGAAACGCTGCTGGGCAAGGATACGGTCATCACGATCGACCGCGCCCATGTGGAAGTGGAGATCCCGGAAAAGGAGATCCGCAGCAAAGTGGCCGTCAAAGACCTGGCGTTCGTGTTTGAACTGACGGACCTGTACATGCTGTACATTAACAATCAGGAGACGTACATCATGCCCAAGCGCGCCGTGACGGAAAAAGAAATCCTGCTGCTGCGGGACCTGTTCCAGAAGACGCTGTCGGGCCGCTTTTTCTCCCGCTTCCTCAAACGCAAAAAGAACCGCTGACGGATCCGCTCCGGCTCTTGCCTTTTCGGCGGAACCGTGCTATCTTGTCTTTCGCGGAGAAGGGTGAATGATCGCGGGTCCTAACGGGACACGAGGAAAGTCCGGGCTTCACAGGGCAGGATGCCGGATAACGTCCGGCGGAGGCGACTCCCGGGAAAGTGCAACAGAAAGATACCGCCGGAGCGATCCGGTAAGGGTGAAAAGGCGGTGCAAGAGACCACCGGCCGGCCGGTAACGGGCGGCGCTCTGCAAACCCCATCCGAAGCAAGCACAAACAGAAGGCATAAGGCGGCCCGTCTGCTTTCGGGTAGTGCGCTAGAGCCTGCCGGCAACGGCAGGACCAGACAGATGATCATTCACGACAGAACCCGGCTTACAGCCCTTCTCCGTTTTTAAGGAAATTCGTAGGGGCCGTTGTCTCAACGGCCCGTTTTTAAGAGGACGATTACACTATGGGACGACGCGTCCAGCAGCTGGACACTCTGGAAAACATCATCTGCGTCCTGGTCTGCCTCCTGATGGCGGCGGCCGCCCTGCTGTGCCTGATCAAAGGCTCGCTGCACTATGTCTGGCTGATCGCGGGCGGCGCCGGCGTCTACTACCTGACGGGCGCCGTCTCCGAATTCGTCCGCGGCGAAAAAGGCTTCTGGAGGCGCGGGATCCGGAAGACCGTGCTGACCCTGCTGCTGGCCCTGTTCACCTGGGTCGCGAAAGTCTGTCTGTGACCCGTATTTTTCTTTGCCCCGCCCCGTAAATTTTGTTGGGAAAACTGAAAAAACCGCTTGCATTTCCGCTTTTTCAGTGGTAATATACTTGCCTGTGACATATCACGATCCTTGCTTTCCCGCACCGGGAAGGCCAATAGTCCAAAAGGAGGTTAAGCATGAACAAGTACGAATTAGCCGTTGTTCTGAGCAGTGCCATCACCGACGAGGAAAGAGCTTCCGCCCTGGAAAGAGTGCAGGAGTTCATCACCCGCGACGGCGGCACGATCACCAATGTGGACGACTGGGGGAAGAAGAAGCTCGCGTATGAGATCCAGAAGATGACCGAGGGCTTCTACACCTTCATTCGTTTCGAATCAGAACCGTCTGTTCCTGCCCGGGTGGAAGAAAACGTCCGCCTGATGGAGCAGGTGATCCGTTTCCTGTGCATCAGCATAGAAGAGTAAGAGAGGAACGCATGAATAAGGTTATTTTAATGGGACGTCTGACCCGGGATCCGGAAGTCCGGTATTCCACCGGGGAAAACTCCCTGGCGATCGCCCGGTTCAGCATCGCGGTGGACCGCCGTTTCCGCCGCGGCCAGGACGGCGCGGAAGCCGATTTCTTCAACTGCACGGCCTTCGGACGGCAGGGAGAATTCGTGGAAAAGTATTTAAAGAAGGGCACCAAGGTGCTGCTTTCCGGCCGGATCCAGAACGATAATTACACCAATCGCGACGGCCAGAAGGTCAGCTCGGTGCAGATCATTGCGGAAGAGATCGAGTTCGCGGAAAGTAAGAACGCGTCCGGCGGCCGCAGCGAAGGGAACTCCGAGTTCCAGGGAAGACCTTCCGCCCCTGTCAATGAAGGCTTTATGAACCTGCCCGACAGCGGCGACGACGAAGGCATCCCGTTCACTTTCTAAAATCAGGAGGGTATTACCATGGCATTTGCTAAGAACGATAAAGGCGCCGCTCCCAGAAAGCACAACATGATGCGCCGCAAGAAAAAAGTCTGCGCCTTCTGCGGACCCGAAGGCGAAGTGGATTACAAGGATGTGAACCGCCTGTCCAAGTTCATCTCCGAGCGCGGCAAGATCCTGCCCCGCCGGGTGACCGGGACCTGCGCGAAGCACCAGCGTATGGTGACCACCGCCATCAAGCGCGCCAGAAACCTGGCTCTGCTGCCTTACACGGTAGACTGATCAGCCGGCAGACGGCGGATAAAGAGGCCATTGGGGGACAGTCCCCGAATGGCCTCTTTTTCGCTCCGGAAGTTTCAGCGATTCCTTGTTTTTTGAAAAAAACTCTGTTATAGTTTGCCTGTTATCGGGAGGAATGCGCCATGAACGAAGAACTGGTCCTGTGCGGAGCCGGCGGAAAAATGCAGAAATTTTACATGAACCCGCGCTACGGGATGCTGCCGGAAACGGTGCAGCAGGAACTCAAGGCCGCGCTGGCGGTCTTCGCGGAGCAGGTCGGCGGGACCGTCCTGCTGGTCTTTGCGGAGACCGGCGATCTGTCCGTGCAGCTGATCCCGGACGAGGGCGACTTTTATTTTGACGAGATCGAGGCCGGCCTGGCCGTCTCGCGCCTGCAGAAGGAAAAAGAGATGCTGTTCCTGCAGCTGAAGGCTTTCTACCTGGCCTTTTTCGGGGCGAAAGCATGAAGATCGGAACGTGCGAAATAGACCTGCCGGTGTTTCTGGCGCCGATGGCGGGCGTGACGGACGCCCCGTTCCGCCGCCTGTGCGCGGAGCAGGGGGCCGGCGCCGCCGTGACCGAGATGGTCAGCGCCAAGGCCCTGTATTATCATAACCGCGGGACGGAAAAACTGCTCCGCCGCCCGATGGACCGGGGCATCCTGGGCCTGCAGCTGTTCGGCTCCGATCCGGAGATCCTGGCCGACATGGCGGTGCGGCAGCAGGCGGATTACGATTTCATCGACCTGAACATGGGCTGCCCCATGCCCAAGATCGTCGGCAACCGCGAAGGCTCCGCGCTGCTGGAGCAGCCGGACCTGGTCCGGGCCATCGTCCGTACGATGAGCCGCGCGCTGGACAAACCCCTGACCGTGAAGATGCGCATCGGCGTGACGTCGGACCGCCTCTGCGGCCGGGAGATCGCCCTGATCGCGGAGGAAGCCGGCGCCGCCGCGGTGTTCGTGCACGGGCGCACGCGCTCGCAGATGTACGGCGGCCGCGCGGACTGGGAGGAGATCGCCCGCATCCGCGAAGCGCTCAGCATCCCGGTGATCGGCAACGGCGACATCGCGTCCGCGGAGGACGCGATGCGCCTCAAAGAGGAGAGCGGCGTCGCGGGCATCATGGCAGGCCGGGCCGCCCGCGGTAACCCTTGGCTGTTCCGGGAGATCCGGGCCGCCTGGGAAGGAAAGCCTGTGCCGCCCCGCCCTTCGCGGGAAGAGATGGCGCAGGTCATCCGCGAACACATCGCCCTGGAACTGGAAGAAAAAGGCGAGCGCACCGGCTGCCGCGAGCTCCGCAAGCACCTGGCCTGGTACACCGCGGGCATGACCGGCGGGGCGGCGCTCCGCAAGCAGGCGGCTACCGTCAGCACGGCGCAGGACGCGGAGGCTTTCGTCCTCGCTTTTTTGGAAAAAGGAGCGGTTGACAAGTCCTGAGACGGGAAGTATAATAGGCGGACGATGCAACATCGCCGTGATACAGAAAGGGAATTACAGCAGTATGGAAAAGAAAATCGTGACCCGGGCAGGCCTGGAAGCGCTGAAGGCGGAACTGTCCGAACTGACCTTACAGAGCCGCAAGGAGATCGCCAAGAAGATCAAGGAAGCCAGAGAACAGGGCGACCTCTCCGAAAACGCGGAATACGACGTGGCCCGTGACGAGCAGCGCGCCATCGAAGCCCGCATCGCCGAACTCGAAGCCATCGTCAAGAACGCCGAAGTCATCGACACCGAAGCCATCACGGAGGACGCCGTCAACGTCGGCCACACCGTGCGCGTCCGGAACGAAGAGATGAAGCGGGAGATCGAATACCACATCGTGGGCTCCTCTGAAGCCAACGCCGCGCAGGGCCGCATCTCCAACGAGTCCCCCATCGGCCGCAGCCTGCTGGGCCGCAAGGTCGGGGATCAGGTGACCGTGGAAGTGCCCGTCGGGGAGATCCATCTGACCGTTCTGGAGATCCAGTAAGGTTCTGTTCACAAAAGGTTCTTAATTTCTGCTGAAATTGAGGACCTTTTTTTCTTTTTTTTTGTTCCGGAATGTGCTATGATGTTATACACTTATGTCCAGGCGAACGGCCGGGAGGGTTTTATGTTGCAGAAAGACAAAGTGATCATCATGACGAGACTGGCCCTGGAGGAGAAGAAAGACCCCCGGCTCAGTTTCATTACCAGAAATTACTGGTTCGATGATTACCTGAGCCTGGAACTGTGGAAAGCCTTCTTCGCGGTGACCATCACCTACATCCTGGCGGTGCTGACCGGACTGGTGGCCTATGGCGATGACTGGACCGTCCGCTTCAGGATCGCGGACCTGCTGGCGCTGGGGATGACCCTGCTGCGCGTCTACCTGCTGGTCCTGATCGCCTGCCTGCTCGTGACGGCCCTGTCCCACGTCTGGCTGTACAAAAAAGCGTACCGGAAGCAGGAGGCCGAAAAAAGCAGCCTCCGCAAGCTGAACCGGATCTACGCGCTGGAAGAAGCTCTGGATAATCTTGAGAAGAGAGAAAAACGGAGCCGGGGGAAAGAATGAGTGCATTTTTAGATAAACTGGTCCTGATCTGGCGTGCTGTCAAGCGCTTTTACGCCTCCTGGTGCGTTTACCTGACCATGGCGGCGAAATGCGCCGTGGCTTTCTGCGCCTTCTCCTACATCAATCAGTATTTCCCCGGGCGAGCCTTCCTGCTCCGCTTCATCGTCGTGGCGGCCATCTCCCTGCTGGCTTCCGTGCTGCCCTGGAAATATCTGAGCTTCCTGGCCGCGGTCTGGCTGCTGGCCCAGCTGAGCGCCCTGTCTCTGGAGGCCGCGGCATTCACCTTCGTGGTCCTGCTGATCCTGGCGCTGGCCCGCTACCTGTTGCTGCCCGGCTCGGGGCTGGCCCTGGTGGTGCTGCCCATCCTGTTCCTCTGGAAGGTCCCCTTCCTGGTCCCGCTGGTCGTCGGCGTGACAGGCGTGCTGAGCGGTTTCGTTTCGGTGGGGAGCGGCGTGGTCATTTTCTACCTGCTGCAGTTCCTTTCCCGGAACCTGGAGTACCTGACCGCGCCGGAGGGCGATACGCTGGTGCAGCGCCTGTTCTTCCTGCTGAAGGGAATGGCCGAGCACCCGCAGCTGATGACGGTCGTGCTCTGCTTCTGCCTGACCACGCTGGTCGTGTACCTGATCAGCCGCCTCAAGGTGGATTACGCGCCGCAGATCGCGGTGGGCTTCGGCGCCGTGCTGGATCCCCTGCTGCTGGCCGGCATCTTTGACTTCCTGCGGCGGCCGGCCGGCCCGGAGAGCCTGGTCTGGGGCAGCCTGGTCTCGCTGCTGATCGCGCTGATGATCTCCTTTGCGCACCGCTTCCTGAATTACGCGAAGACGGAAAACGTGCAGTTTGAGGATGATGAATACTACTATTACGTAAAGGCGGTGCCGAAGATCGCCCTGTCCGTCAGGGACCGGAAACGGAACGCCGCCGCGGCGGAAACGCCGGATGAAAATACAGAAAAGGAGGATGCGGTGAATGCTGAGCGGGATACGTGAATTCCTGAGATCTCTCTGGCACCAGGTCCAGGCGATCCGGATCGCCCCTAAAAATATCATCGAGATCCTGGTCCTGGCCTTCCTGATTTATTATCTGATCATCTGGATCAAGCGCTCCCGGGCCTGGGTGCTGCTGCGCGGCGTCGTCGTCCTGCTGGTCTTCGTGCTGCTGGCCAATGTGTTCGAACTGAACGTCATTTCCTATATCGCAGACAGGACGCTGAGCATTTTGGTGATCGCCCTCCTGGTCCTGTTCCAGCCGGAGCTGCGCGCGGCGCTGGAGCAGATCGGACAGGGCAAGTATATCCGTTATTTCATGCGCTCCAACCGCTCGCAGACGGAAAAAATGTATCCGCCCGAAGCCGTGGAGGAGATCGTGGAAGCCAGCTACATCATGGGCCGCAACAAGACCGGCGCGCTGATCTGCCTGGAACGGGAGATCGAACTGGGCCAGTACATCAATACGGGTATCCGCATCGACGGCGTGCTGACCAGTGCGCTGCTGATCAATATATTCGAAAAGAACACGCCGCTGCATGACGGCGCGGTGATCCTGCAGGGGACCAAGGTGACGGCGGCCACCTGCTATCTGCCGCTGTCCTCCAATACCGAGATCAACAAGGACCTGGGGACCCGCCACCGGGCAGCCATCGGCCTCAGCGAAGAAACGGACAGCTGGATCGTGGTGGTCTCTGAAGAAACGGGCAGCGTGTCGCTGGCCCGCGGCGGGAAACTGCTGCACGACCTGACGCCGGACGCCCTGCGGGAAGAACTGCAGAAGATCGAAAATGACTTCTCCTCGGACCTGCTGCTGCAGGAAGTGGAGAAACGCCGGAGCCGCAGAAGAAGACCCCGGGGCGCCGCACAGGAAACGCCCCAGCCGGCGGATGTGACGGAAAACAGCGGGAAAGGAGAGCAGGATGCTGAAGAAATTACTGAATAACTGGCCGCTGAAACTGCTGTCCGTCGTACTGGCCGTCATCGCCTGGCTCGTGATCATCAGCCTGGCGGACCCGACGGATACCCAGCCGATCTACAACGTTCCCGTGAAGCTCCTGAACGAGGACCTGCTGGCCCAGTCGGGCAAAAGCTATTCCGTGGAAGGCGGCGATAATCCCACGGTGAACATCCGCGTGACCGGCGCGCGCTCGCTGGTGCAGAGCCTGAAGACTTCCGATTTCACCGCGACGGCGGATATCCAGGAAATGGTGGACGTCAACGGGGCGGTGCCCGTCCGCGTGACCTGCTCCAATCCCGCGATCAGTGACAGCCAGATCACCCTGGTCAATAACGCTGTGACCATCCGGTATGAGAACATCGTGTCCAAGAACTTCATCATCACTATTCAGTCCGAGGAAACGCCGCCGGACGGCTATTTCGTGGGCAGCCTGTCAGTCGCGCCGCGCACCGTGCGGGTCACGGCCCCCAGCTCCGTGCTGGACCGGATCGGCAGCGTGGTGGCGGAAGTGGACGTCTCGCAGATGACAGAAAGTTCGCAGGTCGAATCGGTCCTGCAGTACTTTACCAATACGGGGGATGAACTCCATCTCGACAGTTACAAGGACACCAAGGTCAGCACGAACAGCGTCATGGTCACCGTGGAGATCCAGACCATGAAGACGGTGCCGGTAGTGATCAGCCAGGAGGCCGTGGACGAACTGAAGTCCCAGGTGCCGGATGGCTACCGCTACACGGGACACAGCCTGCTGCCCACGGTCCAGGTGAAGGGCCTGAAGAGCCGGCTGGCCGACCTGGCCGCCGTGACCATCACCCCGGGCTCGCTGAACCTGACCGATGTCACGGAAGACAAAGACTTCGAACTGGATCTGGCCTATTTCCTGCCCGACGGCATCGAACTCATGGACGGCCAGGAAACGCTGTTCACGGTGACCCTCCAGGTGGATGAACTGGTCGTCCGGGAATTCTCGGTGCGCAATGTGCGGCTGATCGGGGATGAAGACGGGTACCGCTATGAATTCGACCTTCCCGTCACCGTCAGCATCCGCGGTCTGGAAGACGACTTCCAGGCGTTCGATCCCGACACGATCAGCCTGTCCATCGACGTGACGGATTATGCGAACAACCCCGGCACCTACATCCTGCCGGTGGAGGTCCACTGCGAGGACGAGGAGATCTTCATCCCGCTGCCCGGCCCGCGCATCACTGTGACCATCAAGGCCGAAACGCCGCCGACCCGCACCCGCGAGACCACCGTCCCGCCCACCACCGCCCCGACGGAACCGGCGGAGACCACGGCCGCGGATTCCACGCTCCCGTCCGTGCCGTAAGCACCGGGAAGCGGACGCGGGAGACCGGAAGGAGGCGCGTATGAAGATCGTAGTGCAGCGGGTGACGGAAGCCGCTGTGACAGTGGAAGGCAAAACCGTAGGCCGCATCGGAAAGGGCTTTCTGGTCCTGCTGGGCGTGTCCCAGACCGATACCGAAGCGCAGGCGGACCGCCTCGCAAAGAAAATGCTGGGCCTCCGCATCTTCCCGGATGCGGAAGGCAAGACGAACCTGTCCCTGGCGGACGTCGGCGGACAGCTCCTGGTGGTCTCGCAGTTCACGCTGTACGCGGACTGCCGCAAGGGATACCGCCCCAGCTTCACCAACGCGGCGGGCGGCGAAAAAGCCGAGCGGCTGTATGAATATTTTGTAGATATCTGCCGGCAGACCGATCCGTCGGTGCAGACCGGCGTGTTCGGGGCGCACATGGAGATCAGCCTGATCAATGACGGCCCCTTCACCATCGTCTGGGAGGAAAACGGATGATCTATTACGTCAAGGGCATCCTGACCGAATATACGGAAGAAGGCGCGGTGCTGGAAGCCGGCGGCGTCGGCTACCACCTGATCATTCCGGCCTCGCTCCGCGCGGAACTGCCCGCTCCCGGCGAGGAAGTAAAACTGTACACCTATTATCAGGTGGGCGAGGACTCGCAGAAGCTGTACGGCTTTTCGGACCGCGAAGCCCGGAACCTGTTCATGCAGCTCATCAAAGTGAGCGGCATCGGCCCCAAGCTGGCGGTCTCCGTGATGGGGACGCTGAGCGTGGACGAACTGCGGCTGGCGGTCATCGCCGGCGACGCGAAAGCCATCGCGCAGGCGCCCGGCATGGGCAAGAAGACGGCGGAAAAACTGATCCTGGAAATGAAGGACAAGATCGACGTTTCCCAGCTGGTCACCGGTCCCGGCAAGGCGGCCGGCGCGCCCGTCGTCGTCACCGACGCCTTCTCCGAGGCTGTGGCGGCCCTGCAGGCGCTGGGCTACAGCTCCTCGGAAGCCCTGAAGACCGTGCGCAGCCTGGAAGCGGACGAGGACTGGACCGTGGACCAGATCCTGGAAGCGGCGTTCCGGAAACTGGCGATGTTTTAAGGAGGCAGGAACATGGAAAGACGCACCATCAGCACCGAACGCCTGCCGGAAGAAGACAGACTGGAACTGTCCCTGCGCCCGCGGGTCCTGGCGGAATACATCGGCCAGGAAGAACTGAAAAACACCTTAAAAGTTTACATAGAAGCGGCGAAAGCGCGCCAGGAGCCGCTGGACCACGTGTTGCTCTACGGCCCGCCCGGCCTGGGCAAGACCACGCTCGCGGGGATCATCGCGAACGAGATGGGGGCCAACATGAAAGTCACCTCCGGCCCGGCCATCGAGCGGCCCGGCGAACTGGTGGCCGTGCTCTCCGGGATGAAGCCCGGCGACGTGCTGTTCATCGATGAGATCCACCGCCTGAACCGCCAGGTGGAGGAAGTGCTGTATCCGGCCATGGAGGATTTCGTGGTGGATATCGTGCTGGGCAAGGAAAGCGGCGCGCGCTCCGTGCGCTACAAACTCCCGCCGTTCACGCTGGTGGGCGCCACCACGCGGGCCGGCATGCTGACCGCCCCGCTGCGCGACCGCTTCGGCGTGGTGCACCGGCTGGAGTTCTATAAGCCGGAGGAACTGAAAGTGATCGTGGAGCGCTCCGCGCGTGTCCTGGGCGTCGGCATCGACGAAGCCGGGGCCATGGAGATCGCCTCCCGTTCCCGGGGGACGCCCCGCCTGGCCAACCGCTTCTTAAAGCGCGTGCGCGATTTCGCGCAGGTCCGTTACGACGGCGAGATCACCCGGGAAATCGCGGACGAGACGCTGAAGATCCTCCAGGTGGACGCGCTCGGCCTGGACCGGACGGACCGGAACATGCTCCGCGTGATCATCGAAAACTACGCGGGCGGCCCCGTCGGCCTGGACACCCTGGCCGCCGCGCTGGGCGAAGACGCGGGCACCATGGAAGACGTGGTGGAACCGTATCTGCTGCAGAACGGCTTCCTCAAGCGCACGCCGCGCGGCCGGACGGTGACAGCCCGGGCGTATGAACACCTCGGATTCAATCCGCCGCCCATGCAGGAGACCTTGCCGTTCTGACGGGAAAAGAGAGGAATATTCCGGGCCGCCGGCCCGTGCAACAGACATTACCGTTTTACCGTGAAGATACAGGAGAAACTATCCGGGCCGTTGGCACAACGGCCCCTACGAGCCGAGGAAGGAGCAAAAACATGGAAGAAAATACCTCAAAAAACTTTATTGAGCAGTTTATCGACGAAGACCTGGCGGAAGGCGTATACGATCACGTATGCACCCGCTTTCCTCCGGAACCCAACGGCTACCTGCACATCGGCCACGCCAAGTCCATCCTGCTGAACTACGGCCTGGCGGTGAAGTACGGCGGCAAGTTCAACATGCGCTTCGACGATACCAACCCCACCAAGGAAAAGACCGAGTACATGGAGTCCATCCTGACGGACATCCGCTGGCTCGGCGCGGACTGGGAGGACCGCCTGTTCTACGCTTCGGATTATTTCCAGAAGATGTTCGAATGCGCCCTGCTGCTCATCGATAAAGGCCTGGCCTACGTGGACGACCTCTCCGCGGATCAGATCCGCGAATACCGCGGCACCCTGACCGAGCCCGGCAAGGAGAGCCCCTGCCGCAGCCGCTCCATCGAGGAGAACCGCCGCCTGTTCCTGGAGATGAAGGACGGCAAATACGCGGACGGCGAGAAGGTCCTGCGCGCGAAGATCGACATGGCCTCCTCCAACATGAACATGCGCGACCCCGTCATCTACCGCGTAGCCCACGTGCCGCACTACAACACCGGCGACACCTGGTGCATCTACCCGATGTACGACTTCGCGCACCCGATCGAGGACGCCATCGAAGGCATCACGCATTCCATCTGCACGCTGGAATTTGAGGACCACCGGCCGCTTTACGACTGGGTGAAGATCAACTGCGACTTCAAGAACCCGCCGCGTCAGATCGAATTCGCCAAACTGTACCTGAAGGACGTCGTCACGGGCAAGCGCTACATCAAGCGCCTGGTGGAAAACGGCATCGTGGACGGCTGGGACGACCCGCGCCTGGTCTCCATCAGCGGCCTGCGCCGCCGCGGATACACGCCCGAATCCATCAAGATGTTCGTGGAGATGTGCGGCGTCTCCAAGGCCAACTCCATCGCGGAGCTGCCGGCCCTGGAATACTGCATCCGCGAGGATTTAAAGACAAAGGTGCCGCGCCTTATGGCGGTCCTGGACCCGGTGAAGCTGGTCATCGAAAACTATCCGGAAGGCCAGATCGAGCAGCTGAGCATCCCCAACAACCTGGAGAACCCGGAACTGGGCGAGCGCCTCGTGCCTTTCAGCCGTGAACTGTACATCGAGCGCGAAGACTTCATGATCGACCCGCCGAAGAAATATTTCCGCCTCTTCCCGGGCAATGAAGTCCGCCTGATGGGCGCCTACTTCGTGAAATGCACCGGCTACGAGACCGACGAGAACGGCAACGTCACCCTCGTGCGCTGCACATACGATCCGGAAACGAAGAGCGGCTCCGGCTTCGAAGGCCGCAAAGTCAAAGGCACCATCCACTGGGTGGAAGCTGCCACGGCCGGCCATGTGACCGCCCGCCTGTACGAAAACCTGATCGACGAAGAGAAGGGCATGTTCAACGAAGAAGGCGGCCTGAACCTGAACCCGCACTCCCTGACCGTCTGCGAAAACTGCGTGGTCGAACCGCTCCTGATGGAAGCGAAGCCGTTCGACCGCTTCCAGTTCGTCCGGAACGGCTACTTCTGTGCGGACTCCCACGATTCCAAGCCCGGCGCTCCGGTCTTCAACCGCATCGTACCGCTGAAGAGCAGCTTCAAACTGCCCGCAGCCAACAAATAAAGCTTTCGGGGCGGCTCCGCGCCGCCCTTTTCCGTCTGAGATGCCTATGAATTACAAATGCCTGATCCTGGACCATGACGATACGGTGGTGGATTCCACCGCGACGGTGCACTATCCGGCCTTCCTGGCGTTCATGGAACAGCTCCGCGGAGGCACGGACATCACGCTGGAACAGTATTTCACCTACAATTTCTCCCCCGGCGTCCTGCCCTTTTTCCAGGAGATCGTCGGACTGAATGAGGAGGAGATGAAAGAGGAGGAAGCGTTCTGGCGCGAATACGTGCACCATCACATCCCCCGCGCCTACCCGGCCATGAAGGACCTGCTCTGGGAGGTCCGCCGCGCCGGCGTCCTGCTCTGCGTCGTCTCGCATTCCTTCAGCGACTACATCCGCCGGGATTACGAAGCGAACGGCCTGCCCGAACCGGACATGCTGTTCGGCTGGGAAGTGCCCAAGCCTATCCGCAAGCCGGAACCGCACAGCGTGCATGCGATCCTGGAACGTTTCGGCCTGCGGCCGGAGGAAGTCCTGGTCGTGGACGACCTCAAGCCCGGCTACGACATGGCGCGGGCCGCGGGCGTGCCCTTCGCCGCCGCGGGCTGGGCGGGAGAGTACCCCGCCGTGGAATCGTTCATGCGCGCGAACTGCGAGCATTACTGCAAGACCATCGAAGACCTGGCCGCGCTGATCGGCCTGAACGGCTGAGAAAGCAGACAGAGCACCAAAAAGGGGACTGCCTCAAATCGGGCAGCCCCCTTTTCCGTCCGGAAGGAACGGGCGGCCGGATCAGTCCAGAGAGTCCTTCACTTCCTCTACGGTATCGCGGATCTCTTCCTTGACGTCTTCCACGGCATCCTTGAATTCCTCAAACGCCGCATCGACCGGTTCCTCTTCGTTGGCGGCGGCCTTGCGCTCGGCGGCGGCTTTCTTGGCGCCTTCCACGGCTTCCTTCACGTCGGCCAGGGCCTTCTTCAGACCGGCCAGGATGTCTTCAGAGGCGTTCTTCGCGTCCTCACGGAAATGCTCCATGGCCTTGGATGCTTCTTCTTTGAAGCGGGCCTTGATCTCTTCCGCGTCCAGCTCTTCGCCGTCGATGGTGTAGGTGGCTTTCCAGGAATGTTCTTCTTCGGCGGATCGCTTCAGATCGTCCAGTTCGGCGTCCAGAGATTCCGCAGCGGTTTTCTGCTGCTTTTCGGACATCTTTTTCAGATAGATAAGGCCGCCGGCCATGGCGGCGCCGGCGATCATGGCGGCTAAAGTATTGGATTTGCCCATCGTAGTACCTCCTTGAATGTATGGCTTATGCAGGATCGCATGTAAGTTCCTGAAATATTGTATCGGAAACGCATAAAAAAGTAAAGAGATTATTGAGAAAAATCGGATTTGGCCGTATAATGGCGGCAGAATGAAAGCGAACAGCAGACAGGAGGAAGACCATGCTGATGACATCCGCCGAAGCGGCCAAATACTTGCGAAAACTGAACGAAGAACTGAATTCCCTGCAGAACCGGGAGAGCCTGAGCCGGCAGTTCACGGTCTCCGCGGGCGAAAACGAAGAGGAACTGCGCCCGGCGTACGATTACGCGGAAACGCAGGCTGCCATGAACGCGCTGGAGGCGGAGATCCGCCGCGTCAAGCACGCCGTCAACCGGTTCAACTGCAGCACGCAGATCCCCGGTTTTGACATGACGATCGACCAGATGCTGATCTATCTGCCGCAGCTGACGGCGAAAAAGCAGAAACTCGCCGGCATGAAGGATGTCCTGCCCCGCACCCGCGTGGCCCGCTACAACAGCAACCTGGTGGAATACACCCTGGTCAACTACGACCCGGAACAGGTCGCGGCGGATTATGACGCCGTCGCCGACGAACTCGGCCGCGCCCAGAACGCCCTGGACCTCGTCAACACCACGGTCCAGTTCGAAGTGGAAGAGTAAGGAGAGAGCCCCTTTTCCGCTGTTTCCTCTTTTAGTTCTCACTGAGAACACTGCGCTATAAAGGATCCGGTCCAAAGTCCGTGTTATCCGTTATTCTTTTGCGTTATCCTTTATCCTGCATGGTTTTCGGTCAGGCAAGGAGATCACGATCCGTTCTACGGAAATTCGAGGAAGCAGGAAAACTTCCGGGCGGGTGAAGTTCGGTTTCAGCCCGTCCATTTTTCGTGCGAAAAAAAGGCGGCCCGCAGCTGCCCTTTTGTCATTCGCAGGGGCCGTTGTTTCAACGGCCCGAAGTCAAATCCGTTGCAGGGGCCGTTGTTTCAACGGCCCGGGGTTTGTAAGGTTTACAGCATCAGCGCCTCTTCCGGCAGGTCTGCCAGCATCCCCAGCAATTCGAGGACCTCAACCTTCAGCTTTCCGTTTTTCAGTCCGTCCAGGAAGAAACATACCTGCGGCCAGCCGGCGGCCAGCGCGATCCAGGTGTACCCGCCGAGCGCTGTCTTTTCGGTCTCCGTAGCGTGGTAGAGCGTCAGCATGCGGCCCTGGTACCGGCGGTACTCTGCCAGCGCGTGCTCCAGGCGCACGGCTGCGCCGACGGGTTCTTCGACTTCTTCCATAAATCCGCCGCCCAGGTTGGCGAACTGGTTCACGATCACTTCCGTGCCGGACAGGTTGAAGTCGATGAAGCCGGCCAGGTGGCCGTCCGGCCCCACCAGTACGTTGCTGGAGTTCTCATCGCCCTGGAAGACGCAGCGGGGGAGGGATTTGTAGACGGCACGGAGGGCGGCGCGGACGGCGTCATGTTTTTGCGTCAGGCGGGCTGCCAGGGAAGTTTCCCCAATATCGTTCAGCGCGCGGATCAGGCGGTCGAAATTCTGCTGCTTCTCGTCGATCCCTTCCTCCTTGTCGAAGGGGCTCAGATCGAACAGGCTGTACATGCCCATCGTGTCGGAAAGATCCACGTTCCGGTAGCGCTCCGCGAAGAGGGCGACGCTGTCCAGGACTTCCTGCCAGAGGGCCGCGCTGTCGATGCGCGGCGGCTTTTCCTGCATCAGATCATACATCAGAGGGAAGTCCGCGTATTCTGCCAGATAAACGGAAAGCGGGCCGCGGGCGTGGAAAAAGCGGCCTTTCGGGTCCGGCAGGAAAGCCGGGCAGAAGAGGCCGAACCGCCGGTAGCGGCCGATCAGGCGGTTCAGGTCGGCGAGGCGCTGCTCAGTCATGTCCGGCGCTTTCACCAGGCGCAGGACAAAACGGCGGCCGATGATGTAGTTCAGGCGGATGTCGTCCGCGTCGTGTGACGTATCGATCAGGCGGATATCGCCCGCTCCGGCGTATCCGTATTGCGCCAGAAGGGACAGGATCTCCCCGCGGGTGGGCGGCGTCAGGTCCGCCGGGAAGTGCTTGCCGGGGGTCAGGGAAGATTCGGACATGTTCAGGACTCCTGTTCGTAATGATACAGCGCCGCCAGGCCGCCGTGGGAGGTTTCGCGGTACTTTTTATCCATGTCTTTGCCGGTCCGGTACATCGTTTGCACGACTTCGTCGAAGGAGATCTTCCGGGTGCCGGTCAGGAAGTGGGCGAGGTTCACGGAACTGACGGCGCGCATCGCGGCGACCGCGTTCCGCTCGATGCAGGGGATCTGCACGAGGCCGTTCACCGGGTCGCAGGTGAGGCCCAGCGAGTGCTCCATCGCGGTCTCCGCCGCGTATTCGATCTGGTTGTCGTCCAGTTTGTAGAGGCTGGCCAGCGCCGCGGCCGCCATGGAGCAGGCGGAGCCGATCTCGGCCTGGCAGCCGCATTCCGCGCCGGAGACCGAGGCGTTGGTGCGGATCACGTTGCCGATCAGGCCGGCCACCGCCAGCGCGTCCAGGATCTCTTCCTCCGGAAAGCCCCGATCATGCTCCATGTAGTAAAGCACGGCGGGCAGCACTCCGCAGGCGCCGCAGGTGGGGGCGGTCACCACCACGCCCTCCGCCGCGTTTTCCTCGCTCACGGCGTAGGCATAGGCGGCAATGGTGCGGTTCATGGTCAGGTCCGAACTCTCGTTGTAGCAGCGGGTGTTGTACAGATCGGCGGCGCGGCGGTTCAGATTGAGGCCCCCGGGGAGGACGCCCTCCGCCTGCAGGCCGCGTTCGACGGCGTCCTTCATCGCATCCCAGACCGTGGCCAGATAAGGCGTCAGGCCGGGGCCTTCCGTCTGTTTGATGAAATCCAGCAGGCGGATACCGCCCTGATAGCAGTAGTAGCGCATTTCCCCGAAACTCGTCTGCGGGTAGATCTCGCGCTCCTCCCCGGTCCGGCCGCGGGGCCAGCGGATGGAGCCGCCGCCGATGCTCATGATCTGCTTTTCGGCCAGCAGATGGCCGTCGCGGAAGGCCCGGAACAGCATCGTGTTGGGATGGGGCAGGTCGGCCGTTTCCTTGTCGAAGATCAGTTTCGCTTCGGGCAGGATGCGGCGGATGGCCTTTCCGGTCCCGTGTCCTTCGCCGGTATAGGCGAGGGAGCCGTAAAGGGTCACTTCGAAGGCGTCCGCCTCCGGGTTGTGGTCCCTGAACCATTGAGCGGCGCGGAAGGGGCCGACGGTATGGGAACTGGAGGGACCCTGGCCGATTTTGAAGACGGTTTTGATGGTGCGCATGGGATCGTCCTTTCCTGGCGCCCGGCGGGCGTGATAAAAAGGGGCGGCGCGAAGCCGCTCGATGCGGAAACATTATAGCAGTATGCGCCTGATAAAACAAGGGGGGACGGCATTCAGGCCGCCCCTCATTGTAGGATTACAATACATATGTTACACCGACTTCCACAATAAAAAAGATGGAAGTGCCAACTTGTGTTAGGATTAAGTCACCACAACAAAAAACCTAAGGAGGACTTCCATCGTGGCTACTATAACACAAGACATGCGG
>JAFRNR010000055.1 GCA_017430085.1 Lachnospiraceae bacterium | reverse complement strand
GACAAAATCGCCCACCGAGAACCGTCCCCATAACCCACCCATGACCCACCCTCTTGACGCCGCCCCCTATCTGTGCCATTATGGTTTCACCTACCACGCACCGGGAGGCGGTTATGTTTTTGCAAAAAGAGATCTGGTTCCGCAACGGAGACAAAAAAATATACAGTCTGTCCTATATCCCGGAGGGGGAAGGCCCCCGGCCGGTCATTTTGATTTGCCACGGCTTCGGCGGCTCCCACCGGGACAATCTGAATTGCGCGGAGCGATACGCGGCCGCGGGCTATGCGGTTTGTTCTTTCGATTTCTGCGGCGGTTCGCCGACAGTGCTCAGCGACGGCGCGACCACGGAGATGTCGCCGATGACCGAACTGGCGGATCTGATGGCGCTGTTCCCGCAGCTGCTGGCGCAGGGTTTCGTGGATCCGGCCGCGGTGTACCTCTGGGGCGAGAGCCTGGGCGGATTCGTGGCGGCCATGGGCGCCGCGCGGCTGAAAGGACAGGTGAAGGGCCTGATCCTGCTGTACCCTGCCCTGCGCTATCAGGCGCTGTGCCGCGCGCTGTTCCCGTCGAAGGAGGCGGTGACGGCGACCGTGAAATGGGACGTGCCGCTCGGGCCGTGCTATTACCGGGACGTCTGGGACGTGGACCCGTTCGCGGAGATCGGCGCGTACAAGGGACCGGTCCTGCTGCTCCACGGGACGCAGGACGATATCGTCCCGATCAGTGTGTCGGAGCGCGCGCGGACGTGTTATGACGATGTGACTTACCGGACGGTCGAAGGCGCCGGCCACGGGTTCTTCAATGAGGTCGGAGAAGAAGTCGACCGGCAGATCGTGGCCTGGCTGAACGCGCAGGAGGAAACATAAAAAACAGGGGCATGACCCCTGTTTTTCTTTGTACCAAAAGGGGACAGACCCCAATGGCTTCATTAGTGCCAAAAAGGGACAGTCCCCCAATGGCTTCATTAGTGCCAAAAAGGGACAGTCCCCCAATGGCCTCATTTGTGCCAAAAAGGGACAGTCCCCCAATGGTCTCAAAAAAGATGACAGAGGCACGTCCCCTGTCATCTCCCGTCCCCTGTCATCTCCCGTCCCCTGTCATCTGAGACGCTGATACAGCAGCAGATATTTTCTTCCGTGATAACGGACTTTTTTCTTTTCTTTCAGGATCTCGTAGAAATTCCCCTCTTTGTCGGAGAATGAAACGACGCCTTTGTAACGGATGGCGAGGCTGGCGATTTCTTCCTGCGGGAAGAAGCGGTCCCCCAGCCGCAGGCCCGTCGCGTCGTAATGCAGCGCGCCGGCTGCGACCGGCACCCGCCGGTGTTCCTCGATCCGCAGCAGCTGCATGGCGGAGTCTTCTCCTGCGGG
The DNA here is from genome assembly GCA_017430085.1 of Lachnospiraceae bacterium. GTDB lineage: Bacteria > Bacillota > Clostridia > Lachnospirales > Lachnospiraceae > UBA6987. The sequence goes on along the minus strand of JAFRNR010000055.1, from coordinate 57,097 downwards.
CAGGTCTTCCGGCGCCAGGCTCGCCAGATATTCTTTCTGCCAGGCATCCCAGTCGCGCACGGTGCGGAACGGAGGCTCGCCGCCCACCCCGCTGCCGCTGTCACTGCCGCTGCCATCGCCGTCTTCGTTAAAATACCCCCACTCGTCGTAGCGCACGGAAAAGCCGCAGGTACAGGTGAAGCGGTCGTTTTTACTGGTGAATGTATCCATCTTCAGACACCGCGGGCACAGCACCAGCGCATGTTCCATCCCTTCGGCCAGACGTTTGCCCGGATAACGCTGCGGGTCGGCCGCCTGCGTGGCGTACGCGTCTTCAAAAATGTCGCGGGCGATCAGCGCGTTGATCTCCTCCGGCTTCATTTTCCGCAGTTCTTCCGGCTGGTAGATCCCCATCAGCGAGATGTGTACGGGGCCCTTCCGGGTGGTATAGCTCCAGCGCGGCGAGGCCAGGTAGCCCTGGACTTTCACGGTCACCAGCGGCACGCCGGCCGCCCGCGCCATTTTGCCGGTGGCAGGTAGGAACGGGGCGGTGACGCCGTCCCAGGTACAGTTGCCTTCCACGGCGATGCCTACGCTGCCCTCATTCTTGAGTTTCCGCAGGATCTCCATGACCGTGGCCGCGGCGTTGCCGCCCTGCTGACGGGGGATCGGCGCGATCAGTGCCTGAATGATCCGGCTGACGGGGCCCAGCGAAAACAGATGCTCGGTCGCCACGAAAAACATGAACCGCCGGGCCTGTGACACGACCATCAGCGGATCGACATTGATCACATGGTTGGTCACCAGCAGGAACCGCTCCGGCAGCTCGGGAAACGGCGTCCGGTCCATCTGAAACATGTGCCGGAACCAGGGCCGCAGGAAGAAACTCGCCACTTTGCGGACTCTCTCGTAATAGCGGATGCTGTGCTTCATAAAACCTCTTTATTCCTTGCTTTTGGCCAGGGGCAGGCGGAAGATGAATTCCGTCCCGCTGCCCGGCGTCGAGGTCACGTCGATGGTCTCCCCGTGCGCCATGATGATCTCGCGCGTGATGGACAGGCCCAGGCCGGTGCCCTTCTTGTCCTTGCCGCGCGAGGCGTCGCTCTTGTAGAAGCGCGTCCAGATCTTGCCCAGATCGTCCTTTTCGATGCCGCAGCCGAAGTCCTTCACGGACACGGAGGCCTTGTCCCCCACTTCCTGCAGGCGGATGCGGATCACGCCGTTCTCATACGAAAACTTGATGGCGTTGTCGATCAGGTTGTGCAGCGCCTGCCCGATGCGCCCCAGGTCCGCGCGCACCGTGATGACCGGCGCCCCGAAAATCAGGTCGAAGGTGATGCCCTTCTTCTGGCACACGCCCTCGAACGTTTCGCAGACGGAGCGGACCGTCCGCACCAGGTCGAAATCGGACAGCTCCAGGCCCATCCGCGCCTCGTCCAGCGAGTTCAGGGAGAGCATGCTCTGCGTCAGGTTGGTGAGCCGCTCGGTCTCGCCGATAACGATGTTGAAATACTTGTCGTACGATTCCGGCGGGATCACGCCGTCCGCCATCGCCTGCAGGTAGCCGCGGATGGAGGTCAGCGGGGAGCGGAAGTCGTGCGAGATGTTGGCGATGAATTTCTTCTGGCTCTCGTCCGCGGACTGCAGCTGCTGCGCCATGTCGTTCAGGGAATCCGCCAGATAGCCCACTTCGTCGTCTGACCTCACCTGGATGCGGTGGTCCATGTGGCCCTCGGCGAATTCATGGGCGCCTGCCGCGATCTTCCGGACCGGGCGCAGTACCCAGAAGTACAGGGCTGCGTAGATGATCAGGGAGAGCAGGAAAATGATTGCATAGATCAGGTAGGCCCGGGCCAGGAAATCATTGGCGCGGGCGTCGGCTACGGACGCCGGCTGGTGCATGGTCAGATAGCCCAGCAGGCTGATATCGATATTGATGGGAGAGAAGACGCTGACGGTCGGCTCGGAGAACGCGCCGGAAAAGTCGCCCACGCGGTAGTATTCGCTGCTTTCCGCCGGGTCGAAGCGGTCCAGGACGCGGTCCTGCAGACGGCCGGCGCTGTCGTAGATCACGCGGTTGTCCGTGTCCAGGATCAGGATGCGGCGGCCGCTGTATTCCGCCGTCCGGTTCAGGTGATCCGTGTCCAAGGCGCGGTGCTCGTCATAGTATTCGCTCTGCTCCGCGGCCAGCGTCAGGGCGTCGCGGTAAAGCTCCCGCGCGGCGGTGCGCCGGGCGGAATCCTTAAAGAGCCGTTCTCCCGCAACGGCCAGCAGCACGAAGGAGCCCAGACCGAACAGGAGGAAGACCAGCAGAAATTTCAGGGAAAGACGCTTTTTCATACGGTTGCTTTATTTCCGGGCCACTTCAAACCGGTACCCGACGCCCCAGACCGTGGACAGCTGCCAGGCGGGGTGCATCGGAAGTTTCTGGCGCAGGCGCTTGATGTACACGTCCACGGTGCGGGAATCGCCCACGTATTCGTAGCCCCAGACGCCGTCCAGGATCTGTTCGCGTGTGAAGACCTGCCCGGGTGAGGAGGCCAGGAAATACAGGATCTCCATCTCCTTGGCGGACATGTCCAGGGGCTCGCCCTTGTACAGGACGGTGTAGTTGTTCAGATTGATGGTGAGGTCCGGGAAGGAGACCTGGCGGGCGGCCGGCTCCGCCGGCGCTTCCGGCCGTTTGGTGCGGCGCAGGATGGCCTTGACGCGCGCGACCATCTCTTTGTTGTCGAAGGGCTTGATCATGTAGTCATCGGCGCCCAGCTCCAGCCCCAGGACCTTGTCGAAAACTTCGCCCTTAGCGGAGAGCATCATGATGGGGACCTGGCTCTCGCGGCGGATCTCCCGGCAGACCTGGTAGCCGTCCATGCCCGGGAGCATGATGTCCAGGAGGATCAGATCCGGTTCGAAGCTCTTGAACAGGGTCAGGGCCTCCGGGCCGTCCGAAGCGATGGCGGTCTCGTAGCACTCTTTCGTCAGGTAGAGGGAGATGAGTTCGGCGATATTGGGGTCGTCGTCGACGATCAGCACTTTCTGTTTGGACATGGGCTCTCCTTATTTGTACTTCAGTTCCGCGACGGTGGCGCCCGCGCCGCCCTCGTTGAAAGGCGCGTCCGCAAAGGATGCGATATGTTTATTGCGCCGCAGCAGGCCGGTGACGGCTTTCTTTAACGCGCCGGTGCCCCGGCCGTGGATGATGCGGATGCGGGTCAGGTGCGCCACATAGGCGTCGTCGATGTATTTGTCCAGGGCCTGGACGGCGTCGTCGGTCGTCTGGCCGATCAGGTTGATCTCCGTGGCGACGGTCAGGCCTTTTTCATAGGCGGAGAAGCCGCTGCGCTGCTTTTTGCCCTCCACGGTGGCGGTCTCCTCCGGGATCAGTTCCAGGTCAGCGGCGTTCACTTCGCTGCGCAGGATGCCCATCTGGACCATGCAGCGGCCTTTGGCGTCCGGCAGGGAGGCGACGGTGCCTTTGACGCCCAGGGAGTGGACGAAGACCAGGTCGCCGAGGCGCAGTTTCTTTTCGGTGACGGTGACGCGGCGCTGCTCCTGCGGCTCTTCCCCGGCATCGACTTTTTCCAGGGCGAGGCGCAGGCTCGTGCGGGCGTCCTCCATTTCGCGGCTGACGGGCTCGCCGCGCTTGCGCATGTCGCGGATGGCCTTGTCGGCCGCGTCCTTCGCCTCCAGCAGGATGCCGCGGGCTTCCTCGCGGGCCTTCTGCAGCAGGGCGGCTTTCTGTTTGTCCAGGTTTTTCTGCAGCTTCAGGGCTTCATCCTTCAGGGCTTCGGCTTCTTCGTGCAGGCGCTTGACTTCGCGTTCGGCCTGCTCCATTTCGCCGCGCTTTTTGTCGAGGTCCGCGATCACATCCTCGAAGGCTTCCTGGCTGGTATCGATATAACCGCCGGCTTCCGCGATGATGTCCTCCTCCAGGCCCAGCTTCCGGGAGATGGCGAAGGCGTTGCTCTTGCCGGGGATCCCGATCAGCAGGCGGTAGGTGGGACGCAGCGTGGCCACGTCGAATTCGCAGGAGGCGTTCTCCACGCCGGGGGTGGAGAGGGCGTAGACTTTCAGTTCGCTGTAGTGGGTGGTGGCCATCGTGCGGATCCCGCGGCCGTGCAGGCGGCTTAAGATCGCCATGGCCAGCGCGGCGCCTTCCACCGGGTCCGTGCCGGCGCCGAGCTCGTCGAAGAGCACCAGGGACTTTTCATCCGCGGCCGCCATGATCTTCACGATGTTGGTCATGTGCGAGGAGAACGTGGAGAGGCTCTGCTCGATGCTCTGCTCGTCCCCGATGTCCGCGTACACTTCGGTGAAAATGCTCAGGCGGGAGTTGACCGCCGCCGGAATGTGCAGGCCGCTCTGGCCCATCAGGGTCAGCAGGCCGGTGGTCTTTAAGGAAACGGTCTTGCCGCCGGTGTTGGGGCCGGTGACGACCAGGAGGTCGTAATCTTTGCCGATCCGCACGTCGATGGGAACCACGGTCTTCGGGTCCAGCAGCGGGTGGCGGCCTTTTTTGATGTCGATATACCGCGGGCTGTACGGGACTTCGCAGGGCCGGCCGCTCACGTCTTCGGTGAAGTCGTAGACCGGTTCCGTGCCTTTGTAATCCCGGGACAGGCGGGCTTTGGCGAAGATGAAATCCAGCTCGGTCAGCACGTGGTAATCGGCCAGGATCTCGTCCGCGTGCGCGACGGTCTGCTCGGTCAGGTCCGCGAGGACCAGTTCGATCTCTTTCTGCTCCTGGATCTCCAGCTCGCGCCATTCGTTGTTCAGTTTCACGACGGAGAGCGGCTCGATGAAGACGGCCTTGCCGCTGCCGGACTGGTCGTGGACGATGCCGGAGACCTGCGATTTGTTCTCCGTCTTCACGGGCAGGCAGTAGCGGCCGTCGCGCATGGTGACGACGGCGTCCTGCAGGAGGGAGCGGTGCTTGAGGAGCAGGGAGTTCAGTTCGGTATGGATGCGGTCCGAGATGGTGCGCAGCTGGCGCCGGACTTTGGCGAGGCCGGGGCTCGCGTTATCCGCGATCTCTTCCTCGCTCAGGATGTCCGCCTCCAGGACCTGGCGGAGGGGCGCCAGCGGCGAGAGCGCGCGGAAGCGTTCGGACAGGCTGTCCGGGACTTCGCGGTTGTCCTCGCGGCCGTAGATCTTCGCTTTGGACGCCATCGCGAGCAGGCGCTCGACGCGCAGGAGTTCGGGGATGCTTAAGGACGAGCCGGACTGGGCGCGCCGGATGCTGGCGCGGACGTCGTGGATGCCCGTGAAGCCGGGATTGCCGTGCGCGATGAAGCGGGATTCCGCGTCGCTGGTCTCTTTGAGGGCGGTCAGGATGTCTTCCGGCTCCGTCATCGGGCGCAGGGCGCGGCACATGGCTTTGGCCCCGTCGGAGACGGCCAGGGCCTCCAGGCGGAGCAGGATCTTATCATATTCCAACGTTTTCAGGACTTTTTCATTCATACAAAACAGACCTCGGACGGGAGGATTTGCTTTATTATATCAAAAAGGAAACGCACGGGCAAGCAAAAGGTCTTTCTTTTTGCGCGAAGAAAGAGTATAGTAGAAAAGCGGGCGGATGCCCGCAGGAGAATAAGATGAAAAAATACACTGCCATTATACTGATCATTGCCCTGGTCCTGGGCCTGGCCGGCTGCAGCGGACAGAATGCTGCCACGGACGAAGGTACACTTCCCATAGTCCAGTCGCCGTCGGGAGAGGAAACGCCTGAAAGCACGGCGGGCGCGGAAACCACCGCCGGCAAAACGACTGCGGCGCCTGTTACAACGGAAGAGCCGTCTACGGAAGCTCCTACGACCGAAGAACCGGCCGCCACAGAGCCGGCAACGGAGGAAACGACCACGGAGGAGTCCGACCCGTCGCAATGGACCATCCCCATCTGGACCGAGCCGGCCACGCCGGAACCGACGCCGGAACCGACACCGGAACCTACTCCGGAACCTACTCCGGAACCCACGCCCGAACCCACGCCGGAACCGACGCCGGAACCGACACCGGAACCCACGCCGGAACCTACACCGGAACCCACACCGGAACCGACGCCCGAAGGGACGACCACGCCGGAACCGTCTGCCGGGGACGCCCCGCTGGTCTGCATCGACCCGGGCCATCAGGCCGTGGCCAACGAGGAACAGGAACCGGTCGCGCCGGGCTCTTCCGAGACCAAAGCCAAAGTCGCTGACGGCACGCACGGCATCACGACCGGCATCCGGGAATCGGTGGTCAACCTGGAGATCGCCCTGATGCTGCGCGACGAACTGATCGCGCGCGGCTACCGGGTCCTCATGACCCGCACTTCGGAGGATGTGAACATCAGCAACATCGAGCGGGCGCAGATGGCCAATGAAGCCGGCGCAGACGCGTTCCTGCGCCTGCACTGCGACTACGGCGATTATTCCTCGAGCGGCATCTCCATTTTCTGCCAGCATCCGTACAGCGATTACAACGGCTTCCAGTACGAAAACAGCCGCCGGCTTTCGGAACTCGTGCTGGCGAACATGTGCCGCGTGACCGGCGCGCCGAACCTGGGCGTCACGGAAGCGTATCATTACTCCGGCATCAACTGGAGCAAAGTGCCGGGCGGGCTCATCGAGATGGGGTTCATGAGCAATCCCACCGAGGAGCAGCGCCTGCTGGATCCCGCCTACCGGCAGCTGCTGGTGCAGGGGATGGCCGACGGGCTTGACGCCTATTTCGGACGCTGAGACGATTTGCCCTGATACTGTTTTGACTGTTTTGAAGGGAAGGAGACCTTTATGATCTTTCCGGCTTTGACCTGGGTCCTTTTGCTGCTGTCTGCCGTATTCTGCGCAGTCGGCTTCTATAAATTCAGTTATTTCACCACGGTGGGGAACGGCCTGGCGGCCGGCGGGCTGGCTCTGGCAAGCCTGATCATCGCGCTGTGCCGCGGAAAAAGCTCCGCGGCGCTGGTCCTGAGCGTTCTGTTCCTCCTGGTCTACAGCCTGTTCCAGGGCGCGTTCCCCGCGCTGGCCGAATGGCTGCGCACGTCCCGCCGGCAGGCGCTGAAGCCGGAGGCCGAAAGCAATACGCCGGTCTACGTGTCGCTGGTGCTGTGGCTGGCAGCTGCGCTGGTATCCGTGATGCAGATCAGTCCGCTGTGGTACCGGGTCAGCGCCGGCGTGGGGAAAGACAGCATCTTTTCCTGGATCGCGCTGATCGTGACGGCGGCCGGGCTGCTGATCGTCGTGCTGGCGCACCGGCAGGGCGTGAAGCAGCGGCAGGAGGATCCGTCGCTGCCGCCCATGAGGGGATTGTACAACTGGATGCGCTGCCCGTCGCAGCTGGGCCGGCTCATCTTCTGGACGGGCATCCTGTTGAGCGGCATCAGTTTCCTGAGCGGCCTGCAGTGGGTCATCGCCCTGCTGGGCTGGGCCTCCGCCGTCTTCCTGGCGCTCCGCAGCGCTTTCCGCCAGGACCGCCGCGACCGGAAAAAATACGGTTTCCTGCCCGAATACCGCGAATACGCGGAGGATACGCACATCCTGATCCCGCTGATCATGCCGAAAAACGTGAAATGGGAAGAGAAAGAAGAGTGAACGGAAAAACGGACAGAACGAAGGGCGGCCCCGACAGGCCGCCTTTTTCAGGTCGGTTTTAAGAAAATATAAAAAAATTATAAAGTTTTTTTTCTCCGCCTTCTTGTTTCTCTCATTATTCTGTGCTATTATGCTTGCCGTACATTGTGAACGTGTACGAGACCAACTTTTTACACATTTCAAGGAGGGATTATGATTAGCTTTCTTATCTGTCTTGCGATCCTGATCTGTGGCTACCTGTTCTATGGCAAACTCGTAGATGCAAACCTGGGTCCTGATGACAGGGAAACCCCTGCTGTCGCGATCAACGACGGTGTTGACTACGTGGTAATGCCCCAGTGGAAACTGTTCCTGGTCCAGCTGCTGAACATCGCAGGCCTCGGCCCGATCTTCGGCGCCCTGACCGGTGCCATCTGGGGGCCGGTGGTGTATCTGTGGATCACCTTCGGTACTGTTTTCGCCGGTGCTGTCCATGACTACATGGCCGGCATGATGTCCGAGCGGAACCGCGGTGCTTCCATTTCCGAAGTCACCGGTATCTATCTGGGCGGCGTGATGCAGAACGTGATGCGTGTGTTCTCCGTGATCCTGCTGATCATGGTCGGCACCGTGTTCGCGGTCGGCCCCGCCGGCCTGCTGAAGACCCTGTTCAAGAACCAGGGCGTGGCGGAGACTTCCGTGCTTACGAACTCCACCTTCTGGCTGGCCCTCATCATCATCTACTACTTCATCGCGACCTTCGTTTCCATCGACAAGATCATCGGCAAGATCTACCCGATCTTCGGTATCTGCCTGATCATCATGGCCGTCGGCGTCTGCATCGGTACGCTGGGCAAAGCCGGCGAGATGCCTGAACTGTGGAACAACTTCGCAAACCTGCACCCGAAGGGAAAACCCATCTGGGCCTTCATGTTCATCACCGTGGCCTGCGGCGCCATTTCCGGTTTCCACGCTACCCAGTCGCCTCTGATGGCGCGCTGCTTAAAGAGTGAGAAGCAGGGACGCTTCGTGTTCTACGGCGCCATGACCGCTGAAGGCATCATCGCCCTGATCTGGGCGGCTGCCGGCGTGACCCTGCACGGCCCGGCCGGCCTGCTGGAGATGAACGGCGGCAACGCGACTTCCGTGTACACCATCTGCTCCGAGACCATGGGCACTGTGGGCGTGATCCTGGCCATGCTGGGCGTTATCGCCTGCCCGATCACTTCTGGCGACACGGCCTTCCGTTCGGCCCGTCTGACCATCGCCGACTGGTTCAAGATCGACATGGGCAAGTGGAAAAACCGTCTGGCCCTGTGTATCCCGGTGCTGGGCATCGGCGCATTCCTGGGCTTCGGCCAGACCTTCGGATGGCTGGACTACAACGTGATCTGGAACTACTTCAGCTGGTCCAACCAGACCCTGGCCATGATCGTGCTGTGGGCGGGTGCCATGTACCTGGCCAAGGAAAAGAAGAACTTCTGGTTCTGCGCCGTTCCGGCCACCTTCATGAGCGCCGTTTCCGTGACCTATTTCTGCATGGCTCCGGAAACGCTGGGCATGATCTCGGCGTTCAAGGACAACAAGGCGATCGGCTATCCGGCCGGCATCGTCTGCGCGGTCCTGTTCTTCTTACTGTTCTGGCGTGCTTCCGCCAAGTATCGGAAGGCCTGATCAGAACGCCGGTCAAACAACGCAACGTTCATATGTGCAGCGAAGAGGCGGCGGAGGTTTTCTTCCTCCGCCTCTTTCACAGAGGAGCCGCAGGAAACGGCGGCGCTCCGAAACGGGAGGCAACATGGGTTTCACAAAAGCACTGGGCACCGGGACACTGGATCCGGAGACCCTTAAAGAAGACAAAAAGAGCTGTCTCAAGGCCGGCCCCTGCGGACTGGGGGACAAGGCCATGTATCTCAACAGCTTCTACATAGATCGGCAGTACTACATTCTTTACGAAGACGTGCAGCGGGTGTTCAAACGCGTGGCCATGACCAAGGGCGGCTTCTCCGGCAAGGGGATGTTCAGCTCCATGGCCTACCTGGTGGTGCAGTACAACCACGGCCAGGAGAAAGCCTGCAAGTTCAAATATGAGGACGACGTGGACGTCTTCCTGCGCCAGCTGGAGATCAGCCATCCGGAGATCCCGACCCACAGCGTGGAGGCGGAAGCGCGGCTGAAGAAGGCGCAGGCGGAGGAAGAGGCCAAGTACGTCAAGCACCTTTCCAAGGAGGCGGAATCGTCCCTGCGCAAACTGGACGGTGCACGGGAAAAACTCGAGCGCCGGCCTGCGGCCTGGACGCGCCTGGCGGCGGCAGCCAAGCAGAAGCGCTCCGTGGACAACGCGGATCCAACCTACAAGATCCTGGCCCTGATCGTGCTGCTGATGGCGGTCGTGGCGGCCAGTTTCGGCGTGGTCGCTCTGATCCATAAACTGGGCAATTACGCCATTTATTTCCTGATGTTCGGCTTTGCTTTCATCTTCCTGATCATGGCCTCCCGCATCCTGCCGACCGGCCGCCGCAACAAGAAAACGGTGCAGCGGGAATGGGACGGCGCTGTGGAGGCGATGGAGAAGTTCGTGGGCAAAGATTTCCTCGTGCCGGCGCACTACGCGCATCCGACCGTGCTGCGCCGCATGGAGCGGGCGATCCGCCAGGGGCGGGCGGAAACGACGGACGAGGCCCTGCAGGTGGTCAAGGACGACCTGAAGGCCCTCAACAAGGATGTGACCGTGTCCCAGAAAGAATACGACGAGGTGGTGGAGGTCAAGCCCCTGTTCCTCCTGTGCAACTATGAATAAGCATCACGCGGCGGACCTGCTGGAATACCTGCGCGCGGAAGGCGTCCGGGAAGAACTGCTGGCCGAGACGGAAGCGTTCCGGCTGGCTCATCCGGTGCCTGCGGAGCTGGCGGACCGGGTGCCCGCGCCGGCCTATGTTTACTACGGCAAAGCGGTGTGGGAGAAGGCCCTTGCGGCCCTGCTCTGCGGCGAAAACCTGCTGCTGTCCGGCCCCAAGGCCAGCGGGAAAAACGTGCTGGCGGAGAACTTGTCCTGCCTGTTCGGGCGGCCGCAGTGGGACATCTCGTTCCACATCAACGTGGACGCCGCGTATCTGATCGGTTCGGATACTTTTGACGGGGAAAAGGTCGTGTTCCGGCCCGGGCCCGTCTATCTTTGCGCGCTGCAGGGCGGCTTCGGCGTCCTGGACGAGATCAATATGGCGCGGAACGAAGCCCTCGCGGTGCTCCACGCCGCGCTGGATTTCCGGCGCGTGCTGGACGTGCCGGGGTATGCGCGGGTGCCGCTGAAAGAGGAGACCCGCTTTATCGCCACCATGAACTACGGTTATGCGGGCACGCGGGAACTGAACGCGGCGCTCTGCTCGCGCTTCGCCGTGCTGGACATGCCGGTGATCGGGGAAGAGGATTTCCGCAAGCTGCTGAAGACCACGTTCCCGGATCTGAAGGCGCAGCCCGGGGAGCAGTTCATGCGGCTTTTTTACGATCTGGAACGGAAGGCGGCCGCAGCGGAGATCTCCGACCGGGCGCTGGACCTGCGCGGCATCCTGGACGCGCTGCGCCTGATGGGGCGGGGCTTAAGTTCGGGCGACGCGCTGGATATGTGCATCTGCGGCAAGGTCTTCGACCCGCTGGAGCAGGAGCTGATCCGGGACGTGATCCGGGCGCGCCTGCCGATGGATCTGACCGGCGCCGAACTGTTTGAAGAAACAAAGGCGGAGGGCTGACCGTGAGACCCGCGCCTGCCATGAGCACCGAAGAACGCCGGGCCATGGGCATGGTCTGGAACGGGGCGGAGGATTATACGATAACTCCGCCTTTTTTGTCTTACCGGCCGGACGGGCGCGCGGACTTTTACCGCAACACCGTGGTCGGCCTGGCGGTGAAATGGCTGGGATACGAGCCGTTGACGACGCTGTTTTCGTCCTGGTCCGGCAGCGGCCGGGCCGCCCTGTTCGACGGGATCGCGTGGCTCGGCATCGAACAGTACGTGTATGAAAAAGAACTGCCCCTCCGGCCCCATCTGGCGGCGCTGCGGCGCGAATGCGCGGCAGAGTTTTTTGCGGGCCGGGGCGGTCTGTCCCGCCAGCAGATGATGGCCGGCGGCCCCTTGCTGCAGCAGCAGGCGGCCCGCTGGGAAACCGTGCTGGGCCGGGAACCGCGGTTTGTATTCGCGAAAGAAAAACGGTTGAAAGAAGCGCTGGAACTGTCCGGGGACCTGACGCCGGCGGAAGCGCTGCAGACCGTCAAAGAGATTCTGGCGGTATATTTCCGCTTCAGCGATTTCCGCCTGTCCGGCGCGCACCGGCCTTCCGAAGGCCGCAGCCTCTTCCTGCGGAAGGAGCGGTCCCACCGGGATTCCCTGCTGCAGCGGGGCGAGTGGGAAGACGCCTCCGGCGGGGTGAGCACGCGGCGGACAGAGGCGGCCCGCGCCCGCGAGGAAGCGGACCGGGCGTATATTGAAGCCTGCTTCGGCCCGCCCTGCCTGCCCGCGCGGGAACTGGCGCGCATGGAAAAAGTCCTCTGCCGCGACGCGCACGCGCTCTGCCGCCTTTGGGTCACCGGAAGCCGGCGGGGCAGTGAGTCCGCGGAACAGCGGGAAGCCCTGCTGTTTGCCCGGGAAGCGGCGGAGCAGGCCGGCAAAAACGCGGACTTCATCCAAAAGGAGCGCGTGATGGTGCAGGCCGGTATCCGCAGCCTGTCCGCCCGCCTGGCTGTGATGCTGGAAAACTTCGCGCAGGAACTGCCTGAGACCGGCGTCCGCGGCCGCCTCATGGGCGAGCGCGCCTATCGCATGCCCCTGCTGCAAGACCCGGCGGTGTTTTTAAAACCCGCACAGGATCCGCGGCCGGACCTGTCCGTGGACCTTCTGCTGGATGCATCGGCTTCCCGCACCGCCTCCCAGGAAATGATCGCCGCCCAGGCCTATATGCTGGCGGAGAGCATGATGCACTGCGGGATCCCCGTCCGCGTCCTGTGCTTCCGCAGCCTGCGCGGCTACACCGTCCTGCAGATCCTGAAGGACGAAAAGGAGCGCGCCGCCGCACCCATCCTGCAGTATTTCGCGGGTGGCTGGAACCGCGACGGGCTTGCCCTGAAAAGCCTGGAATACCTGGAGACCCTGCGGGAGGAGCCGTCCTCGCGGCGCCTCGTGTTGGTGCTGACCGACGCACACCCGAGCGATTCCACGGAAATGCCGCCGGAGGGCCGCAGCCCGTTCAAACGCGCCTACGAGGGCCTGTCCGCCGTGGAAGATACGGCGGCCGCCGCGGCGGACCTGCGGAAAAAAGGCATCCGCCTCGCCGCCGTCTTTACCGGCTCCCATTCGCATCTGGAAGCCCTAAAAACCATCTACGGCAATCATTTCGTCCGCATCAGACATATGGAACAGCTGGCCCAGGAGGCCGGCACCCTGCTGGAGCAGGAACTGATCCAGTGGAGAGGATAGGAGAGAAAGGAGCGGTCATGTTCGAGAAAAAAGTCGAGATCTACAAGAAAAAAGACAGGGAGACCTGGAAGCAGCTGACGGAAGTCCTGAAGGCCGGCGGCCTGAAGATCTCCGCGGGCCATTATTTCGCTGACGTCGTCGCGAACGGCGGCTGCGGCGCCAAACTCGACCCCCGCAACTTCGGTGCCAACGGCGCCGTCGACCGGGACGTCTACTACATCCGCGTCAAAGAAACGGACCGCGATACCGCCCTGAAACTCATCCACGAAGCCGGTCTGGTGACCGTGGTGGACGAGGATGCGGCGCTGGACGCCGCGCAGCGGCTGCGCAAGCGGGAAGAGGAGGAAAAGTAATACGATTGGTTGAAAGCCATAAAGCAGGCGACAGAGAACACTCTCTGCCGCCTGCTTTTCAGAAACCTGGAAAACCATTATCCCTGTTTAAGATATAATGGATAATCCGAATACACAAATGCATCATCGCTCTGTTTCGCCCAATGCTCGCAGATATCAGTATAGCAGCGCTTACGCTTATTCGCTTCTGCAGTATCTATTGTGTAATGGCAAAGATCCGTTTTCCCTGAGATAATTACGTCTTTCATACAATAGAGCAAATCTAATGCATTTGAAAAAGGGGATCGGCTTCCATGTCTGCATGATAAACAACATTTCAAAACAACATCATCCGGAAGCTGCTTTTGGAGATCCGCAAATGCATCCTGTCCGGAACAGTCTTTTCCCCGCCCCCAGTATTTTTTACCTCCGAACTCTATGCCGACACGGATTTCTTTTGGATCCACATCATTTGTATCGTCAGATTTATATAGTTCCTCTGAATCATAAAGGATCACAAAATGTGCTTCTGATGGCATATCGCCATCCTGTGTTTTCAGAACCAGTTCCCGATTGAATTGTCTTGCTAATTCAAACCATGCAGGTCCCAGATATTCATCCCATTCGACAATGATTTCCTGTGCTTGGAAACTTATTAAGAAAAACGGCTCGTTTCCATGTCCGCAGATCTCATAATGATCATCCTCGACAATTGAGTGGCTGTAAATTTCCGCCCCTGTCAGAAAATCTTCTTTGATTTTATCTAAAGCTTCTTTTCCACGGTATTTGATCTCCGGTCCGACAGGCACACTATTCCCGTTGTCGTCTGTTTTCCATATCCTCCCCGGATCATAAGTGAATTCACTTACCCCCTGAAAAAGAATATGTGCCCTTTTGATTTCCAAAGCATATTTCTTAGGGTTCTGTTCAGTATCTTTGCTTATATTGAGTCCTTGAACATAAACCGCAATTTCTTTTTCATCCACATGATCCAGTTCAAACGTTGAATCATGGAATTCAAAGATTTCAGGATGATTGATCGACTTATAGTTGCTCATTTCTTTTACCTTTAGCCGGCTATTCCAGTGTGATCTTTTTGAACGGGATCCCCAGATCCCCCAGTATGGTCTCCTCGCGTTCCTGGCAGCTGAAGAGGAAGACCTGGCCGGCATATTTGTCGCGGAGCCAGGTGAGGAGGGCGGTCAGGCGCCCGTCGTCGTAGAAGGCGAAGCTGTCGTCGAAGAAGAGGGGCATGGGCTCGTCCGGCCAGAGGAGGCGGACCATGGCCAGGCGGAAAGAGAAATAGAGCTGTTCCATGGTGCCGCCGGAGAGAGATTCCGGCGGGATCAGCTGGTGGTCCTGCTCGGCCAGCAGCTGCAGGTCGCTGTTCACGCGGATGCCCTGATAGCGGCCGCCGGTGATCTCGCGGAAAATGGCGGAGGCAGTCTCGGTGAGCGGCGCGCCGAAGTCGCCGGCGGAGCGGACCGACAGATCGGCCAGTGTGTCCATGGCCAGATCCAGGGCCGCGATCTCCTCCTCCAGTTCCTGATTCTTCCGCAGGACCGGCTGCAGCGCCGCTTCTTCCTCGCGCAGTCTGCGGATGTTGTCCTCCCAGCGCTCGCGTTCCATGCGGCGGGAGAGGTTTTCCTCCAGGCTGCGGCTGATGGACTGGTTGTCGCCCAGGATGCGCGACAGTTCTTCGGTCGTGTCCTGCACGTCCGCTTCGCGTTCTTCCAGATAATCAAAGGTATCGGCCGCCTTGCTCAGGAATTCCTTCAGTTCCGCGGCTTCCTGCGCGCTGCCGGCCGCCTCGTGGCCGGGCATGTATTTGTCCAGCAGCTTCAGCAGAACTTCGCGGTTTTTGTTCTGCGCGTCCAGCGCGTCCTGCTTGCGGGAGAAGCGGAGGGAGACGAGGAGAGCGGCGAAAAAGCCGGCGGAAGCCACGGCGGCAACTCCGAAACGGTGGGTCTGGAAGGCGTTGACGACCAGCCAGAAAAACAGTAGCATCACGGGCAGCGTCAGGTAGGAGATCAGTTTGACGATCCCTGGGGTAAAGCGGCTGTCCGCGTAGCATTCTTCGTAATTCGCCATCGATTCCGCCACGACCGACGCTTTCTCCAGATCCTTCTGCACGGCTTCCCGGTCGTCCAGCCCGTGCTGTTTCAGCAGCGCGCGGCGGGCTTCCAGTTCGCGGGTCAGGTGGGTGCGCTCCTCGGCCAGGCGGCGGGCGCGGGCTTCCTGGTCGGCCAGGCGCTCTTTTTCTTCGTCCCAGTCTTCGGCGGAGGCGGAGAAATCAGCCTGCTGGGCCCCGGCCAGACCGCGGCGGACGGCGGCCGCGCGCGCGGCGGCTTCGGGCTGCAGCTGCCCCCGGAGCACACGCCGTTTTTCTTTCAGGATGCCGATGGCGGAGCCGAAATCGATATTCTCATTGCCGCTGCCCTGCAGGTTGACGATATGGCTGCGGAGCTCGCCCGCCAGCGCGCCTTCCACGGCGGCGCTGTGCTGGCGGAAGGAGAGCGTGTTGAAATACAGATAAGGGGACAGCGAGGGCGGGACGGGCAGGTCCGCAGGGGCGATCTCCCGCAGCCCGGCTTCGGTTTTTTCCCAGGCTGTCACGCGGGGCGGCGTCTTGGCCAGGTCGCGTTCCACGCGGAACTGCCGGCCTTCGCGCTCCCATTCGAGCGCGCCGCCGTACAGCTGGGGATCGGTCCAGGGCAGATTGGTCCGGTAGATGTTGTCTTTCGCGGCCCGGCCGCGGCCTTTTTCCGCACCGAAAAACAGGGCGGCGAGGGCCGAATGCAGGGTGGTCTTCCCGCTTTCGTTGCTGCCCCGGATCAGGTTGATGCCGTCGGCGAAATCAAAGTCTTTTTCTTTCAGTTTTCCGAACTGGTAAATGGAACAGCGGATCAGTTTCACCGCAGCACCTCCTGTTTTTTGTTTTCGGATGCCAGCAGGGCGTCGAGCGCGTAATACAGCGCTTTCTGCCGCAGTGGGGCTTCGCTGTCCGTTTCGCCGTCTGCCGCTTCCGCCGGGTCAGGCGCCAGCGCGCGGATCGTGCGGCGCAGGATGTCCTGTTCCGGGCGCTCTTCGAAGGCGTCCCAGTCGTAATCGGGCAGGGTCCGGTCGATGACGTCGCTGACTGGGCCGAGCCGCAGCAGGGCCTCGCGGTCGAAGACCACGGCCGGATCGCGGCGGCCGCTCAGGATGAGGCGGCAGACTTCGGAACCGTCCGTCTGCAGACGCTTGCGCAGCAGAGCTTCCAGCCCGCTCCGGGTCGTGTCGGGCGTGATATTGATGTTCAGGTCCGTATAGGTAAAGCGCGAAAAACGGCGCCAGTCGAGCGTCAGACCGTGTGCGTCCGTCTCGCCCAGATAATAGCCGTGCTCGCCGGTCTCGTTCCGGCTCAAAGGCTCGGGCGTCCCGGGCATGGCCGCCTTGCCGGCCTCGTTCAGGGACGGCTTGTGGATGTGGCCCATCGCGATGTAGTCCCAGCCGGCGTCCTGCAGCGCCGCGAAATTCACGGGCGCGTGGTCCCGGTCGCCGCCGTGCAGCATCAGGATGTGGCGCAGGCCGCTGCGGGGGGCGCGGATGCCTTCCGCGGGATTTTCGCGCAGGATCTCGGTATCGTAACTGAAGCCGGAAACGTCCACGCCCAGCTCCGGAAACGCGACGGTCTGCAGGCACGGTTCCGCCAGCAGCGTGACGTTGGACGGGAAGGCGTGGCGGCTGAATGCGCAGCCGGGCCGCAGGTAATCGTGGTTGCCCGCCGTGATGACTACGCGGGTCCGCGGCATCCGCGCGAACTGGCTGTCCGCCTCCTTCAGCATCGCCTCCGTCGGCGGAAAATGAAACAGATCCCCCACGATCAGCAGCAGATCGATCTTCTCCTGCCCGCAGATGTCCGCAAATCTTTCCAGCACATGCCTCACTGCATCCTCGCGCGCCGGCCCCCACGCCCTGTCCGCGTCCGGCCTCGCCCCGATATGCAGATCCGCTGTATGAATAAACCTCATGACTCACCTCTTACACAGATGCCCCCAGTATACCGCTTTTTCCCCCGCAGGGCAAGTGCCCCTCAAAAACAGTACCACCGGGGGACGGTTCTTAGTGGCAGTGCCAGGAGGAACCGTCCCCGGTGGCAGTGCCAGGAGGAACCGTCCCCCAGCGGCTTCATTTTGACGGGGTTTTCCTCTTCCTTTTTGCGAAGCACTATGATATAGTAAAAAAAAAGGAATCGTCAAAGAAGCAAAAAGGAGGAATGCTTCATGAAGAAACAAATGATCGCCATGCTGCTGGCAGGCGGACAGGGAAGCCGGCTCGGCGCGCTGACCCAGGGGATGGCGAAACCGGCGGTGGCTTTCGGCGGAAAGTACCGGATCATCGACTTCCCCCTGAGCAACTGCGTCAATTCCGGGGTGGATACGGTGGGCGTGCTGACCCAGTACCGGCCGCTGCAGCTGAACACGCATATCGGCATCGGGATCCCGTGGGACCTGGACAAGCAGTTCGGCGGCGTGACCATCCTGCCGCCGTATGAAAAGACCGGCGACAGCGAATGGTACACCGGCACGGCCAATGCCATCTACCAGAACATGGAATTCATGGAACAGTACAACCCGGATTACGTACTGATCCTGTCCGGCGACCATATCTACAAAATGGACTATGAGGACATGCTGAACCGCCACCGCCAGACCGGTGCCGAGGCCACCATCGCGGTGATGCCCGTGCCGTGGGAGGATGCCAGCCGCTACGGCATCGTCGTGGCGGACGAGACCGGCCACATCCGCGAATTCGAGGAAAAACCGGCTAATCCGCGCAGCAACCTCGCCTCCATGGGCATTTATATCTTCAATTTCAGCTCCTTAAAGAGCGCGCTCGAAGAACTGTCCCACGTGCCGCACTGCGACTTCGGCATGCACGTGATCCCGCACCTCTTCCGCAAGAACGACAACCTGTACACCTACGAATTCAACAGCTACTGGAAGGACGTCGGGACGCTGAGCACCTATTGGGAAGCCAACATGGAGCTCACGGACCTGGTGCCCGAATTCAACCTGTATGAGGAATTCTGGCAGATCTACACGGCGTCCGAAGCCTATCCGCCGGCCTTCGTCGCGCGGGAAGCCACCGTGCATTCGTCCGTGGTCGGCGACGGCTCCCTGGTGGAGGGGACCGTGATCCACTCCGTGCTGGGCGCCAACGTGCAGATCGGGGCCGGCGCCGTGGTGAAGGATTCGGTGCTGATGAACGGCGTGGTCGTCGGGGCCGGCGCCGAACTGGACCGGGCCATCATCGCGGAAGGCAGCGTGATCGGGGCCGGCACCAAGGTGGGCACGGGCTCGTTCGCCCAGTCCCAGCTGGATCCCCGGGTGTACAACAGCGACATCACCGTCATCGGGGCCGGCAGCACCGTGCCGGAAGGCGTCACGGTGGGACGGAACGTCGCGATCATCGGCAAGACCGAGCAGTCGGATTATCCGGACGGGAACCTTCCTTCCGGAGCCTATATCATCAAGAAGGGGGTCCGGTCATGAAAGCAGTCGGTATCATCTTAGCGGGCGGCGGTTCGGAACGCATGCAGGCCCTGACGCAGAAACGGGCTGTGGCGGCCATGCCTCTGGCCGGCATCTACCGCAGCGTGGACTTCGCGCTCAGCAACATGAGCAATTCCAACGTGGGCACCGTGGCCGTACTGACGCAGTACAGCACCCGTTCCCTGAACTTCCACTTAAGTTCCTCCAAGTGGTGGGATTTCGGACGCAAACAGGGCGGCCTGTTCCTGCTCAACCCCACCATCACGCCCGAAAACGGCAACTGGTACGAAGGCACCGCGGACGCCCTGATCCAGAACCTGGATTTCATCGAGGAGCGCCATGAGCCCTACGTGGTACTCGCCTCCGGCGACGGCGTCTACAAACTGGATTACAACAAGGTACTGGAACAGCACGTCGCCACCGGCGCCGAAGTCACGGTGGTCTGCAAGGAAATGAGCGGCGCAGAAAGCGGCCGTTTCGGCTTCCTCAAGACCGATGAGTCCGGCCGCATCATCGAATGGGCCGAAAAAGACGAGCACGGCCCGGCCGACGGCCTGGTCAACTGCGGCATCTACGTGGTCCGCCGCCGTCACCTGGTCCAGATCCTGGAAGAGTGCCAGCGCAAAGGCGGCAAGGATTTCGTGCGCGACATCCTGATCCCCAGCCTGGACAAGAAACGCATCATGTGCTACCGCCACGACGGCTACTGGATGAACATCGCGTCCGTGGAATCCTACTTCGCCTGCAACCGCGACATGCTGGATCCCGCGCTGCGCCGCTACTTCTTCGTGGAAGAGCCCGTCATCCACACCCGCGTGGACGACAACCCGCCCGCCAAGTTCAACGGCGTTGCGGACGTCTCCAACAGCCTGGTGGCCGGCGGCGCCATCGTGAACGGCACCGTGGAGGATTCCGTTCTCTTCAAGAAGGTGTACGTGGGCGACGGCAGCACCGTGAAGAACTGCATCCTGATGAACAGCGTGTTCGTGGGCGACAACGTGTGGCTGGAAAACTGCATCGTGGAAGCCCGCACCAAGATCGCGGACGGGACCCGCATCGCCGGCGACCCGGACGACATCCGGGTGATCTCCTGATGGAGCGCCTGGATCTGAGACAGACCTGGCAGGAGGAACCCGTAGACGTCTGCGGGTTCCTTCATGTGCACGAGGACCTGGTCAAAAAGGTACAGGCCGCCATGCCGGAAGAAGAGGAACTGTACTCCCTGGCGGACTTTTTCAAAGTGTTTTCGGATTCCACGCGCATCCGGATCCTGTACGTGCTCCTGTGTTCGGAGACCTGCGTCTGCGACATCGCGCAGCTGCTGAACATGACGCAGCCCGCCATCTCGCACCAGCTGCGCATCTTAAAACAGATGAACCTAGTCCGCACCCGCCGCGACGGGCGGACCGTTTTCTATTCGCTGGCGGACGACCATATCGCGTCGATCTTAAGCCAGGGGATGGAGCATATTTTAGAGTAGGGGCGGCCGCCGGCCGTCCGCCGCACGGGGCTCGCGTCCCGTCATATCAAACCGCAGGGGCCGATGTTTCATCGGCCCTTAACAAGGAGGCAACATGGAACTGACCCTGACCCACAAGGATATTTTACAAGCCCTGCGCACCAAGATGCAGCTGGCCGGCATCGACGTCTACGTGATTCCCTCCGGGGATTTCCACGGCTCGGAATACCTGAGCGACCACTTCCGCTGCATGCGCTTCGTGAGCGGTTTTACCGGCTCGGCCGGCACGCTGGTGATCACGCCGGAGGAAGCCTGGCTGTGGACGGACGGCCGCTATTTCATCCAGGCGGAGCGCCAGATCGCCGGCAGCGGCTTCGGCCTCATGCGCATGGCGCAGGCCGGCGTCCCCACGGTGGAAGAGTACCTGAAGGATACCGTGAAGGACGGCCAGACGCTCGGCTTCGACGGCCGCGTCGTCACGGCCCGTCTGGTGGAGGCCTGGGAGAAGGCGCTGGAAGGGAAAAACGCGAAGCTGGCCGCCGGCCGCGACCTGGTGGGCGAGATCTGGGCGGACCGCGAGCCGCAGGATTTCCACGACGCGTTCATTCTGGAAGAGAAATACACCGGCGAATCTGCGGCGGACAAGATCGCCCGCGTGCGCGCAGAGATGGAGAAGGCCGGCGCGGACCTCTATTTCCTGACCTCGCTGGACGACATCGCCTGGCTGCTCAACATCCGCGGCGCCGACCTGCCGCACACGCCCGTCGTGTTCGGCTTCCTGGAAATCACGGCGGAGAAATGCATTTTCTACTGCCGCCCGGACGTGCTGAACGGGGAAGTAAAGCTTTACCTGCAGGCGCAGGGCGTCACACTGGCGGCCTACGACCTGTTCTGGAGCGCGGTGCCCGCGAAATCCCGCGGGAAGCACGTGCTGTACGATCCCGCGAAGACCGCGTACCGCGTGAAAGCCGACCTGGCGCCCGACGCCGCGAAGATCGAGGCGGTCAACCCCACCACGCTGATGAAGTGCGTGAAGAATAAGACCGAGCAGGAATCCATGCGCGAGGCGCACCGCAAGGACGGCATCGCCATGGTCAAATGGCTGTACTGGCTGTACAATCAGGCGGACCTGGAGAGCCTCAGCGAGATCGACGTGAGCGACTATCTGGAGCAGTGCCGCCGCGACGCCGGCGCCTTCGACCTGTCCTTCGATACGATCGCCGCCATGGGCCCGAACGCGGCCATGATGCATTACAAAGCCACTCCCGAAAGCCACGCGATGCTGAAGCGCGAAGGCTTCCTGCTGGTGGACTCCGGCGGCCAGTACAAGGACGGCTCCACGGACATCACCCGCACGATGGCGCTCGGCCCGGTGACGGAAGAGCAGAAGCGGCACTACACCGCGGTGCTGAAAAGCATGCTGCGGCTCGGCGCGGCCAAGTTCCTGAAGGGCTGCACCTGCTATTTCCTGGACATCCTGGCCCGCGGCCCCGTCTGGGATCTGGGCATCGACTACCGCTGCGGCACCGGCCACGGCATCGGCTTCGTCCTGAACGTGCATGAAGGTCCCAACGGCTTCCGCTGGAGCAAGCCCGCCACGATGGACGGCCTGGTGACGCTGGAAGCCGGCATGGTGACCACCGACGAGCCCGGCGTTTATATTGAAGGCTCGCACGGCATCCGCATCGAAAACGAGCTGCTCTGCGTGGAAGACGAGGAGAACGAATACGGCCGCTTCATGCGCTTCGAGCACCTGACCCTCTGCCCGATCGACCTCGCCGCCCTGATCCCGGAGGAACTCAGCCCCGAAGAGCGCCGCGCCCTCAACGCGTACCACGCGATGGTCTACGAGCGCCTTCACGACGGCCTGACCGCGGACGAAGCCGCGTGGCTGCGGAAAGTCACGCAGCCGGTGTAAGCCGGCGGGGGAAGCCGAAAAAACAACAGACAACAAAAAAGAGGCCATTCGTGGACAGTCCCCAAATGGCCTCTTTTTGATGCGGCGTTCCGGTATCAGTCCGCAGTGTCCGGAAGCGGCAGCTGCAGGAAGGCGTTCTTCACGGAGAAACTCTTCACGGATTTCTGCCATTCGACGAGGACTTCGTTGAAGTAGGCTTCCTTCTGCTCGCTTTCGAGTTCTTCGCGGGCCGCGGCGGCGGCATCGGCGTCATCGGCGGAGACGCAGCGGACGACATAGTAGATCTCGCTTCCGCTGGAGGAATCGGTGAACTGGCGGACCTGGCCTTCGGTCATGTCCTTGCCGACGGTGAACAGCTGGGAATCTTCCTCGGTATCGCTGCGGCGGAAAGAGCTGGTGCCGAAATACAGGGAATCGTAGGTCTTCTTGAGTTCCTCAAAGGTCTTGCCCGCGTTCAGCTGCGCTTCCAGCAGGTCCGCGACGGCCTGGCCCTTCACCTCGGTCTCGCCGTCCTTGGCGGTGGACGAAGCGTTCCCGCGGTAGTATTCCAGCGTGAAGCTCTTGCATTCTTCATCCGTGACGTTCGTGGTCGCCTGTTCGCGCACGCCGTGCCAGACCTTCAGGGCCTGGGAGCGGAGCTTCAGGGATTCCTTCAGCTGCTCGTCACTGAAACTGCCGATGACGGATTCGCTGAACAGGGAGTTGCCGTAGGAGGACTTCATGGTTTCGATGGCCTTGTCGATGCGGGCCAGGTCCTCGTCCGTCAGGGTGGTGTCATATTCGCCCGCATGGTCCAGCAGCAGGAAGATCTGACGGTATTCCGCCATGACGTTCTCCCTCAGGGACTCGGCCATGGTCTGCGTCCGGACGCCGCTTTCGGAAGCCCAGAAGGTGGGCGCGTAAGTGGCGGCATCGACGCCGTACAGCTGGGCGTAAATGCTGATGTAGTAGCTGTAGCTCAGCTCGGCGGTGCGCAGCCAGAAGTTGGCCTCGTCCAAATAGACGGTGCGCTCGTTATTGCCGTACGTCGCCGCAACGGTGGAGCCGTAGTTCTTCTTGTTCGAGGCGCCGCAGCCGGACAGCAGCAGGACAGTGATCAGCAGGATCGCGGTGATGCATTTTATGCGTTTCATGGTAAAACCCTCCAATAGTTCGTAAACCGCTTTATTATAGAGCCTTTTTATGCAAACTGCAAGCGGAATTTGCAAAATCTGACAGGGGGACGGTTCCTTTGTCAGATTTTCTTCGGAAACCTGACAAAGGAACCGTCCCCCTGTCGGATTTCAGAGCAGGCGCTCCTCCAGGAGCGTCAGCAGGTCGCCGACTTTCACCAGCAGGGCCTGCCCGTTCACGGCGTCGCCTTTGCGGAGCGGCATGGTCAGGACGGGGGCTTCCTCGGCTTTGAGGCGCAGGCGGCCCTTCTGGTCCTGCAGGAGCAGGATGAAGGACTGCGGGTCGAGCGGCGCCTCGGAAAGGAAGGTCAGCTGGATGCGGTCGAAAGCCGCGCTCAGCTCCGTGACGTACAGTTTGTGCGCGCGGGCCTTGAGCAGGGCGATCTTGATCAGGTTGTCCACGGGACGCGGGATGTCGCCGAAGCGGTCGATCAGCTCGTCCAGCACATCGTCGTAATCCGCCTGCGTTTCGATGTCCGCGATGCGGTGGTAGATCTCCAGCTTCTGCCCCTCGTTCGGGATATAATTCGCCGGGATGTGGGCGTCTACGTCCGCCTCCACCGTGGTGTCGAAGCGGATCTGCTCCGCGATGCCCTTTTCGCGGCTCACGGCCTCGCCCAGCAGTTTGGCGTACAGCTCGTAGCCCACCGCCTGCATGTGGCCGTGCTGCTCCGCGCCCAACAGGTTGCCGGCGCCGCGGAGCTCCAGGTCGCGCATGGAGATCTTGACGCCGCTGCCCAGCTCCGTGTAGTCCCGGATCGCCGCCAGCCGCTTCTCCGCGACCTCTTTCAGCATCTGCCCGCCGCGGTAGAACAGGAACGCGTACGCGGTGCGGTTGGAGCGCCCCACGCGGCCGCGCAGCTGGTACAGCTGGGCCAGGCCGAAGCGGTCGGAATCCTGGATGATGATCGTATTGACGTTCGGGATGTCCAGGCCGGTCTCCACGATCGTCGTCGCCACCAGCACGTCGATGCTGCCGTTCACGAAATCGTACATGATGCTTTCCAGCTCGCGCTCGCGCATCTGCCCGTGTGCGTACGTCACTACCGCGTCCGGCACCAGCTCCTGCAGCCGCGTCGTGACGGACTCGATATTCTTCACCTTGCTGCAGATGTAGTACACCTGTCCGCCCCGCGCCAGTTCGCGCGCGATGGCCTCGCGGACGATCTCTTCATTGTATTCCGCCACGTACGTCTGGATGGGCAGGCGGTCCATGGGCGGGTCCTTCAGCATGCTCATGTCCCGGATCCCGATCAGGCTCATGTGCAGCGTCCGCGGGATGGGCGTCGCGGTCAGGCTGATCACGTCCACGTTTTCCCGCAGCTTCTTCAGCTTTTCCTTATCGGACACGCCGAAGCGCTGCTCCTCGTCGACGATGAGCAGTCCCAGGTCCTTGAACGAGACGTCCTTCGACAGCAGCCGGTGCGTTCCGATCACGATATCCAGCGCGCCGCTCTTTAAGTCCGCGACCGTCTTCTTCTGCTCCGCCTGCGTGCGGAAGCGGGAGAGCAGTCCCACCCGGACCGGGTATTCCTTCATCCGCTCCGAAAACGTGAGATAATGCTGCTGCGCCAGAACGGTGGTGGGGACCAGGTACGCCACCTGCTTGGAGTCCTGCACCGCCTTGAACGCGGCGCGGATCGCGATCTCCGTCTTGCCGAAGCCCACGTCGCCGCAAATCAGGCGGTCCATGATCTTGGGGCTCTCCATGTCCGCCTTCACGGCTTCGATGGCCTGGACCTGGTCCTCGGTCTCCTCGTACGGGAAATGGTCCTCGAACTCGCGCTGCCAGAAACTGTCCTTGCTGAACACGAACCCGTGCTCCTGCTGGCGCGCGGCGTACAGCGCCACCAGGTCCTTGGCGATCTCCCCGACCGCCTTCTTGACGCGCGCCTTGGTATTGCGCCATTCCGCGCCGCCCAGCCGGCTCAGCGCGGGCGGGTTCTCCACGTCCCGCGATGCGTATTTCTCTATCTTGTTCATCAGGGACACGGGCGTGAACACCTGCCCGCCGTCCCGGTAATCGATCAGGATATAATCCATCACCGTGTGGTCCACGGTCTTCTGGACGATGCCCCGGAAAATGCCGATGCCGCAGTCCTCGTGGATCACGTAATCCCCCACGTTCAGCTCGCTGATGCGGGTGAGGCCGCTGCTGTTCTGATTGTATTTCTTGCGGTGCCGCTTTTTCTTCTTGTCAAACAGGTCGCCTTCGGCGATGACGACGAGCCGAAGCGCGGGCAGCTCATAACTTTTATGCACGTTGCCGATCGTGACCAGGATCTGCCCCGGTGACAGCGAGCCGCTGATGCTTTCCGCGTAGAACGCGGGCAGTTCCTCCTCGCCCAGCCTCGTGTCCAGCCACTGGGCGCGGCTGCGCGACCCGCACAGCAGGATGACCCGGCAGCCCTCGCGCACCATCTTTTTGAGGTCCGCGAGCAGCAGCTCGATCTGCCCCCCGTACGCGTGCAGCGAGCGCGCCTCCACGGAGAACGACTCCCGCGCCGCCACCGGCTTGTTCCGGTACTGCAGCCCGGTCAGGATCAGGCAGCGCGGCCGCTCCAGCAGGGGCCACAGTTCCGCCGGGTCGAACAGGGACAGCAGGTCCTCCGCCTGCCCGGCCTGGATGCGGCGCACGGCGCTTTCCTGGTATTCCTGCGCCACCGCCTTCGCCTTCTCCTCCATGCGCTCCGGCTCGTCCAGGACCACGAAATCCCGGGCGCCCAGGTAATCCATCAGGGAGCCGGCCGCGGAGCCGATCTCCTGCGTGGGGTAGATATGTACGGAATCCAGATTTTCCAGCGAGCGCTGCGTTTCCGTGTCAAAACTGCGCAGGGAGTCCACCTCGTCGTCGAAGAATTCGATACGCACCGGGTTTTCCAGCGTCAGCGGGAAGACGTCCAGGATGCCGCCGCGCAGGGCGAAATCGCCGGGCATGCGGACGGTGCTTTCGCGCTCGTAGCCCATCTCCGCGAGCCGGCGCGTCAGGTCCTTCGGTTCGCAGATATCGCCGGGCTCCAGGCAGATGCGCGCCTTCTTCAGTTCGGCGGGCTTCATCATGCGGCAGAGCAGGGCGTCGACCGTGGAGACCACGAACCCGTCCTTCTCCTCCAGCAGCGCTTTCAGCCCCTGCATGCGCTGGCGCGAGAGCAGGCTGCCGCGGATATCCGCCTGGGAGAAGAGCAGGTCGCGCGCGGGATACAGGCGCGGCTCGCCCTCGCAGAAGGTCTGCGCGTCCTCCCAGATTTCGCGGGCGCGGATCTCGTTGTAGGTCAGGAACAGCACCCGGCCGCCGGACGCGGTCAGCTCCCGCGCCAGATGCACCAGCTCGGAATCCACGCAGCCACTCACGCAAACCGGGGCGCCTCCGCTCAGGAGCGCCCGTTCGAGTTTATCATATTCCGGAAGTGCCTTCAGAGAACTGTCAAAGCGTTTCGCCATGGGCTTCCGTCCTTAATCCTTGGGTTCGATCTTCTTGTTGTACTGGTTCATGGCCGGCCCGATGCCCTGCTCCGCCCAGAGCAGCGCCGCCTGCGCCGCCCGGGCCCCGGCCTCCGCCAGCGGCTTCTGCAGGCTCTCCGGGATCTGGCGCAGCACGAAATCGATCAGGTCCACGCCTTCCGGCTGCGGCCCGACGCCGATGCGCAGGCGCGGGAACTCCTGGCTCCCGAGCATCTGAATGATGTTTTTCAGCCCGTTGTGGCCGCCGTCCGACCCGCTCCGCCGGATGCGCAGCTGCCCCGCCGGCAGGTAGACGTCGTCGCAGATCACGAAAACGTCCTCCGGCGGGATCTTGTAATAGCGGGCCAGTGTGCCGATGCACTCCCCGCTCAGATTCATATACGTCAGGGGCTTCACCAGCAGGAGCTTTTCGCCTTTGTAAAAGCCGCTGCCGGTCAGGCCGCCGTTCCGGTTGACGTAGATCCGGATACCCGAAATGCGGGCGAGCTCGTCCAGGGCGTGCCAGCCCGCGTTGTGGCGCGTATTGTCATATTGCTGACCGGGATTGCCCAGTCCCGCGATGAGTTTCATAAGTCACCTCGTCAGTCGTGCCGGGGGATGTGGCGGGCCGGCAACCGCACCGTCCGCTGCCCGGCAAACACATGGTATTGCACAGAGGAATATACAGTATACCACAAGAGAAAAACGCTTGTCAAAGAGGAATGCGGGGATTATAATGGGCGCATGCCGAACATTTTCACTTTCATCATACAAAACGTGTCTCTGGGCGTGGGCCTGGCCATGGACGCCTTCTCCGTTTCCGTGACGGACGGTCTGAAGGAACACGACATGCGCCGCTCCCGGGCGTTTTTTATTGCGGGCATCTACGGCGGCTTCCAGTTCCTGATGCCCCTTATCGGCTGGGGCTGCGTGCAGCTCCTGGAGCAGCTTTTCGCCTCCTTCCAGCGCTTCATCCCCTGGATCGCCCTCGGCCTGCTCCTGTTCCTGGGCCTTAAAATGATCCGCGAGAGCCTCCGCCGCGAAGAAGAGGCGGACGCGTCCGCCGCCGCCCGCAAATCCACGGGCACCCTGCTGCTGCAGGGCGTGGCCACCTCCATCGACGCCCTCTCCGTCGGCTTCACCATCGCCGACTACAGCCTCCGCGCCGCCCTCGCCGCTACCCTCCTGATCGGCGCCGTCACCTTCGCCATCTGCCTCATCGGCCTCCGCCTCGGCCGCCTCTTCGGCACCCGCCTCCTCCGCCGCGCCGGCATCCTCGGCGGCCTCATCCTCATCGCCATCGGCCTGGAGATCTTCCTCACCCACGTGCTGTGACATTCAAATAAAAACGTAGGGGCCGATGTTTCATCGGCCCGAATCACAAAAAACGATAGACAAATAAGACATCCATTATCAGCCTGGTGTTGACCAGCTTCAGCTTAGGGTATACCTTGGGCAGAAGATCAATGGATTAAACAACAGAAAAGACCGCTTACCCCTTGAAACGTGAGCGGTCTTTCTGTTCTAGTCGGGGAAAACCGTCTTCCGGTATCACCCTCCACGGCCATTATACGGCCGTGGAGTTTTTTTGTCAACCGCCAATCCCTCCCCCGCCGCGTTATCCCGCGCCTCCGTGTCTATCCTCCTGCGCCTTACCCACGCCCCCGTGCCATCCTGAGCGAGCGAAGCGAGCCGAAGAATCTATAACCTGCAAAAATTAATTCGATTTCTGTCCGATTTTCCCCTCCCCAATTGTTTACATTATAGAACACCAAGAACTCCGAAACCTAAGGAGGCAAGAAGACCATGAAACCCGAAATCACACCCTCCGCCAGGCAGAATCACCTCAAAACAGACTTCATGCCCACCTGTCCTTGAATATGGGCCCTGACTGTGATACAAAAAGCAGAACAAAGGAGAACAAAACCCATGCTGATCATATTCATGATCCTTGATGACCCGCAGGACAGGGAACTCTTTTCCCGGCTGTATACAGAATACGCCGCTCTCCTGATCGGATGCGCCTACCGGATCCTCGAAGACTGGGGCGACGCGGAAGACGCAGTACATGACGTATTTGCCGCACTGATGGATTCCCCCGAACGGATCCGCCGCATTCCAGAGGAAAAGCAGAAGGCCTTTTTGATCGTCTGCACCCGTAACCGGGCCAGAAACATCCTGAAGAAGAAAAAACCGGTCCTTGAGCTGGAATACGCGGAAAACGAAGAAGCACCGGGGTGTTTTGACACGGAAGGATCTGATCTGGCTGCCTTGCTGGAAGCAGAGATCGCAAAACTCCCGCCCGACCGCCAGGAGATCCTGATCCTCCATTATTACTGGGGCCTGAAGTTTGAAGAAATCGGAAAGATCCTGAACAAAAACCCCGCAGCCGTGCAGAAAATGTCGATAAGGCTGACAAAAGTACTGAAAGAACGTCTGGAAGGCGGTGCCCTATGAAACAGCAGAAAATCACAGATCAAACATTTTATGAAGCCACTGCCATGCTGATGCGGAAAATCGTGGAGGAAGAGGAAGCCAATATGATCCCGCATGAATCCTCCCCCGGATTTCAGCAAAAAATGAAAGCGCTGCTGCAGGGAAACAGCACGGCAAAAGAACAGAAACCGAAAGGAGGACGAACGAAAATGAAGAAAACGATCCTTATATTAGTAGCCGTAGCCTGCCTCTTTGCTATCGGAGCATTTGCCGGAAATAACAAACCGGCCGTCACCCCGACCGGCTATCCGGACGGCGAGATCCAGGTACCGTGCTTCCGCTATGACGGGGGTGTTTACTGGCACGTAGATGTGACGACAAAACCCCTCCCGGAAGAATACAAAAATGTCGGATCCATCAATAAGATCGACAACATCAATCTTCCCTCGGAAGACTTTACGGCAGCTCGGCTTGAAATCGGGATGGAGGTCTATGCGGTGCCGGGAGAAAACAATGAGGTGCTCTACGTGAAGATGGAGCCGAATGCCAATATTTATTGGATCTTTAAACTCAATGTACAAAACCAATAAAGTCATATTTCCGGAGGAAAACTTCTCCGGCGCACGACTTGAAATAGGATGGCAGGTTTTTGCGGTACCGGGCGAGAAGCGGGAAGTGCTGTACCTGAAAACAGAACCGGATGCCAAGCATTATCTGGTGTTTAAAATCAATCGATGACCCCTCGTGTGGAGGAGCATAGACGACTGTGAAAAAGAGTCATCCTGAGCAAGCGAAGCGAGTCGAAGGATCTTATAGATCCGTAGGGGCGGCCACCGGCCGCCCGTTCAATTTGTTAGACAATTTTACAAAAAACGTACGGGCCGATGTTTCATCGGCCCGAATCACAAAAAACGATAGACAAACAAGACACCCATTATCAGCCTGGTTTTGACCAGCTTCGGTCTGGGGTATACCCTGGGCAGAAGCTCAAAGGATTAAATAACAGAAAAGACCGCTAACCCTGACAAGTAAACGGTCTTTTCGTTTTCACTCGGGGAAAACCGTCTTCCGGTATCACCCTCCACGGCCATTATACGGCCGTGGAGTTTTTTTGTCAACCGCCAATCCCTTCCCTCCCCCGTGTCATCCTGAGCGAGCGAAGCGAGCCGAAGGATCTTGAATAAAAAAGTTTCATCCCCTGTCCGATTCCGCCTCTTCCGATCGTTAAGTAGTTGAAAGCCCCCGGAGGCTGAATCCGTTCTCAAGCAGCAGCTGCGTCCGCGAATGCCCTTGATAACCACTCCCCGCTATGCTATAAAAAGCATAAAGGAGACGACCGATCATGTTGCTGCTGTTCATGGCCCTGGAAGACCCGGAAGACAGAGACCTGTTTGAATGGGCTTACCGGGAGTACGCCCGCCGCCTGAAAGGGACGGCGTACCGGATCCTGAATGATGAGAACGAAGCGGAGGACGCCGTGCAGGACGTCTTCGTTAAGCTGATGGAATCTCCCAAGCGGCTCCGCCGGATCCCGAAAGAGGAGATCCTCCCGTTCCTGACCGTCTGCACCCGGAACCGCGCCCTGGATATCCTGAGAAAGAAGGGCAGGATATCGGAGATCAGTTATGAGGAATCCTGCGAGAAAGCGGGCAAAGGAGAAGCAGGATCGGAAGAATCCGACCTGACCGTCTGGGTCAGGGAAGAAATGGCAAAGATGCCGGAAGAACAGCGCCTGATCCTGGAACTGCACTATTTCTGGGGCATGAACTATAATGAGATAGGAGCGCAGCTGGGCAAAAAGCCCGCAACGGTCCGGAAAACAGCGGCACGAGCCTTAAAAGCAATGCGGAACAGATGGAAAGGAGACGTCAGATGACAAACCGGAAAATCACCTCGGAAACGATCCATGACGCCTCCGCCATGCTGATCCGGGAAATGATGGAGGATGAGAGCGCCAATACGGTGCCGATGGATCTGTCGCCCGCTTTCCAGAATAGAATGGAAGAACTTCTTCAGGACCGGAAGGTAAAGGAGTTTAAAACGCATCGCAGCCACCGCCGTGCCTGGATGACTGCGGCCATGATCGCCATCGTTCTGTTTACCTGGCTGGCCGTTGATACGAAGGCCCGGGCTGCTGTGGCGGAATGGTTCAAGTCCGTGATAGAAGACGTATTCCATTACAGTTTCTCCGGAAGTGCTGTGGACGGAACTTTGCCTGAATATAGGCTGGGATGGATTCCAGAGGGAGGTGAAACCCTTGTTGAGGAAGAGAACAAAGAACGTGGCAGCTATAGCATTGGAATCAAATACGGTGAAACGGATGTGATACATTTCGGGTACGGAAAATATGATGAGGGACTGGTGATCGATGTTCCTCCCCTAAATAATGAGATGGCGTATTCACAGTTTAACATAAAAGGACAGCAGATTGAAGAGTATCACCGACTTGATCTTAATGATTATGACTATGTGTGGATGGATGACAAAGAAATGATTTATTTTACATTTTTCAGTACGCTGGATCATGAAACCAATATAAAGATAATATCGAACATAATCAATAAACGTTAAGTCTTGTTGATTTAGTGCACTTCTTGCGGGCTCTTGCAGCCCGCTATTTTATTGTGGATTGAAGTATAAATCTTTTAAAAACTTTTTGAAACATGTCCGATTTATCTTTTCTCGATCGTTAGAGGAGTAGAAAGGCAAAAAAGGAGGCCGAAAATGAAAAAACTAACCATTATTTTACTCACAGCAGCGATCCTGCTCCCTCTGTGGTGTGATAACACGTCACACGCCGCACCGCAACTACAACTGACGTTTAATGGAACTCAAGCAAATTGTCATGCGGAAATATGGGGGAGTGGATATATAGAAGCAACCATGGAATTATGGCAGGGAAATACAATGCTGTTTTCATGGAGTGCTTCTAATAACCTCTACATCATTTTGGATAAATATTGTGATGTCCTTGTTGATTATTCATACACGTTAAAAGTCAACGGGACTATAAGTGGAGTTGCATTCGCCGAACTACGAGTAACAAGAAGAAACTGGGGAATGAATAAATAATACAGCTGGTTTTCATAAATAAGAGCGAAAACAGAATAGGGATGAAAGAGCATAATGAACAGCGCAAGAAGCAAGACCATTAAAATGAGCAAAGAGGCCCACCTAAATAATAGATAAGGCAAAACAAGGCCGAATGAGCCTGGTCGATCCTGAAAACTGAATAATCAAAACAACAGAAATGGGAGAAAAATCATGAGAAAAATCTTCGCGAAACTCAGCATCTTACTCATACTGTTAACAGTAACGGAGTTTGCACGATTTGTGGAGCCACCGGAGTTATTTCTCCAAACTAATCGTAATGACCTAGAGATTTTTTCACACTGAAAGGAGGTCGTCATGAAAAAATCATTCAACTGGCAGAATATCCTGGCTGCTGTATTAAGTCTTACACTGCTGCTAACCGCATGCTCCGGAACTCCGGACACCGCAAAAGACAGCACGTCTGAAACTACTTCGGCTCAGGAGACTACGGCTCAATCACCCGCGGAAAAAAACGCCACAGAGCTGCCTGCTACGGAACAGCCGGCAACGGAGCCTGTAGCCGTTATGGAAGAGCAGCGCTTCAATGTTCAGGAACTAAAATACGGTTCCCTGTTGAGAGATGTTGCCCCTGCCGGACAGATCAGGGCAAGTGCAACTCTGCCGGATCTTCTGCAGAAAGCAACCGGAAAGACGGAAGATAAGAAGAAGGATAATAAGTATTATATTGCAGCTCTCGATCTAACCTTGGAGATTCCGGAAGGATATCACCTCTACCGTGTAGACGGCCTGTACCGGGATTCAGAAGGAAATCCGATCAGACTGGAATTCGTGGACGAATACATCCTGGCCCTTCGGGACGTTTCGGAAGAGGAACTGATCAGTGAGATCTATGCCTACAAGGAAGAAGGCTTTGACCATGTTCGTCCGCACTGGGTACTGTGGAACTTCAAAGTCTTTCATAAGGATTACCTTCCGGCAGAGGAACTCTTTGAATCACGGATCCAGGTGACCGGAGAATTGCGGAAGGCCGGAGATTACTGGTTGGAGACCGGGACGCTCTGCGGGTGGCTCAACACCGGAGAGGGCTGGTATATTGCCAGATTCAGCCCGGAACTCACGGAACTCAATCGGAAGTATTACGGAAAGACTGCTCCGGCCGATCAGGAGGCCATGGAAAAAGAGATGGACAGCAAATACGACTGGCCGCTGCGGATCGCGGAAGATCAGTGGTACACGGATACGTTTATGCAGGCAATTCTGGAAAACAGTACCGGCTGCGGCGTCGAATACAATTACCAGCAGGATCAGTACACTGACGGCAGTTACTTTGCCAGTGACCTTCTGTTCCTGGATGATCCGGCTAACCTGTTTATTGGTTACAGGAATCCTGTAGATTCGATCGCGAGCGAAGACTGGTGGAAGGATTATGCTTTTGCCCTGAACGAATTGGAAAAAGATCCGGAAACGTACGTCTGCCCTGAAATCCCGATTTCCTTTGCGACCTACTCTCAGGCATCAGAACCCTGGCTCAGCAGACAGAAAGAGCAGTTTGCCGGCTGGCAGCAGAATGTGGAAAATGAAAAGACCGTCCGTGCCTGCGTGTATGCCTGGTTAAAAACTATCGGCAGGGAGACTTCTCTGGAAAATATCGTGATTTATATGAAAGATTCCCCTATGGGAGCCCCGTATTTCCTGGCATTCACCATGGATCCGGCGGACAACTGCCACCTGACGCCGGTGATGAAGGGTATCGATGTTCTGTCATTCAGTGATATGGGACAGGCGAAGGAATACGCGGAGAAGTATGTGCAGCTGATTCCATAGAACCAAATATGTTTTGTGCAGTTGATATAACATTGCGGGCGGGCGATGCCCGCCCCTACAGTGGCATCGGGAACCCGATAATTGTGCAGGGGCGGCCGCTGGCCGCTTAGCCTGACCGATTCAGAAAAACTGAATAATCAAAACAACAAAAGAGGAGACAAAAAATCATGAATAAAATCTTCGCGAAACTCAGCATCTTAATGCTGATCATCACCGCCATTTTCGGCGCAGGCAGCAGAGTATCTGCGGAAGAACAGGAAAAAGTGCCTCCGGAAACAGTAGAGGTCAGTCAAGAGGCAGCAGAACA
Organism: Lachnospiraceae bacterium; assembly: GCA_017430085.1. Lineage (GTDB taxonomy): Bacteria > Bacillota > Clostridia > Lachnospirales > Lachnospiraceae > UBA6987. Next base: position 22,618 of record JAFRNR010000055.1, on the reverse strand, counting down.
AACTGCCTTGGATGAACTGACCAAAAACCAAGCCGCCTCGCGTGATTATATGCTTCTCATGCATTACCTGGAGGGCGAGGCATCTGAGACCCTCTACAACTCCTTTTCCGGAGCCTATATTGATGATTCCAATGAACTTATTATCAAGCTCGTGGATTTCAATGGACAGGAAGAACTAATGGGACTTGCTTGGGAAACGGCAGTCGTTTTCGGTAACGGAAAGACATCTTATTTTTCCGATATGAAATATCTGGAGGAAATCAGCAAAAAACTGACTGTCGTAAACAAAGCAGTCCTGAGCAAGAGCGGCAATTCGGATTATGAAGAGTTAATGGGTTTCTTCCCTTGTACGAATTATAATTCTATCGATGGAATTATAGAAGTTCGTCTAGTGGCATCAAATCATCGTGATTTTGATAAGGCTGTTCTGGCATTCAAAGAAGTGATCGGTGATTACTCGAACGTAGAGTACAAAGTGGCGAAGATGGAGGAGAATACTCTGCAGCCCGCCTCCTTCCCGGTTAATCCCGGAAGCGGTATAAAGATTACCGGAGCTGGGGATTATTCACTTGGCTTTAGAGCCTATTATGATTATGACGGTGAAACAAACTACGGACTTGTTACCTGTGCACATGGTAATAGCGTAGGACAACTTGTTACATTATACCCGGCATTTAGTGGCTCTATGCAGCAGATTGGTATTATTGACAGGAGAGCATATTGGACCTCAGTTGATGCTGCCTTTGTAAAAATTACAAACGGTAATGCGATTATTACTCAAAATGTTCAGTATTCAACTATTCCGGGATCATCTGGGGGAACTGTTTACCAACCTGCGGTATTGAACGGAACGTACTATACTCCTGCAGTTGGAACTGTGTTCTACAAAAGCGGTATGAGCACACAATTGACGAAAGGAAAGGTGGTTAGTAATAACGAATCCAGATATAATGAGATTGACGGTTTGTGGCATTACGGGCTGATTCTGTCAAATGGATCACTGGAGACTCCGCAAATGGTTCAGGAAGGCGATAGTGGTGGGGTGGCATTTGCTATTACGAGTGGGACAAGTGCAAAATGTGTGGGAATCGCTTTGGGATATTCGACCTGGGAATATTTGTTCCTTAAGCCCGGGCCGGTTTTAAACGGATTGAATGTAAACATGTACTAAGTTTTACAAACAGATCGTATGGAGAGCGCTATGAAGGCAAAAACAGTCATAATAATTGTCATACTTTTGTTCTCAGCCGTATTATGCTCTTGCAGCAAGCCAACAACAGAGTCGGATATTCATGATGAATCATCCGACATCTTTTTGGTGGGAAGCAGCGAAATAGCGGGAGAACAGTGCGAAACGGCTGAACAGCCGGCTGTTTCGCCGCTCCCTGTTCACGAAGCGACCCGAGCATTTCTGGCATCGCTTGGGATCATCGACAGTACCATTCTGAAGATCGATTATAACGGAATAAAAGCAGTAAAACCAGAGTTCCCGGAGATAAGATGGAACTTTGCGGAAGATCTTTACCGTATTTTCGGCATGGATTTCCCCCTTACCGAAAGGAATGCTGAAGATCGTGCGGAAGAGGGAGACTTTGTTTTGGTCACTTTTCTTTCCCGGGGAAATGATTGTGAAGAACAGTTGTGGGTCCTTACGACCGGAAAGGAAACGGTTCTTTCTCTACAGACGGAACTGATAGGAAAGAGAAAAGGCGAGGTCGGAACATGGTTATGGAAAAAAACGGATGAAAACGATGTTCTGCCGGAAGAGCCGGAACTGATCACCTACCGTGTAGATCGGATCATGGATATGGATCTGGAAGCAGAATCGGGGAAAACGGTGTTGAGAAACAATCAGTTTCGCTCCATCGAAGAGTTTTATCAGAGCTTTATACATGTCAGACTTCGGGATCTAAAAGGTATCAGCCAGTTTATAGGCAGGGCGGATTACTTGCATGGCATTCTGGCATGCTGTGAGTTTTCTCTATCTGAAGATGAAGTACAGTCTCACGCAGAGGTTATCAGCCAGACTTACTATTCACTGGCTGCGGCGCTGGGAATCTCTGTCGAACAGTATTGGGAAAATCTGGGGTATTATCAAGCGTATGGAGCGCCGACCGATCCTGATTTCAGGACTTCAATGTGCCTGGCGGCGGAGGAGTACATAAAAGAGCAGCTTTGCATGGGGGCGCTGGCAATGTTCATGCAAATCGATCTGACGGTACAGGAAGTGGAGGAATTCTGCGGATACCCTCAGACTGCCATCCTGGATATAGACTGGCAGGAGAACTGCTGTGCTGTTCTGGAGGATAAGGTACTTATTTCCCTGGAACCGACTCTGTCTGATTCCCGTGTGAACAAACCGAGAACGCGTCTGGTCCAGACCGATGAATTGCGGGAAGCCTGGCTGGCCAGCTCTGAACAGCAGGAAAAAGAGAGAGAAGGAAAAACGTACGTCTCCATAAGTATGGCCCAGTTGAAATGTATCAGTGAGATCGATCAGGTGATAGGCGAGGTCAATCAGCGGGTCATTTTAGGAGAGGGAAGTGAAGAAGAGAACAAATTGATGCAGTACATGCCGTTGACAAGGTATGATGGGTGGGCTGCGGAAGGGCAGGAAGAAGGAAGGGTTCTGGTCTGCTTGGTAGCCGAAGAGAACGACATGGAAGCGGCAATAGCCCTGTTTGAAAAGATTGCAGGCAAGTATGAGATCGTCGAGTATAAAAGGATCACAAAAGATGAAGCGACTTTTCATTATTTCGATGAACCTGCAAGATAAGGCCTGAGTGAATACGGCATTGAGCCCGCAGCCGATATTTGTGAAACAAAACATGTTTAATACAGTTGAAGTATCATGGCGGGCGGGCAATGCCCGCCCGCAAAAACATATGAACGAGGGGGGTGATATGTTTGAATAGAATTATCATTGTCATATTATGTCTGGTCCTGCTGCTCACCGCCTGCAGCCGGACCGACCCGTCCGATGATATCGGGGGAACTCTTCCCGTACTGACGCTGGATCTGCGGCAGACAACACCGGGGAATACGCAGGGGGAGGAAACGGACGCGCCGGGGACAGAGTTTACTGAAGAGGAACTGAACCGTCTGAACGGATTTCTGAACTGGCATTTCAACCGGATCGCCTGCATGTTTCTGACGTGCAGTTATGAAAGGCCGGAGGAGATCGACTTTGATCTGGTCTTCTACAACGGGACTTCGTCGTCCGCGACTTCGGAGCCGGTTCCGGACGCAGAAAAAGAGGCGGTCGCCAAAGCGTTGGGGCAGGAAGAAGTGCTTGCCATGGGGCTGATCGCGGTCCAGAAGCGGCCCCGCACCAGGGTGGAGGAACTGATCCGGACGTATACGGGCCTCTCCGCGGAAACGGCAGCGCAGATTAGGCTGAGCTATCCTTTTGTGGAAGAATACGACGCCTATTATACGTTTTTCCAGGACGCGGAAGTGATCTACGCCAAGGCGGTGAAGGCGATCTGGATGGACGAGGAGCATACGCTGGCCCAGGTCAGATGGACGGACCGCGTGCGGGACCGCGCGGGGACGGCGGTGATGGAGAAGACGGAGGAAGGGTGGCGGTTCGTGTCGAACCGGATAGAACGGTAATGAAAAAGAAAGGACAAGAAGTAGTGGAGCGGACGAGAAGAAGCCCACACAGGGAGAAGGGAATAGCGCGGCTATAGATCGGTACTAAAAAAGATAGCAAGTGGAAAATTATTTGAGGAGGTGACAGCTATGAAGCGAAGAGTGATAATCGTAATCATCCTTTTGCTGTTTCTGCTCTCCGCCTGTGGCAACAGTATGAATAAGACGGAGCAGGAGCACAGTTCTGAACCGGAGAAAACGATGGCGACGGAGCAGGAAGGGGGGCTTCCGACTGCGGAAACGGAGTCTGCATTCCCGGAAGATCCACAGGCTTATCTGGATGAATTGAGGGGCAGGTACCCGGATGCAATCTGTGCAGTGACGATTAATCCTTCCCGGAAAGGGGACATCTATGTGATCGACCTGGATCTGGACCGGCCGGAGACTGCATCCGCAGCCGCGGAGATCCGCCGCGCGTTCGGAGATCGGGCTCTTCTGGTCTGGACCAGTTCGCTGGGGCTTACGACCGGAACTCCGGAGGATCTAAAACGGATGCACCGGGATTATATTTTCAGCTACCAGCTGGATGGAATGGGGGAACTGCTGAAATTGGGCGATATCGAAGCGGCCAGGACCGCCTGTGTGCCGCCGGCAGAAGATGAAGTGGAAGAAGAAATCCGCAGGTATATGGAAGTGCATCCGGGAATCATAAAGATCGACAAGACAACCGTAGAACCGGGCGATTTGATGAAGATCAGTTATAAAATCTACAGTGACAGTACCGTTTATGATGAGGTCCGGGAAGTCCCGGTCCGCTGCGGAACCGTGAATTTTGACGAAACGATAGAAGGATCGGTGGAAGGCCGGACAGCCGGAGAGACGTATACGATTCCCTACGCGCCGGATAAACGATTTTACGTGGAAGGGGGAACGGATCCTTCCACGGTTTGTGAAATCCGGATCCTGTATCTTTATGAGCCAAGTGGGGACGGTCTGACGGACGACTACGTACGGGATAACACGGAATATGCTTCTGTGGAAGCCTGGAAGGGGGCTCTGCGGGAGCAGATAAGACAGGGGAACCGGCAGGAAGCCTGGGAGACGGCGCGTCAGAAATTGATGAAAGACTGCGAGTTCCGCACAGACCCGGAAAAACTCATCGAACGGGTCTCAGCCTTTGCCTTTGAAATGAAGATACGGGCAGAGCAGCTGGGACTGAGTGAGAAAGAGTATCTCCGTGCATTGACCGGACAGGACACGGAGAATCTGATCCACTGGGCGTATGACCGGTGCGAGGAGGAAGTTCATGAGATCCTGCTGATCCGGGCAATTGCGGAGTACGCGGACCTGGATGTGACAGAGGCTGAGATGAGGAACCGCTGCCGTGAAGACGGTATGGATTTTACCTCCCTCACGGAGACGGAACAAAACAAACTGAAGTATCTGATGTTGTACGATAAGGCCGTTCGTTTTATGACGGAGGAGAGGCCGTAGGGCAGGAAGTCCGGTCATTCGAGTTGTGTCAGCAATGTGCTGTTTTCTGATCAACGTTAAAAGCAAGATAGAATGAAGTATTGAAAGAAAACTCATTCGCAAAGGAAGAATTAAAAGCATTGAGAAGTTTTCTGGATTGGAAAACAGACCGCATTCCTTGCAGGTTTCTGATCTGCAGATACAAAAAGCCGGAAGAAATGGACTGCAAGATGATATTTTATAATGGTACTTTTTCAGGTGATTTGGCTGGAGAAGACGAAATCATAACTGAGACTGAAAGAGACGCGATTATCGATGCTTTTGATGTGAGGGGGACGGATGTATCTGTCGTAAAATGCCCCCGGACTAAAGTAATCGCCATTCTGAAAAAATATACGACTCTTTCCGATGAAGGAATCGAACTTCTCCTGCGCGTCAGCCCGCCCGGCCGGTATGCAAAAGAATATGACGCGTATTATTCCTTTAATGGAAACAGTAATGAGCATATTTCCGTGACGGTAACAAGGGCAGTCTGGTTGAATGATGAGCACACATATGCCGGAGTTACATGGGAAGATATTTACCGTGGATGGAGAGGATATGCGGTGATGGAAAAAACTGCCGACAGCTGGCGCTTTTTATCAAATCAGATCTCGTCGTGACTGCAGAGAAGGGGTCGGTCCGGAAGATGTGATAGATTTCACACTCCATGACAACAGCGGGCCACAGTCTTTTTTTTCCAGGAACATTTATCCGCTGCTGGTGACAAATCAGAAGGGAAATTATATGCTGGATCCGACCAGCCATACCTGGAGAGCCAGCAGCTACGGCTATCAAATTGTCCGGACGGATGAAGAAACCCTGGAGATCCGCACGTCCCGCATTTGCTGGCGGATCGCAATGCCCTCACAGCAGGTCTGGGTGCTGGGCCAGCCCACGGAAGAAGAGTTGGTATTCTGCACCAAAGCGGAAGAGGAGAGCCGCGCTTATGTATATCATTTCACGGGCGAAGACTGTCAGGTCAGCGTTATAGATATGACGGACTGGGTCGCCATCCCGAACTGCTTTGCCAAACTGATCTATGGCGAAGTGTATATCCTGGCAGCGAAAGAGGAGGAAGTGGAACTTCTGCGTCTGATCCCGTGACGGGGCGGAGAACATCGAGAACAATCCCATTTCCCCTTTACATTCCCCTCTCCCTGTGCTACACTCCCCTTGAACAAGTACTTTAAGCGGATGCCGTGACGTCCGCAAGGGGGAGTTCTTATGGAACGCTGCAAAGCGGTTTTGATGGATGAACAGGCGGTGACGCGGGCGCTCAAGCGCGTGGCGCACGAGATCGTGGAACGGAACAAGGGGACGCAGGACCTTTGTCTGGTGGGGATCCGGCGGCGCGGGATATCGCTGGCGGAACGCATCGCCGATCATATCGAATTAATAGAAGGAAGCCGTCCCCCGGTGGGGGAACTGGACGTGACCTTCTACCGGGACGATCTGGAACAGCTGTCCAGGGATCCGGTGGTGGGGCCGTCGCGGCTTCCTTTTTCCGTGGACGGCAAACGGGTCGTGCTGGTGGACGACGTGCTGTACACCGGGCGGACCGCCTCCGCGGCGCTGGATGCGTTAAAGGATTCCGGCCGCGCGGCTTCGGTACAGCTCGCGGTACTGGTGGACCGCGGCCACCGGGAACTGCCCATCCGGGGCGATTACGTGGGCAAGAATGTGCCCACCGCCCGGCATGAGTACATTAAAGTGAACATACCGCCCTATGAGGACGAGGTTTCCGTGGAACTGTATGAAAAATGAATGAGGGCACCGGATCAGTGATCAGTGCTTTCAAATAATTCATTAAACCGCGTCAGTGAGCGCGGAATAAGGAGGAAATTATGGGTAACGAAAAAGACGGCGCCATTTACAACGCCAAGGAACTGGGCACCGGCAAGACGCTGGTGCTGGGACTGCAGCATATGTTCGCCATGTTCGGCGCGACCGTGCTGGTCCCGATCATCACGGGCCTGTCCGTGTCCGCGACGCTGCTGTTCGCGGGACTGGCCACGCTGTTCTGCCACCTAGTGACCGGACGGAAGGTCCCGGTGTTCCTGGGCTCGTCCTTCGCGTTCCTGGGCGGGTATGCGGCGGTCAAGGCGGCCGGCGCGGAGCAGGGCCTGAGCGCATCCGAAGCGCTTCCTTACGCCTGCGTGGGCGTGGCGTGCGCGGGCCTGTTGTACCTGGTCCTGGCCCTGATCTGCAAGAGCGTGGGCAGCAAGAAGATCATGCTGTTCTTCCCGCCTGTGGTGACCGGCCCCATCATCATCGCCATCGGCATGAACCTGGCTCCGTCGGCTCTGAATAACTGCGCGCAGAACTGGCCCATCGCGCTGGTCGCGATCGTGGTGGTCATCGTCTGCAACATCTGGGGCAAAGGGATGGTCAAGATCGTCCCGATCCTGCTGGGCGTCGTGGCGTCTTACCTGGTGGCGGCGGTCACCGGCAATGCGGACTTCTCCAAAGTCGCAGCTGCGCCGTGGATCGGACTGCCGTTCCAGATGAAGGATACTGTATTCGGTCTGTTCAGCGGCAAGGCGGACGGCGGCCTGGTGGTAAGCGCGATCATCACGATCGTCCCGATCGCGGTCGCGACCATGATGGAGCACGTGGGCGACATCTCCGCCATCGGCTCCACGGTCGGCAAGAACTTTATTGAGGACCCGGGCCTGCACCGCACGCTGATCGGCGACGGCATCGGCACCACCATCGCGGCGCTGTTCGGCGCGCCCGCGAACACCACCTACGGCGAGAACACCGGCGTGCTGGCGCTGACCAAGGTCTACGATCCCTTCGTGATCCGGCTGGCGGCGGTGTACGCGATCGTGCTCAGCTTCTGCCCGAAGTTCGCGGCCCTCATCACGGCGATGCCCGCGGCGACCATCGGCGGCGTGTCCCTGATCCTGTACGGCATGATCTCCGCGATCGGCATCCGCAACATGGTGGAGAACCACACCGATTTCCAGAAGTCCCGCAACGTCATCGTGGCGGCCCTGATCATCGGCCTGGCCATCGGCGTGAACTTCAGCTCCGCGCTGGGCGCCGACACCGTGAACGGCATCAGCGGCGCCATCAGCTTCACCATCGGCAGCGTGAAGATCTCGCTTTCCGGCCTTGCCGTCGCCTCCATCGTCGGCATCCTGCTGAACGCCGTTCTCCCCGGCAAGCGCACGGAGCTGCCGCACAACGACAAGCTTTCCGGCTCCCTGGGCAAGTATTAATGAGAGAAACCGCGGGGGCGGGTCCTGCCCGCTCTCCGCAATCCCCGAAAATGCCAAAAAACCGCTTGACAGCGGCTTTTTTTTATCGTATGATTGTCCAGCACACTTTCGGGTGGCGGGGTTTTTGTGTGTAAAACGCAGGAGCGGACGAACCGGAAAGGTGCGGAAAATACAGGAAGAAAGGAGAAAATGTATGCCTACATTCAACCAGTTGGTGAGAAAGGGCAGACAGACTTCGGAGAAGAAGTCCACGGCGCCGGCGCTGCTGAGAGGTTATAACTCCCTGCACAAGAAAGCGACCGAGCAGGCTTCTCCCCAGAAGCGCGGCGTGTGCACGGTCGTGAAGACCATCACCCCGAAGAAGCCCAACTCTGCTCTCCGCAAGATCGCCCGTGTGCGTCTGTCCAACGGCATCGAAGTTACCAGCTACATTCCCGGCGAAGGTCACAACCTGCAGGAACACAGCGTGGTGCTCGTGCGCGGCGGAAGAGTGAAGGACCTGCCCGGTACCCGTTACCACATCGTTCGTGGTACGCTGGATACCGCCGGCGTGGCCAACCGCAGAAAGGCCCGTTCCAAATACGGCGCCAAGAGACCGAAGGCCGGCAAGACCGCTGCCAAGAAGTAAGGTCTCCTCATCAGAGTCACAACTAACTGAGAAAAGTGCGCAGGTATATGTTTTCAGAGATATATATCCCGAAAAACAGCGCTGTGCACGGACACATCAGCACATGTGAGTACCGATGAATTAAATCAAATATTTAAGGAGGGAAGTAACGTGCCGCGTAAAGGACATAACCAGAAGAGAGACGTTCTGGCGGATCCCATTTATGGCAGCAAGGTCGTCACCAAACTGGTGAACAACATCATGCTGGACGGTAAACGGGGAACCGCGCAGAAGATCGTCTATGGTGCCTTTGAGCAGATTGAAGCCAAGACCGGCAAAGCTGCGCTGGACGTTTTCGAGCAGGCCATGAACAACATCAAGCCCGAACTCGAAGTCAAAGCCAAGCGTGTGGGCGGTGCTACGTACCAGGTGCCTATCGAGGTCCGGGCGGACCGCCGTCAGGCTCTGGCGCTGCGCTGGCTGACGATGTTCTCCCGCAAACGGGGCGAAAAGACCATGCGTGACCGTTTGGCCGGCGAAATTATGGACGCCGCCAACAACACCGGGGCTGCCGTGAAGCGGAAAGAAGACATGCACAAGATGGCCGAAGCCAACAAGGCTTTTGCCCACTATCGTTTCTAATCGTCCTGACGTAATGGCGGCCGATGGCCGCCGCTGCGGAAGGATGTTCGTCCCCTCGTACGGGCGGCCATTGGCCGCCCGCAGAAGAAGGACGATGAAGTACTTGTAACAGGTCAACGGAGGTTAAATTCATGGCGGGAAGAGAGTATCCGCTGGAGAGGACCAGAAATATCGGCATCATGGCGCACATCGATGCCGGCAAGACCACTCTGACGGAACGCATCTTGTACTATACCGGTGTGAATTACAAGATCGGCGATACCCACGAGGGTACCGCGACCATGGACTGGATGGAGCAGGAGCAGGAACGGGGAATCACCATCACCTCGGCCGCCACCACCTGTCACTGGACCCGGGAACTGGAGCATAAGCCCGCTCCCGGCGCGCTGGAACACCGGATCAATATCATCGATACGCCCGGTCATGTGGACTTCACGGTAGAAGTGGAGCGTTCTTTACGTGTCCTGGACAGTGCGGTGGGCGTGTTCTGCGCGAAAGGCGGCGTGGAGCCGCAGTCCGAAACGGTGTGGCGCCAGGCGGACAAGTACCGCGTGCCCCGCATGGCGTTCATCAACAAGATGGACATCATGGGCGCCAACTTCTTCAATGCCGTGGACATGATCCGCACCCGTCTGGGCCATAACCCCGTGCCGCTGCAGCTGCCCATCGGCAAAGAGGACAGCTTCGTCGGCGTCATCGACCTGTTCGAAATGAAGGCCTATTACTACCGCGACGACAAGGGCGAAGTGATCGAGATCACCGAAGTCCCCGCGGACATGCTGGAGCAGGCGCAGGAATACCGTCAGAACATGATCGAAAGGATCTGCGAGACGGATGACGACCTGATGGAAATGTACCTGGAAGAACAGGAACCGTCCGAAGAGCAGCTCAAAGCCGCCCTTCGCCGCGCCACCATCAGCATGGCCATCATCCCCGTGCTCTGCGGCAGCGCCTACCGCAACAAGGGCGTGCAGAAACTGCTGGACGCCGTGGTGGAATACCTGCCCAGCCCGCTGGACATCCCGCCCGCGGGCGGCGAGGACATGGACGGCAACCCGGTGGAGATTCCGTCTTCGGACGAAGAGCCCTTCCGGGCCCTGGCTTTCAAGATCATGACCGACCCCTTCGTCGGCAAGCTGGCGTATTTCCGGGTCTACTCGGGCACGCTGGAATCCGGCTCCTACGTGTACAATTCTTCCAAAGGCAAGAAGGAGCGCGTGGGCCGCATCCTGCAGATGCACGCCAACAAGCGGATGGAGATCGGCAAGGTCTACGCCGGCGACATCGCCGCTATGGTGGGCTTAAAGAACACCACCACCGGCGACACGCTGTGCGACGAGGCGCACCCCGTGGTGCTGGAGTCCATGGAGTTCCCGGAACCGGTCATCGACGTGGCCATCGAGCCGAAGACGAAAGCCGGCCAGGACAAGATGGGCGAAGCGCTCGCCAAGCTGGCGGAAGAAGACCCGACCTTCCGCGTCTCCACCAATAAGGAGACCGGCCAGACGGTCATCGCCGGCATGGGCGAGCTGCACCTGGAGATCATCGTGGACCGCCTGCTGCGCGAGTTCAAGGTGGAAGCCAACGTGGGCGCCCCGCAGGTGGCCTACAAGGAAGGCTTCACCAAGACCGTGGAAGTGGATTCCAAGTACGCCAAGCAGTCCGGCGGCCGCGGCCAGTACGGCCACTGCAAGGTCCGCTTCGAGCCTATGGACGCCAATGCCGACCACACCTTCGAGTTCAACTCCGAAGTGGTGGGCGGCGTGATCCCGAAGGAGTACATTCCGGCGATCGGCGCGGGCATCGAAGAGGCCACCAAGGCCGGCATCCTGGGCGGCTATCCCGTCCTGGGTGTGAAGGCGACCGTGTTCGACGGCTCCTACCACGAAGTGGACTCCTCGGAACTGGCCTTCAAGATCGCCGGCTCCCTGGCTTTCAAGGAAGCCATGCAGAAAGCCGGCTGCATCATCCTGGAACCGGTGATGCGCGTGGAGATCACCACGCCGGAAGAGTACCTGGGCGACGTCATCGGCGACGTGAACAGCCGCCGGGGCCGCATCGAGGGCATGGAGACCGTCAACGGCTCCCAGCTCATCCGCTGCTACGTCCCGCTGGCCGAAATGTTCGGCTATGCGACGGACCTTCGGTCCAAGACCCAGGGCCGCGGCGCGTACTCGATGTTCTTCGATAAGTACGAGCCCGCCCCGAAATCCGTCCAGGACAAGATAATTTCCAAAAAATAACTTGAAATGCGGCGCGGATTTGCGTATAATAAATGGCGTCGCTTAATTACACAACCCATGCCCTTTACAAATGGGGCAAAAAATAAGAAACAAGGAGAACCAAAATGGCAAAGCAGAAGTTCGAAAGAACCAAACCCCATTGTAACATCGGTACCATCGGTCACGTTGACCATGGTAAAACCACCCTGACCGCTGCCATTACCAAGACCCTGCACGAGCGCTACGGCCTTGGCGATTTCGTGGCTTTCGATCAGATCGACAAAGCTCCCGAAGAGAGAGCCCGTGGTATCACAATCTCCACCGCTCACGTTGAGTACGAGACCCCCAACCGTCACTATGCTCACGTTGACTGCCCCGGCCATGCTGACTACGTCTAGAACATGATCACCGGTGCTGCCCAGATGGACGGCGCCATCCTGGTCGTGGCCGCTACCGACGGCGTCATGGCCCAGACCCGCGAGCACATCCTGCTGGCCCGTCAGGTGGGCGTGCCTTACGTCGTAGTGTTCATGAACAAGTGCGACATGGTCGACGACGAAGAACTGCTTGACCTGGTCGACATGGAGATCCGCGACCTGCTGAACGAATATGAGTTCCCGGGCGATGACACCCCCATCATCCGCGGTTCCGCTCTGCTGGCCCTGGAAGGCGACCCCGCCTGGCAGGACAAGATCATCGAGCTCATGGAAGCCGTTGACAGCTACATCCCGAACCCTCAGCGCGCGACTGACAAGCCGTTCCTGATGCCCGTCGAGGACGTCTTCTCCATCACCGGCCGCGGCACCGTGGCTACCGGCCGTGTGGAGCGTGGTGTTGTGCACGTGTCCGATACCGTGGAAATCGTCGGTATCAAGGACGAGAGCCGTGCCGTCGTCGTGACCGGCGTCGAGATGTTCCACAAGCTGCTGGATGAAGGCCAGGCCGGCGACAACGTTGGTTGCCTGCTCCGCGGCGTACAGCGCAACGAGATCGAGCGCGGCCAGGTTCTGGCCAAGCCCGGCAGCGTGCATCCTCACACCACCTTCAAGGGCCAGATCTACGTGCTGTCCAAAGAAGAAGGCGGCCGTCATACCCCGTTCTTCAACAACTATCGTCCGCAGTTCTACTTCCGTACCACGGACGTGACCGGCATCTGCACGCTGCCTGAAGGCGTTGAGATGTGCATGCCCGGCGACCATGTTGAGATCAAGGTCGAACTGATCTCCCGCATCGCCATGGAGCAGGGCCTCCGCTTCGCTATCCGTGAAGGCGGCCGCACTGTTGCTTCCGGCACCGTGACCGAGATCATCGAGTAATTTAACATCAAGTCTACTGCACCTTTGTGGAAACGGAGGCGCTCTTACCCAGGGACCGTGAAAAATAGGCAAAACAGTCTGTTTTTCATGGCCCCTGTTTTTTCGGAAAGTCAAGACATGCGACAGGTCCGGCTCAGACCGGTCCGCTGAGGAAAATAAATGGATATTTTTGACGTGATCTCCCTGCTGGGCGGCCTTGCCATGTTCCTGTACGGGATGCGGCTGATGGGCGACTCTCTGAAAGAGAACTCCTCCGGCGCGCTGAAAGCGGTCATAGAGAAGGTAACGAACAACCCGTTCAAGGCGTTCCTTCTGGGGGTGATGATAACGGCGGTGATCCAGTCCTCCACCGCCACGATCGTCATTACGGCCGGCCTGGTGGGCGCGGGGATCCTTTCGCTGCACCAGTCGATGGGCATCATCATCGGCGCGAACGTCGGTACGACCGTGACCGGCCAGATCATCCGGCTGCTGGACGTGGACGCGTCGGGTTCATCCATCCTGCGCTTTTTCCAGCCTTCCACGCTGGCGCCGATCGCCCTGATCATCGGCATGGTGCTGATCATGGGGAATTTCCTGAAGAATTCCCACTCGATCGGCCGCATCGCCGTGGGGTTCGGCATCCTGTTCTCCGGCCTGCTGAATATGACCGGTGCGGTGACGTCCCTGGCGGAGTCCGGCATCGTGGAGTCGCTGTTTTCCGGACTGGGCGATCATCCGCTTCTGGGATACCTGACCGGCGCGGGCGTCGCCTTCGTACTGCAGAGCTCTTCGGCCTCCATCGGCATCCTGCAGGCATTTTCCGCCACGGGACTGCTGAGTTTCAAGGCGATCTACACGATCATCGTCGGCATCTATCTGGGCGACTGTGTGACCACGGCCATCGTCTGCTGGATCGGCGCCAAAGCGGAGCCCAAGCGGGTCGGCGTGATCAACATCGTTTTCAACCTGTGCAAAACGGCGGCGGTCCTGATAGGGGTCACCGTGATCCATCATATCGGCTGGCTGGATGCGCTCTGGGAAAAGCCCGTCAATTCCAGCATCATCGCCAACACCAATACGGTATTCAATCTGGGAAGCGCGCTGCTGTTCCTTCCGCTGCTGAACAGTTTTGAACGGATGAGCCTCAAACTGGTCAAGGACGATCCGGTCCCCGCACTGAAATACAAGGAGGAACTGGACGCGCTGAACCCGGTCTTCTTCAACACGCCTGCGCTGGCGCTCCGCAGCTGCTATAACCTGCTGCTGACCATTTTCCGGGCTTCCCGCAGTAATATCGAAAAGTCTTTCCGCCTCCTGGAACGCTACGATGACGCGCTGCATAAGGAGATCCTGGCGGAAGAGGACGAGATCGACCACATGACAGACCGGATCGGCCGCTATACCGTCGAGCTGCTGCCGCATCTGCGGCTGGAAGATCACGTCGCGATCCTGAACCAGTACTATAAGGTGATGGCGGAATTCGAGCGTCTGGGCGACCACGCGGTCAATATTGCGGATCACGCGGCCGCGCTGAAAAAGAACAACACGAAGTTTTCCGCCGTGGCCATGTCCGAACTGGCCGTACTGGAATCGGCCATCATGGGCGTGCTGGACGAGGCGGAGCAGACCTTCAAAAAGCGCGACGTGGACGCTGCCCGCCGCATCGAACCGCTCGTACAGGTGATCTCGGAGATCATTGCGGAACTCAAGAAAAACCACCTGCGCCGCATGAGCCGCGGCGAGTGCGACATTTACGCGGACGCGGGCTTCACCAATCTGATGACGGAATTCCGCCGTATCGCGGCTATCTGCTCCAACGTCGGCATCGCCACCATGGTCCGCGTCTATCCGGAACTGGCCGACCACGAGCACCTCTACTTCGAGTCCCTCCACCAGGGCGGCGACCAGAACTTCAACGAGACCTACGAACGCGCCTACGCCCGCTATTTCTCCCTGCTCCGCAAGCCGGAGGAGGAAGCCGCGGCGCCGCAGAGGACCGTACCCGTGGAAGAACTGGAAATGCCGGAGTTCGCGGAATAAACAACGCGCGGAGATCCGCGCCCCGGGGCGGAAAACGCTCCGCCCGACAGGAAAAGGCTGCCGCATTGCGGCGGCTTTTTTCTTGTTTCTCCCTTGCGCCGTGCCTCCTTTGGTGGTATGATACAATGCAGGAAAAACGACAGTGCTGAAACAGTCTGTTTATGACTTTAGATTAAGAAGGAGAAGGATTCTGATGTTTTGCAGCAAATGCGGAAGAGAGGTCCGGAACGGCATGCGGTTCTGCAATTATTGCGGGACACCGGTGGCAGTCAGCAGCCAGCAGACGGATCAGTGGAATCAGGGGGTCCCTGAAAAACCCGCGGGTCGCGGCGCAGCCCCTAAAGCAGGCAGTGCCAAAAAAGCCTCGAAGAAAAAATCCAAAGGCTGGCTGATTCCCGTGATCATCGCAGCGGTCCTGGCGATGGGGGCCGGTATCTTTTTCCTCTTCTTCCACGGGACCGTGGACGTGAATAACTATCTGGTCCCGTCGGTCAGCGGAAACAGCGGGAACTATTCCGTCCGCATCGGGCTGGACGCCGCGCGTATGGTCAAGGAAAATCAGAAGACCTTTGCCGTGACGGACGGCAACCGTTCCAGAATCAAGTCTTACCTGAGGCAGACGTTCCCTTCGCTGAGCATGGATACGATGGTGGATCTCGCGGTCCAGCTTGAGATGAGCAAGTCCGCCTATAACAATACCGTGCTGACGGAGGATGAGACCCTGGCCGAACTGGCCCTGCTGGCCGCCCTGGCGGACAGTACGGCCCTGGGCGGCGACAGGGGTCCTTTGGAAAATCTGGATCCGGAGGTCAAAAAAGGCTACCTGAGCAGGTCCGGCGGCCTTTCCGAAGGGGAAAAAATCCGCTTTACCTGGTCCGGAGCCGACACCGCGGTCATCAAAGACTTATTCGGCGCCAGACTGAAGTGCGGCGATACGGAATTTACCTTAAAGAGTTCGGGCGGGACAGGCCCGACGTCCGCGTCTCCCGTCGCGGTATCGACCACCCCGGCCTACACCGAACCGGTCACCGCAGCGCCTACGGAGCCCGCCGTGCCCGCCACGGAACCGACCACCCAGCCGACCGTGCCTGTGCCGGTCACGGAGCCTGCCACGGAGCCCCCCACGGAAGCGCCTACGGAGCCTGTGACTGAGCCTCCTACGGAGCCTCCCACCGAGCCCACCACGGAAGCGCCTACGGAACCGCCCACAGTGCCTTCCACGGAGCCGGAAGAGACGGCCCTTCCCGTGACGAGCCTGCGCTTCCGGGACATTTACGAGGGCATGCTCGTCACCTTCGGCGAATACGAGCAGGACAACAACACGGCAAACGGTCCCGAGCCGATCGAATGGATCCTTTATTACAAAGGCATACGCAACGTCTATATGGTCAGCCGCTATATCCTGGACGTCAAGCCGTTCTCCAAAGCGGGCGGAACGGATACGTTCGCTTCCAGCACGCTGGACAGATGGCTGGAAGGCGACTATGATTCCTTTATGAACACGGCTTTCACCAAGGCGGAACGCTCCCTGCTGGCGGAACAGGACCTGGATCCGCCCAAGAACTCGCACTATCCGGCCACGAAGCAGACCGGGCTGCTGTACCGCTACGTAGCCATCTTCTCCGTCAATGAATTGATCGATTATCTTCCCGCGGAATTCTATCAGGCCACCGGCACGCCTTACGCACTGGCGAAAGGCCTGAAGGTAGAGGACGGATACAGCCCGTGGTGGACCCGCACGATGGGAAAGAGCGAGAAATACGCTTGCGTCGTGCCCGCGTCCGGAAAGCTGGATAATTACGAAGGCACTCTGGTCACCAAAGAGTATATAGGCGTCCGGCCGGTCATCTGCATCAGCAACGAGCTTTTCGGACAGCTGGGCTTCGGAACCGCCGAAAACGGCCGGTAAAACAAAAAACAGATACTTTTTCTGATAAAAACGATAGAAGAAGGAGACTGATATGTTTTGCAACAGATGCGGTAATACCATTCAGCCGGGCATGCAGTTCTGCAACCGCTGCGGCGCGCCGGTCGTGATCCAGGAGCAGAAGCAGAAACAATGGAACCGGGAAAAACCGGCCCCCGAGCCCGCGCCTGCCCCTGTGCCGAAAGAGAAAAACCCTTCCGGGAAGAAATCCAAAGTCTGGCTCATCCCCGTGATCGCGGCCGCGGTGCTCGCGCTGGGCGCCGGGATCTATTTCCTCTTCCTGCGGGGCGGAAACCTGGACCTGAATAATTATCTGGTCCCGACCGTCACCGGCAGCAGTGGGAATTATACGGCGAAGATGGGGCTGGACTCCGTCCGCCTGGTCCAGGAAAACGGGGACGCTTTAGCCGTGACGGACCGCAACCGTCAGAAAGTCAGGGATTATCTGCGGAATACTTATTCCCTGGGCATGGACATGATGGTGGACCTTGCCGTGCAGGCGGAGAAAGCCTCCCTGTCGATCCAGGGCTACAACATGACCGACGATCAGGTGCTGGCCGAACTGGCCGTCGTGGCCGCCCTGGCGGACAGAACAACGCTGGGCGGCAATAAATCGGTCGGCCGGAACAATGTGCCCGAGATCCGGATCGGCTCGCTGAACCGCTCCTCCAATCTGTCCACCGGCGATGTCGTCCGCTTCAGCTGGGGCGCCGCCGACACCGGGAAGCTGAGCGACTTATTCGGCGTCAAAGCGAATCTGAGCGATTTCGACTTCACCGTCAGCAACGGCAGCAGCGCCTCCGTTCCTTCGGCTCAGCCCGGCACGCAGGACGTCGTACAGATCCCGACCACGCCGCAGCAGCAGACGGCCCCGATCCCGACGGAAACGCTCCCCGTCCAGACGGAAGCCCCCACGCCTGAGCAGACCACACCGGCGCCTACCACGACTACGGCCCCGACCACGCCCCAGCCTACCACGACCACGGAGCCGTCTACGGAAGCCCCCACGGCCATCATCTCCACGACGGAAGCCCCCACGGAACCTTCGGTGGTCCCCGTCTCTGTGGGCCAGATCGTGACCTTCGGCAGCTACGAGCAGGACGGATATTACGGAAACGGTGCGGAACCTATCGAATGGATCATCTTCGCCTTCAATGAAGACCGGGTGTGGCTGCTGAGCCGTTACATCCTCGACATGCAGGAGTTCAATAAGCAGAGTGCCAGCATCACTTATCAGAACAGTTCGATCAACCGCTGGCTGAACAGTGCGTTCCTGAACAGTGCCTTTACTGCTTCCGAACAGAGCCAGCTGCTCGAATTGGATGCCGACGCGACCCTCAATCCCCAGCATCAATCGACGAAGCAGGGCGGTACCGTGTATGCGAAAGTGGCGCTGCTTTCCATTTCGGAGATCCAGCAGTACTTCCCTTCGGAATCCAAGCGGCAGGCCCAGGGAACGCCTTATGCCAAAACAAAACTGTTCGTGTCGGATAACGGGTACAGCCCGTGGTGGACCCGCACGATGGGCCAGTCCACGAACCTGGCGACGCTGGTCCGCAGCGACGGTACGTTCAACTATGACGGCCGCGATCTGACGGTCGACCAGTTCGGTGTCCGCCCGTGCATCAGTCTGCCGCGGAGCATTCTGCGGTAAGAACCGGCGGCATGAAGCTCCTGCCCGGAGAGATCATTCCTCCGGGCGGGAGCTTTTTAAAATGAGGGAAGAAGAGGAAAAACAGGAGGTTTTTTCCATGTTCTGCAAAAAGTGCGGAAAAGAAATAAAAGCCGATGTCTCGTTCTGCCCGTTCTGCGGGGCGCCGCTGCCGAAAGACAGCCGGCAGATGAGACCGGAGCCGCAGCCGGCCGGGCCGAAGGCGGCGCCTAAAAAGAAGAATAACATCTGGCTGCTGCCGGTGATCCTGCTGTCGGTCGTGTTGCTCGGGACCGGGATCTATCTGCTCTTTTTCCGCGGTGGGCGCACGGATCCGGAGCCGACCCGGGTCCCCGTTGAGTCCGGCAGCATCTCCGGCAGTGAGCAGGCTGCAGCAGCGACGGACGGGAAGGAGACTGCCGTCCCGCCTGCGGCGGAGACCACGCCGGTCCAGACGCCGGCCGAAACTACTGCGTCGCCGGCGGCGGAAACCACACCGGTCCAGACGCCGGCTGAGACCGACGCGCCGCCCGAAACGCAGAGCCCCGTGACGGAGCCGGCTGCCACGACGGTCATGCCTACGGAGCCGGAAGAGAAGATCCGGCCGCTGACGAGCCTGAATTATCAGGATATCTATCGGGGCCAGGTCGTCAGTTTCGGCCGGTATGAGCAGGACAATGACCTGAAAAACGGGGCGGAGCCTATCGAATGGATCGTATATTACAAGGGCGAGACCAACGTTTATATGATCAGCCGCTATATCCTGGACGCGGTCCGGTTTTCGGGCTCGGAAGGAACGTTTGAAAACAGCGATCTGGACCGCTGGCTGGAAGGCGGGGCGAATTCCTTTATGGAGCAGGCTTTCAGCCTCATGGAGCAGAACATGCTGCCCTGGATGGAACTGGATCCGCCGAAGAATGATCTGTATCCCAATACCAGACAGGCCGGGCAGATCTACCGGCATGTGGGTGTTTCTTCCATCAACGAACTGTTTGGCTACCTGCCTCCGGAATACCTGCAGGCGGCGGGCACGCCCTATGCGCTGGCGCAGGGACTGCAGACAGAAGACGGGTACAGCCCCTGGTGGACCCGCACGATGGGCAGGAGCGAAAAGTACGCCGGGACCGTGGATCAGACGGGAGATTTTGACTACGACGGGATGCTGATCTCCAGAAACGACGTGGGCGTCCGCCCGGTCATCTGCATCAGCAATGAGCTGCTGGGCAAAGAAGGCACAGCCCCGACGACCTCCGGAAGCGGCACATTCGTCCCGCCGCTGAACGTGGGCGATATCGTGCAGTTCGGCCGCTATGAGATCTACGGAAATCCGGGCTCCGGCGGGGGGTTTGAATACCGGGATCCGCTCGAGTGGATCGTGATCTCCTATGACGAGCAGCAGGTGCGGCTGCTCAGCCGCTACATCCTGGACGTGGAGCAGTTCCATCCCACGCTGGCCGACATGAATTACGCCTCCAGCGATATACGGGCCTGGCTGAATAATTTCTTCCTGCAGACGGCATTCACTGCGGAAGAACAGAACAAACTGCTGATCTTCCGGGCCGATGCGTCGAAAAACCCGGCATATACGAAGACCGGCCAGGGCACGGAAGTGTACGACAAAGTCACGCTGCTTTCCGTTCAGGAGATCGAAGAGTGCCTGCCTGAAGAATATTCCCGGATGTGTTACGGGACGCCGTTCGCGATCAATTACGAAGACCTTTATGTCGTTCCGGAAAATAATCACAGCGCCTGGTGGACCCGCACGATGGGCGTGTCCTCCCACGAGGTCGCCATTGTCGAGAGCGACGGGGATATCCATTATTCCGGGTGGAACGTCACGGAGGACTGGATCGGGATCCGGCCCGGTATCTGTCTGAGCTGGGATACGGTGACGGAGACCATGGAGTCGCCGGCGGAAAGTGTCGAAATCGGTGATCAGATCACGCTCGGTTCTTATGACGGGCAGACGGTCGATTGGACCGTGCTGGAAATACAGGGCGACGATGCCCTGCTGATCAGCACGCAGGCTATTGAGGGAAAACCGTATCATGATACGGCGGAAAGCGTGACCTGGGAGACCTGTTCGCTGCGCCGGTGGCTGAACGGAGATTTCTATCAGAGCTGTTTTACCGAGAGAGAAAAACAGGCCATAGAGGTTTCCCGCATTCTTAACGAAGACAATCCTCAGTACGGGACGGCCGGCGGCAATGAAACGGACGACCGGGTGTTTCTGCTCAGTATCCAGGAGGCTCTTTCGTATTTCGGCGGGAACGGCAGCCGGATCTGTTCCGCGGCACAGCCGGCGAAAGGAAGGATCGATACAGCCGGCGGATGCTGGTGGCGTCTGCGCAGTCCGGGTGTGACGCAGGAAAAGAACGCCGGCGTTTATTATGACGGGAGTATCGATGCGGAAGGAAGCGGCGTCAGCCATCATGACGGCGGTATCCGGCCGGTCATCCGGGTCAGCTTAAGCAGGCTGCCATAGCGGACCGGGACGGAGATTCGGTAATATAAGATTGAAAAACTACAGGGACGGTTCTGCCGCCCCTGTGTTTTTTTTCTCAATTGCCGATTTCATAAAAAAGATGACAGAGGTACGTCCCCTGTCATCTCGTCACGTTGTTACTTTTGGCTCTCCGCCAGCACTTTCCAGTAGTCTTCGTAGTTGTCCTGCAGGAGGCGCGGGGTGTCCAGGCCGAAGGGGCATTTGGAGGCGCAGGAGTTGCAGTGTAGGCAGTTTTCGATCATATGCATCTTGGCCTGCCATTCCTCCGTGAGCCAGGCCTTGGCGGGGGCGCGGCGGAGCATGAGGCTCATGCGGGCGCAGTTGTTGATCTCGATGCCGACGGGGCACGGCATGCAGTAGCCGCAGCCGCGGCAGAATTCGCCGCACAGCTCGGCGCGGTCGCGGTCGATGGTGGCCTGACGCTCCGGGGTGAGCTCGGCGCCGTTCCGCACGACGTCCAGGAACTGCTCCAGTTCCCAGTCACGCTGCACGCCCCAGATCGGGACGACGATATCCTTGGTCTCCATGTAGGCGGCCGCGGTGTAGCCGTCGCGGATCAGGCCGCCGGCCAGCGCCTTCATGGCGATGAAGCCCATGCCTTTTTCGCGGCAGCCGTCGATCAGGCTTTCTTCCTGCGGCCCGGACAGGTAGCTGTACGGGAACTGCAGCGTGGCGTACAGGCCGGACTCGATGGCTTCGCGGGCCACGGCGAGGCGGTGGTTGGTGATGGAGATGTGGCGGATCTTGCCCTGCTCCTTCGCCTTCAGCGCCGCGTCATACAGACCGTCGGTTCCGCCGGGCTTGGGGCAGAAGGCGGGATTGTGAAACTGGTAGATGTCGATGTAGTCCGTCTGCAAAGTGCGCAGGCTGGTCTCCAGGTCCTTCCACATGGCGTCCGCGGTGGTCGCCATGGTTTTTGTGGCGATAAAGAGTTTGTCCCGCATGCCCTGGAAGGCGTAAGCCAGCTTCTCCTCGCTGTCGGAGTAGGCGCGGGCGGTGTCAAAATAGTTGATGCCGCCGTCATAGGCGCGGCGCAGCAGCGCGGCGGCGTCCTCTTTGGAAATGCGCTGGATCGGCAGCGCGCCGAACCCGTTCTTTTCGATCTCGATTCCGGTGTTTCCCAGCTGAATGCGTTTCATAATGATCTCCTGTCGTTTTCGGGCAAACTGGTTTCACTCCAGTATTTTCATTATCATACCACACAAACCCGCGCCGTGGCAATGCTTTCCGCCAAAACAGGGCCATTTAGGGATGTAGGATTACAATACATATGTTACACCGACTTCCACAATAAAAAAGATGGAAGTGCCAACTTGTGTTAGGATTAAGTCACCACAACAAAAAACCTAAGGAGGACTTCCATCGTGGCTACTATAACACAAGACATGCGGT
>JAFRNR010000054.1 GCA_017430085.1 Lachnospiraceae bacterium | reverse complement strand
ATTTATCGCTCTGCTTTCAGTGTATAAGTCGGTCCCCAAGCCCCAAGTATCGTAACGGAAGAAAAACCCGCAATGAGAAGCGCTTCTTTTTCGTGGTCAACGGTCAAGGGCGTATCGAAATGATAGAACGCGTCGTCACAGATGCCTTGTTCCTTCCTCAGCCGAAGAAACTCGGTGCGGCGCGACTCTTCTTCCTCGTTTGAAGCAGCGAAGTAATCGGTCAGAATGAAGTACCTGCCGGGCTTCAGCGCCTTCCGAACCTTCTCGTACAAAGGGATCTTCTCTTCCTTCGTGAAATGGTGAAGAGATTCCACAGATACCACCGCGTCAAATGCATTTTCCTCAAGAGGTATATCAAAATACGATCCATGAATCAGCGTCAAAGTTTTCCCGGGAAACTTCTCCTTAAGCGCTTCCAGCATACCTGACGCAAGATCGATGCCCGTAATCTCTGCCGTGGGAACGATATCAAAATAGTACCTCAGTTCCAGGCCCGTGCCACATCCCAGATCCAGGATCCGCGAACCAGGCACCTTCGGAAGGCAGTCTGCTGTAAAGGGGTAGAACTCCTCCGCCGAAGCAATGGTTTTCAGTTGGTGTTCCTCATACCCGTTCAGCCGGGCATCGAAGAATTCTCCCATTCTTTCAAGCATATTGCCGTACCTCGTGAAATTGCGAGTTGTCGGGATCTTTCATCTCCCGACAACCCGAATCATAGCATAAAACGGCCATTTTCGGAAGATGCTACAGCCCCATCATTTCCCGGACCACCCGGTCTGACATCTTGATGGTCCCGACCAGGATTAGCATGTTGAAGACCACCTGTCCGATGTAGTCCCAGACCATCGCGGCCGCCGCAAGGTCCTCGTCATAGGACGGCCTTGTCTTGGCAAACACCGAAAAGATAATACAGGCCAGCACAATGATGGCTCCTTCCAGGCACACCGCCGCATAGCTCTTCACAAAACTTTTGCCGATGTTCTGCGTCGGCTCGCCGGCAAATGCCGCCAACGGGATTGGTGCAATAGCCGTATACATATACAGCTTGAAAAAACGGCCGTACACGTTTAGGATCATGATAAAGGCCAGCACCCAGATGAACAGGCCGCCGATCAGCGTCACCGCCCACAGGGGGATCGATTCAAAGAATCCCGTGTCTTCAATCGCTTCGATCACCTCGTCCGGCAGATAGAAGCGCCGGACCTCGTCAAACCCGGCTGCGCTCATGATCGAATTCATGACGCCCTGGATCACCGTGATACAGCCCATCAGAAGCTCCAGCCCATATGTGATAAGAGCCTTGGAAAGCACGAAGCGGATGAAAAGCTTGAAAGCATGCTCCGGCTTCTTCACCTCTGCAAACGAGCCGCAGGTTCTGATCACGCCTACTACGAAAAACAGCACCAGCAGCGCATACGCGATGGCCTGCAGCGCTCCGTGGACGTCCTTGATGATCGCCCAGATCGCGCCGTCCTTGAAGGTGTCCGGCGTCTGCGTAATCAGTTCCCAGATTTCCCGAAGCTTTGAGTTCCACACGCCGAGAGCCCGTTCCAGGTTTTGGACGATCCAGTTATCTGACTCCATTCTCATCACCTCCTCGAAGAGTCAGGGCGGGGGATCGCCCCGCCCTCATGGTCATCCGTCAGCCTCCCGTGATCAGGTTCAGGATCTCCTTCGCGAAGGTGATCACGACGCCGCCGGCCAGGGTAAGGAACCCGTTCGAACGCTGGCTCGGGTCGTGGGACGAAAAGGAAAGTCCGACCTGGACGATTCCCCAGCCCAGCAGGATCAGGCCGACCGCGCGGATCAGGCCGAAGATGAAATCGCTGAGGTTGTTCACGACGGATATCGGATTCCCGCCGGTTTCGCCGTCCGCGAGCACAAATACCGTCTTGCTCATGATCATGCAGATCACGAGCGTGGCAACCGCGAAAGTGCGGAAAGCCTTCTTCCCCTTGGGCGAAAGCACCGCCCAGTTATCTCTTTTGTTCTTCATTTTGTTTTTCCTCCAATTTCTGATTGATCATTTCCTCCAGTTCTTCTTCTGTGAAAATGAGATAGTCTTTCTTTCCGGCATCGATGACCTCCGCGTCGCCCGGATCGATATTTTCAAGCGATACCGAAGCAATGCTTAAGGAATCCTCACCGTGCCGGAACGCCTCCCCGCCGCCGTCCGTCGTCCAGGGAATGTTCGGATGCCGCAGCAGGTCGTATTTCAGATCCATCACCGGCCGTTCCCCACGGACAAAAAGAAGCGCGTCCCTGTTGTCCAGAAGACGTACCTCGTCCGGAGTCATCAGTTCCCTGCCAGTCAGCTGCCAGTTCGTGGAATACGTCCCGCTCCGCCCCTTCGACTGGCCGTAGGTGTTCATGTCGACCGTTTCCTTGCCCAGAAGCTTGGAAACGTACTCGTGGGTGGACTGCTCATTGCCGCCCAGGTACAGGAACTCATCGCAGTTGCCCGTGATGCTTTCCCATTGCTTCTCATATAGGGCTTTCAGCTGTGCCATGTTCTGAATGATGATGGAGACCGAGATCTCTCTGGACCGCATGGTGGAGAGCAGCTTATCGAATTCATCCGGGAGCGCTACATTAGCAAACTCATCCATGACAAAGTGGACGTGGACGGGCAGCCGGCCGTGATGGATGATATCCGCCTGGTAATAGAGCTGCTGAAACAGCTGCGTATAGAGCATTCCCACGATGAAGTTGAAGGAGCTGTCGTTATCGGGGATCACGGCGAAAATAGCCCGTTTTTCCTCCCCTAAAAGCGACAGTTCCATCTCGTCTGTCTGTGTGATCCCCGCGAGCGATTCCAGATTGAACTTCTCCAGGCGGGAAAGAAGCGTGATCTGGATCGACTTTAAGGTCTTGCCGCTGCCGGAGCGATAACTGCGGTAGTACTTCAGTGCGACGTGTTCTGCGTTGCGCTGTTCCAGGCGCTCAAAGAGCAGATCCAGCGGGGAAAGATAGTCATCGTTTTCTTCCTTCACGTCGCCTGCCCTGATCATGTCCATGACCATCGGGAAGTTCTGCTCTTCCGGCGGGGCTTCGTAGAAGAGGTAAAAAACCAGTGCGAGCAGCAGCATCATGGCCGCCTGATCCCAGAACGGATCTTTGTTCTGCGATCCCTTCGGCGTGGTGTTCTTGAACAGGTTCGTCACCAGACGCTGGATGTCATTGTCCGTCCGCAGATAGACAAACGGGTTGTAGCAATGACTTCGATCCATGTTGAC
The DNA here is from genome assembly GCA_017430085.1 of Lachnospiraceae bacterium. GTDB lineage: Bacteria > Bacillota > Clostridia > Lachnospirales > Lachnospiraceae > UBA6987. Next base: position 44,029 of record JAFRNR010000054.1, on the reverse strand, counting down.
CAGGTCAATGACCTTGATGACGTAACCGTTCTTTTGGAGAAGTCTCCCCGTGTCCCGCAAGAGCTCACCCTTTGGGTCTAGAACTACAAACGAACTGTTGGCCTGCAGCAGATTCGGTTTGGCGTAAAACCGGGTTTTACCTGATCCGCTTCCGCCGCAGACTAAAACGTTCAGGTTCCGCTTATGCTGCCTTCCGTCCAGCCCGATCGACACATGCTGCGTAAGGATCTTGCTCGCGCTTTTCTCATGGCTCGCGTACTTCCTGTTGATGCTTCCGACGTCGCCCCATCTGGCGGAGCCGTGTTCCTCCCGCTTCCTGTAATTCCGGTCAGAAGAGAGAATCATCGCCGCAGCTACGGCATAGATCAGCAGAAAAGCGAGGACAGTTTTCAGGCTGTCCCCGCAAAGCTCGATATGGAGCGGATCCTGCATGATGCTGCCAAAGTTCCGGAAAACCTCCGGGAACCCGCCCTGAAGGTGCGGCGCCAGGAGCAGCGCCAGCCAGATGACCGGAATCAGTCCGATCATAAGCGCAATCACCTTCTCCTTTTTCTTATTCCGTTCCGTTTCCCATCACCTTCTCTCTGTATTTGGGACACCTGACGATGACGGCGCGGAAGCTCTGCTTGCAGGAATGTGCGCAGCCCTGACACTTCTCATTGAACTTCAGCTTTCCTTTGTCTATAAAGAAGACCCAGTCCTCTTTCCGGAATACTTCTTTCCGCGCCATCTCATCCTCCCGCTACCTGGCTCCCCGGTCCTTACGTCGGGACTTCTTCTCCGGAGGAGCGTCGATCACCTTAAGGATCAGTTCCTCCACATCCTCCGTCGGGCGGGCGTCGGAGAGAAGCCCGTTCCGGAAGTTCATCAGCCCGTTTACCATCAGCCGCTGCTCAAAGTTGTCCAAACTTAATGCGACTCTTTCTGTCTTCATGAGGACCTCCTTATCGGGCATCATCCCGGGACGGGACTTCCTTCAGCTTTTCGAAGTGCTTCTCCATATCCTGAGAAATGGTGTTGGCTACCAAACGGATCTTTGCAAGCACCGCTTTGATCTGTGTCTCGTCCATGTCCTTGAGCGTTTCCGGCTGCTTGCTGAAGTCAAAATCAGCCGTGTCGATGCCGTTGCGAACGCAGAGGACATAAGCGGCGCAGACCGCGATCGTGTCTTTGGCCGGACCGTTGTACTCCGACTTCGAGAGATGCGCGTATGCCACGGCAAGCGCCATCTCCCGGAACAGATCATCGTCTCCGGCTCCCGGCAGCGCCAGGACCGTATTGGCCGCCTGATCATAAACGGCTACCCGCCCTCTGGGCAACTTTGAAGCTTCCGCCCCCTCAAAACGGCAAGGCGCGTATTTTACCAGGGCTCTGATCAGCATGTGGCCGTCTCGTCTGACGATCGGGGATACCGCAAACGGCAGGTCGGTTTGAGAGACGTCAAAGACACGCTTCACGTTGTAGGCGGTGGCGGTCGTACCGTCTCTGCGGGTATACTGCTTTCCGGCTTCGAAAAGCATGATCCCTGTTTCACCCTTCTTGATCGATACCTTCTGGTCCTTCCAGGTGTCAAAACCCCTCAGATCTTTCGCGTCCGGTTTCTGGCATTCCAGAAGCAGGATGTTGTTCACAGAGAGCTGGCCAAAGCGCCCCATCAGATCCAGACAGGATTTGAAACGCTCCCCGTCGCCGGGAAGCAACTCTGCCTGCTCGCTGATCATCTGATAAGCCTGCTCGCGTTCGGCTCTTTTCTGCCGGATCCATTCCTCCCGGTTAAAGGGCGGCAGATCATTCGTTTCTTCTACTGCATTGGTCTCATCAAAGTAAGTCATCTTGTTTTCTCCTTTTTTCTTTTCTTCTTAGGTGCTTTGTGCTGCGGCGACCTCTGGATCTCTTTGTCCTTCGACGCGTTCTGGTTGTTTAATTCTTTCCGGATATCATCCAGCTCCTTCCGGACGGACGGGCGGCTTTCGGGAAGCCGTTCATCCGAATCGTTTCTTCCGGTAATTGATCTCGTCCCGGAGGAAGGCACGGACTGAGGGGACACTGCAGTCCGGCCCAAAGTGGGGTTTGGGCCCGATTCCTCCGGATCCCTGAAGAGCTGCTCAATGAATTCCTCCTTCTTTTCCTGTTCGGTCATCGGCTTCTTCAGCGCATTAGAGACCTCTTTTTTCTCCTCCAGGGCCCGCGCAATCTCAGCGCGGACTGAACCCTGATCGACCGTAGTCAGATTGAATCGCTCAAAGATCCGGTTGATCTTGCTGGCGTCCTCCGCCCGCACCATTACATCCGTGTAGCCGTCGGTGGCATCCCGATCCTTCAGGACCGTGTAGAGAACGCCGTACTTCTTGGACTCGGCACAAAACTTCTGAAGCTCATCGTCCTTCACGGCAAAAACCCGCAGTTCTTTCCCGCTCCGGAGCATGTTCGTCAGTCTGATTTTACCCTTCGTCCGTTTCTGATCCTTCAGAATCGAGTAGAGCAGGATCGCCAGGTGCTTGGCGCCGGTCCCGGCGAGCTTCACCGCGACTTCAGCGCCTTCGAGGCTCATCCTCACGACCTGTTCGGCCGCGTCCCCCGAGTAACTGCTCATTCGGTTTTTCCTCCCTTCTTTCTGTTTCGTGCTGCTCTGCGAGTTCCTCCAGCGCCTGCTCCATCGGCTGAGAGCGGGCCTGTACTGCATCGCAGAGACTCAGCTGTTTTCTTTTCTTTTTGAGGACAGCGCTGATCTCGGCAATCTGTGCCCGGATCTGCTCCGCCGCAGCGCTGTCATCCTGTCTGTCCGCCCGCTTTAAGGCGTTCCGCAGCTGTTTTCGCTCCTCCGTCAGAGCGGCGCTTTCCTCAGACGTCCGTTCCCCGAACGCCTGCAGTTCCTCCATCGTTTCGATCTTATTTTCCGCAAGGAAGCGGGTCTGCTCGTCCAGCTTGTCCAGCTTTGCCAGGTCTTCCCGCATCAAAAAAGACACCCGCTTGAAGGATGCCGGAAACTTTTGCAGGATATGCAGTTCGTAACAGTAGCGGATGTAGAGGGCGTGGATCCCTTTGAGTTTCGGCCTTGGCTGTGTCTCATTCCGATATCGCCGAAGTTCTTCCTGTTCATCCTCCGGAAACGGGAGCTTCCTCCGCCCGTTCTTCAGAATTCGTTCACTGATCTCGTCCAGAGAATAGCCCGGGCCGAGCTTGTGGAAGCGGAAGAAGCCTTTGGCTCCCGGCGGACGAATGGCGGGATGCTTGAGGACCGCGCCGCTGTCGCTGCGGAACTTGAGCTCATAGCCTTTCTGCTCCAGCTCCGCAAGGAACTCCCGCTCAGTCAGAGACATTTGAACGGCCTGGTCGATGTCCTGGCGGATCAGACCGCGCACAGTGGGCTTGCCGTTCTTTTCGGCTTCCCACTCGGAGTAGTTCTTTCCTCGGCCTGTCGGCTCCTCAATAACAGAGAGTCCGTATTCCAGACACAACCGGTCAGACGCTTCCTTCATCGCCGAATAGTCTTCGGGGCCGTTATGAAACCGGTGCCCGTCCCGCCAGGAAACGGAATTGATTATCAGGTGGTTATGGTAATGGCCCGTATTGCAGTGCGTCGCGACCAGCACTTCAAACTGCTCACCCCATAAGCGCTGCGCCAGCTTAACGCCGATCTCGTGCGCGGTCTCGGCATTCACTTCACCGGCAGCGAAAGACTGGTAGCCGTGGAAGCAGACTCTGCCTCCCGTCATATCCTCGCCACGCTGCCTCGACCAGAACTCCTTCGTCTCCATGAACTGTTTGGCCACCTCATCCTCGCGGCAGTTGATCCCGGAGACATAGCAGCGCTGTTCCGTCTTCATGTCATTGGCCGCATATTCGATAACGTCCCCGATCGCATGGAGCGCCGCCTGTTTCTCCAGGCCTTTCTCTGTCGTCTTTTCCGGATTCCTCGCGTACTCGATCACCTTGCCGATCCGTCCCTTGATCGGCCAGATAGATGTTACCGCCATGCGAGCCCGTACGCCTGACTGATCATCTTCTCGACCTCCCTGTTGTCAGCCAGCGCCTTCTTAAGCTGCGGAACCTCCAGCAGCCCTCTGGCGTTGGCAATCTTCAGAATCTGGTTGATGTTGCTGCCGACCCTCCGGACCTCGCGGATCAGCAGTGGGACGTCTGCTGACGGTGCTTCCATCACCTCCTTGCCGGCGACAGCCATCCGGACAAAAGCTGCCGTCGTCAGGCCCGCTTTCCGGGCCTTTCTGGTCAAGTCGTAGTACTCATCCTTGCTCAGGCGCAGCTCAAACCTGCAGTTCCTTGCTGCCATTTTTCTCCTCCTTTTTCTTCTGCCGTTTTCGTTCCAGACAACAGGCGAGTGGGATGCCGATAATCCCGCCCGCCAGAAGTCCGATGGTAAATGCCGTCATGTTTAGCTCCTTTCTCCCCGGGTCTTAGGGCTGGCAAGCCCTGACAAGCTGCGTTCGGCCGTTTCGTACGGACGGAGGCGTTGCTTGTTAGGACGATGCCATGCCCCCTGGGCCCGGCATCTTACCTTGAGTGGTCCCGACTTCTGGTCGGGTCATACCGGATGGCTTTGATCTCGCCGTCCATGCGATAGTAGTGTTCCGGATACCGGAACTGCTCCGCGTACCGCTGCAGCTGTTCTTCGGAGAGACTTCCGAAGTTTTCCGTGCTGCAGTCGCAAATAAAAAAAGGACCGAAGATGATATCCATCAGCTTCTGGTCCTCTCCGTACACAGCCCGGCAGGGCCGCATTCCATTGAACTTGCCTTCGTCATTGCAGACGATACAGACCTCTTCCTCAAAGGGGTAGTAGGTCTCGATGAGCCCTCCCCTGACCGCCCGCTGCAGATCGGCAAGTTCCGTTCCGATCTCTACTGTCCTTGCGAGCCTGCCAGGCTCACATAGAACGACTCTGATCGTCTCCTTCTTTTCTTCCATGTTGTTTTCCTCCTTCTTGTTTTTGGGGCAACAAAAAACCGCCAGGATTAACCTGACGGACGATCTCTTCAACGAAGCGATCAATCGTTTATGGTTTTACTGTCTGGTATTCCCACGTTTCCGTATCCAGTACCAGATACTCCTCTGTCCCGACCGGTTTTCTGTCACTGTCTGTAGAAAAAACATCACAGGAAATAACATTGCCGGTTCGCTGGATGGCTTTCAGCGGTGTATGACCGACGACCTGCAGCAGGGTATCTGACTTATACATCCGGTACTTATTGTACTGCGGCCTTAGCCAAAGAGGGGAAAGGTCATGCCAAAGCTCTGTATAACCGAAGCCGTTGATTGTCCGTACGACGGCATCAATGTCATCGTAATCTTCGGAAGGCACATAATGACGCACATATCCATCTCGCAGACCGCCGTGCATAAAGAGCACGTTGTCGATCCGGTGGATGAAAGCTACCTGTTTTTCATTCGGAACCGCCTCCCGAAGCTTTCGAAGCTTCTCACAGACAAGCCTGGCGGCAATCGGTGAATATCCCGTTTCTCTCTGGTTCCACTCATAGCAGATATCATGGTTGCCATAACACCAAAGAGTATCCGGAAAGCCTTCCGCGAAAGAGATTGCCGCATCATAAGACTGCTCATAAAGATCCAGGTTGTACTGCTGCTTCCAGTCATCCGCAATATCCATAAGACATAAGGCAAGGTCGGCGGCGCCTTTTTTCATCAGCGTCGCCGCCTGCTCAAACATCCATGGTTTCAAGTGAACGTCAGGTATCACCAGAACTTTCATGATCCGTTTTCTCTTTCTGCTTCTGTTCCTTGATCAGTCGTTCAAACAGGCTGTCAATCCGCATAGCCGCCTCTCTGGCAATATCTTCCGCAGAGCGGTTCTCCATTTCCAGACCGATCACATAGATTTGGCTGTTCTTATCCATGGCGTCCCTCATTCATTCTTCAGCAGGTACTTGTTGCTGACAACCTTCATGGACAGAGCGGCACTGATCAATTCACAGTATACCGGTTCAGTCGGACGGATGACAATCCCTTCTTTCTTTCCGCCATTCGGATAGTTTCCATCGGCTCGCTCCAGAAGCGCTTCGACCGTCGGATATCTGGACGGCAGATCCATCCCGATTTCCTCGATTGGAACAGTCTCAAGCATCAAAGCGTTGCAAATATCCTGCATTCTCTTAAGGCCAACTCTCTTTCCGTTCTCGCGGATTGTAAAAACATACCAGGCAGGCTTCGTCAGCTTTAAGCGGTTTTTCTGAATACCCGGAGCACAAAGTTCTCCCTGAATGGTGAACTCCTTCAGGCCGTGTTTGATAGCGAAAGCTCTCATCTTTGCCTTCAGGTCCATTGCCTTGACCATCTCATAGAACGGGCTGTTGCCGTCATCTTTGTACTCGTAGTTATGGCCGGTAACATGGAAGCCGTTCTCATCAATCCCAACGGAATGGGACGAACCGTCCATTTTAGTGCTGATATAGTACTCTAGACCAGCAAACGCCCTGATCAGTTCCGGCTCCGCCTGCACACGGGTCTCGTCGGTATGAGGGATATCATAGGGCAGCGTTCCAATCATGGTACCGCCGGTTGAAATTCTTTCTTCGATTTCCCACTTGCGAACACCCAGCAGTTCCGTGACGTCTGTTCCTAACTCCGCATTCTTAGGGATCACCGGAAACGTGCTTATAGGCAACAGAAGGCCCTGCGAGATCTGTCCACGGAATTTCATGGTGCGAAGACGAAAGCCTTCGCCCAGGATCTCACTGTTCTTGTAGCTGGAAGCGCGCATGAATTCATATTCCTCCTGAATCGGCAGGAAACTGTCCACTTCAAAATAGACAGCCAGATCCATCGGCTGGAACTGTCCTTTATTTACGACACACTGCCATCCCAGCACATGCGCCAGTTCTATTCTGTCAGCTCCTTCGATTGGTTCAATCTTCCAGACACGCTGAATGCTTGCCAGTTTTCTCATTCTGATCCTCCTCTTTTTTTCTTCGTTTTATCTGCTGCAGAAGAGTCAGTCAAATCTGCAACCAGCAAAAGGCAAAGACTTTTTTATTATACTTTTTACGGATTATTCCTGCATCCAACTGCAGGTTGGATGCATCGCTGCAGGTAGTCATTCACATCCTTCCCCTTCAGCGGCGGTTGATCCCATACCTGATACCGTCCCTGCAGCCCCTTCATGATCCCCTGTGCAGCACCTTGTCCAACTGCGTCATTATCCAGATGAAGGTGGATCGTTTTCACTTCCGGATATATCTCCAGGAAATGCTCCAGCGCCTTTGGCACCACGCTGTCCCTTTTGACGATAAAAACACCGGCTAAAGAGAGAAGCGAATCCTTCGTCCAGTCGAATCCCTTCTGCTTGACCAGCGTCGTGTAACTGAGCCGATCGATGGCGGACTCAAATACATGCAGATGCTGATTTCCCTGAATGCCCTTCATCCGAAACGAATACCGTTTGTCGCTCCCTGTGGCATCACCTTTGTATTCGCTGAACATGCTCCGAATGGCTGCATAGCGGGGCTTGCCCAATTCGTCATAGCCGACAAATACCGCATTCCTTCCGTCTCTGCTTTCGTAAAGCGTATTCCGTTCCAGACAGTACCGGATGATCTCCGGATCGATGGCTCGTCTCTGCAGATATTCCATCACCTGATCAGAAGTTTCACTTTTCGGCGGAAGCAACAGCCGCCGTTCCGATGGCTCTTTCTGTTTTGGAACCGAATATCCACTGTTTCCCAGGACAGCGGACAGTGCCTCCACAAAGGAAAAGCCGCGAACCTTCATCAGAAAGTCCACGGCCGACATGCCTCCGAATCCCCGGGAGAACCAGTACCATTTTCCATGACTGATCCGCAGAGAATCATGATCCTTCAGGCACCAGGTGCTTCCGGAAACCCGAACCAGCTCAGAAGGGGACGCCCTCTGGAGATAAGAAAGCAGATCCACCTTTCTTGCCTGGCGGATCTGCTCTTCCGTGTAAAATGTCATCTGTCACCTCGCTTCCTCCCGGGGCTTGGTCCTGCTTCGTTTCGGCTTGGCCTTCATATTGAAGTTCAGATCCTCCACCCGGACATTCTCCGACGCTTCCGGGATCCGGAAGGTTCCGTTTTCCCGCATGGAATAATACTGCCGCTCCGGCCCTAGGATGATGTGATCCATCACCGGTATATCCAGCAGCGAGAAGGCTTTGATCACCTTGTCAGTCAGGCGGATATCCGCCTGCGAGGGAGTAAGGCTTCCGGACGGATGATTATGAAAGATCATCGCCGCTGCCGCGTTGGACAAAACGGCCGACTTCAAAAGCTCCCGCCCGGAAGCAAGGGAAGCATTGACCGTTCCCATACTGGCGATGTTCATATTGATGGGAGTCATATCCGTCTTCAGATTGACGATAACCAGCACCTCCCGGTCCATGTCATGCAGAAGATCATACAGCACCTCAACAGCCCTGCCGGGTGAGTTTACCGGCTTATCGCTTAAGAGCGGCGGCTCTTTGACCATACGAATGGAGACGTTTTCGAGTTCGTACTGCATGCGGTTCCTCCTTTTCTTTTTCAAACGGAACGGTGAGGATGCTGTTTTCCGGCAATGCCGCCAGCACCTCTTTCAGTGATTCAGTTGTGTGGTTCATTTCGTTCATTTCAAGTACCTCCTCATACCAAAAAGCCGCAGGATCACTGCGGCCGGATGTCATCATATAGTTGTGTCTTTATCTTTCTCTTACGGCGAACTGCTCTTTGAAAGGATCCCGTCCTTTTTGGATTTCATTCAGGATATCGATCTTTTGCGTATACGCATACAGCACCGCCTCTATCCTCTGTTCGCTTTGCTGGGAATCCCGCTCGTAAAGCTTTCTTACCCATTCCCGGGAAGGAAGTTTATCGATGTCCAGTGCCTTCTTGTCCCGGACATAGGAAAGCATCTTGAACTCCTGGGAGGCAAAACTGTTTGTCTTTACCTTCAGCAGAGGTCTGCGGGAAGAGGGCAGTTCTTTCCCGGCAAACAATGCTCCGCCGCTGTCGAAGACAGGAGCCAAACGCTTAAACCGAAGCGTTTTCGGATCCCGGATCAGCCCCGTGTTGTTCAGGTGCCTGTCATATCCCGACAGAACGAAATCACCGAGGATCTGCATGTCCAGATCATGGCGCAGCTGCTCTTCGTCGGCCCCGCCCTTCACCGCCAGATTGACAAAGTGCTCGAAATACGAGACATCATTTGCCTTCTGCTCGGAAGTGATCAGATCATAGGCAGAGACAAACTCTTTGTCCAGCGACGTGAAGGCGGCACAGGCACATCCGTAATCATACTCCTTGTCCTTAATCGTGATCAGCTGATACGGCGTGTAGTTGTCATATCCCTGAAGACGGTATATCTCCGACGCCAGGACTTCATTCAGGCTTTCGCTGGACAGATAATCCGTGTTTCCTTTGATCAGCGTCCGGATCCCGTTTATGATCACCCAGGTCTTTTCGATGTCGCCCTGCAGAGTGCTGTTCGCGGTGTAAGCCGGGACGCTGTCTGAAGGATGATCCGTGAAGACTTCCAGTTGCTCAGCACGGAAATCATTCTCATACAAGTTGATTTTTGCCCAAGAGAGAGACGAGTCGATCGGATAGATCCAGTACTGATCCGTTAGGCTTAAGCCCAGGTTCTTCACCAGATAGTCACGGGGACCGTTATAGCCCTGCGCTTCGAAAAAGGCCGCCATCCCGTGGCGCGATGCCGGAACGGCTCGTTCTTCCCACCAGCGGGATAAGCCGTTTTTCTGACTTTTGTGACGCAGCGGCATCAGTTCTGGACGAAGACATTCTTTGCCGACATCCGTGAGATGGCCTGCCGCGTCGATATTGATCACCACGATCGGATCAGCGGTGTGCATTAAGTAATAAAGCATTTTGTTCCTCCAATTGCTTTCGGACCTTCAGATCCCTGAGCGTCCAGGCAGCAATATCCCCAATAAACCTTTCATTCAGGGCAGTGACCCGGCAGAGGCGTACTTTCTCGCCCTCCCAGATCAGCCAGTACTGTTTGTTTCTGGCGATGATCTGAGGTGCGTCGTTTTGCTTCGTCTCATCCGGCTGTTCCCCGAAAAGACCGCGGAACTCATCCAGGTTCAAACCGAGATAATCTGAGATCCTGCAGATGGCTCCGAATGAAACCCGGCCGAGTTCCGTTTTTTTATTCAGAAGGTCATTGACCGTGCTATACGGGATCCCGCATTGTTCAGCCAAAGCCTTTGCCGTGATCTTATGTTTTTGGCAGTATTCCTTCAGCGTCATAAAAAGGCCACCTCCGGCATTATTATACCGCTATAGCGGTAAATGTCAAGATGACCTTTCGAGTATTGCTGTTTCCAAATAAAGCTTATCGCGCCAGTTTCAGAATGACGCCGTCGATATCTTCTGTCGGACCACCTTCAGAGAGGACTTTGTTCCGGAACCATACCATGATCTGGAAGAGATAGCGTTTCTCCTCATGCGTCAGTTCCAAACGGACTTTGTTTTTCTTCTTTCCAAACATGGCTGCGCCTCCTTTCGGGGAGCATCATACCGGACCGTACGGACAGTGTAAAATGTGCGATCAGTCCGCCAAACAAAAAACAGCAGGTTCATTTCTGAAATCCCTGCTGTTTCGTCGTTCGTCCGCTTTCAGCTTTTTCCTGTTGTAGGCCTTTCCGCTCGGTACCGTTCTGGTCACCGGACTGAACTCGCCCCAGGTTTTTCGCTGTTTGGCATTGAACTCTTTTTGTTTCTTCTTGCTTTGCTTGCCGATCGGCACAAATCTGTCCATAGGTTCCTCCTTTCAGGTCTTGGAATCGGTGGTCCGCCGCATACTATAACGGGTTCTGTCTGAAATTGCAATGATTTTATCGTGCGGTATCCCGGCTTCTGATATCCCGGACCTTCACCTCAAAGGAATGTGCCTTTTCGGCTTCGTATTCCTTCTCAGAAATCAGTCCGGCTTTCCAGTCCATATAGCTGGCGGCTCCCTGCGCATCGCGGATCGCTTTGATCAGCGTCTCCGGTTTCTCACGGATCGCCTGGATCCAGGACTGGACATATGCCTTATGGTTATCCAGATGTTCGGAAGATGCTTCAGCCTCCAGCCCATAGCCCATGAAACAGGAACACATCTCAGCAACCAGTTCCTCATAGGCATACTGGCTTGTTCCGAAAAAGTCGCTTTGTGGACGGTTCAGCCTGGACGGATGCCCGGTTGAATGGGAAAGCTCGTGAAGCGCTGTGGCATTAAATGCGTAATTATTCTTGAAGGATCCGGGCGTCGGAAGATGGATCTCGTCCTTATGGGGAGAGTAATAAGCCTTGTCGCCGCCATCCAGATAGATCGGCACACCCATACCGACGGAGAGCCTTGATACCAGCACATCCATCCCGATGCCGGGAGTCTCTTCGGGTACCGGAAGCGCCGGCATGCCCTCCACTTCACTGGCATTGAAGACCGATGTGTAGCGCGTAGAAAGCTTAAATTCGTCCTCCCCGCGGCCGCTCTGTATTTCCTGTTTGTACTGCTCCCAGGTCAGTGCCTTCTTCGCTTTCAGATCAAATGGATACCAGTACTCCACATAGGTCGCCTTGGAACCGGCTTTCAGATGCCATTTCTGCTTCGGATGATACTTGGCATCGTTGTCCATGATCTGGACCATCGTCACCCATCGGGGATCCCGGTAGCCCTTCATGGCCGAGACCAATTTCAGCCAGAAAGCATTGCTGCCGCGATAACAGGCTTTCGTGATAGCGTTATGCGGGGTACCGCCTCCGGTACCCCGCCATTCCTTCTTCCAGGACAGCCCCTTTTCCTCCAGGACACGGGCGAAGGCTTCCGCCATTTCCTGCCGGTACTCATCCTTGTTCTTCGGCCGGCTCATCGGCGATCACCTCCCATTCCTCCGGCGTCAGCGTGTCCTCATCGATAAAGATGATTTCTTTCCGCATGACGTTTTGCCTCCTCATAGCGTTTGATGCAGGTCTGGCGGTCATAAAAACTCTCCAGATCCGTCAGCAGCCGCTCATAGTTGTTCTTCTTGAGATAGTTCGTCTCTTCCTTACAGACGCGCTCCATCACATCCAGCAGAGCCCTCATCAGCAGCCCGGAATCCAGCATCCGCAGGCTTTCGGCCAGGACTTCTTCCTGATTCTTTCCTCGCTCCAGGGCTCGTTCCTTCTCATGCGAATCGTTCTCCTCGAAAAAACGGATCAGCCGCTTTGCCAGATCGATCTTTTCCGGAGCCGGCCCTTCAATACTTTCCATATCCATTGGTCCTCCGATCCAAATGATGATTCGTACCGGCTCCTGAGTCTCGTCAGAAATGTCCTTTACGTTTTCGCTCGCGACCGCGATGCCGTCAGCCATCCGTCCAAGCCAGTCAGCCGTTCTTTTGATTTCTTTCCTGGACTTGCCCAGATAATAACCGGTGCAGCCGCTGCAGACCGGGAAACCATCTTCCCGCAGTCCGCTGATGATACGGCGCAGCGACCGGTCAGATACAGAAAAACGCTGCTCCAGATCCTTACTGAAAACAGCGTTTTCTTTCCCGACGTGATTCTCCATCAGATATTCATAGATCTCGATTGGTTTACACATATTTCCTCCTCATCTTTCATGTGCTCGTTGTTTTTCTTTTGGCATGAGCCCTTCAACAGGCTCGATCTTCGCCTTGCCGCCTTCCATTCGCTCCGCAAACTCGCAGATGTGATAGATATTCAGCGGACCGCTGCCTACCTCCAGGTGAGTGCTGTCGATATACCGGCATCGCTTTTCCTCTTTTTCGCCGTCCGGCCAGATGATGCGGATCTTTCCTCCGTCCTGCAGCCGGAAGAGTTCCCTGTAATGGCTGTCAATGAAGCGGATCCCTCGTTCGGCCTCTTTCAGATGCCGGTCCAGCCAGGATTTCTGATAACAGTAGCAGTACAGGTTGTACTCGCCCTTGTTCGGGTTAAGGCGCATCAGATAGGCATATTTCTCCGTGTCCACGCGGAACCCAAACTCGCTTCTCCCGTCTTTGATAAGCGCTTCCGGGCGGCTGTAACAGTACTTGCCCAGAGCTGTCCTGTTCTTGAGAAAGGTTTTTTCTCCTTCTCCAAACCGCAGTTCATTGATGACCGCGTCGAATTCATCCTTGAATTCCTGCGTTTTCAGGTCACTGCGGAAATCGTTCCAGGTGGAAAAGAATCCTAAACCGTTGCTGTCCATATCAGCTCTGAGATAGCCGATATTGCCTGTCTGGGATCCGATCTGCCCACTCTGGGTATAGCAGTAAAGCTGCTCATCCTTGGTCATAGGCCTGATTGTCAGTTCCATGTTTCTCCCTTCATAGAAAAGGGCGGCACCGTGTTACCGATGCCGCCCAAGACTGGCTTTAACCAAACAAAAAGCGGAGGTCGTTACGTAAGGGATCGACAGAGAATGTTCTGAAGTTGCCCAATACGCTCGCTCAGCTTTTGGGCCTTCCCTATGCCGTCCGGCGAACCCGATACAATCCCGGTAGCTACTTGCATAGGAAAAGTCTGTTATGGACATATACCATTATTTCGTGCGTTTGTCAACTTCAGTTCGGCTCGGTTCTTCCTCTTCCTTCGTACTCTTGCGACAAATGAGGATCAGTGCGACTCCGGAAAGTCCTGCCAGGATACTCCAGAGAATCAGTTGCGAGTCATCACCAGTCGCGGGCGGAACCGGCGGTTCCGTAATGGAAACCGTCTGCTTCGGATCTGTCAGGTCTTCGTGGCTTCCAATCAGGTTGCCTTCCGCATCAAAGATCTGCTCGAAAACGACCAGGTCTTTCCCGATATACTCCGTCGCATCAAAGTGGAATGACAGCGTAACGCTTCCGTTTGCTTCCTCGGGAGTGAAACTCATCTCTTCCGTGAAGCCGGTTTCTTCACCGCTCTCCTTGTCCACCAGGCGGCCACGGATCGTGTAGGACTCTCCGGGAATCAGGTTCTCGTAAGAGATCTGATCCGTAACCGTTGTCATAATGGTGCCGATTACGCTCTCGTCTGCCTCCGTCAGGATCTTCGGAATGTAGATGGACTGCGATTCATCTTCCGGATTCATGTGAGAAGCGATTTCCTCAAGATTCGAATCCAGGACCTCAAACGAACCGCAGTAATCGTCCGTGTCGATATAGAGATTCTCGAAAACGACCAGCGCCCGCCCGGCAAGTGCCGAAGCGTCAAAAGTGAACGTCATCGGGACTGTCCCGTCCGCCGTTTCGGCGACGAAGCGCTTCTCACAAGAGACGGGATTTCCGTCGATCAGCAGCATCTCCCCGGAGACCTTGTCAAACAAGGTTCCGCAAAGCACATAGGTCTTGCCGATCAGCAGGTTGTGATAGGTGACCAGGTCCGTAATGCTGGCATCGGCAGCTGCCGGGAGCAGATGACTCTCCGTCAGGTCATTCGTGGCATTCGTCTCAATGGACGGTTTCATGTTGATCGCCTCAAAGGAAAGCTCCAGTCCGTCTTCTGCAAAGTCGACGGTAAACTCGTTTGCCCCATCATTCCGCAGCAGGAAGTATCCTTCCGGGGCAATCAGTTCCCGGATCTGGAAACGGCCTTCGTTTTCCTTCGTCCATTTGAGCTCCGCAAAGTACGTCCCGTCGCCCTGATCGGACAGCGTCTTAATGTTGACGTATTCCTCACCGTTCCATTCAAAGACTCCGAAAAGGCAGCCGGTAAGCAGTTCACCGGAATCCATATCCTTCTTCGTGATGAGGATGGTGCCGCGCTTGTTCTCGTTGAAGAACGCAAGCACTGCATCTTCTTCGCCCAAGGCAAGCGTCTGGTTTTCCGGCTGGACGAAATACTCCGGCGTGTTCAGTTCCTCAACAACATAGGTCCCGCGGGGAATACCGCCCTTTTCGGCAGCGAACTCAGCGAAGCCCTCTGCATTGGTCGTGGCAAATTCCTCGACGGACATTCCGTTTACAGTTTTTCCGGAAAGCCTGAAGGTGAAACCTTCCAGCTGGCCGTCTTCAGAGCGTTTTTCGATGCAGACACTCTGACGGATCAGTTCATTTGTAAACTCTGCGCTTTCCTTTTCCGTCTCCAGCAAGGTGATGTTCTGCGACAGATTGGCCTTATAGACAAAGGCCTGTTCCTCGTTCAGTTCCTCACGCAGGACGAAATCGCCCCAGGGAATCTGTTCAAACACTACTTTCCCTTCCGCATCGGTTACCGCATAGGTGTCCACCTTGACGCCGCTGTAGGCGGTGCCGTAAAGATGGAACCTGAATCCGGCCAGGATTCCGTCTTCGGAAGACTTCGTCACTTCCAGATCTGCTTTCTGCAGCTCGTTCCGGAAGGAAAGATCCAGATCCTCGGTCGCAACAGTGATGCTCTGATCATCCGGATCGATGAAATAAAACTTCGTATCCACTTCTTCGACCGTGTAGCTGCCGCGCGGGATGCCGCCCTTTTCGGCAGCAAACACGGCGATGCCATCCGCATCGGTAGTGGCATATTCATCGACTGCCATGCCGTTCACCGTCTCCCCGAACAGATGGAAGGTGATTCCTTCGATCTCGTTGTTCTCGGAGGTCTTGATGACCTGAACCTTCTGTCGGATCAGGCTGTTCATGACTTCGGCGGAAGCCTCATCCGCGCGGAGATCCACCGTAAAAGGTTCATTCTGTACGTAGACGTAAGCCTGATCCTCGTTCAGTTCCTCAGTGATGGTGAATTCGCCATAAGGGATTTCCTCGAAACGGGCAATACCGTTTTCATCTGTGACAGCCGTTTCATCGATCTCGATCCCACCGTAAGAGGTGCCCTGCAGGCGGAAAACAAAGCCTGCCAGGACACCATCCTCGGAGGCCTTGTTCACCAGGATCGTTCCTCGGGCCAGCGCATTGCAAAACTCACTGGTCACATCTCCGGTCTCCACAATGATTTCCTGATCCTCCGGCTGTACGAACCAGAAGGGCGTGTCCTCCTCGGAAACCGTATACTCACCCAGGGGGACCTGACCAAAAGAGCAGTAACCGTCCTTATCGGTCTTTTTACTGATATCGATCTCCACACCGGTAAGGGATGTTCCGAACAGACGGAAGGTCTTGCCCGCGATATCCTCGTTTTCGGACGTCTTGACAACGGACACCTCAAACTTGCGCAGGCGGTTGGTCCAGGTGATCATTTTATCCTGGCTGCCGGCCTCCACCTTCAGAGTCCTGTTAGCCGTGGGCAGATAGACCTTCTCCTGGAATTCCGTATAGGACTCACTGATCGTGTAGGAGCCCCAGGGAACCTTCTCGAAGGTCGCTTTACCTTCCGCGTCCGTAGTCACTTCCCGGTAGATGTTCTCACCGGAAACCGCCTTGCCGGAAAGCACGAAGGTGAAGCCCTCGACGACACCATCCTCATTGACCTTTTTGATCAGGACATCGATGCTCTGGTACTCGTTGTGGAAGTGAACTTCCACATCCGCGCCTGTTACGGTCACTGTCTGATCCTCCGGAACAATAAAGTAATCCGGAGTGTTTACCTCCCTGACCCGATAGGTTCCAGGAGTGACATTGGTGAACTCGGCAATGCCGTCCGCATTGGTCTCTGCCGTCAGCAGTACGTCGCGGCCGGCGATATCCGTTCCGGAGAGTTCAAAGGTAAAGCCTTTCAGCAGACCGCTCTCGGATGTCTTGACCACCTGGACAGAGTAGCGGTTCAGCTCATTGAAGACCGGAATCTCGACCATCTCATTCTCCCGGACGAAAATGTCCCGGATCTCGACCGCTTTGTAGAGACCGGTCTGAGCTTCATTCAGGATCTCTGTCACCTGGTAAGGCCCACCGATCGGCACTTTGCTGAAGGTCGCCACGCCATTTTCATCGGTCGTGGCCTCGAAGCTGTAAAACTTCTCGTTCAGAGCATAGCCTTCCAGCTTGAAGGTAAAGCCCTGAAGGATTCCGTCTTCGGAGGTCTTAATGATCTTCACGGAACCGGTCTTTAAGCTATTGGTGAAACTCACCTCCCTGGAATCACCGGCAGCCAGCGTCACATCGCGGTAGGCGGGGGAAACGGTATACCATTCTTTGACGCCGCTTTCCTCGATGCGGTAAGTACCGGCCGGCAGATCTTCAAAGACCGCTACGCCGTCATTGCCCGTCACAGCGGAGCGGTTGATTTCCTCTCCGGTAAAGGTCGATGTGCCTTTGAGGGAGAAACTGATTCCGGAGATGATACCGTCCGAAGAGACCTTCTTCACGGTGACCTTGCCGGACGTTTCATTGACAAATGTCAACGTCGCGGGACCGGCCGTGGAGAGCGTGATGTTCTGATTCTCCGGCACGATGTAACGGACAGGAACATTCACTTCAGAGACCGTGTAGTCACCGTAGGGAACGTTCATAAAGGTCGCCTTTCCGGCCGCATTGGTAGTGGCATCGGCTTCATAGGTCTTGCCGCCGATCGTTTTACCGGAAAGATGGAACTTAAATCCCTGCAGCACACCGTCATCCGTCTTTTTGATGATCTCGATGGTGCCGACCTTCAGCTTATTCGCAAAGGTCACGGTCATATCGCTGTCTGCTATCGTAATAGTCTGCGGATCGGGAGAGACGTACTGGTCCGGTACATTGATCTCCTGGATCGTGTAGGTACCCTTCGGGATCTGACCGAAGTCGATCTCGCCATTAGCGTCGGTCGTTCCGGTCCGGGTGATCTGCATGCCGTTTACCGTGGAACCGATCAGTTGGAAAGTAAATCCTTTCTTTGCTCCGTCTTCTGCAGTCTTCTTGACCTTTACGTCCTTCGTGATCAGCGTGTTGTGCGCATTGACCGTGTAAGAGGTCTGGCTGGCATCCAGTGTGAAAGTCCAGGGGCCTTCGGTCTTATAGATCTTCTTCTGATCTGCGGTCAGGACTTCCGTCACCGTATAGGTTCCGAAGGGCAGATCCGTGAAAGTGATGCTGCCGGACGCATCTGTTTCGGTCTGACGGAACACCGGGCCTTCCAGCTTAAAGGTCAGGCCTTCAACCTTACCGTCCTCCGATGCCTTTACGACTTTCGCGGTTCCCATAAGCGGCATGTCAGCAACCGAAATGACCGCCGGGTTCGATTCCGTATTCGAGGCAGTCACCGTAACGGAGTGGACTTCCGTATCCAGCACGTAGCCTGTGGGGGCTGTGATCTCTTTCACGTAGTAGGTGCCGACCTTCAGCTGCACCGTATTGGACTTGCCGCTTGCGTTTGTGGTAAGCGTGGCAAGGCGATTGGAATCGCTGTTGGCATTTGCCTCACTCGCGTAAACGCCGTAAACAGCGCCTTCCAGAGAATACCCGCTGTCTGCCTTCACGCCGTTCTGAGCGATTGCCGACTTCTGCAGATAGGCGTACCCGTCCGGAATGACCGCTTTGACTCTGGCGCGTAGGTACTGAATGGCGCTGACATCCACGATAAACTGCCCGGAGCCGAATACCCTGTCCCCGTTTGAATTGGTATAGGACGAATCATAGGGTTTGGACGAGTAGATCATGGACGAATCCTCCGTCATGCCCTGCCAGGCCGTCCAGCTGGTAATGGCCTGCGTAGCTTTAAGCGTGATCGTCTTGCCGTCTGAACTGCGGGTGACCTGAACGCTGCCGCTTGGCTCGATCTTGCCGCCATTCGCGTCCAGGATCTTGCCGATGTTCTCCACATCCGCTGCCGGAACAGTAAATACTTTTCCAACCTCCAGTTCATACTGACGTTCCCAGTCAGCCGTCTGCGTCACAGAGGTCTTCAGGTCCTGATAAGCCTGATATCCCAGCTGATACATCTTCGGGATATCGATAAAACCGGCGATCCCGATGATCGGCGCTGTACGCATTCCGGTTCCGCCCGTGTGCCAGTTGCCTTCTTTGTCCCAGTAACCGGTGCTGTCCGAGATGAAATAGTACATGTAGTCCGAATAGGGCAGGTCGTTCATCGTGCCCCAGACCAGCATCTGCACCAGACCGCGCTTAAAAGCAGTGGCATCAGCGGAGGTGTCCTGCAACAGCTGCACGACGGCCGACTTCGGGATCGTGACGGCACTGTGGTAGCTGCTCGCCGGTACGGTGATACTCATCGCCAGCTGACTGGCGTTGTTCGTGATCAGCTCAAAGTTGTTCTGGGTCAACATCTTGGCCGCTTCCGCCAGTCCGATCACGTCCACGCCCGAACGGACATTGATCCCGGCCTCAGCCAGGGAACTGCTGGCAACGTGCTGGCCTGTACGGGACGGCGTCAGCCAGTCGAAGCAATAGCCGATATGGCCGTTTACGGTGAACACTTCGTTGTTCAGGAATGACGGAAAGCCGAAAGCCATGTTGCTCGTACCGGACGTATTCCCGTTGATATATCTCTCCGTCGCGCCTTGATTCCCGCTCTGGAGATGGTTTGTGGATCTGGTAATGAGCACCCGGACCGCTGTCTCCGTGCCGACCTCAACTCCATCCTGATAAACCTTGGCGTCCAGGAAGATGCTCGGGTACTTAGCCTTCAGTCTGTTCCAGACGGCGTTGTAATCCTTATCGAGGATCTGAACGTCCCCATGAGTGACATTGGCAGCCTGTACCTTCATCGGTACCAGGCTGAGTGATGTGAGCATGAGAAGCCCCGACAGGAGCGCCGTGCCCACGCGTTTCATAAATCCTTTCTTCATCGATTTCCTCCTTCGTCTGATGAAATAAAAAGAGCCCCGTCGATGACGAAGCCCTGCAATAACTATAGATCCTTTATACTATTCTCTTCTTGAGACAGCATGGTTGTTATAGATGGGTAGAGTGTGAGGAGGGAAGACCGCTGACGCCGTTTTCCTACCTGGCTCCCCGATTATCCCGCTGCCGTTCCAGGTGGCGCTGATAAAACTCCAGCGCTTTCAGGATATACTCTCCGGTCTGGCTGTACGGGACGCTGTCCGGAATGTACCGGCGGGCATCTTTGTACTTGAGACTGATCTTTTCGACCTGATTTGGCTTGTCCTCGTTCATGATGTTTTCAATCACATGAGGCCCCAGTGTTCCATCCTTTGAAAAAGCTCTCATCCGAATCGCCTGCGCATGCGATGGCGTACAGTCGGCGTAGGCGATGGCTTCCACGAGCCATTGCTGCTCTCTCTTGGTAAGATAAGACAATTCCACCGCCGGCCGCATGGCGATCTTCCCGTCATCGACCATCTGGAGGAGATCCGGGATAAGCTCGGTGAGGCGGATGTAGCGACGAACTTGATCTTTACTCTCTCCAACTTCGTCAGCAACAAGATCTCTCGATTTGACTCCTTGTAAATTGTGCTCCACTGGCGCACCATTTTCTTTTGACGGTCTT
Source organism: Lachnospiraceae bacterium (assembly GCA_017430085.1). Classification (GTDB taxonomy): domain Bacteria; phylum Bacillota; class Clostridia; order Lachnospirales; family Lachnospiraceae; genus UBA6987. The sequence goes on along the minus strand of JAFRNR010000054.1, from coordinate 23,771 downwards.
CCAGGCAATCTTTTCATCGCCTCCAACCTCATCTTATAGGAGAACGCCTTCTCGCTTGGCAGGATTACTGACCGTTGAAGATTGCTTTCCACCATCAGGATGATCGCCTCGTCCCGGCTCATTTCCCGGATCTCGGCTTTTATCGTAGGCAGTCCCGCCAGCTCGCAAGCTTTCTTTCTTCGGTGACCGGATACGATTTCATACCGTCCGTCATCTTTCGTTCGCAGGGTGATCGGCGTGATCAGGCCTCGTTCCTTAATGCTCTGGACCAACTGATCCATGTCCTCGTCCATCCTGACCTTAAACGGATGATCCGGAAAATCGTCGATCTGATCGAGTGGAATGTCATAGATTCGGGGGAGTTTCGCTTCAGCGCGCTCCTTATCCGTCATAAACATCTCATCGTATGCAGTCAGACCAAGATCGATTTTTCTCTCGTTCTTCATCAGCCAACACCTCCTTTGTCAGGGCTTCGTAAGCAGCACCGGCTTTGCCTTTCCGGTCATACGTATAAATGCTCTTCCCTTCCATGCTGGCCTCCGCTACCCTTACAGAATGCGGAATCTCGGTATTAAAAACCTTGATATTTGTTCCCACGTTCTGCCGGATAGCAGCAATGATTTCCTTGGCATTGTTGGTCCTGCCATCCACCATTGTCATCAGAATGCCGCTTATTCTCAGCGACGGATTGATGGTTCGACGGATCTTCATGATTGAGCCCAGCAATAGATTCAGCCCTTTGGTGGAAAGATAATTCGGCTGGCACGGAATCACAATACTGTCAGCCGCGACCAACGCATTGATATTCATCATCCCCAAAGACGGCATACAGTCGATCAGGATGTAATCGTAGTGTTTCTGTACCTGGTCCACATATGTCTTCAGAACATACTCGCGGCTCATCGTGTTGACCAGCCGTGTCTCCATTCCAGACAGCTCTATATTGGCTGGAACAAATGCGATTCCTTCCGGATGCTGCAAGATACCGAAATCATCAGGAAATTCTGCTTCGTCGATGATGTTCTGCATAATTGTCGCCAACGTTACATCCAAGTGGTCCGGATCCCGTATTCCGAGAGCCGAACTCATACTGGCCTGCGGGTCAGCGTCAATAAGCAAAACTCTTTTCCCCTGGTTTGCCAATCCAATCCCGAGATTGATGGCTGTCGTTGTTTTTCCGACACCGCCTTTCTGGTTCGTGATGGCAATGATTTTTGCTTTGTTCATGTGTTTCCTTTCAAATCATAAGGAAGAACCCGGTCCTCAGCCTTTTGTTTTGTCCTGTCTCATATATGGATGCTTAAGGATTCCGGATTCTTCCCAATTAGTAAAGAGGATGTCCCCCTGTCAAAAGGGCAGACTTCCCCCTTTGTTTGGTTGTTTTGTTTTTCAAGCTATTTTTCCTCGAACCCCGCTTGCGGGAAATCATCAGACGGCTGTTTGCTTTCAGCTCCATGGGCCTCTCACCCCCGGCAGGATCTCTGTCGGCCGCCCTCATTGCGTGATCCCCATTCGGGGGCTGTGACTGGACGGAAGTATCATTGTCCCCTGTGCCTGTTATGGCCTCCGCCGGGAGCAACCCGGCTTTTGCTGCTTCGGAACAATCGCTCGTACTCCGGAGAGTAGTCTCGGCGCACCGGCAGCTTGGCTTGGGGCTCACCACCCCGACACAGGGAATGTGCCTTATGAATGTGTATTCAGTTGTCAAGGTACTTGAGGGGGCTTCCCGGGTCTGAGAAAAAATCCCCTCAAGTGCTGGAGCACGAAAAAGCCCAAAATATGCAGGTCGGCAAAAAAATTTTCAAAAAAATTAGACGGACCGTTTTGGGCCGTCAGTTCAAGGTTGCAAGGATGCAAGATTACGGGGTGTCCGTCTTGATCATCTTGGATCTCGCGAGACAACCTCCGGCAATGTGCGATTTTGCATAAAAAAAGATATTTGCAGGTTTGTACAACGTTGTGATTTGCAATCTAATAAAGGCGCGCGAAACACTACCAGGAGACAGCAATGAATCACGACAACGACTTGCAGTATGAATACTTCTCTTCTATCCGGCAGCGCACGGTTGAGTGGTTATGGTATCCCTATATCCCCTACGGGAAGCTCACAGTTCTTCAGGGAGATCCCGGGGAAGGGAAGTCCACTTTCATGCTCAACATTGCAGCGCTGCTTACGAGAGGGAAAGATATGCCCGACGGGTTTCCGATATCCGGGCCGCAGCAGGTCGTTTATCAGACGGCTGAAGACAACCTTGCAGATACCGTGAAGCCGCGCCTGATCGCAGCAAATGCCGATTGCAGCCGCATCGCATATATCATTGACGAAGACGAGCCGCTCACGATCGAGGACGCAAGGATCGAAAAGGTCATCCGGAGCACGCAGGCGCGCCTGTTTATCTTAGATCCTCTGCAAGCCTACCTGTCTTCAGATTCAGATATGTTTTTTGCTGGAAAAATGCGCCAGATGCTTAAAAAGCTTGCGGATATCGGAGCCAAATACAATTGCGCGATGGTATTGATCGGGCATATGAATAAGGCTTCCGGGGAGAAAAACCTGTACCGGGGACTCGGCAGTATTGATATTGCTGCCATTGCCAGAAGCATTTTGATGATTGCGCGGGACAAAGATGATCCATCGATCAGATACATGTTTCCGGTAAAATCCAGCCTCGCTCCGGAAGGAACATCGATAGCTTTCTCTTTCGATCCGGTTCTTGGTCTGAAATGGATCGGCAGGTGTCAGATCGATCATGTCCAGTTGGCATATTCAGACGTTGGCGACAACAAAAAGAATCTTGCCAAACGGATCATTAAAGATCTGCTGGAATTTCAGGACGTCCACAGCTCAGACATCCTCTTCAGGCTGAAAACAATGGGGATATCAGAAAGAACGATCCAAACAGCAAAAAAAGAACTGGGGGTTTCATCTTCTAAAAGAGGAGATATCTGGTTCTGGCACCTGGATGCCCAAACAACAGACAAGGAGTAACCCTTATGCAATACTCTTCCGACAGGGAAAACCTGAGAAAAATCTATCAGCAGGAAGACAGCGGGACAAAAACATTTATTCCCGCCAGGCCCAAGATCAATCCAAACGAGAAAGACCGGTTCTTTCGGGTCTGCGCCTATTGCCGCGTATCGACCGACAATGATGAGCAGCTCTCCTCTTACGAACTGCAGCAGGCGCATTACCGTCAGCTTGTAGAAGATCATCCCAACTGGGAGTTAAAACGCATATATGCTGATGAAGGTATCTCCGGAACGTCTCTGAAGAACCGGGATGAATTCAACGAAATGATTCTGGCATGCAAAAGAGGCGAGTATGATCTGATCGTAACCAAGAGCGTCTCCCGTTTTGCCCGTAATCTGGTGGACTGCATCTCTCTGATAAGAATGCTCAAGGGCTTGACGCCCCCGGTCGGTGTCTTCTTTGAAACAGACAACCTGTATACTTTAGGCGAAAACACTGAGTTTATGCTCTCATTTTTAGCCACTTTTGCCCAGGAAGAGTCTGTAAAGAAAAGCGAGGCCATGAACTGGTCTCTTTCGCAGCGGTTCAAGGACGGGAAGCTGCTGACTCCGGCTCCTCTCGGTTATAACCGGCCTAAAGACATTACCGGTCGGTACATCAAATACGCTCCCCTGGAGATCAACGAATCCGAGGCCAAGATTATTCGGTTTATTTTTGATGCCTATCTGTTGGGTTGGTCCAGAGAAGAAATCGCCGCTTTCCTCGAGGATATAAACTGTCCCACAAAGACCGGGAAAAGCGGCTGGTCCAGCGGTACCGTCGGATATATTCTTTCCAATGAGCGGTATTGCGGGAACGTATTGACCTGGAAAACTTTCACCGCGGATCTTTACGAACACAAACACAAAAGAAACCGGCAGGACCGGGATCAGTATCTATATAAGGAACGCCACGATCCCATTGTCAGCCCGGAAAAATTCGAGGCTGTCCAACTGTTGCTGGAAAACCGCAAGCATCATCTGCGCGGCGGTTTTCCTTCACTCCAGGTAATCAGTGAGGGGATATTTCACGGCTATATACCGATCAATCATCACTGGATCAACGATGATCCCAATGTGTATTACGATATTTCCAACAGCATCACCTCTCCCACCCGCGTGCGGCAGATCAGTAAAAAGGCGTTCAGTGCGTTTAATCTGGACGGATACCAGGTCGTGCGAAACCAATTCACGCAAGTACGCTATGAGGGCCCCGTCTTATCCTTTTCCTTTGAGAAAGCGACCTTCAATACTTTCTGCATAAAATGTTTTGAGGGCGTCAGCCACATTCAATTGCTGCTGCACCCGGCAGAGCGAAAAATAGCGATACGCCCCTGCAAAGAAAGCGACACGCACAGTATCCGCTGGCGGCCGGATCCTGAACGCCCCATAACAGCAAAAGCATTAAGCTGTCCTCATTTTGGAACCGCTTTGTACCGCATCATGGAATGGAATCCGGATTATATCTACAAGATCAGAGGTACATGGGCAAGAAGGAAAAACGAGCAGATCATCGTCTTTAATCTCTGTAACGCAGTTCCCGCGGTAATCACCGAGGGAGACAGTAATGCCAGACGGAAGAAACAACTGGAATTCTGTCCCGAAGAATGGAACGACGACTTCGGAGCGGAATTCTATGAACACATCCTTGATAATGATTTCTATTATCTCTCGCCCAATGCTTCGTGGCAGGCCGATGCCATAAGTATCCCAGCACCTGGTATTCTGCAGTTCGAACTCCCCTCTGAGCAAGATCTGCAGAACAGCATAGATGAATTGAAAGAGAAAACGGAGATTCAAAATGGCTAACTATCAAACAGATCAGATCTTTCAGAACACACAGCCGATCCGGACAGACGACGATCCTGAAGAGATTGTTGATCTGGCAGGATTTCAGGTCACGAAGGCAGAACTCTTCGCGCATACGAGAGAACCTGCCATTACCATCTGGGACTCCCGCATCAAGTTCAACATGGCGTGTCTCCGCCGATTTCCTGGCGTCACACATATACAGATCCTTATCCATCCCGAGCAGAAGCGTCTGATCATCCGGCCTTGCGATCCGGACGCTCCTGATTCACTACGTTGGGCCAAGGGCGGCGGAGAAAAAGAACTGGCCACAAGAGATCTGCTGTGCAAGATTTTTGCAGCCAAGGTCTTCGATCTTATGGGATGGGACAAGCAATATCGTTATAAGATGCTGGGAAAACCGGCCACCTATAACAACGAGGTTCTTTTCCTGTTCAAGCTGAACGATTTCGAGCTGTTCGTTGCATCCGGGAAAAAGCGTGCCTCTTATCTTCCCGGAGAATGGCGGGATTATTTCGGTGTTCCTGTCGAGCAACACGAAGAAGCATACAAAATCGATCTGGCAAGCGGATACATATCAACAGACAAGGTATAAGGAGGTACCGTTATGACTCTGCTAAACAATGACACCATTCCTGAAATTACCTTAGACGGTTTTCAGGTCGTAAGCGCGGATATGTTCCGCCGTGCGTTTCGTCTGTTTGACCCGTCAATGACGCTTTGGAACAACAGCATTTGCTTCAGCAAAGCGGCTGTCACCGCATTGAACAATTGCGCGAGAATCCGAATCGAAGTCAATACAATGGCGAAGAAAATCCTGATCGCTCCAGTGACGAGCAATGACAAAGACGGCATCAAATGGCTGCAGAGCGGCGAAAACCCTTCTGCCAGAAAAATCGAATGCATCCAGTTTGCATCTCAGCTTTACAAGCTCTGGGGATTTGATCCCAAACGGACCTATAGGGCTCCTGGAAAAATCGTCGCCGTTGAGAGAAAAATAATGGTGATGTTTGATTTCAGCGAACCTGAGAGTTGGAATTATAAGGAGAAGGCAGCGAATGACAAAAACATCTGAGACGTATATATCCTTTTACTTGAGGGCAAACAGGATTCATGTGTTCATCGACTCCCTGCGAGGACTCGGCAGTCCGAAACGGGTCTGCTTTCTTATGGATGATAACGGAAATACATTGGTTTTGATTCCCTACGGGAAAAGAGACTTGGTCTCCCATAAAGTTCCCGAAGAAGCATACATTGGCTCAAAAGATATGGAAATCAGCAGCAAGAAGCTTTGCCGGCTTCTTGCTGCTCTTCATAAATGGGATACAGAGTGTTCGTACCGCGTTCCCGGGATTATTCTGTCCAACAGGCGCATGGTGAAATATGATTTGACGAAAGCTCAGTCAATAAACTCAAAACCTATCACAATTTAGGGAAAAGATGCTATTATGTAACCGAAAGCGAGGTGCGAGTATGCGGCAGATAAAAGAAAAAGAGTACGAAGCGTTCGAACAGTACCTCTACAACAAAGAGCGCGGGTATATTTGGACCCCAGACATGTTGGATTTTATCTGCAGGGCAAATGAATACGATTCAGAGCGAATCGGAAAGCAGATGCTTGAAATATTAACCCGATACCGGAATGAACATATCACTTTTATGAGGAACGACAAGAACTGGCAATATGTTATCCGCACTCTACGAAGCAGTGAAACAAAGCTCCTGAAAGATTTCTTGTATGAGGCGATCTATATTCCAGAAGGAACTGCGCCACCTTCAAGGGAAATCCTAGAAAAACCAGAGCTTCGCGTATACACAGATGACTTTGGTACCAGAAACGGAGACAACTGCCTGGTAGCCGATTTCGGCGGTAAAGTCGTCGGTGCAGTGTGGTCAAGAATAATGAATGATTACGGCCACATTGATGATGATACGCCGTCTCTGGCCATCTCCATTTACAAGGAATACCGCAAACAGGGTGTTGGATCTCAGCTCCTCGTAAAAATGCTCGATCTCCTAAAATGGAAGGGCTATGAACGCGTATCTTTGTCGGTTCAGAAAGCAAATCCTGCGGTGAAGATGTATAGAGATTTCGGCTTCAAAACAGTCGCCGAAAAAGCCGAAGAATACATTATGTCGATGGAATTTTGACATAGTCTGGCGATCAAAAAATAGCCGGATATGAAGCCGCTTGGAAGGCGTCTGAAATTGAGTTAAACACTGGGACAATTCTCCATATAATCCAGGGAAAACACTGATATTTCAACGGATTAGGATCGTAAAATCCAACCAACCGGGTCTCAAGAGCGCCCGTCGTGCGCCTCAGTTCAGCAAGCGTTAATTGGAGCTTGCGAACAACGAAAAACCGCGTAATTCCAAGGGATTACGCGGTTTTTTCATTCACAGCACTCTTACTCCGGCCCCATTTCTCTTGTATACACCGTCCCCGTTTCCGACCATTGCGGGATGATTTGCTGCCCGCAAAGCTTCACCGTGTCGTCTCCGGAAAAGCACAGTATTACGGGCAGATTTTCGACAAAGAATTCTGTCGGTGTTTTAGGAGAAAGCCTCCGGCGCACTCCTTCCGGGTCTGTCAGGATACCGTCTTTAATGGTATCAGAGGATAACCGGCTTCTGTATGAAGGCTTCACATACAAAGACAAACCGTACGGGACAGGTGTGGCCTACTTCAGTAACGGGGCAAAATACCAGGAAGGACAATTCGGGATCAAAGGACTATTGTCCGGCAAAGAATACTATCCGAACGGCAGCTTAAGGTTCGAAGGAGAGTTCCGGCTTAACAGGGCCTACGGGCCTAATCCGCCTCTCAGCGGATCGTTCTATGATTCTGAGGGAAAGCTGCTGTATCAGAGAGAATTCAAACTTCACCGCGGGGGGTGTCGGATATCCGGCGGTGGAGGTTCCCGAAGAATATGGGCCGATCTGTCAGAAAGATCACCCGGAGGACTTGAAATATCTTATGTGGGATGATGTAAGGACAGAAGAGGTTTCATCTTTATAAGGACAAAAACCGCCCCGGTGTTTCGCGTTTTAACTTTTTTAGCGGCAAAAAAAAGTGCATTCCCCCGGAGAACTATCTACAATAAATAAAATATAAAGAGTCGGGTAAAACAGTCAAAGAACGGAGGAAATGCTATGAAAAAACTGTTTTCTTTCGCAGCGCTGATCATTGCCTGCGTCATGCTGCTGGCCGGCTGCCAGGGCGGGAACGAGCCCACGAAACCGGAGCCGGTGGAAGGCGGCCTGATCTTTACGACCGGCGGCGAGCAGGGCACGTATTACCGTTTCGGCCAGGTTTTGGCGGGAAAGATCTCGGAAAAGACTTCTACGAAACTGAACATCGTAACGTCCGGCGGTTCCCAGGAGAACATCCAGGCGATCCAGAACGGCAGCGCCGTGATCGGATTTGCGCAGACGGACATCCTCTCCTATGCGGCGGAAGGCACGCGGCTGTTTGACAGAAAAGCGGACAAGGTCACCGTCATTGCCGAGCTTTACAAGGAGCAGGTGCAGATCATCACCATGGATCCTTCGCTCCGGTCCGTTTCCGACCTGAAAGGGAAAAACGTCTCGATCGGTTCGGCGGGGTCCGGCGTGTATTTCAACGCAATCGACGTCCTGAACGCCTACGGCCTGACGGAGCGCGACATCAACCCGACGTATCAGAGCTTCGGGGATTCCGTGAGCGCCTTGCAGAGCGGCAAGATCGACGCGGCTTTCGTCGTGGCCGGCGCGCCGACGTCCGCGGTATCGGGCCTGGCGGCTACCACGGACATTTACCTGATCGGGCTGGATGACGAGCATATCGACAAGCTGCTGGCATCCTCCCCGCATTACAGCAAGGCAACCATCAGCAAGAGAACTTACAACACTGCGTCCGATATCAATACGGTCGCGGTCGGCGCCGTGCTGGTCGCGAGCAAGGATGCATCGGAGCAGGATGTCTACAACATCATTTCCGGCATTTATGAAAACCTGGAGGCCATCACGAAGGTCCACTCTAAAGGCGCGGAACTGAACCTGCGGGCGGCGGCCGGGGTCACAGCGGCCCCTTACCATCCGGGCGCTGCCAGATACTTCGCCGAAAAGGGCATTACCGTTCCGACCGAATGACCCGCGTCACGGAACCGTACAGCACACTGACACACAGATATGAAAGGAGAAAACAATGAACGTTCTTGAGCTGGATATGTATCAGGCGCTGGCCGTGGCGGTGGTCATGCTGGTCTTCGGCCGTTTCCTGGTGAAAAAAATAGGTTTCCTCAGCAAATACTGCATTCCCGCCCCGGTCGTGGGCGGCCTGATCTTCGCGATCCTGCACGTGATCCTGAGGTCTTTCGGGATCGTGGAGTTCAACCTGGACACCACTCTCCAGGGCGTGTTCATGACGGCGTTTTTCTGCTCCGTCGGGTATGTGGCGTCGTTCCGTGAGCTGAAGAAGGGCGGCATCGGCGTCATCAAGTTCCTGATCCTGGCGATCCTGATCTGCTGCATCCAGGACGTGATCGGCGGATTCGGCGCCAGGCTGTTCGGGCTGGACGGCCGGCTCGGCCTGGCGATGGGCTCGATCCCGCTGGTGGGCGGGCACGGCACGGCCGGTTCCTTCGGCCCGTTCCTGGAAGATCTCGGCGTCGCCAATGCCACCACGGTCGCGGTCGCGGCGGCCACGTACGGCCTGATCGCCGGCTGCATGATCGGCGGCCCCATCGCGACGTCCAAGATCCGCAAGCACAATCTGCGGTCCGCGGCGATCAAGACGCCGGAAGAAGCGAAAGCAGCGGAAGCTTCGGGCACCACTGACGCGGATCCGGGCATCTTCCATGAACCAGATCTGATGAACGCCACGATCTATATCGTCATCGGCGTCGGTCTCGGGACCGTCGTCTCCGCGCTGCTCGGCAAGCTCATCACGCTGCCCGGGTACATCGGCGCCATGATCGTCGGTGCGATCATCCGCAACATCCAGGAAGCCCGCAAGGTGCAGATCCCCATGAAGGAAATGGGCTCGCTCGGCAATATCTGCCTGTCCCTGTTCCTCGGCCTTGCCATGATCAATCTGAAGCTGTGGCAGCTCGTCAGCCTGGCGCTGCCGATGATCGTCATTCTGCTGGTGCAGACCGTGGTCATGTTCTTCTTCGCCTCGTACGTGGTGTACACGATCATGGGCAGGGACTACGACGCGGCTACGATCTCGTCCGGTTTCTGCGGCTTCGGCATGGGCGCGACGCCCAACGCCATGGCGAACATGCAGGCGATCACGAACAAGTACGGGCCCGCGCCGGTGGCGTTCATGATCGTTCCGCTGGTCGGCTCGCTGTTCATCGACTTCTTTAATGCGGCGATCATCACGGCGTTCGCGAACTTCCTGTAAAAGGCGGCCGACAGGCCGGAAACCTGCCGTCTCCCAAAACTGCGGGGCATCAGCGTGTTCCGCGGTTTTTCTTTGTTCTGTTCCTGTTTGTTTCCGTCTTTGCAAAAAAAAACTGATGCGATGCTGTTATCAAATGTGCTATAATACATTCATCTTTCCGTGAATTCCGCGAGGAGATCCCGATGGACCGCATCGAAACGCCCGATTACCTGATCAAACTGCTGGATCATAACGACCCGGACGAACTGCGGGAAGTCCAGCGCCTCCGCTACGACTTCCTGCTCAAGGTTTTTGATGAGAACAAAACCGATGCCGCCGGCCTGGATGACGACGGCTTTGATGCGTTTTCCGATTCGATCCTCGCGATCGACAAAAAGACCGGCCGCATCGTCGGCACCTACCGGGTGGCGACGGAGAAGACGCTGCAGGGCCGGCCGTTCAAGTCCGAGGAGGAATTCGACATCTCCGCGCTGCAGGCCGAGCCCGAGGGGATCATTGAGACGGGCCGGGCGGTGGTCCACGGCGGCTACCGGTCGGGCGTGGTGATCGGCCTGCTCTGGAAGGCACTGATCTCCTACGCGCGGGACGAGGGCCTGCGGTATATCTTCGGCACCTGTTCGCTGCGCGGCACGGATCCCGGGGAATACGTCAACTGCACGTCTTTCCTGAATCAGTACTATGTCAGTGACAGATATGACATCCGGGCGGCCCGGAACGCCTTCGAATACGGGACCAAAAAAGACCTGTCCATCGCGGAAGCGCGCATCCCGAGCCTGCTCAAGGCTTATCTGAAGATCGGCGCGCGCGTGTCGCGGAACGGGTTTATCGACTATGAGTTCAACTGCTGCGACGTGATGATCGTCATGGACCGTCTGGGGCTGCACGAGCGGTACGTCAAACGGTTTTTCGGCGCATAAGGGAAACGCCCCGGAAAGGCAGGGACCTCCGGGGCGTTATCTGTTTTACGGGACTTGCGGAAGGGCGGCGCGGTATCCCGCCAGCTCCCCGTCCGTCGGAACGTAATCGTCCATCTTCCCGTCGTGGAATCTTTCATAGGCGACCAGATCGAAATAGCCGGTGCCGGTGAGGCCGAAGACGATCGTCTTCTCCTCGCCGGTCTTTTTGCATTGCAGCGCCTCATCGATGGCGACTTTGATCGCGTGCGCGCTTTCCGGCGCGGGCAGGATGCCTTCGACCCGCGCGAACTGCTCGGCCGCTTCGAAGACGGCCGTCTGCGGGACGGCAGCGGCTTCCATCAGGCCCTGGTCGTAGAGTTCGCTGAGGACCGGGCTCATGCCGTGGTAGCGGAGGCCGCCCGCGTGGTTCGGCGCCGGGATGAAACCGCTGCCGAGCGTGTACATCTTCGCGAGCGGGCAGACCATGCCGGTGTCGCAGAAATCGTAGGCGTACACACCGCGGGTGAAGCTCGGGCAGGACACCGGTTCCACAGCGATGATGCGGGGATCCGCTTCGCCCCGGAGTTTTTCGCCCATGAACGGCGCGATCAGCCCGCCGAGGTTCGAGCCGCCGCCCGCGCAGCCGATGATCAGGTCGGGCCGGATCCCGTATTTGTCCAGCGCCGCCTTCGTCTCCAGCCCGATCACGGACTGATGCAGCAGCACCTGGTTCAGGACGCTGCCCAGCACATAGCGGTAGCCCGGCGTCCCGGCCGCCGCCTCGACCGCTTCGGAGATCGCGCAGCCCAGGCTTCCGGTCGTCCCGGGATGCGCCGCGAGGATCTTCCGGCCGACCTCCGTCGTCAGGGACGGGGAAGGCGTGACCGACGCGCCGTACGTGCGCATCACTTCGCGCCGGAACGGCTTCTGTTCGTATGAAACTTTGACCATAAAGACCTTGCAGTCCAGTCCGAAATACGCGCACGCCATGGACAGCGCCGTGCCCCACTGGCCTGCGCCGGTCTCGGTCGTGACGCCTTTCAGTCCCTGCTTTTTCGCGTAATACGCCTGCGCAATCGCGGAATTCAGCTTGTGGCTCCCGCTGGTATTGTTGCCTTCGAATTTGTAGTAGATCTTCGCCGGCGTCTGCAGTTTTTCCTCCAGGCAGTAGGCCCGGACCAGCGGCGACGGCCGGTACATCCGGTAAAAATCGCGGATCTCCTGCGGGATCGGGATGAAGGCGTCCGTGTCGTTGAGTTCCTGCTGCACGAGTTCTTCGCAGAATACGCCCGCCAGTTCTTCCGCCCGCATCGGCTGCAGCGTTCCCGGGTTGAGCAGCGGCGCGGGTTTTTTCTTCATGTCGGCGCGGACGTTGTACCACGCCTTCGGCATCTCGTTCTCTTCCAGGTAGATCTTGTAGGGGATCTTCGTGTCTTTCATTTCCGTGTTCTCCTTTCTTTACGGCGGGACGGACAAAAAAACGATCCTGTCCCATTGACTGCTGGGACAGGATCGGAAAGGATCCTGCGGTGCCACCCGGCTTAGCGCGGTCTCCCGCACTCACTCTGCGCATACTGACATATGCCGGCCCTTGATCACGGGGCGCCTCCCCCCGTCTCCCATACTTGGCCTGCGCCGTTCTGTTCGCCCTTGAAAGTCCATTCCCTGAAAGGCTGCATACCGCACTCCCACCATCTGCGGCTAGCTCTTCCTGCTCACCTGAAAGGTACTCACTCTTTCGCATCGGTTTATTTCAGTTTGTTTATAAATATCACCCGGCGGGGAGCCTGTCAACCGTTTTTCCGGACTTCGCGGGCAAAGCGGAAAGAATGAAATAATGCTTGCAGGATAGTAAACACTTTGCTAAATAAATATGTATGGGACGACGGCCCGGGCCGGGCGGAAGGAGGTCCGATGGAAAAGAGAAGTATCAAAGAATGGATCGTCCGGTCCGTCATCCTGGTGATCGGGCTCGTGATCGCACACCTGGGCGTGACGCTGTTCATTCTGTCCGATCTGGGGTCGGACCCGTTCAACGTGCTGGTCCAGGGGATCTTCCGGCAGCTGGGTGCGGTGCCCGGGCTGGGGTTCCTGACGCACGGGACGACGCACATCGCGGTCTCGCTGCTGATCATTTTTATCCTGCTGCTCACTGACCGGACATATGTCAAGATCGGGACGGTGATCTGCATGGTGTGCGGCGGACCGATCATTGATTTCTTCACGTGGCTGCTGCGGCTCGTGCTGCCGGCGGAGCCGGGGCTGGCTGTGCGCATCGTGATGCTGGTCCTGGGCTGCGTGATCCTGGCCTACGGGATGACGGTCGTGATCAAATCCGACGCCGGGACGGGGCCGAACGACCTGGTCGCGGTCGTGATTTCGGACAAGCTGCACCGGAAGTTCGGGATCGTGCGGCTGCTGGTGGACGCGGTCTTCGCCGGGCTGGGGTACCTGCTGGGCGGCTTGGCCGGGGCCGGGACGCTCGTGTGCATCGCGCTGGTGGGACCGGTGGCAGGGTTCTTCCTGCCCGTCAATGAAAAACTGGTGCGGCGTGCGGTGGCGCGGTTCGTGTGATCTTCAGGAGCGGTTCCGCTCTTTTTCCGCTTTTTTCATGATCTTTTTGTACGGAAGCATCATGCCTTCCGTCATTTTATTGCCCATCTTTTTGCGGAGTTTTTTGGACTTCATCATGCCGCCGACCAGGTACATCGCAGCGATGCGGCCTTTCTTTTTCTGCGGAAAATCATCGTAGAAGCCGTGCGATTTGTAGAAGCGGTGGTCTTCGCGCATGAGGCCCTGCATCTGGTAGATGAGGTCGCGGAAGATCTTGAGGCCGCCGACGCCGTAGAAATTCTGCGGGAGTTCCAGTCCGTGCGTGATGGCGTATTCCAGCGTGTCCGCGGTGCGGTCCACGGCTTCCGGCGCGTCCGTGCTGACCGCGATGCCGGCGAGGAAGTTGCCGCCCACCTGGGCGCGGGATTCCATCAGCAGCTGCAGGTTCGGCTCCGCGGCCAGATCGCCGGCCACCAGGTAGGCGACGGGTTTGCCCATGGTCACGGTGCGGTGGCCGTTGCAGAACTGGCGGTCGTCATAGGTCTTGAAGAGCGTGCCCATCGAGTGGTCTTTGATGCGGTAGGCGTAGACGGTCGCATCTGCGGTCTGGATGCGGGTGCGCAGGAAGGTGTCGAAGCCGTCCTTGTAGACGCAGGTGCCGTCCGCGGCGCAGCGGAAGCAGCCGAGGCAGCCGCCGGCGAAGGAGAATTCACGGAGGTTGACGACGTCGGCGGGGCGGGGCATCCGGGCCGTGAAACGGTCGATCATGGCATGGAGTTCCGCGTCGTCCGGCGCGGCGTCGGTCACGATCACGACGCGGCCGTCCTGCGCTTTCGCTGGCGCATCGGCGGCGTCCGGTTCTTTCGCAGGCACGTCGGCGGCCGGTTTTTCCGTCTGCCACAACAGGAAGCGGAAATAATCCAGCGCCTGCTTTCGGCCTTTTTCGGTCAGCAGGTCGTCCATGTCCGCGGACAGGCCCTGCAGGCAGACGAGCCCCAGGTCGCGGCAGTTGTCTTCTATAAAGCGGTGGGCGGTCACGTCGTAAAAATGCTTGGACGTCGTGATCTGCGCCGCCCATTTGTCCGTGAGATCCGGCCCTTTCTCCTTCATCAGCTCAATAAACCGGTGCAGCTGCGACGGCGCCAGGAAAGTATAGACCGGGTAGCAGAACAGGATCAGGTCCGCGGCGGCCAGCGCCTGCGCGCACGGCGCGAAGTCCTTCTCCATGCTTTTGATGCGCTGCCCGACGTGCAGGACATCAAAATGCTGTTCCGGGAAAAACTTTTCGATATAATTCACCGTCTGCAGGGTAATGCTGTTCGTCCCCGCCGGCGAACCGTTCAGTACCAGGATATTCATCGCGGTCTCTCCTCCCCATAATTCGTTTTTCTGTCTCCGGGGCGGTTCTGTCCGCATAGCGACAACCCGCCTCTTTTCTGTTTGATCATACCACATTTCCGCGCGGATCGAAAGCCTTTTCGGTAAGCAGATGCGCTCCCCGGTTTATTGACAAGCCTGCCCGCACATGCTATCATAATCAAAACTCTTTGCACTGCACAGCCATCACCAGTACAAACTGAACAGGCAGCGCGGCGCCGGCAGCGGCCCGCGTGTGGCCGGGTCGTGAAAATGACAGCAGAAGCGGACAGCACATCTGCGGGACAGGAAAAACTCCCGGGATGTGCTTTTGTTTTCGCCGCGGAAGGCGCGGCGGAAGTGCGGGGCAGCCTGAGGAAGAGATATGGAAGAAGCTAAAATCGTCAGAAAAATGTCCCGCGTCGGCATCTTGGGGAACATCCTGCTGGCCGGGTTCAAACTGTTCGCCGGCGTCATCGGCAGGTCCGGCGCCATGGTGTCGGACGCCGTACACTCGCTGTCCGACGTGTTTGCGACGTTCATCGCCTATTTCGGCGTGCGGCTGTCAAAGCAGCCGGAGGATGAGGAGCATCCGTACGGCCACGAGCGGATCGAGAGCGTGGCGTCCCTGTTCCTGGGGCTGATCCTGGCCGGGACCGGTCTGGGCATCGGCTATACCGGCCTGCGGAAACTGTTCTCGCCGGAGGCTCTGGAGATCCCGACGCTGCTGCCGCTGATTGCGGCTGTCGTCTCCATCGCCGTCAAGGAGGGGATGTTCCAGTACACGATGCACTATGCCAAAAAGCTGGATTCGACCGCGTTCAAGGCGGATGCGTGGCATCACCGGTCCGATGCGCTCTCCTCGGTCGGTTCGTTCATCGGCATCGGGCTGGCCAAGCTGGGCTTCCCGATCATGGATCCGATCGCGAGCCTGGTCATCTGCCTGTTCATCCTGAAGGTGGCATACGATATTTCCAAGGACGCGGTCAGCAAGATGCTGGACACCTCCTGCGGCGAGGAATTCGAGCAGGACGTGCGCAGTTTCGCGGAGGAACAGCCCGGCGTGGAGCGGATCGACCTGCTGCACACACGGCAGTTCGGCAGCAAGGTCTATATCGAGCTGGAGATCGCGGTGCGCGGAGACATGCCGCTGGTGGATGCGCACGCGATCGCGGAAAACGTGCACCGCGGGCTGGAGCGCCGGTACCCTAATGTCAAGCACGTGATGGTGCACGTGAATCCGGATACGGAGAAATAAAAAACGGCCCGCCGGAGAGTCGGGACCGTTCGGAATGCCAGCCATGGAAAAAGGCCGGCCGGGAAAACCGGCCGGCCTTTTGCGTGGATCAGGCGCCGTTCGGATCAGTTGCCGAAGTAGGCATCCGCCGCCTGATTGTAGAGGTACAGCGCACGGGCCAGGGCCGCCAGATTCTCATTGCTGCTGCCGAACGTGGCGTTCGCGTAGCTCAGGCCGCAGAACCGGAAGGTGCGGGTCTCACCGCCGAACGTGGCGTTGATGGTGTACATGCCGTCCAGGTTTTTGGCTGCGATGCCGGGGATGCTGACGTACCATTTCTTCCCGCTCTTAACGACTTCGTAAGCGTTGCCGTGTCCGTCATCGGCCGTGATCTCCTTGGTGAAGTAAACACGGATCTCCGTGTCGCCTTCCAGGTTCAGGGCAAAACTCTTGTAGCCGACGGCGGCAGCGTCTTCCGGAACAACGCGGTCCAGGTCCGGATCGGCCTCAAGGGCGGCCGCTTCTTCCGCCAGGTATCCTTCCGGATTCGTGAAGTTGTCCAGGTTGAAGTTGAAATAGTTCTGGGCGGCGCCGCCGAAGTGCAGGATGGCCTTGGCCAGGTCGATGCTCGGCTGGTTGGTGCTGGTCTCGATGATCGCGTTGCACCAGTCGGCCACGCAGAACTCGCTCTCGTTGTTCGGCACGGCTTCGCCGTTGGAGCGGCGCAGATTCATCTGATTGCCGTTTTCGTCATACACGGTCAGAGCGACCGGGCAGGTCATTTCCTTCATGGCGATGTTGCTGTAGGACAGGCGGAACATGCCGGTAGAGAGGTAACCGTGCTCGCTGTCGCGGATCAGGTCAAAGTCGAGCTCCGCTTCCGTCTCGCCGTGGAAGACCAGTTTTGCAGTGGCCGCGCTTTCCGGCGCCGAAAGGAAGAAGTTAATGCCCAGCTTGCCGTCCAGGTTCAGGGTCATGTAGTTGACCAGCGCGTGCACGCTGTCGCTGTACTGGGCGGTGTACGTCGCGGGGCCGGTCACGGCGGTGATCTCCGGATCCCAGCCGGTGAAGGTGTACTCATGGAATGCCTCTTCGCGGACGGGCGTTTCGCCTTCGTAAACAGGCATTTCACCGACCTGGAAGTTGCTGCTCTGCAGCACGCTGCCGTCGAAGTTCACGAATTCGACGGTGTAGCCGACGGGATCGGTGAAGGTATCCGTGAAGCTGTAGCCGCAGACGGTGCAGGTGTGGGTGGTGTAGCCGCCTTCGGTAGCGGTGGGAGGCGTCACGACGTCTTCATAGCTGCAGTTTTCGGTCTGCGTGTTCCCGCAGGAGGTGCAGCTGCGGCTGTGGGTGCCGTTGTTGTTGGAGGTCCAGTCGCCGTAGGTGTGGTCGTGAGGGGTCTCTTCCCAGTCGTACGGGGCCGTGGTGAAGTAGCAGATGCCGTCGAACGCCTCTTTCCAGAAGCGGATGGCGGACGTGGCGTTGCTGCCCATCTTGAAGTACTTGTTGGCGGACGAGAAGCCCAGGTAGGTGTACTGGCTGCCGGCCTGGTTGCGGGCCATGATCTTGATGCCGCCGCTCAGGTTGAACGTCCAGGCGCAGGTGTCCGGATCCAGGGAGTAGCTGTACAGGATGTTGTCCCGGTTGGCCAGGTAGGTCCCCGTCCCCAGGTTCCGGATCGTGAACTTGCCTTCGAAATTTTCGACGGCGAACACGTAAGCGTCATCCACGTCGCGCAGCTGGGTATCCAGCAGCGTCATGTTGGAATTGGCCAGCGAGACCGCGCCGCCGGTGGAAGCGGCCTGATAGTACGTATTGCCGTTCAGGCCCTTCATCGCGTACAGGCTGTCGTCATGGTTCCAGGTGATGACGTAGTTGCCGGCCCAGTCGTCCGGAACGGCGGTCACCAGTTCATAGACGCGTTCGGTGCTGCCGCCCTCGCGGTGGATGAACAGCGCGTAGAAGGTCTTGTCGCCCTGCGGGGTGAAGCGGGCGCCGCGCGAATAGTACGACGGACGGTCCGTGGTAGTCACGGACAGCTCGCTTTCGACCCAGCCCAGGAAGGTCCAGCCTTCTTTGTCGGTCGTGGCTTCCGGCATAGACAGGGAGTCGCCTTCATAGACCATCTCGGTGGTCAGTTCCGCGCCGCCCACCATGAAGTGCACATAGAATTTCTCTCTGGGCGCGAAGTTGATCTTGATCGTGCAGTCGGACTCTGCGGAAACGATAAAGACGTTGCCGTTCTGGGTGACAGTCGCAGTGCCGCTGATCACTTCGGCGCCGGCCGTATAATAGCCCTCGGCCGGGGTGGCGGTGATCACGTTGTAGTTCGCGGAGACGGTGCCCCACTCGTCGTTGTTGGAGACGGCATTGACCTCGAACTGCTCATACAGGGTCCAGGTGGAATAGACGGTCTGGACCACGTCCACGTTGCCGTGGCCGGGATAGGGGTCTTCACTGGAGGCCACGATGGGGAAAGCCACGTGGTTCGCCACACACTGGGAGTAGGAGTAGTTGGAATAGGCGGGATCCCAGTCGCCGTACTGAGCCTTGACTTTGCCGGCCGCTGCGGTGAGCGTATCGCCGTCCTTGATGTAACCCATCAGGGCCTTGACGTACTTCTCGTCGCCGTAGAAGGAAACGGACTGCGAATAGCCCCAGACGGCTTCCACGCCTTTGGCGCGCAGGCCGCCCTCCATGCCGTCGGTGGCCATGCCGAGGCAGATGCCCATGTAGAGGAAGCTGTGCGGAGCCGTATTATTGCCCATGTGATAACCGATGCAGGTGCCGTCCACATAAGCGTAGCTGCCGCTCTTGATCGCGTGGTGATAGGTGCCGTACTGACCCGTCTGCGACGCCGTGTCCTGAGACGTGATGCCGGCAGTGGTGGTCAGCATGATATAGGACGTATTGGCCCGGGAAGTGTAGTCCTCGCCGGAGCCGCTGTAGTCGGTGTCGCCGTGGGAGTCGAACATCACCAGGCCGCACTGGGACATGACGGTCGCGATGTTGTCCACGGTGGCGTTGCTCATGGAGTAGCGCAGGCCCTGGCCGCCGGTAGCGGTGCAGAACGCTTCCCACGCGGCTTTATAAGAAGGGGAATAGTTGTTGAAAGAAGAATCCGCGTAGCTGGAAGATGATTCCCAGAAGGGCTGGATCAGGCCGATATTGCTGGAGGAAGGCCAGCCGCCCTGAATCTCGGAAAGATCCCGGTACAGTTCTTCGGCGCGGGCCTCAGCCAGGGAGATTTCCTCGGGGGAAGGCTCGTTATCGGTGTTGTGGAGTTCCGCTTCCATGCGGGGGCTGTAGCAGCAGGGGATGCCCACGGTGGTCTCCCAGACCAGGAAGTAACCGTTCTGCTGCAGGGAGCCGGGAACGTAGGTGGAAGAGTTCTCGATGATCTCGATGACCTCGGGGATCATGGCGATATAATCCTCTTCCGTCATTTTGCCGACGCCGCCCATGGGCTGCGCGATCTCCGCGGTCTTCGCCGTGATGGAGGCAAAGACGTCGTTTTCGATCAGCGCGTTTTCCTCTTCGGTAAACACGTGGACGGGGGCAGTTCCGTCAGACCCGTTTCCCCCGGCCGCAGAGGCCGCCATGGGAGTCAGGCCCAGGATCATGGCGACTGCCAGAAGCAGTGCCAGCAGGCGTGTGAATCGTTTGCTCATTGTTTACTCTCCTCTTGAGGGTTTAGTACGATATTAGTGCATCTAAATTATTGTAGCATAAATCCGGCGTTTGTCCATATTTTTTATGGGCGGCACGGGGAGGAATTTCCGTCATTTTTCAGCAATTTTGTGGGAAAAACGCGGCGGCGGCGCGGAGCCCCTTGCGAAACGGCCGCGGAAGTATTATGATGGCGGAAAGGAGGGACGGTATGAACAACTTAAGAACCGCTAAAATCGTCGTCCTGGCCGGCTGCGCGCTGATGTGGGTCTTCGTGATCCTGGGCCTGGTCACAAAAGTTGAGACCTTCGCGGAGATCGGGATCGGCATCGCCATCGGGACCGGCCTTGTCTGGTTCCTCCGCTGGCGCTGCCCGTACTGCGGAAAATTCATCCAGAAAGCCTTCACGGACGTCTGCCCGGGCTGCGGGAAAGAACTGGACTGGAAACTCATCAAAAAGTGACCGGCGGAGCCGTCACGGAAGGAGTGCAATGAAAAAGAAACTGGAACTGAAGATCGTAAAACGCATCTTGCTGATCGGGTTCACCGTGGTGTGTCTCTGCATCATTGTGTGCGCCGCCACCAAACTCGACCTGTTCGCCTATATCGGGATCGGCCTGGCCGTCGTGACCCTCATCTTCTGGGTGATCTTCGGACGCTGCCCGGCCTGCGGGAAATTCCTGCGCCGCTCGTCCTCCAAGATCTGCCGGTTCTGCGGCCAGCAGATCAGCTGGAAATAAGAAGCCCCGCCGGGGAACGAAAACCATGAGTACAATAGAGATCAGGAAGATCAGCATCACCGATCTGGACACCGACGCCGTCGTCAACGCCGCGAATGAAGGCCTGCGGGCCGGCGGCGGGGTCTGCGGCGCCATTTTCCGCGCGGCCGGGCACCGGCGCCTGCAGGCGGCCTGCGATCAGATCGGGCACTGCGATACCGGCTCCGCCGTGATCACGCCCGGATTCGACCTCCCGGCGAAATACATCATCCACGCGGTCGGCCCGGTATGGCGGGGCGGCCGGCAGGGCGAGCCGGAGCGGCTTTACGGCGCGTATTACAGATCGCTGGAACTGGCTGCGGAAAACGGCTGCCGCTCAGTCGGCTTCCCGCTGATTTCCGCCGGGATCTTCGGATATCCGTTGGAAGGCGCCTGGCATCAGGCGGTGAAAGCGTGCCGGGAGTTCCGGGCTCAGCACCCGGACACGGCGCCGGACGTCGTGTTCGCAGTCCTGGACGACGGGATCATCGAAGCCGGACGCCGGGCGCTGGCGGAAAAATGACCGGCCGGAGAGCTCATCTTCCGGGAGGGGGGGCGGAACATGTTTGCCCATCATGACATCACACGGAATGCCTTCATGCTTCACGGGCCGCTGGCGCGCCACGGCTATGACTGGTGGTGGCATTCGTTTACGGGACAGGACGCGGAGACCGGGGAAGACCGGGCTTTTTTCATTGAATTTTTCATCTGCAATCCCGCGCTGGCGGAGGACGGGCCCGTATTCGGCCAGCTGCCGGAAAACAGGGCGGCCGGGAAGCGGCCGTCTTATCTGATGGTCAAAGCCGGCTGCTGGGGCGAAGGGCACTGCCAGCTGCACCGCTTCTTTTCGCTGAAGCAGACGCGGATCCGCGGGGAGGCCCCGTATGAAGTGGAAGCGGCCGACTGCTGCGCGTCGGAAACGGCGCTGCGGGGTTCCGTCGATATCAGCCCGGAGGACGCGGCCGCGCACCCGGAATGGATGTGCGATGCGGGCCGCATGAGCTGGGACCTGGCCGTGGACAAGCAGATCGCGTTCAACGTCGGCTACGGGGCCAGCAAACCGCTGCGCGACGCGGAAGCCTTCGCCATGTACTGGCACGCCGAGGGGATGAAGAGCGCGTACCGCGGGACCGTGCAGCTGAACGGGCGGACATATACCGTCACGCCGGAGCGCAGTTTCGGCTACGCGGACAAGAACTGGGGCCGCGATTTCACGTCGCCCTGGGTCTGGCTCTCCTCCAGCTGCCTGAAGAGCCGGATCAGCGGAAAAGTCCTGCAGAACAGCGTTTTCGACATCGGCGGCGGCCGGCCCAAGATCTATTTCGTGCCGCTGGACCGCCGGCTGCTGGGCGTGTTCTATTATGAGGGGAAAGAGTACGATTTCAATTTCTCGCACGTCTGGCTGAACGTGAAGACCGAATTCGCTTTTGAAGAACAGGAAGACCGGGTGCATTGGCACGTCCGCCAGGAGAACCGGCACGCCGTGATGGACACGGAGGTGTTCTGCCGCAAGCGGGACATGCTGCTGGTGAATTACGAGGCGCCGGACGGCAGCAAGCGGCACAACCGCCTGTGGAACGGCGGCAGCGGATGGGGCGTGATCAAACTGTACGACAAGACCGGCGGCAAGCTGAAGCTGGTCGATGAGATCGAAGCCACGCACATCGGCTGCGAATACGGAGAATACGACGAAGAAAAGGCCGGCGGCGCTGACTGATCTGCCAACAGCCGTGCGGTTTTTTGATTCTTTTAAACGGGCCGGTTCTGTGCTATGATCGGTCTTGACAATAGTTTTACCGCTTCGGGAATTTTCGCTTCGGGAAAGGAGTCCATCATGCAGAAATTCGTATATTACGCCCCGACCGAGATCGTGTTCGGGCCCGGCACCGAGCTGCGCGCCGCGGAACTCGTGAAGAAGTACGGCGGTAGCCGCGTCCTGGTGATCTACGGCGGGCATTCCGCCAAAAAAAGCGGCCTGATCGACCGCGTGATCGGCAATCTGAAAGAAAACGGCCTGGAAGCGCTGGCGATGGGCGGCGTCGTGCCGAACCCGCTGGTCTCCACGGCGAAGGAAATGGTGAAAGCCGGGCTGGAATTCGGCGCGGACTTCATCCTGGGCGTCGGCGGCGGCAGCGTGATGGACACGTCCAAGGGCGTGGCGCACGCGATCGCAAGCCCGGAGCATGACATCTGGGATTTCTGGACAGGCACGAAAGTGACGAAGAGCCTGCCCGTCGGCGCCATCCTGACCATCTCGGCCGCCGGCAGCGAGACCAGCAACTCCGCGGTGCTGACCAACGACCTGCAGACGCCGCCCACGAAGCGCGGCATCAATACGGACTTCAACCGCTGCAAGTTCGCGATCATGAACCCGGAACTGACCATGACGCTGCCGAAGTTCCAGATCGGCGCCGGCGCCGCGGACATCTTCATGCACACCTCCGAGCGCTATTTTGCGGCCATCCTGGGCAATCACCTGACAGACGAGATCGCGGAAGGCCTGTTCCGCGACATCATCTTCTACGGACCGCGCGGCGTGCAGGATCCGACGGATTATGAGGCGATGAGCGAGATCATGTGGTGCGGCAGCGTGTCCCACGTCGGCCTGACCGGCATCGGCTCCAAGGGCGACACCCCCCGCGACGGCGACTGGGCCTGCCACCAGCTCGGCATGGCCATCTCAGCCCTCTACGATTCCACCCACGGCGCCACCCTGACCGCCGTCTGGGCCGCCTGGAGCCGCTATGTCAAGGACGCGAACG
Organism: Lachnospiraceae bacterium; assembly: GCA_017430085.1. GTDB lineage: Bacteria > Bacillota > Clostridia > Lachnospirales > Lachnospiraceae > UBA6987. The sequence goes on along the minus strand of JAFRNR010000054.1, from coordinate 327 downwards.
TCGCCCGCTTCGCGCAGTTCGCCCGCAAAGTCTACGGCGTCGCCGAGCCCGACGACGAAAAAGCCGCCGAAGAAGGCATCCTCCTCACCAACGCCTTCTTCCGCAGCCTCGGCATGCCGCTCTCGCTGACCGAACTGCTCGGCCACGAACCCACCGACGCGGAGATCGAAGCCATCGCCACCGAGTGCACTTACGGCAAAAAGCGCACGATCGGCTCGTTTAAGGACCTCGGCTACGACGACATCGTCGCGATCTATAAAGCCTGCCGGTAAAACCCGGCCGGCGCCATCGATCTGACAAAAGAACCGTCCCCCTGTCAGGTTTTCT
>JAFRNR010000053.1 GCA_017430085.1 Lachnospiraceae bacterium | reverse complement strand
GGCGGGCCGACGAGCAGCGCGCCCTTCGGCAGCTTGGCGCCGATCTCCACGTAGCGGCCGGGGTCGTGCAGGAACTGCACGATCTCCTCCAGGGATTCGATCGCCTCGTCCTGTCCGGCCACGTCCTTGAAGGACACGCCGGTGTTCTTCTGCACGTAGACCTTGGCGTTGCTCTTGCCGAAATTCCCCAGCAGGCCGCCTCCCTTGCGCATGCTGAACATCCAGTACAGCATGATGCCGGCGAAGACGGCATACAGGGCGATCGTGATCCACGAGCCGTTGGAGACCACCGTGCCCGAATACTTGATGTTCCGGTCCTTAATGATCTCCAGCGCGGCTTCCTTGTCCACGATGGCCGTGGTGTATTCCATCGTCCGGCCTTCTTCCGTGACTTCCGCCGTGACTTTGTTGTACATTTCGTCAAAGACCACCGATTTGACTTCCTTGGTCCTCAGGATCTCCAGGAATTCGTTGTACGTGGTCTCTCCGGTGCGGCCGGCCAGCAGGCCCCGGGAGAAGAAGGAAAACAGCGCGAGCCCGGCCATGCTGATCAGGAGGACCAGCAGCACCGAGCGGTTGTTTTTATTGTTGTTGTTATCGTTTTTGTTGTTCTGATTGTCCATGGATCACTTTTCTTCAGGCTGCAGGGCGGCCACGGCCTGCTCCATCACGGAAGCGATGTCGTCGTGGATCACGAGATCCGCATGGCTGTCGGCCGACGTTTCGGTCTTGTTGATCACGACCAGGTTGTTGCCGCGGAAATAGCGGATGAATCCGGCGGCGGGGTAAACGATGAGAGAAGTGCCGCCCACGATCAGGGTATCGGCCTTCGCGATGGCGTGCACCGCCTTGTCGATCACGTTTTCGTCCAGCATCTCTTCATACAGGACGACATCCGGCTTCACGATGGCGCCGCAGGCCTTGCAGTGTGGCACGCCGTCCGCCTGCAGGATATAATCCGCGTCATAAAACGCGTGGCAGCGTGTGCAGTAGTTCCGCAGCACGGAGCCGTGCAGTTCATAAACGACTTTGCTGCCGGCCATCTGGTGCAGGCCGTCGATGTTCTGCGTGACGACCGCTTTGAGCTTGCCCATCTGCTCCAGCTTCGCCAGCGCGATGTGGCAGCCGTTGGGCTTCGCATCGGGATAGATCAGCTTGTCCTTGTAGAAGGCGAAGAAGTCTTCCGGATCGCGTTCGAAAAAGCTGCGGGAGACCATTTCCTCCGGGCTTAAGTGCCGGCCGTAGCGCTGGTTCCACAGGCCGTTGGCGCTGCGGAAGTCCGGGATGCCGGAGGCGGTGGAAACGCCGGCGCCGCCGAAGAAAACGAGGTTATTGGTCTTGTTCAGGATGTCGGTCAGTTTTTGTACGGACACAGTGGATCCTCCTTCCGCGGGCGGGCCGACGGCCCAGGCCGCCCTCTCTTGCCGCTTAGCGGCAATTCACCTTGTGAAACATCGGCCCCTACGTGTACCGGTCCTTACAGCATGCAGTTCCCCACCGTGCGCGGGAACGGCAGCACGTCGCGGATGTTGCCGACGCCGGTCAGGTACATCACGCAGCGCTCGAAGCCGAGGCCGAAGCCGGCGTGGCGCGTGGTGCCGTATTTGCGCAGGTCCAGATAGAAGCCGTAGTCCTCTTCCTTCATGCCCAGCTCGCGCATGCGGGTGAGCAGTTTGTCAAAGTCCTCTTCTCTCTGGCTGCCGCCGATGATCTCGCCGATGCCGGGGACCAGGCAGTCCATCGCCGCCACGGTCTTCCCGTCGGGGTTCTGCTTCATGTAGAACGCCTTGATCTCCTTCGGGTAATCCGTCACGAAGACCGGGCGCTTGAAGATCTGTTCGGTCAGGTAGCGCTCATGCTCCGTCTGCAGGTCGCAGCCCCAGCTGACCTTGTAGTCGAATTTGTCGTTGTGCTTCTGCAGCAGTTCGATGGCTTCCGTATACGTGATGCGGCCGAAATCCGAGTTCATCACGTGGGTCAGGCGCTCGATCAGGCCCTTGTCCACGAAGCTGTTCAGGAACTTCATTTCTTCCGGCGCGTTTTCCAGCACGTAGCGGATGATGAATTTCAGCATGCTTTCCGCGAGTTCCATGTCCACTTCCAGGTCCGCAAACGCGACTTCCGGCTCGATCATCCAGAATTCCGCCGCGTGGCGCGTGGTGTTGGAGTTCTCCGCCCGGAAGGTGGGGCCGAAGGTGTAGATGTTGCGGAAGGCCTGCGCGAAGGTCTCGCCGTTCAGCTGGCCGCTGACGGTCAGGGACGTCATTTTGCCGAAGAAATCCTGCGCGTAGTCCACGGCACCGTCTTCGGTGCGGGGCAGGGCGTCCAGGTCCAGGGTGGTGACCTGGAACATTTCGCCGGCGCCTTCGGCGTCGCTGCCGGTGATCAGGGGCGTATGCACGTACACGAAATCCCGCTCCTGGAAGAAGCGGTGGATCGCGTAGGCCGCCAGCGAGCGGATGCGGAAGGTGGCGGAGAACAGGTTGGTGCGGGGGCGCAGGTGCGGGATGGTCCGCAGGAATTCCACGCTGTGGCGCTTGGGCTGCAGCGGGTAATCCGGGGTGGAAGCGCCTTCCACGGCGATCTCCGTGGCTTTCACTTCAAACGGCTGCTGCGCGCCGGGCGTCAGGACGACGCGGCCGGTCACGATCAGGGCGGCGCCCACGTTGATGTGGGAGATCTCATCGAAGTTCGGCAGGTCGCTTTCATACACCACCTGCAGGGACTCGAAGAACGTGCCGTCGTTCAGCATGATAAACCCGAACGTCTTGGAATCCCGCCGGTTGCGCACCCAGCCTCCGACGCGGACTTCTTTGTCCGCATAGGCTTCCGGTTCCCGGAACAGTTTCTTTAATTCAAGCAGGTCTATCATAAGCATGCCTCCAGATACTCGTATATTTCTTCCCTTCCCTCTTTGGTCTGGGACGACCAGGGAAGGATGACCGCGTCCGCGGACAGTTCCAGCCCCTCCCGGAGGAGTTTCAGCTGCTTCTGCCGCTGGCTGCGGTTGATCTTGTCCAGTTTCGTGGCGATCACCACGGGTTCAAAGCCGCCTTCGCGGATCCAGCGGGCCATCTGTTTGTCGTTGGCCCCGGGCTCGTGGCGGATGTCCGCCAGCAGGAAGATCCGCTTCAGGGAGCCGCTGGTCTTTAAGTAGCGCTCGATCATTTTCCCCCAGGCTTCTTTTTCCTGCAGGGAGACCTGCGCGTACCCGTAGCCGGGCAGGTCCACAAAGTAGAAGGCGTCGTTGACGTTGTAATAGTTGATGGTCCGGGTCTTGCCCGGCGCGCTGCTCACGCGGGCCAGGGCCTTGCGGTTCATCAGGCCGTTGATGAGGGAGGATTTCCCCACATTGGAGCGGCCGGCGAACGCGAACTCCGGCTTGTCGTGATGCGGCAGCGTGCTCGTGATGCCGCAGACCGTTTCCAGGTTGACGGAGCGGATGACCATGGCGTCAGCCCAGCACGTTGTTGACGCTGATCTGACGGCGCCTGCGGCGGCCGCCGGAGGCGGCGGGCAGGTCTTCGCGGCGGACGATCTCCGGTTCGCCGCTGCCTTCGACCGCTTCTTTCGTGATGGTGCACACGCCGACCGTGTCGTCGCTCGGGATGCGGAACATCAGGTCCATCATGGCGTTTTCCATGACCGCGCGCAGCCCGCGGGCGCCGATATTGCGCTCCATGGCCTTATGCGCCACGGCGCGCACCGCCTCGTCCGTGAATTCCAGCTTCACGTCGTCCATCGCGAAAAGGGCTTCGTACTGCTTGACCAGGGCGTTCTTCGGCTCGGTCAGGATGCGGACCATGGCTTCCTCGTCCAGTTCGTTCAGCGCGACGGTCACCGGCACGCGGCCGATGAATTCCGGGATCAGGCCGAACTTGATCAGGTCCTTCGGGACCACCTGGGAGAACAGTTCGCCCAGCGGGCGGTCCTGCTTTTCCACCACGGTGCCGTTGAAACCGATGCTGCCGGAGCCCAGGCGGGACTCGACGATCTTTTCCAGCCCGTCGAAGGCGCCGCCGCAGATGAACAGGATCCCGGTGGTGTTGATCTTGATGGTCTCCTGGTACGGATGCTTCCGCCCGCCCTGCGGCGGCACGTTGGCGTCCGTGCCCTCCAGGATCTTCAGGAGCGCCTGCTGCACGCCTTCGCCGGATACGTCGCGGGTGATGGAGACGTTTTCGGACTTCTTCGTGATCTTGTCGATCTCGTCGATGTAGATGATGCCGCGCTCCGCGCGCGCGACGTCATTGTCCGCAGCCTGGATCAGCTTGAGCAGGATGTTCTCCACGTCCTCGCCCACGTAGCCGGCTTCCGTCAGCGTGGTGGCATCGGAAGATGCGAAGGGCACGTCCAGGCAGCGCGCGATGGTCTGCGCGAGGTAGGTCTTGCCGGAGCCTGTGGGGCCCAGCATCAGGACGTTGGTCTTCTGCAGTTCCACGTCGTCCTGCGGGACGTCGCCGTGCAGGATGCGCTTATAGTGGTTGTAGACCGCCACGGAAAGCACCTTTTTGGCCTGCTCCTGCCCGATCACGTATTCGTCCAGGAAGGCCTTGATCTCCGCGGGCCGCTTCAGCGTGTCCAGGGACAGCTCGGGCGCGGGCTCGCGGCTGCCTTTCCGGCGTTCCTGCTCCCAGTCCTCTTCCAGGATCTCGTAGCAGGTCTCGACGCACTCGTCGCAGATATAGCAGTCCTGCAGCGGGCTGGAGATCAGGTGGTTCACGATAGTCTGGTCCTTGCCGCAGAAAGAACAGGTCCGGGGAATGTCGTTACGCTTCGTTGCCATGCCTGCTCCTTACGCGCGGTTGGTGATCACTTTGTCCACGAGGCCGTAGGCCACGGCTTCTTCCGCGGTCATGTAAAAATCCCGCTCGGTGTCGCGGCAGATCTCCTCGTAAGGTTTGCCGGTGTTCTGCGCCAGCAGCCGGTTCAGCGTCTCCTTGGTGCGGTCGATCTCTTCTGCCACGATGCGGATGTCCGTCGCCTGGCCCTGGGCGCCGCCCGAGGGCTGG
>JAFRNR010000052.1 GCA_017430085.1 Lachnospiraceae bacterium | reverse complement strand
CTTGAATCCGTTTTTTACTTGTTTGTTTTGGTCGCTTTCATGACCTCTGTAATTCCTCACGCATCTGTACGTAATGCGCCGCGGTTGCGACTCCGTCCCGGTGTGAGCCCGGGCCAAAGTCCCGCTGTTTTAAAGGAATTTTCAGGGTTGGAATGCATCATTTAATTGTCAAGGTGCCACACGCCGGTTTGAGCGGCGCATTGAAAAATTTACCACAACGGCAGGGGGTTGTCAACAGTTTTTTTGCATTTTTTGAAACTTTTTTTCTTCGGCAAAATCGCTGTTTTTCCGGCCGGGCGGGGATGCGAAAAGGGGCGGCCGGAGCCGCCCCTTTCCTCTGCTGTCCGGGTGCTGTCAGTCGTCCAGTTTGATACCGCTCAACAGGTCGCCCAGAGAAGTGGAAGCCTTGCCGGTCTCCTTGTAGTTGAACACCTCTTCGCGTTCTCTGCGTTCGCGGGGGCGTCTTTCGCGGTCGCCTTCGCGGGGCTCGCGCTCCGGACGGTCGCCGCGGGGGGCTCTTTCCTTGCGGGCAGGCGCTTCTTCCAGCGCCTTCTTGCTTAAGGAGATCTTGCCATCCTTCACACCGATGATCTTCACGGTGATCGGGTCGCCTTCCTTCAGCACGTCCGAAGGCTTCGCCACGCGTTCATGGCTGATCTGGGATACGTGCAGCAGGCCGGAAACACCGTTGTTCAGTTTGATGAATGCGCCGTAGTCCATCAGGGAATCTACGACACCGTCCAGCACGGCGCCTTCCACGCATTCCGCCATGGCGGCGGCGCGGCTGGCTTTTTCCTTGCGGCGCAGGGCGTCACGGACGGACAGGACCAGTTTCTTGCCGGGGCGTTCCGCGGTGATGACGATCGCTTCGGTCTCCAGGCCCTTTAAGGTCTCCAGATCTTCCACGCGGGAAGCGGCGGCCTTGGAGGCGGGGATGAAGGCGCGGATGCCGTCGATGGTCGTGGTCACGCCGCCCTTGACGACGGCTTCGATCTTGACCGGGATGGCTTCCTTGCTGGCCAGCAGTTCCTCAAACCGCGCCCAGACCGGGTCGTCGGTAGGCGGTCCCTGCTTCAGGGATGCTTCCAGCTCGTCCTTGAGGTCGGCCATGGATTCCGTGGCTTCCTCTTTGACAGCTTCTGCCTTTTCGCTCAGTTCGGTTACCGCCTGGGCCACGACAGTTTCTGCAGCCTCGGCTACCGGCTCGGCTGCTTCCTTCGCCGCTTCCTGGACTTCGGCGATGATCTCTTCTTTGACTTCCGTTACTTGATTCATAAATCCCTCCCTGAGAACTATAAAAAGGCTTTCGCCCCGTTTTTCTGGCATAGTTTAGCACTTTTTTCGCGTGCTGGCAAGCGGAAATTGTATTTTTAGCGATTTTTTCGGCGGCGGGCCGTTACCGGGACGCCTCCACCAGTTCGCGCGTGTACGGATGGACGGGCGCGTCGAAGATCTGGTCGATGGGACCTTCCTCCACCACGACGCCCTTGCGCATAACGATCACGCGGTCGCAGAGCTGGTATACGACGTTCATGTCGTGGGAGATGAAGAGGTAGCTCAGGCCGTATTCCTCCTTCATCCGCGCCATGAGTTCCAGGATCTGGGCCTGGATGGTGACGTCCAGGGCCGAGACCGGCTCGTCCGCCACGATGAAGCGAGGCTCCATGATCAGGGCCGCCGCGATGGAGATGCGCTGGCGCTGGCCGCCGGAAAGCTGGGACGGCCGGCGGGTCAGATAGCTCTCGTCCAGGCCGACTTTTTCAAGCATTTCGACGATGCGGGCCCGGCGCTCCGCGGGCTCCTTCTTCCCGAGCACGCGCAGCGGCTCGCCCAGGATCCATTCCACGGTGCGGGCCGGATTCAGGGCCGTGTAGGGGTCCTGGAAAATGACCTGCGGCCGCTCGGAGTAGTGGGTGATCGTCCCTTCGTATTTGGGAAGGAAGCCCAGAATGGCGCGGGCGAGGGTGGTCTTGCCGGAGCCGCTTTCGCCCACGAGGCCCAGCGCCTCGCCTTCGTAGAGGTCGAAGCTCACGTCGTGCAGGACGTGCTGGATCTTCACCTGCCCCATCGGGGATTTGCGGGTGTAGGAGGTCGAAACGTTCCGGACTTCCAGGATCTTGTTGTTCGATTCAGGCGCCATGGCTTAATCCTCCCGCCGCAGGCCTTCACCCAGCAGGGAGAAGCCCAGGATGAGCAGCACGATGGTCAGGCCCACGAAGATCGCGTACCAGGGCAGGCCGCGCAGGATGTAGTTCTGGGAATCGGACAGCATCCGGCCCAGCGAGACTTCCGACGCGGAGACGCCCACGCCCAGGAAGCTCATGCTGGCCTCCGCCAGCACCGCGTTGTTGAAGCCGATGGAAACGGCGGGCAGCAGGACCGGCATGATGTTCGGCAGGATGTGCTTCAAAAGGATGCGCGGCGTGCTGATGCCCTGCAGTTTGGCCAGGGACACGTAGTTGAGTTTCTTGATGCGGGCGTATTCGGTGCGCACGATGCGGGCGAAGCTGGGGATGAAGACCAGCGCCAGCACGCCGATGACGTTCAGGCGGCCGGGGCCCAGCACGGCCAGGATGATAAGGGCCAGCAGGACGCTGGGGAAAGCGGTCAGGGCGTCGCAGATGCGCATCAGCACCTCATCTACCACGCCGCCGAAATAGCCGGTCAGCGCGCCGACCAGCGTGCCCAGGCCGGCTCCGAGCAGCACCACGAAGAAGGCGATCACCAGCGTGGCGCCGGCGCCTTCCAGCACGCGGGAGAAAATATCGCGGCCGAAGTAGTCCGTGCCCATCAGGTGGGCCAGGGACGGCCCCTGCGCCTTCGCGGCCGCATCCATGGCGGCGGGGTCATAGGGCGTCCAGATCTGGCCGATCAGGACGAGCAGCACCATGAAGGCGGTGATGAAAAAGCCCGCCTTGAAGAACCAGTTGTCATGCTTGGCAAAGAGTTTTCTGATCATCCCACGGCCCCCCTACGCTCTCCGGCGGGGGTCCAGCATCTCGCCCACGACTTCGCCGAGGAAGTGCACGAGCATGACCCAGACCGCCAGGATCATCACGATGGCTTCCACCACCGGGATGTCGCGGTTGCTGATGGAGACCATAAGCAGGCGGCCGATGCCCGGGATGGAAAAGATCTGTTCGATCACGATGCAGCCCGCCAGCATCTCCGCCATGGTGGAGGCCAGGAAGCTGATGATCGGGAGCAGCGCGTTTTTGAAGGCGTGCGCCTTGAGGGCGCTCTGCCGGTTATGGCCCCGGCTGTAGGCCGTCCGCACGTAATCCTGCTGCATTTCGCCCAGGATGGAGGAACGCAGCATTTTGGCCGTCATGGCGGTGCGGGGGATGGCGATGGACAGGGCCGGAAAGATCATGTACAGAAGGAACGCGCCGGGGGAATCCTCGAACGGGACGAAGCTGCCCGGGGTGAACAGCCGCAGGACGACGCCGAACAGGACCATCAGCAGGATGGCCACGAAGAAGGCCGGCACCGCCATGACGATCTGGTTGGTCACGGTCAGCAGGCGGTCCGCCCAGCTGCCTTCCCGGCGGGCGCCGTAGACGCCCAGGGGGATGGAAAACAGCAGGGTCAGGGCGAAGCCCATCAGAGTCAGCACCACGGTGACGCCCAGCTTCTCGCCGATCATGCCGCTCACGGGGATGCGGTAGATGTACGAGTCGCCGAGGTCACCGGAAATAAAGCCCGTGAGCCAGCGCAGGTAGCGCACCAGCAGGGGCTTGTCCAGGCCCAGGCTTTCGCGGAGCGCCTGCACGTCCTCCGGAGAGGCGTTGGTGCCCAGGATCAGGTTCACCGGGTCGCCCACCATTTCAAACGCCGCGTAGGCGACGAAGGAAAGGATGAGGAGGGTGAGGAGCAGGGTGCCCAGTTTTTTGAGGACAAAGTTCATGCCGTCGGGGTTCCTTTTCAGCGGGCGGCCGGTGGCCGGGTCCGCGGGGTTTCGGGCGGCCGATGGCCGCCGCAGTATTTTAGTACGTTACCTTGCTCAGATCCATCACGTAGAGCGGATAGAATTCATACCCCTTCAGCGTGGAGCGGATGGCGACGAATTCGGCCAGGTCCTGCAGATAGACGTTCGCGGCATCGTCAGAGAGGCATTTGGCCGCGGCTTTGTAGAGTTCCGTGCGGCGGGCGTCGTCCGTGGTGGCGGCGGCTTCCTGCAGGAAGGCATCGAACTGGGTGCTCTTGTAGGAGCACATGTTCTTGGCGGAGGTGGATTCGTAGCGGCCCAGCAGGGCGTTCGCGGTCAGGGTGGAGGCGTCGAAGCCGCAGACGGTGGCCTGGAATTTATGGCCCTGGTAGACGTCCGTCAGCCAGGTGTTCCATTCGACTTCCTGCACGGTGGCGTTGATGCCGACGGCCTTGAGCTGCTCCGCAAGCACCATGGCGGTGTCCACGTGCGGCGTATAGTTGCCGGGCACGGTGATGACCAGGTCAAAACCGTCCGGGTCGCCGGCCTGCGCGAGCAGGTCCTTCGCTTTCGCCGCGTCGTACGGGTAGGCGTCGATCAGGCTTTCGTCGAAGTATTTCTTAAAAGAAGGATAGATGGAGGAGCCCAGTTTGTGGCCGTGGCCTTCCGCGGTCAGTTTCAGCATGTCGTCCACGTTGACGGCGTAGCACAAGGCGCGGCGGACGCGGATGTCGTCCAGGGGCTTGTATTCGTGGTTCAGGTACAGGGCCTGCACGAGGTTCATGCTGCCTTCCAGCACCTGATAATCCTTAGAAAGGTTATTGACCTGGCTGATGGACAGGTGGGCCACCAGGTCCACGGAACCGGCGTCCAGGGCGGTGACCAGCGCGGTCGCATTTTCAAAGATCTTGAAGGTGATCTGGTTCAGTTTCGCCTTTTCTCCCCAGTAATCGTCAAAGCGGGCGATCACCACGCTGTCCTGCACGGTGCGGCTCACGAAGCGGAAGGGGCCGGTGCCGACGGGCTGGGTGTCCTGGTCGGTATAGGCGGCGGGGGAGATGTAGACGGAGCCTACGTAGGCAAGGAAGTCGCTGTTGGGCTGGGCCAGCGTCATGACAACTTTTCCGTTGTCCTCTTTCAGATCCGTCACGTTTTCAAGGATCTTCTTGATGGAGCTGTCCACGGAGGAGGACGCGCAGGTCTGGTAGGAGTAGATCACGTCCTGGGCCGTCATGACAGCGCCGTTGTGGAACTTGACGCCTTCGCGCAGGGTGAAGGTGTAGGTCAGGCCGTCGTCGGAGACGGTGTAATCCGTGGCCAGGGCGGGCTTGAAATCGCCGGTCGGGTCCACTTTGTAGAGGCCTTCGAAGACGTTGAACATCACTTCGCGGGTGCCGGCGGTGGCCAGCTGGTAGGGGCCGAGGGAACTGCTCAGATCCTGCGCGATGCCCACGTAGATCTCGTTGGCTTCCTTCCGTTTGTCTGCAGCAGTAGGGGTTTTGGGCTTGTTCCCGCCGCAGGCGGTGAGGGTCAGCAGCATCAGCGCTGCCAGCAGCAGGGCCGGGATTCTTTTTTTCATGTCATTCTCCTTCCGGGGCGCCGTCTGGTGCGGCATTGCCCGTACTATATGATTTGTCCGTACTATATGATATTGAGGGACAGATTGCAAGGGGGTTTGGAGGCGGGGCGTGGCCGCTTTCCGCCGTGCCGCGCGCGGGCGCTTATTTGCCGAAATCGCAGCGGATGCGCGGATCCAGCAGGCGGGCGAACGTTTCCGCGTCCCGGGACTGGCCGACGATGTCACCGTAATGGGTGGGGACGGCGACGCCCGGGCGGATGGCATTGGCCAGCGCCGCGGCTTCCTCGGCCGTCATGGTGTATTTGCCGCCGACGGGCAGCAGGGCCACGTGGCAGCGGACGCGGCGCACGTCTTCGTTGTCGTCCGTGTCGCCGGCGATGTAGTAGCGGCGGCCGAGCATTTCGATCACGTAGCCCAGCCAGGCTTTATCCTGCGTGTGGAACTGCTTGCCCACGTTGTAGGCCGGGACGGCTTCGATGACGATGCCCTGCCAAGTCAGGTGCTCGCCGGGGCTCATCAGCAGCAGGCGCTCCTCCGGCAAGCCGGCTTTCCGGGCCGCTTCCAGACAGGTCTCGGGCAGGGCGAACCAGGTGTCCGGACCGGCCACGCGGGCGATGTCGTCCGGCGAGAGGTGGTCGTAGTGGTCGTGCGTCACACAGATGAGGTCCGCGTCATGCGGGGCGGCGGTCAGGTGAAAAGGGTCCACGTAGACGGTCTTCGGGCCCTGGATGCGGATGGCGCTGTGGGCTAAAACGGTGACTTCGGGAACGGGGCGCATGGCGGTCTCCTTTCGGTTCGGTCCGGTGCCGGGCGGCCGGCGGGCGGGCAGCGGATCAGGGTCGGGTCTTCAGCTGGGTCAGGTGGCGGTCCCGGGCCGGGATCGAGGCGATCAGTTTCTGCGTGTAAGGGTCCTTCGGGTGCAGAAAAACTTCCTCCACGCTCCCCTCTTCCACGATCTTCCCCCAGTGCATGACCAGCACGCGCTCGCTCAGTTTGCGGATGACGCTCATGTTGTGGGAGATGAAGAGGATGGAGGTCCCTTTGGTTTTGTTGATTTTTTTGAGCAGGTCCAGGATCTGGCCCTGGATGGTCACGTCCAGGGCGGTGGTGGGCTCGTCCGCGAGCAGCAGCTTGGGCGAATGGATGACCGCAGCCGCGATCATCGCGCGCTGCAACATGCCGCCGGAGAGCTCGTGGGGGTATTTTTCGTAAACGATCTCCGGCTCATCCAGTTCCGCGTCCGCGAGGGCCGTCAAAGCGGCGGAGCGGCGGGCGCCGGCCGACATTTCCGGATGATGGACCAGCAGGCTTTCCTCCACCTGCCGGCCGATGGTCATGATCGGGTCGAAGGCGCTCATGGGTTCCTGGAAGATCACGCCGATGGTGTCGCCCTGCATTTTCCGCATGGCTTCGCGGTCCATGCCGAGCAGTTCCACGCCGTCCAGCCAGATCTCGCCGGTATATTCGCTCTTTCGGCGGGGCAGCAGGCCGCTGATGGCCATCGCGGTCACGGATTTGCCGGAGCCGCTTTCGCCGACCAGGCCCACGATCTCGCCGTCGCCCACGGTAAAGCTGGCGCTGTCGACGGCAAAACGGTCGGGGGCGGCGTTCAGGAAGTGGACGCGGAGGTTTTTGACTTCGAGCATGGGTGAGGTCCTTTCGGGCGGGCTGTTGGGTGGGCGGCCCCTACGGGCGGGTTCGTTTATTCTCCCAGCGGGCAGAGGTAGCGCCCGCCGCCGCTCTCCACGCAGAGGGTGAGGGCGGGGCTGTCTGCCAGCAGTTCTTTCGGCAGGTACAGGGACCAGCCGTTGTCTTCGGTCCCGGCGGCGCCGAGGAGTTCTTTTTCGTAGATGGGGAAGGCTTCGTAGGCCTGCGGGGAGGCGGTGTCGCCCAGCAGCAGGTATACGCGGCAGGTTTCGCCCAGCAGGGACTCATCCACGGTACCGTACAGGTGCGTGTAGAGGCCGGCGTCTTCCCGGACCAGGGTGGCGCGGGAGGCGGAAACGGGGCGGGCCTCTCCTTCCAGTTCCGTCTGCGGCGCGGGCATCTGCGGCGCGCGGAAGACGTAGCTGCCCAGGCTGCGCTCCGTGACCTGCAGGACGGTCAGGTCCGCCTGCTGTCTGCCGATCAGGTCCGCCTGATAGGGCAGGGCTCGCGAGAACAGCGCGGTATCAAAGTTTTCGGCCAGGTAGGCCTGCATCGTGTTCGCAAAAGAATCCCGGTACATCACCAGATTGCCGTTGCCACCGGGATGGTAAGTCTCCAGCGTCAGGCTGTCCACCGCAGTATTGCGGGAACTGTAGCCGTAGGTGAAGGTATAGTTCGGGTAGGCCTGGACGTCGGGCTCGGCGCCTTCGCCGTAGAGGTAGACGGCCAGGTCGGCCGGCCAGTTGCGTTCTTCGGTGAAGGTCAGGCCGGCGAAATAGTTGAAGGGGAGGCCGGAGGCGGACATGATGGTCCGGTAGCCGATCAGCGCGCCTTCATAGGTCCAGTGGCTGTCCTGCTTCTGGTACAGCTGCCTGTCCACCGCGTCCAGGGCGGGCTTGACGTCCACGTAGTTGACGCCTTCCGCATCCAGCGCTTTCAGGAACAGTTCGCGGCTGCCTTCGGCGTCGCGCGGGATGTAATAGTAGGGCATGTATTCGCCGTAGACCGAGTTCTTGTTGGGCAGGAAAGCCAGCAGGAAGCGGCTGCCCTGGGATTCGGCGTAGGTCTGGAACATCGCGGCGGTGTGCGCGGCGTTGGCGGCGTTGCGGACCGTGATGGTGGGGACGTGCAGGTAGTCGTCCACGCTCTCATAATAGAAGAGCCAGCCGTCTTTGCCCACCACAATGTCGTCCGTCGCACCCTGGCCGAAGAGGCCGGTGCGCAGGCGGCTGTTCGCGGTGACCATCAGGTTGCGGAAGCCGATGTGCTCCTGGATCCAGGTATTCATCTCCACGGAGAAGCGCTGGTTGAAGGAGCCGTCCTCCTGAATGATGGCGGGGAGCTCGCTCAGTTCGCGTTTTTCCGTGTTGACCGCATTCTTAAACAGCGGCATGGTGGCCGCGGGGGCCGCCATCAGCAGGACCGCGAGGATGATGAAAATGATGTGCAGTTTCTTCATGCGGCCCTCCTAAAAGCGGAAATAGATGAACGGGTTGTAGCTGTCCGTGGCCAGCTGCATCAGGCTGAGCACCAGCAGGCACAGCGCGCCGGCCATGGTCGCGCCCATGAAGACCAGGGAAGCGGTCTTCCGTCCTGCCAGCCGCGCCCGCACCTTCCGCCAGCCGTCGCGGAACAGCGGCAGCGAGAAGAATATGGACAACACCAGCAGGGTCAGGTAATACGGGCCGAAATACGCGGAGACCAGGCTGTAGGTCTGGCCGCTCATCGAGCCGCCGAAGCCGAAGAAGGCCTTCAGCATCTGGCCGGCGTAGGCCAGGGAATCCGAGCGGAAAATGATCAGGCCGACCAGCATCACGAGCATGGTATAGATATTGCCGGTGATCTTGTTCTTCACGAACGGCACCAGTTTCAGGCGTTCCAGGATGATGAAGCAGCCCTGGAACAGGCCCCAGACGATGTAGGTCCAGGCCGCGCCGTGCCAGATGCCCGTGAACAGAAAGACCAGCCACAGATTCAGGTACGTGCGGGCCTTGCCCTTGCGGTTGCCGCCCAGCGGGAAATACAGGTATTCCCGGAACCAGGTGTTCAGGGAGATGTGCCAGCGGCGCCAGAATTCGCTGCAGCTGGTGGAAATGTACGGGTAATTGAAGTTTTCTTTAAAACGGAAGCCGAACATCTGGCCGAGGCCGATGGCCATGTCCGAGTAGCCGGAGAAGTCGAAATAGTCCTGGAACAGGAAGCCCACGGCCCCCATCCAGGCGCCCAGCGTGCCCAGGCCCGCGGCCGGCAGCGCGAAAATGCTGTCCGTCACGACGGCCATGCCGTTGGCGATCAGGACCTTCTTGCCCAGGCCCGTGATGAAGCGGATCAGGCCCTTGCTCATCCCGGATGCAGTCAGCACGCGGTGGTCCATCTGCTCCGCGATGTCGTGGTATTTCACGATGGGGCCGGCGATCAGCTGCGGGAAGAACGACACGTACAGCAGCAGGGAGATGAAATTCCGCTGCACCGGCGTTTCGCCGCGGTACACGTCCACCAGGTAGGACAGGATCTGGAACGTGTAGAAGGAAATGCCGATGGGCAGCGCCAGGTGCGGCACGGCCAGCTGCAGGTTCGCCGGGAGGAGGCGGTTCAGTTCCCCGACCAGGAAGCCGGAGTATTTGAAGACGCCCAGCAGCGCGATGTTGAAGGCGACGCCAAGCGCCATGATGAGCTTGTCATGGTTGCGCGCGCGGGACTTTTTGTCGCGGGTCGCGCGGTCTTTGAGGCCCAGGCCCAGGAAGTAGTTCACGGTGACCGAGCCCAGGAGCAGGATCACGTAAAGCGGCTCGCCGTAGGAATAAAAAAGCACGCTGGCGATCATCAGCAAAACGTTCCGGGCCTTGTTGCTGCGGATCAGGGTGTGCAGCAAAAAGACCACGGGCAGGAATATGCAGAGGAAGGGCAGCGAGCTGAATACCATGGGGCCTCCGTCTCACGGTCCGGGCGTGCCGGGCCGGAAGGGTCAGTTCTGGGTGTGGTTGTAATCGATCCCGGAGAGGATCCCGCCGTCAAACGTGAAGGACACGAGGATCTCGCCGGAAGCATAGCGGTCCGTGCGGCCGAAGGAGCCTTCCGGTTCGCCGTAAATGCGGTGCAGGGTGTCGCGGTCGGTTTTGCCGATCTCCGCTCCTTGGGCGGTGGTGAAGCCGGCTTCGTCGATGAAGATGTCGTAGATCACCTGCTCGCCGCTGTCGCCCAGCGTGGAGACGGCAAGGTGGTCGCCGAAGTAGTAGTTCTCATCGTAGCCGCCGCCGATGCAGGCCTGGGCCTTTTCGATGCGGGGGCTGCCCCAGGCTTCTTCAAAGTCCGTGTAAACGAAGACTTCGTCCACCTGGATGGTCCGGCCTTTGTACGTGAAGATCAGGTCTTCGGCGGTGAAGACGCCGGGGAAGGACAGGGGATCGGTCTCGTCCGGGCCGGCCGTGGTTTCGCCGGGTTCGCCGGTGGTTTCGCCGGTCGGGTCTCCTGTCTCACCGGACGGGGCCGTGGTCACGCCTTCGCCGGGGGCGAGGCCGGTGGCGATCACGGAGGGCTGGGTGGCGGGAGCCGGGGCGGCGGTGGTCTGCGCGGCGGGGTCCGTTCCGGCGGGTTCCGTGGCGGGTTCTGTTTCCGCGGCAGACGGGGCGGGGGTGGTCGCTTCCGTGGGGGCGGCGGTGGTCTCCGCCGGTTCGACCGGTTTCACGTACGTACCGTCCGCAGTCTGCGCGGGGCTGCTGCCGCAGGCGGAAAGGGCCAGGACGGCGGCCAGGCAGAGGCCAAACAGGATCTTGTATGTCTTATTCATGCGGATGATCGCTCCTTAGGGGGTATCGGTCTCCTCCGCGCCTTCCGTTTCCGCGGGAGAGGTCTCTTCCGGCGGGGCTTCGGTGGCGGGCGCTTCGGTGGGGGCTTCCGTTGCAGGGTCGGTGGGCGCTTCGGTGGGAGGCTCGGTGGGGGCCTCGGTAGGGGCCTCGGTGGGGGCCTCGGTAGGCGCTTCCGTAGGCGCCTCGGTGGGTGCTTCCGTAGGTTCCTCCGTGGTCGGTTCTTCGGTGGTCGGTTCTTCCGTCGTCGGTTCTTCGGTGGTCGGCTCTTCCGTCGTCGGCTCTTCCGTTGTCGGCTCTGCCGTGGTCTCCGGGGCGGCGGTGGGATCCGTCGCCCGCGGGCCGTCGCCGCGGCCGGTGGTGGTCGTGCTGGTCCACTGCGATGTATCCCAGTGGAAGTTTACGTCGTAGGGGTTATCGTGCTTGGCGAGCAGTTCCGCGTCGGTCAGGTTGTAGACGTTGTAGTTTTTTCGCATGGTGTCCATGTGGCGCCAGACGCCCGGCGACATTTCCACGAGCAGCCAGTAATGGCCCAGCTCGCCGCGCACCCACTGGGTGGCGTAGCCCGCGTGGTTGAGCAGCATTTCGGTGATGGCGCAGAAGTTCAGGCAGGAGCCGTAGCCGGTATTGAACATGTGGATGGCCAGGTTGCGGACCGAATCCCAGCCCATGACCGTGTAGGCGTAGTTCTGGGAGACGTAATCGTAGATATTGCGCGGCGAGCGGCCGTACGCGGCCAGGATGGAGTCCACGTAGGCGTCCAGATTGGCGTCCGTGACCTCCGCTGCGTCGCGGTGGCAGATGCCGCTGCCGTCGATCCGGTAGATCCCGACGGTGGTATTGCGCACCATCTTGAAGCTGCCGGTGTCGAAATAGCGGAGCGAGCCGTCCACGGGGACGAAGCCGCCTTTCAGCGCGCCCGTGTCCTCCGCATAGTACCAGTCGCCGCCGTCTTCAAAGAAGCCTTCGCCGCGGCGGCCGTCCGAGCAGAACAAGTACCAGCTGCCGTTCATCAGGTATTTGCCGGTCAGGACGTTGCCGGAGGCGTCCGCATAATACCACGCGCCGTCGATCTCCCGGAGGCCGGTGACGAGGACGCCGTGATCGTACAGTTTGCCGTTCACTGCGCCGTGCAGCGGGACAAGGCCGCCCGTCGTTTCCTCGGGGCTCTCCGTGGCTGCGGTAGGTTCCGGGTCGCCGACGCGGCGGCCGGTGACTTCGTCGAATTCCATGACGGTGCCGCGCACGCGGTGGCGGCCGGTCTGCATGATGCCGTCCTTAAAGTAATAGAACACGCCGTCGATGCGGGAAAGGCCTTCCCGGCGGGCTTCGTCAAAATACATGTAGCCGGCTTCGGTCTGCAGCCAGCCGGTGTAGCGGACGCCTTCCTCCGCATAGTAATACCACTTGCCGTTTTCCTTCACGAAGCCGATGCGGGTCTTCTGGTCCGCAGCCGTTTCGGTGGGCTCTTCCGTGGACGGGTCCGTTCCGGAGGAAGGCTCCGTGGCGTCCGGGGTCGTCGGCGCTTCCGTTTCCGTCGGGATAGCCGCGGTCTCCTCGGGCGTCTGCGCCTTGACGTAAACGGGATCGCCCAGGGTCTCCGCTTCCACGTTAACCGGACCTCCGCACGCGGCGAGGGTCAGGCAGATCGCAAACAGGATGGATAGCAGGGCAATAATTTTCTTCATGATGACACCATATTAAATGCCGGAATTACGGCATTATCCACATTATAGACAGAAAAGGCCGCAAAGTCAATCTTTCCGCCGCGGATTGAATTATTCTTGTTTTTTTTCCGGCGCGCCGTTATAATTGTAGCAAAGCACAAGGAGGACCGTTATGCAGAACTGGGCAGAAATGTATCAGCAGAAATTAACGAGCGCCGAAGAGGCGGTGAAGGTCGTCAAATCCGGCGACTGGGTGGACTACGGCTGGGTCACGGGCCATCCCGTGGCGCTGGACGAAGCGCTGGCCGCCCGCCTGCCGGAGCTGGAAGACATAAAATTCCGGGGCGGCATCGCCCTGTGGGAGCCGGCCGTGTTCAAGGTGCCGGACGCCGGGAAGCACATGTGCTGGAACTCCTGGCATATGGGCGGGCTGGAGCGCCGCGCGGTAGACAAGGGCTTCGCGTTCTACAATCCCCTGCGCTACTCCGAGCTGCCGCGGTACTACCGCGAGCACATCGCGCCGCCGGACGTCGCCATGATCCAGGTCGCGCCGATGGACCGCCACGGGTATTTCAGCTTCGGGCCGAACGCGTCGCACCTGGCCGCGGTCTGCGAAACGGCGAAATACGTGATCGTGGAAGTCAATCAGAACATGCCGCGCTGCATCGGCACCACGGAGGCGGAGGTCCATATTTCCAAGGTCGATGCCGTCGTGGAAGGCAACAACCCGCCGCTGGGGCAGATCCCGTCGGGCGGCGCGCCGACGGACGTGGACGTCGCGGTCGCCAAGCTCATCGTGGAGCAGATCCCGGACGGCGCGTGCCTGCAGCTGGGCATCGGCGGCATGCCGAACACCGTCGGGGCCATGATCGCGGAGTCTGATCTGAAGGATCTGGGCGTGCACACGGAAATGTACGTGGACGCGTTCGTGGACATGGCCATGGCCGGCAAGATCACCGGCAGTAAGAAGAATATCGACCGGGGCCGCCAGGTCTACGCCTTCGGCGCCGGCACGCAGAAAATGTACGATTACCTGGACAGCAACCCCGAACTGATGGCAGCGCCGGTGAATTACACCAACGACGACCGGGTCATTGCCCAGATCGACAACTTCATCTCCATCAACAACGCGGTCAACGTCGACCTCTTCTGCCAGGTGGCCTCGGAAAGCTCCGGACTGCGGCACATTTCGGGCGCCGGCGGCCAGCTGGATTTCGTGCTGGGCGCGTACCTGTCGAAGGGCGGCAAGAGCTTCATCTGCCTGTCCTCTACGTTCACCGACAAGAAGGGCAACCTGCAGTCCCGCATCCTGCCCACGCTGGCGGAGGGCACCGTCGTGACCGACGCGCGGCCCAACGTGATGTACGTGGTCACGGAGTATGGCTGCGTGAACCTGAAAGGCCTCTCCACCTGGGAGCGGGCCGAGGCGCTGATCTCTATTGCGCATCCCCAGTTCCGCGAGGAACTGATCCGTTCTGCGGAAGCCATGCACATCTGGCGCCGCAGCAATAAATGAAGCGGCGGCGTCTGCTGTCCTTCCTTTTAGGGTTCCTGCTTCTGGCGGGAGCCCTTCTTCCGGTCGCGCACGCCGCGAACGCCCCCATCCGGCTGGCGGATGCGATGACCCTGCCGGAGGCGCCGGAGATCCAGGCGGAATTCGCCATCCTGATGGAGCTCAAGTCCGGGACCATCCTCTATGAGAAAAACGCCCGCGAGCGGGCCTATCCCGCCAGCACCACCAAGATCCTGACGGCGCTGCTGACATGGAGAACTGCCAGCTGGAGGACAGCGTCACGTTCTCCTACCGCGCCACGCATGAGATCCCGGCGGACAGCAGCACCATCGCGCGCACCGAGGGCGAGGTCATGACCGTGGAGGAATGTCTGTACGGCATGATGGTCTCCTCGGCCAACGAGGTCGCGCAGGCGCTGGGCGAGCACATCTCCGGCTCGCTGGAGAGCTTCGCCGCGCTGATGACGCTCCGCGCGTACGAACTCGGCGCCGTCAATTCGCACTTCTCCAACGCGCACGGCTACTACAATCCCGAGCATTACACCTGCGCCTACGACCTGGCCCTGATCATGCGCGAAGCCATGAAATATGACGTACTGAAGACCATCATGGGCACTGAGCGTTGGGAGATCCCCCCCACCAACAAACACAGTGAGACCACCTATCTCCGTATGAAGCACCCGCTCCTCTCCAATGCGGAGGAGATGAAATACCCCTACGCCGTGGCCGGCAAGACCGGCTACACGCCCGAGGCCGGCAACACGCTGGTCACTTACGCGAAGCAGGGCGACCTGGACCTGATCTGCGTCGTCATGCGCGACCCGAGTTCCAAAGCCACCGGCGAGGACAGCGTGGCCCTGTTCAATTACGGCTTCCAGAACTTCCAGTGCCTGAGCCTGAGCAGCGCGGAAAGCATCCAGCAGAACAAAGAGGACGATTTCCTGGATGACGACCTGCTGCGCCTGACCAGCTCGTCCGATTCCTGGTGCACGCTCCCGGCCGGCATGAGCCTCTCCGACCTGCGCAGCGAGGTCATCCTGATGGGCGGCACGGAGGAGGACAGCGCACTGGCGGCCCGCATCTACTACCTGGGCGACCAGGAGGTGGGGCGCATCCGGCTGAGCGCGATGCCTGTCGAGGAGCGCATCCATCTGGAGCCGGTGGTGCGCGTGGAGCCCAGCCGCAAGGAGATCCTGCGGCGCGTGTATCTGGGGCTGCCGCTCATCTACTGGATCCTGATCGGCGGCGGCGTGGTGGTGCTGGTCATCCTGCTGCTCATCGTCCTGTTCATCCGGCGGCTGTTCCGGCAGCGGAAGCGCCGGCAGGAGCAGGCGCGGCGGGCGCTGAACCGCATCGCGGAATAACGGGAGGCGCGGCATGAGGAACATTTGCCTGCTCCTGGGCAGCCCCCGCAAGGGCGGCAACACCTGGCAGCTGGCCCGCGTCTTTAAAGAGGAGGCGGAGCAGCTGGGCTGCAAGGTCACGCAGTTCGACCTGATCGACATGGACCTGCGCCCCTGTCTGGCCTGCCGCACCTGCCAGCAGGACTGGGCGGACTTCGGCTGTCCGCAGGACGACGACATGGGGCGCATCTTCCGCGCCGTCCTGGCCTGCGACGTCCTGGTCCTCGCCACCCCGATCTACTCCTGGTACTGTACCCCGCCCATGAAAGCCGTCCTGGACCGCCTGGTCTACGGCATGAACAAATACTACGGCACGGAGAAAGGCCCCGCCCTCTGGGCCGGCAAGGAACTCGCCCTGATCACTACCTGCGGCTATCCGCCGGATAAAGGCGCCGATCTGTGGACTGAAGGCATGAAGCGCTACGCAAAGCACTCGCAGCTGCTTTACCGGGGCATGCTTGCCGAACGCCATCTCGGCTATGATACGGAATTCATGGATCACGGCAAAGAGATCCGGGCCGCCCTGTTCGCCCGGGAGATCTGCACGAAGTGGGGCGTATGAAGAAACCGGAGCCCGTTCCGGGCCTCCGCATAAGTTCCGGATCCAGCATCACGCTGGATTTTTTGCGGGACGATCCGACAGTAAAGGAAACAGACACGTGATAACGATACAGGACAGAACTTTTGACGAAGAGCGCGCGCTGTACGGGACCGACGGTGCGGAACTGGCCCGCTGCCGCTTTGACGGCCCCGCCGACGGGGAAAGCGCGCTGAAGGAAAGCCGGAACATCACCGTGCGCGACAGTTTCTTTAATCTGCGCTACCCGTTCTGGCACGACCGGCACGTCAGCATCCGCGGCTGCGAAATGACGGAGAACTGCCGCGCCGCCCTCTGGTACTCCGACGACGTGGAGATCGCGGACACCCGGCTGCACGGGATCAAAGCGCTCCGGGAATGCTCGGACGTGACCCTGGAAGGATGCGACATCGATTCCCCGGAGTTCGGATGGTCCGTCCGCGGGATCCGCATGAAAGACTGCCGCGCGGCGGGCGAATATTTCATGATGCGCGCGGAGCGCCTGCGCTTCGATCACGTGTCCCTGCACGGCAAATATTCGTTCCAGTACATTTCGGACGCCGTGTTCTCGGACTGCTCGTTCGACACGAAGGACGCCTTCTGGCACGCGCGGAACGTCCTGGTCAAAGACAGCGTGATCCGCGGGGAATATCTCGCCTGGTACTGCGAAAACGTGACCTTCGAGAACTGCACCCTCATCGGGACGCAGCCGCTGTGCTACTGCCGGGGCCTCCGGCTGATCCGCTGCCGCATGGAGCAGGCGGACCTCGCCTTCGAAAGATCCGACGTGGAGGCGGAGATCACGACGCCGGTGGACAGCATCAAGAACCCCCGGAGCGGCCGGATCACGCTCCCCGAAGCCGGCCGGATCATCATGGACGATCCCGAAGCCCGGGGGCAGATCGTTTTTTCCCGGTAACAGAAAAGAGACGGCAGGAACGCTGCCGTCTCTCTTTTTCCGTTCCGACGGCAGGGCAGGGCCCTGCCGTTTTTTTACTGCGGGTCCGCCCCGCCCAGTCCCACGATGGTGCTGACGTTCTCGCTGCCCATGTAGTAGGTGGGCAGGATGCCGTTCCACTGCTGAACGTAGTAGTAGGTGAGCAGGTCCTTGGTGAGCCATTCGGAGATGGCCTTGTTCTTGGCCGCTTCCTTCTGGCCCGCGTATTCCGCGGCGTCCGCCTGGATCTTGGTCACCGCCAGGTCGGCTTCCGCCTGGATCTTCGCGACGTCCGCGGCCGCGTTGGCGTCGATGACGTTCCGTTCGGCCTGCGCCTTCTGCTCCATGGTCTTCTGCGCCTGCTCGATCTCCGCCTGCAGGCGGTTCTGCGCCGCGACCTGCTTGGCTTCCACCGCGTTGGTGAAGGCGTCCGTGAAGTCCATGTTCTCGATGGAGGTGCCGACCACCACGATGTTGTAGTGCGCCAGCTTCTCGCTGAGCAGCTGCTCGATCGCCGCGTTCAGCTCATCGCGGGCGGACACCAGATTCTCCGCCGTATAGCGCGCCGTCTTCACCTTCACCGATTCGGAGATGTTCGGCACGATCACCGTGTCGTAGTACGACGTCCCGATAGTGCTGTAGATCGTCATGGCGTTCTCCTTGCTGATCTGGTAGTTCAGCGTGTAGTCCACGGTCACTTCCTGAATGTCAGAGGAGAAGCAGCTCAGCTGCACCGCCGCCTTCTGGACCCGGTTGTCCAGGTTCACCACCTTCTGCCACGGCAGCTTGGGGTGGATGCCGGCATCCAGGGTGAAATTCTCCACCCGTCCGAAAGTGGTCACCACTCCCGTGTGTCCCGTGGGGACCGAGGTGTAGCAGGCGCTGCCCACCAGCAGGACCGCCACCAGGGCCGCCCCGGCCACGGGAAGGGTGAAGCTCCGTTTGGTCCCGTTGCGGTCCTTCAAGATGTTTCCTATGACGATACCGGCGATCAGGACGATGACTGCAATGATCACTCTTTCCATGTTTGGTTCCTCCTTTTCTTGCCGTCATTATAGCGCATCCGCCGCATAAAAAAAGAGCCGCCGGAGAAAAATACCGGCGGTTATTTTGTCCCGTTCGGGGAAATGAGGCCGCGGCGCACGCTTCAGCGGACCTCTCCTGCAGCCGGGCCGTTGGGGCGGCGGCCCCTACGGGTTCCTGTACCTCTCATATAGTTCCATATTAATATTCCCCTCCGCGAGCATGCGTTCCGCCCAGAGGCGCAGGGCTTCGGCGGTCTCGGAGATCTTGGCGAGGTTGTCCTGGATGCGGACGAAGTCCTGGACTTCATCGTCGTCCACCTGACCGTTGGAGGTGATCTCGATCAGGCGGTCACGCTTCTGCTGCATCGCATTCAGCGAGGCCAGCATCTCCAGGACGATCTGGGGCAGGCTGCGCGGGGCGATCTCCGGCACGTGGGTCTGGCCGATGGGGCACTCGCGCGCGCAGAAATAATTGCAGAGCACCGGGGCTTTGTAGCCGCGCGCCATCAGCAGCACTTCGTCGGGATGCGGCACGCTCTTTTCACTCTCGATCTTCTCGATGCGCTCCGGGGACAGCCCCTCCAGCAGTTCCGACGCCTTTTCGCGCGACAGGCCCAGTTCCTCCCGCTTCAGCTGGTACATGTTTTTATTTTCCTTGACCGATACGCGTCCCATAAAACTCCTTCCGCGGCCGCGCCGCCTTTATATCTCGTCAAAAGTTACCCGGACCGCCAGGTCTATCAGTTCGAGGCCCAGGATGTACACGTGGAAACTCAGGTGATGCGGCGGATCCATCAGCAGCGTGACGCTGATGCCGATGCTGAGCAGCGCCTGCAGAATGTGGATGATGTGCCCGATCCCCCGGCCGTCCTTATGGATCAGCCCGAACAGCGAATGGCTGATGTGCCGCGCCGCCAGCAGCAGCGCCAGGATGCCCCAGACCGCGCCGATCAGGTTGTCCGTATCGTTCCGCCGCAGCAGCACCACCACCGCCAGGATCAGGAAAATGATCGCGTTTGCGATCTCGTCCGTATCCTCCGTGTCGTAGCTTTTATCCTTCAGCGCCTCCCAGAGATAATCCCCCGCGATGATGATCAGCATTGCGCCCAGAATATACGGCAGCCCCTTCCGGATCACGTCCGACAGGAAAAAGCAGACCACGCCCGCGACAAAAATGACCCCTGCCCCGAACAGCCGGGTCCTCCGGATCAGCCTCCTGTGCCGCTGCGGTAAATGTCGCTGCATGGCAAACCCCTTTTTCACACACTTTATCGGTATCTTAACACAAAAAGCCCCGCCTGTCACCTGTTCATTTTCAAAAACAGGGCCACTGGGGGACGGTTCTTAATGGCACTGCCACCCGGAACCGTCCCCGAATAGCCCTGTTTGCCTCTTGTTTTTTCCGGAAAGAGGGAGTATACTGCATTCGAAAACTATCCGGGAGGTGAAACGCATATGGAAGTGACGAAAGATACCCAGATCGGGGAACTGCTGATGGAGGATTTCGGCTGCGCGGCCATTCTGATGGGCGCGGGGATGCACTGCGTGGGATGCCCCGCTTCGCAGATGGAGTCCATCGAGGAAGCGTGCATGGTCCACGGAATGGACAGCACGCAGCTGGTGAATGCGCTGAACGAGTATTTCCAGGCGAAGGAAGGCTGAGGCGCTTAAAATCTGACAAAGGAACCGTCCCCCTGTCAGAAAAGGAAAAGGCGGGCCCGTGCAGGGTCCGCCCTTATTTATTGCAGGGAAATCGGTCAGCCGACGATGGCCACGGTCTCGCGCGCGATCGCCAGTTCCTCGTTGGTCGGCACGACCATTGCGATGACCTTGGAATCCGGGGTGGAGATGATGCGTTCTTCGCCGCGGATGTTGTTGGCTTCGGGATCCAGCTTGCAGCCCAGGAAGCCCAGGTAGGACAGGATGGTCGCCCGGACGCCGATGTCGTTTTCGCCGATGCCGGCGGTGAAGCAGATCACGTCCACGCCGTTCATGGCCGCCGCATAGTAGCCCACAAATTTGGCCACGCGGTAGGTGAACACGTCCAGCGCTTCCTGCGCGCGCTCGTTGCCTTCCTTCGCGGCGCCTTCCAGGTCGCGGAAGTCGCTGGATACGCCGGAGATGCCCTGCACGCCGGACTTCTTGTTCAGCACGTTCAGCAC
The DNA here is from genome assembly GCA_017430085.1 of Lachnospiraceae bacterium. Taxonomy (GTDB): domain Bacteria; phylum Bacillota; class Clostridia; order Lachnospirales; family Lachnospiraceae; genus UBA6987. The sequence goes on along the minus strand of JAFRNR010000052.1, from coordinate 71,320 downwards.
TTCGGGCAGCGTCAGGTGCTCCTTCTCCGCGATGTATTCGATGATGGCCGGATCCAGGCCGCCGGAACGGGTGCCCATGGTCAGGCCTTCCAGCGGGGTGAAGCCCATGGAGGTGTCGACCGACTTGCCGCCGTCCACCGCGCAGATGGACGCGCCGTTGCCCAGGTGGCAGACGATTATCTTCAGATCCTTCACATCCTTGCCCAGGATCTCCGCCGCCCGCTTGGACACAAAGCTGTGGGAAGTGCCGTGGAAGCCGTAGCGGCGCACGCCGTATTTTTCATAATATTCGTAAGGCAGACTGTACAGGAAGGCCTTGGGAGGCATGGTCTGATGGAACGCGGTATCGAACACGCCCACCATGGGGACGCCGGGCATCAGTTCCTGGCAGGCCCGGATGCCGATGATGTTGGCCGGGTTGTGCAGGGGAGCCAGTTCGCTGCAGGCTTCCACTTCCTTGATGGCCTCTTCCGTCAGCAGCGTGGAATGCGCGAATTTTTCGCCGCCGTGCACGATGCGGTGGCCCACCGCGCCGATCTCGGCCAGGGAGCCGATCACGCCGATCTCCGGATCCGTCAGTTTCTTCAGCACGCTGTCCACCGCCACGGTGTGGTTGGGCAGCGGATCTTCAAACACGTGCTTACCGCCGCCGGCCGGGGAATAGGTCAGCCGGCCGTCGATGCCGATGCGCTCGCACAGGCCCTTCGCCAGCACCTGCTCCGACTCCGAATCGATCAGCTGAAACTTCAGGGAAGAACTGCCGCAGTTGATAACCAGAACCTTCATATTCATTTGCCTCCTTGTGACTGTTTATAGTCTCTGATTTAGTATATCAGAATGTCCTGCGGAAAACAAGGGCGGATACCTCTCAATCCCACTATAAAATGCCTTCTGCTCCTTCGTAAAAGACAGATTACAGAGAAGTTTTTTCCCTGTGATATACTGAAGCACAAGTAGGAAAGTGCTGATTTGCAGAAAAGAGGAATCGAAAATGGTAAAGAAAATCCTTGTATGTATCCTGGCCGGAATATGCTTATTATCTGCCTGCGGAAGCAACGCGGGCGGCGATTCTGCTACTGTCGCATCGACGAGCGAATCCACTGTTGCCACAACGGATGAGAAGGCCGGGCAGTACGAAAAGGCGGAGACCGCTCTGGCGGACAAGCGGTTTGATGAAGCAAGAGAACTATATCTCGCTCTGGGGGACTATCAAGACAGCGCCGAAAAACTTCGGGAGTGCGGATACCAAATGGCATTGCTTGCCATGGAAGAAAACCGCTATGAGGATGCTTCCGCATTATTGACAGAATTGAACGATTATAAAGACAGTTCTTCCCTGCTGTCCCGTGCACACTATCAAATCGCCATGCAAAAGGCAGAAAAAGGGGCGTATACAGAAGCCGTAAGCATTCTGCGCAAACTGGGGGATTTCGAAGATGCCATGGAACAATTAAAACAAATCAAATGGAAAATGCTGCGTGACTATATTGAAGAAAACGGTGAGGAAAAAAGCTGGACCGCCGGGAGCAAATCCCTTTCAGCCGGCAATTACGCCAATGACAATCGTCTGAGTCCCGTCGTAATTTCCATCTATTTCGATAAAGAAAACAATATCGTTCTGGCTATTGATGGAATAATAATCGGATCAACGGGCGGTGTTGCTGTCACTCACACATTGTCCGGCAATGTTACTATCAGTCAGAACGAAGACACGGCCCCCGTCTATTTTGAAGACAGCGTCAGATACTCATTAAACAATGATAGTTATAAAGTCAAGATGATCTACAAGGGCCATATCAAGCCATCGGTATACTTTGGAGAGGACGATATTCATATAGATTCATTCCGTCAAACCGGGTCTATTGGGACACAGAGTTTTAATTCCACTAATCATAAAGACTCTGTAGCCCCCGAAATATTCCCGCAATCGATCAACTCTTCTGTAACAAATGCAAAAGAACTTTTAGCCCAGACAGAACTGCCGATCAGTATGAAAGACCTGGGATTTGTATGGAATGAATTGTTCGACGAAGAAGATCTGTCGGCTGATATTTTCGAAGAAAATGAGGAACCGTCAGAAGAAGAGGACGAAGAAGGAACTCTCCTTTTTAACAAGATCGCTGCAGAAGAGCGGATGGGAATCGATATTGCGGAGACCCTCATCAAGGATTATTCCGGGCCCCATAAAGGGCTGAACCTGCTGCGCAGCGTACTGCAGTCTATGCGAAGCGTTGAAGGCGTCTACTACCAGCAAGGATCCGTTGGTTCTTATAAGGCAACGCTCACCTATTATCTGCATTACGGCGCCCCCTACCTTCACATTGAATACACTAACTTCCGGGGAGACATAAACGATGCGGTCGTAGAAGTGTCAGAAGATGACGAATATCCTCTGATCGTCAAAACAACAGGCGTTACGACCTGGGGTGTAGATACGGAGTGGGTCATTCAGATAGCGCCGGATAAAATGCATGTGGAATGGGGCTCGTCAAAATATGATCTGACAAGAGAAAAACCGTAACAGCAGTAAAAACGGTCTGATAATAAACGAGGAGGAACAATACAATGGAAAAGAAAAACAAAGGTTTAATAATCACTCTCCTTTGCGTCGCCGGTGTGCTGGCAGCTTGTTTCCTGTTTGTCGGGTTTTCTGTATCCTGGTCTGGTGAAAACCTGAACCGCATCATGAAAACAGGCTCTGTCCGCTGCTTGTTCAGTCATGAATGGGCTGATGCCACCTGTACGGAGAAAAGGCACTGCATCCATTGCGGCCGCGAAGAAGGCGAACTCCTTGCGCATGAATGGGCAGAGGCTACTTGTACCGAAGCCAGACATTGCAGTGTCTGCGGACTGACTGACGGAGATCCGTTAGGGCATAAATGGGTAGAGGCCACCTGTACCGAACCGCAGTATTGCAGCGTATGTAAGGCAACTGAAGGTGACCCTGCGGGGCACAAATGGATAGAGGCCACCTGCACCGAGCCCAAGCACTGCAGCGTCTGCAGCCTGACGGAAGGCAGTGCAGCCGGACACAACTGGGCGGAAGCCACCTGTACGGAACCTAAGCACTGCACTGTCTGCGGAATTACTGAAGGCAGCGCTTCCGGGCACAACTGGAAAAAAGCCACTTGCACCGAGCCCAAAACGTGCACCGTCTGCGGCGCAACGGAAGGCAAAGCCAACGGGCACCGGTATGCCGCTGCAACATGTACATCTGCCAAGAGATGTAAGGATTGTCTAAAAATAGAAGGAAAACCTCTGGGACACAATTTTGTGGATTATGTCTGCACCAGATGCGGTAAAGTATCAATTACTGCCAGTCAGGTGCCGCAAGTTCTTAAACTAACAAATTATAGATTCAGAATAAATAGCGTTGGTGGAATAGAAACGTATATGACTTTTAAAAACGGATCTGCAACCAAAACTATTAAATATATTAACATAACAGTGCAATACAAGAACAGTGTCGGTGATGTAATTGCCAACGAAATTAACGGAGAAAAAAGCATTACATATCAGTATGTCGGTCCATTAGGTCCGGGGCAGACTTCCAAAGAATACTACTGGTTACACTTTTATAACTCTTCTTTTTCCAGGTGGAGTATCCCTGAAGTAGAAATTATCTACATGGATGGCTCCAAACTGACCTTAGATGAAAGCCTAGCGGCTTATATTTGTGAAAATGTAGAAATAATATATCCTTAGATGCCAGATAAGGAGGAATCACACTATGGAAAGAAAAATAAGGGATTTTTGATTGGTGTTCTCTGCGCTTTTGGGGTGATGGCGGCTTGTTTTTTGCTTGTCGCGTTCATCAAGACAGGCTGTATCCGCTGTCTGTTCGGTCATGAGTAGGTAGATGCCACTTGCACGGAGAAAAAGCACTGCGCCCGCTGCGGCAGGGTGGAAGGAGAGTTGCTTTCTCATCAATGGGTGGAGGCAACCTGCACAGAAGCCAAACGCTGTAGCGTATGTGGTCTGATCGATGGCAATCCCCTGGGGCACAAATGGGTGGAGGCTACCTGTACCGAACCTAAACACTGCAGCATCTGTGGAACAACTGAAGGCAGTGCGTCCGGACATGACTGGGTAGAAGCGACCTGTACCGAGCCTAAACACTGCAGCATCTGTGGAACAACTGAAGGAAAACCCAACGGACACCGGTATGCGGCCGCCACATGTACAACTGCCAAGAGATGTAGGGATTGTTTAAAAATAGAAGGAAAGCCCTTGGGTCACAGCTTTAAGGATTATGTTTGCACCAGATGCGGCAAAGTATCGATCACTCCCAGTCAGGTGCCGAAGGTTTTGAAGCTAACCAAGGCTAATTGTAAAATCAATAGTGTTGGCGGAATCGAGATGTACATGTCCTTCAGAAACGGTTCCTCTTCCAAAACCATCAAATATATTAATATGACGGTACAATACTATAATAAGGTCGGAGATATTATTGCAAACGAAATAAATGGGGAAAAGAGTATCACCTATCAACTTGTCGGTCCAATTGGTCCGGGACAAACATCAGAAGAAAGATACTGGTTGTATTTTTATAACTCTTCCTTTTCCGGCAACTGGAAAATCACCAGAGTAGTAATAGACTATATGGACGGCTCCCGTTTAACTTTGGATTCCACTCTGGCAGGTTACATTCAAAGATAAAATAATATGTATAGAAAACTAATAATTATATCACTTGCTTTTCTACTAATATGGCTGACCGCCTGCAGTTCCGGACGATCTCCGTCTGCAGCACAAACCACTCCAGCTGTCGGATCCGAGAAGAATGCGGTTGCTCCTTTATCGGAGCAACCGCCTGAAACAACAAGATCCGCCGCGGAGCAGTATCAGTCTGCATTAAAGGATCTCCGAAGCGGCGATCCCATGGCCGGTATAAGAACATTAGCCGAGATCCCTTATTATGAGGATGCCAAAGAATATCTGTGGGGATATGAAGCGGCCGAGTATCTTCTGGGAACATGGGAGTCGGATCTGTCCTCTGATTTCAAGAAAGGAACGGACTTTTACCCTGTTGATTATCAGATAGAGATCTCCCTTCAGGGCATGACCATCGGCGAATTCGGCAGTGAATTCACGGACCCCTATTTCAGGAAGTGTTTTAAGGTAACCATCCCGTACCATATCGTATGCACTTATGTGGAGGACGGAAAAACAAAGACTGTCGATACCTGGGCCGAGGCCTGGATGTCTCTCCTCAAGGAGGACGGGGGCGGGAGCTCCTCTGATCGGTTTTGCTTTGACGTTCCGGGCACCAGTATTTCCATGAATATGTTTGACAACGGTGACGACGACTCTCGTGTTTATTGTCAGTTTGTAAAACTGGACATGAAAAGCAGTGATGACGTCAGTTTATTCTATTGTGTGCGAAAGACAGAACGCGTCCGGGAAAACCTGAACTGGCGGGCAAATCTGAAAAACGAGCCGGCAACCGCAGCACAAAGGCCGTCTTCTGCCGGCAGCGTTTCTGTTGCTTCTGTGAAAGAAGCTCTGGAATATCTGAATGTTATGGCTTTCTCCCGTCAAGGACTTATTGACCAGTTGGAATATGAAGGTTTTTCCCATACAGATGCTGTTTACGGCGTTGATCACTGTGGGGCGGACTGGAAGGAACAAGCTGTCAAAATGGCGAAAAGCTATTTGAATTCTTCCGCTTTTTCTTATTCCGGTTTATGCGATCAATTGGAATATGAAGGATTCTCCGCAGCAGAAGCCCGTCATGGAGTCGATCGTTGCGGAGCAGACTGGAAGGAACAGGCTGTTAAGATGGCAAAAAGCTATTTGAATATTTCTTCTTTCTCCAGGAGCGAACTGATCGACCAGCTGGAGTTTGAAGGTTTTACCCGGGAGCAGGCAGTATACGGAGCAAACAATGCAAGATAAGCGGTTTTCCGATTTTTCTTTACTTTTCTTCCGTTTTATTCTATAATCGCTTTCAGCAAGCCTGAAAATGACAAGGAAACGAATGAAAGGATGGTATTGTTATGGCTTTTTGTCCGAATTGCGGATCTCAGCTACCCGAAGGCGCAGAAACCTGCCCGAACTGCGGCACGCCTCTGACGGCTCCCCAGCCGGTCTATGCGTACGACCCTTCGGATCATACGGCGGAGTTCGACGTCAAGGATATCAAAAACAATAAACTTTACGCCATGGCCTCTTATCTGCTGGGCCTGATCGGCGTGCTGTTCACCTTCCTGGTGGCGAAGGAATCGCCCTATGCGATGTTCCATGCCCGCCAGTCCATCAAGATCTCTCTCTGCGAAGTGCTGCTGTGCCTGTGCCTGATCGTCCCGATCCTGGGCTGGGTCGCGGCGCCCGTCGGCTGGATCATCCTCTTTGTGATCCGCGTCATCCTCTTCTTCCAGACCGCCAAAGGCCAGGCGAAGGACGCGCCTATCGTAGGAAGCCTGGGATTCCTGAAATAAGGAAGACCGCAGAAAGCAAAACAGAGGCCCGGAGGCCTCTGTTTTTTTGTTGTTTTGAATGAGCACGGGGGCCGTTGCGGGGGCGGCCCGGCCCTGCTTACTTAAACAGCTGGTAACTGCTGTTCTCGGGGTAGACCTGCACGTGCTGGTAATGGGTCACGTCTCCATCAGGACCGTAAGGGCCGAAGATCTTATCGCACAGATAATCATACATCTCCGAAAGCGTGATCGTGCCGTTGCCGTCACCGTCAGCCCTTAAGTTGGTTATACCGGCCTGAATATACCACCCGAACAAAGTGTATAAGCCTTCTTCACTGCCCCAGCTCTCTTCCTGATGGGCAGCAGCGGTCAGCACGTAGAACTTGGAGTTGATAAATTCGCCGGTGTTGGGAAGCGCAAGGGACTCCTCCGCCTGAGCAAATGCGGACACCACTGCTTCATTGAAAAGGACAGGATCCTCTTCGGAAACGCCGTTCGCGCCGTTCCCCTCCCAGATGGCTGCGCCGGAACCGCAGGAGCCGATCATGACGATGACCGAGCCGGGGACATCCAGCAGGGCATTGGCCAGTTCCTCCAGCGTCATGTGCTCGTCGGCAGTCGCGCCGATCATCCGCAGCCGGCCGGCATTGGTGCCGGAAGCGATGCTCGTCGCGCCGTGCGTCTGGATAAAGAAGAGCGAGACATCATTGGCGTCCGCATTGGCAAAAGTATCCGAGATGGCGTCCTTGCACCCCTGCGTGCTCAGATCTTTTTCAACGGTGACGGTATAATAGCCGCCGGCCGGTCCCTGGGCGCTTTCCAGCGCGGTTTCCAGCCTGTCGCAGTCGGCGCCGAAACGTTCCGCTGTCGCTAAATTGTGATAATGGACTTCCCCGACCAGCAGCGCGCGGTACGTGACGTTGGCAGGCGTGACCGTCAGCGTGGCCGCCTGGGTATAAACATAACCGGCGCTGTTAGAAACTTTGCAGCGGAACTGGTAGCCGTTCCAGTGTTCATAGATCCTGTCATAGTGCAGGGTCGACGAGCTCCCGACGATTGCCGTCCAGTCGTCGCTGCTCTTTTTCCGCCAGTACCACTGGTAACTGTCCGCGTATCTGGCTTTGACGGTAAAGTCCACCGGGAAGCCGTCTTCCACCGTCAGGTTCTGCGGCTGGGTCTTGATCACCGGCACGTGCCGGTCGGTCACGGTCAGTCTCGCGTAGGTGCTCCAGACCGAGCCTAAGCTGTTCGACACTTTGCAGCAGAAATAGTAGCCGTCCCAAGTGTATTGGACTTCCGTATATTTCAGCGTTGCCGTTTTCGCGTCAGAGCCGCCGCACTCCACCCAGCTGGAGGTGCTGGACTTCCACCAGTACCACTGGTAGCTTTCGGCGTTCGTCGCAGCCACAGTGAAGATGGCGGTGCCGCCTTCGCTGATGGACACATTGGCCGGCTGCGACGTGATCTGGATCCCATGGGTCACGGTGAAGGTGACGGCATTCGTGTAGACGTAATCCGATCCGTTGAACACTTTGCAGCGGTACTGGCAGCCGTTCCGCGCGGCGACCGCTTTCAGCGACAGGGTCGGTGTCGTCGCGCTGGAAGCCAGGTTCTTGATCCAGCTGCTGTTGCTGTCTGTGCGCCAGTACCACTGGTATTTCGTCGCGCCGACGGCCTTGACCGTAAATTTGCCGGTCTCGCCCAGGGCTTTCGTTATGTTCTTCGGCTGCGTGGTGATCTCGGGCTTGCCGACGACGGTCAGCGTGACGGTGTCGCTGTAGAAATAGTAACTGCCGGAGACTTTGCAGCGGTACTGGCAGCCGTTCCGCGCCAGGGTCGCCTTGAGGCTGAGGGTCGGGCTCGTCGCGCTGGACGCCGTGCTCGCCTTCCACTCGCTGCTGCTGTCCCGGCGCCAGTACCACTGGTATGATGTCACGTTTTCGGCCTTGACCGTGAATTTCGCGGTCTCGCCGACGTTCTTCGTGACACTCTCCGGCTGGGAAGTGATCCGGGGATTGCAGATCACGGTGAACGTAACGGTCTTCGTGTAGACGGAGCCGGTACCGTTGGAGACTTTGCAGCGGTACTGACAGCCGTTCCGCGCGGCGGTCGCCTTGAGTTTGAGCGTCGCGGTCGTCGCGGTGGAAGCCGTGCTCTTGGCCCAGCTGCTGTCGCTGTTTTTGCGCCAGTACCACTGGTATGATTCCGCGCCGTCGGCTGCGACCGTAAACTCCGCGGTATCATTTTCAAACCTCGTGACGTTCTCCGGCTGGGAAGTGATCTCCGGTTTGCCGATCACGGTGAACGTGACGGCTTTGGTGTAGACATAACCGGAGCTGTTGGAGACTTTGCAGCGGTACTGGCAGCCGTGCCGCGCCATGGTGGCCTTGAGGGAAAGCGTGGCCGCCGTCGCGCTGGAGGCCGTGCTCTTGGCCCAGCTGCTGTCGCTGTTTTTACGCCAATACCACTGGTATTTGGTCGCGCCGTCGGCTTTGACCGTAAATTTTCCCGTTTCGCCGACGTTTTTCGTCACGTTTTTCGGCTGCGTGGTGATCGTCGGTTTATCGGCATTAGCCGCATCCACGGTCTCCGGGGTAGTCAGCGGTTCCGCTTCGTTCAGAACGGCTGTGCTGACGGGAAGCAGTTCCGTTTCCGCCGCCGGTGCCGCGGACGCCGGGATCATGGTGCCCAGCATGACCAGGCACAGAAACAGGGCTGTCAAACGTTTCGTGATTCTCTGACGCATTGCATCATCCTCCCTTATGGTTATTTAAACAGTTCGTAGCTGCTGTTTTCGGGGTAGACCTGCGCATGCTGGTAATAATTTCCGCCGGATGCATGAGGCCCCAAAGCATGCGTATATACATAATTGTACAGCTCGTTGAGCGTGACCGTGCCGTTCCCGTCCCCTTCTTCGTCCGCAGGCTTTCTGCCGAGCGGGCCCAGCGCGAGATAATACCCGAAATAGGTATAGTTCAAAGCTGTGCTGCCCCAGCTTGTTTCCTGATGCGCAGCGGAAGTGATGACGTAGAACTTCGGATCGATGAATTCGCCGGTGTTCGGGGAGGCGAGAGAGGCTTCCGCTTCGGCAAACGCAGCGATCGCCGCCTCGTTAAAGGCGGCTGCTTCCGCGGCGGCCTGTTCCCCGTCTGACGGGGCGCCGTTGCCTTCCCAGACGGCAGCGCCCGAGCCGCAGGAATCCAGGAATACGATGACTTTGCCGGGGACAGCCAGCAGGCAGTCGGCCAGCCTTTCCAGCGTGATCCGGACGTCGCCGTACGGGCCGGCCAGCACCAGCTCGCCGGCATGCGTTCCGGAAGCGTAGTCGGTCTCGCCGTGCGTCACGATGTAAAACAGCGAAACGTCGTTGTCATCGGCGCCGGCAAAGGTATTGTCGATGGCATCTTCCAGGCCGGCCAGTCCCACATCTGTCACGCTGGTAACGGTATAAGCGCGTCCCATCGGGCCTTTGACGCTTTGCAGCATGTTTGCCACCAGGTCGGCGCTGCCCTGGAAACGGGGCGCGGCATCCATGGAATAAAAGTTGACTTCCGCGACCAGCAGCGCGCGGTACGTGACCGGATCGACCGACAGGGTGACGGTATCGGTAAAGACGGAATACTCGCTGTTCATGACCTTGCAGCGGAACCTGATGCCGTTCCAGCCGTATCTGACGTCGGTGTATGACAGCGTTGCCGTCCGGGCCGCCGCGCCCGTGCATTTCACCCAACCGGTCTCGCTGTCTTCCCAGCAGTACCACTGGTAGGAGTCCGCGTATTTGGCCTTGACGGTAAAGGACGCATTTCCGCCTTCGTACAACGCCGCGCTCTTCGGCTGGGTCGTGATCACCGGCGTATGGCGGCCGGTGATCAGCAGGCTCACTTCATCCGTCCACACATAGCCGGCGCTGTTCGATACTTTGCAGCAGAACCGGTAGCCGTTCCAGCCGTATCTGACGTCGGTGTATGTCAGCACCGCCGTCTGAGCCGCTGCGCCCGTGCACTTGACCCATTGGCTGTCTTCGGCGTTCCACCAGTACCACTGATATGCTTCCGCGTTTTTCGCCGTTACGGTGAATGCGGCTGTTCCGCCTTCCGCGATGGACACGCTGACCGGCTGCGACGTGATCTCGATCGCGTAATTTACGGTCAGGGTGACTGTTTTGGTGTAGACGGAGCCGTTGCTGTTGGAGACTTTGCAGCGGTACTGGCAGCCGTTCCGCGCCATGGTCGCCTTGAGAGAGAGCGTTGCGGCTGCCGCGCTGGACGCGGTGCTCTTGGCCCAGCTGCTGTTGCTGTTTTTGCGCCAGTACCATTGGTAGGCTGACGCGCCGTCGGCTTTGACCGTGAATTTCGCGGTCTGGTTCAGGTCCTTTGTGACGCTTTTCGGCTGGGTGGTGATCTCCGGTTTGCCGTTGACGGTGAACGTAACGGTTTTGGTGTAAACGTAGCCGGTGCTATTGGAGACGCGGCAACGGTACTGGCAGCCGTTCCGCGCCATGGTGGCTTTCAGGGAGAGGGTCGCGGTCGCTGCGCTGGACGCCGTGCTTTTAGCCCAGCTGCTGTTGCTGTTTTTGCGCCAGTACCATTGGTAGGCTGACGCGCCGTCGGCTTTGACCGTGAATTTGCCGGTCTCCCCGACATTTTTCGTGACGCTTTTCGGCTGGGTCGCGATCTCCGGCTTGCCGATCACGGTGAAGGTGACGGTTTTGGTGTAGACATAGCCGGAGCTGTTGGAAACTTTGCAGCGGTACTGACAGCCGTTCCGCGCCATGGTGGCTTTCAGGGAGAGGGTCGCGATCGTTGCGCTGGATGCCGTGCTCTTGGCCCAACTGCTGTCGCTGTTTTTGCGCCAGTACCACTGGTATTGGGTCGCGCCGGAGGCTTTGACCGTAAATTTGCCGGTCTCCCCGGCGTTTTTCGTGATGCTCTTCGGCTGGGTGGTGATCGTCGGTTTGGCGGCGTTGACGACGGCCGCGCTGCTGTCAGGGAGCAGTACGGTTTCCCGCGGCGCGCCGGAAGCAGGGAGAAAAGTGCCAAGCATCACCAGGCACAGCAGCAGGGACAAAACCCGTTTCGTACACGGACGCATCGCGTTTTCCTCCTTTGGCAGTATATTCTTTATTGGCGCAGGATTCCTGAAATTTCCCCAACATAAATATACCGTAAGGTGGAGAACGCTGTCAAGGAGCGGGGACTTTCGAAAACAAAAAAAACCGGAGCCGAAAGCTCCGGGGATCGGGTTGATGAGTCCGGTTTTTCACCTGGTTTCCGGGCAGGTCAGCACCGCACCTCTGTCCGCTGACGTCACCAGCGCGGCGTAGCGGGCCAGGGCCGGCGTGCGCTCCTTCAGCGGGTGCTGCACGGTCTCCAGGCGGCGGCGGATCTCGTCGTCCGGGACGCAGAGGGTCAGGGTGCGGTTCGGGATGTCGATGATGATCTTATCGCCGTCCTGCACCGCACCGATGGGGCCGCCCGCGGCGGCTTCCGGGGAGACGTGGCCGATGCAGGGGCCGCGGCTGGAGCCGGAGAAGCGGCCGTCCGTAATCAGCGCGCACATTTCATCCATGCCGCGTCCGACGATCAGGCTCGTGACCATGTGCATCTCGCGCATGCCCGGGCCGCCCTTCGGGCCTTCATAGGTCAGGACCAGGATGTCGCCCTGCTGGATCTGACCGCCGGAGACGGCCGCGCAGGCGTCCTCCATCGAATGGAAAACGCGCGCCTGTCCTTCAAAGTAATACATGCTCTCCTTCACGCCGCTCTTCTTGATGACGGCGCCGTCGGGGGCCAGGTTGCCGTGCAGGATCGCCAGGCCGCCTTCCGGCTTTTTCGGCGCGGAAAGCGGGAAAATGACGTCGTTTTCCACGAGTTCGACGGCCGCGAGGTTTTCGCCCACGGTCTTCCCGGTCACGGTGAGGACGTCCGTATCCAGCTTGGATTCGATCGCCTTCATGACCGCCGGGATCCCGCCGCATTCCTCCAGGTCGATCAGCGGGTGGGCGCCGGACGGCTTGATGTTGCAGAGATACGGGACTTCGCGGCTGATCTCGTCAAAGTCGGCGATCGTCACGTCCAGACCCGCTTCGTGCGCGATGGCCGGGATGTGGAGCGTCGAATTCGTGGACGCGCCCATCGCCATGCCGACCGCGATCGCGTTCCGCAGGCATCCGCGCGTCATGATCTTCCGCGGCGTCAGGTCCTCCTGCACCATCTCCACAATGCGCTTGCCCGACTGCTTGGCCAGGCGGGCTTTCTTCGCGCTCACGGCGTGAGCCAGGCCGCCGCCCGGCAGCGCCATGCCGAGGATCTCCGTGAAGCAGCTCATCGTATTGGCCGTGCCGAGCATGGAGCAGGTGCCGGCGCCGGGCAGCGCGGATTTCTCCGCTTCCATCAGGTCTTCCACGCTCATTTTGCCTGTTTGGGTGCGGCCGATCAGTTCGCGCATGTCCGTCAGGGTCAGAGTCATATCCTTATATTTGCCCGGGAGCATCGGGCCGCCCGTGACAAAGATCGCGGGGATGTTCAGGCGCATGGCGGCCATCAGCATGCCGGGGACGATCTTGTCGCAGCCGGGCATCATGACCATGGCATCAAACTGATGCGCCTCGATCATGCATTCGATGGAGTCCGCGATGATCTCGCGGCTCATGAGCGAATACTTCATGCCCTTGTGTCCCTGGCAAATGCCGTCGCAGACCGCGATCGTATTGAACTCCCGCGGAATGCCGCCCGCCTCATAAATGCCCTGCTTGACGAATTCCGCCAGCTGGCGCAGGTGCATGTGGCCGGGGACCATTTCCGTGAAGGAATTGACCACCGCGATCATCGGTTTGCGGAGGTCGTCCGTGTCCAGGCCGGTGCTGTACAGCAGCGCACGGTGCGCCGCGCGTTCGATGCCGTTCGTCAGCAGGCCGCTGCGATAGTCTTTATAATGCATTTGTTCGTTTATGTTCCCGCTCATGATGGTACTCCTGAAAATTCATTCCTCCGCGGCTTCGCGGCGCGAGGGGCAGTCGGTGACGAAGCAGGTGCGGCAGCGGCTGACGAGGGACTCGTCGGGGTGGAAGCTGACGCCGGCGATGCGGGTGGCGGTGAAGGCGTCCTCGGGGACGTCAGGCCAGCGCCAGGGGAAGTGCGGTGTCAGGACGGCGCCGCCGGGACGGAGGATCTTCTCTTTGTGGTCCAGGTAGGACTCGATCAGGGCGTCGAGGCGCTCGGCGGCCAGGCCCTGCCAGAGGATGGCTTTTTCGGGTTCATCGGATTCCTGCACGAGTTCGCGGAACGCGTCGCCCAGGCGGGCCGTGAAAATGATGACGGATTCGCAGCTTTGGAAGTTCTCGCGGAGCGGGTCGCCGCCGAGGATGTCCAGCGGACGGTTGCGCTCGGTGATCTTATAATCCAGGACGTATTCGGCGTCGCGGCGGCATTCCGCGAAGAGGCGGAGTTCCTCTTCGGAAGGGCGGAGCATGGCAGAGCGGCGCAGGACTTCGTCGCGGCGGATGGGGGTGATGCGGAAGGGAAGGGGCATGGAAGGTCTCCTTTCGAAAACGGGCGGGCTATGCCCGCCCCTACAGAATCACGGCACGGGGGCGGGCATGGCCCTCCCCCGTTTATTGTAGCGCAGTCTGTTGTTTTTGCAAGAGCCGGTTTACCGTCTCCAGCCGCCTCCGCCGGGGCCGCCCCAGCTGCTGCCGCCGCTGCCGACGGACTGGGCGGTCTGGCTCCAGCTGTACACGCTGCTGCCGTCCTTCAGGAGCTGATAGGAGCCGCCCTGGGACAGGGTATCCGATGCGATCCAGCCGCTCTGGCAGGACGCGTCCACGGTAAAGCTGAACAGGGTCTTGGAGCCGTCGGTGACGGTGTATTCGCCGGCCGCAAAGCTCTGGCCGCTCATCAGGACCGTGCAGCAGTCGCCGGAGCCGTTCGGGGTCTCGCAGATCCCGCCCAGCGCGACCAGGGTGCCGCCGGTGACGGAAATGGTGCCGTCCAGATCCACGGAGCCGGCCATGCCGCCCATGGAGGAGCCGCTCTGCACCAGCACGAAGCCGCCGGTCATCACGATGTTGCCGTTCGAGTCCATGCCGTCCGTATCGCCGGAGCCGACGGTGACCTTCAGCAGGCCGCCGTTGATCCGGATCAGGGGCGTGGACGAGCCGCTCTTGGCGTTGACGCCGTCGTCCTTCGCGTTCACGTAGGTCTCGCCGCCGTTGAAGACGACCACGTTGCCTTCCACGCCTTCGTACGCGGTCAGGATATTGATCACGCCGCCGTCGACCGTCACGGTCCCGTCGCCGTGGATGCCGTCGTCGCCGCTGGACAGGGTCAGCGTGCCGCCGGCGACCGTCATGTTGCCGAGGCCCTGGGAGCCGTTCTCCAGCGTGACGTCATCATTGGCGTGGATCGCGTCGTCCGTGCTCTGGACGGTCAGCGTGCAGTCCGCGATCAGGATCTCATTGTCCGCCTTGATGCCCTTCGCGGAAGAGGTGGACGAACCGGACAGGCTCAGGGAGACGTAGTCGCCGCTCAGGGCAGTGCCCGACTCCTGGAGCAGGATCGCGTTGACGCTGCGGTTCACGGTCCCGCCGCCGGTGGTGGCGGCGTAGGCCTCGGTGGAGGGCGTGTCGGAATCGAAGGCAAAGTACGCGACGTTCTCATAACCGGACGGCGCCGTCAGGGACAGGGCCGCGTAAGCGGTGCGGCCGCCGTAGACTTCCATGGCATAGGACGCTTTGGCCCAGACGCCGGCCGATTCGTCGTCGTTGTAGTAGTAAGCCGCAAACAGGCTGTGGCTCTGGTACAGCGACTGGCTCATGATCAGGTAGAACGTCGTCCCGGTGCTCAGCGCTTCGCCGGTGTAAGGAGAATAGGTGTCGGTGTAGATGTTCAGGACCGCGTCGCCCTTGGAGATCACGACGTCGTACGCCGCGTCGATGCCGTCGCAGGCCGCGTAGATGTCGATGGTCCCGCCGGAGACCGTCACCGTGCCGCGCTGATTGCCCTTGGACGAAACGTCGCTGTCCTCGGTCTTGATGCCGTCGCCGCCGCTCGAGATCAGCAGCAGGCTGCCGGATTCCACGGTCACAGAGTCGTTGCCCTTCAGCGCGTTGTTGGGCGCGGTCACCTTCAGCGTGAGTTCCTTCACCTTCAGGTCCTTGGTGGTGTGCACGCCGTTGTTGTAGCCGCCGGTCACGACCAGGCTGCCGGTGCCGGCCAGGGTCAGGTCGCACTTCGCGTAGATGGCGCCGCCGGCCGCCTTCTCTTCGGCTTCCGCCTCGTCGTCCGTGCGCAGCGCGCGGGCGTCGGTCACTTCGTTGTAGCCCTCGGCGGTGATCGTGACTTTGTCCGCATCCAATATCTTGATGGGGGCGTCCGTGGAGCAGCTGATCGCCGCGTTGCTCAGGATGATCTCCACCTTCTGGTCCGGCGCGTTGACCACGATCTGCCCGTCGCTCAGGGAGCCGCTGAAGGAATATTTGCCTTCCGCGGTGATGGTGTAGACCGAGCCCTCCTGCGTGACGCCGCCGTTCACGGTGGCCAGGACGGTGAAATTACCCGTCGCCGTGGTCCCCTGGGAAGCGGGATCCGTCGCGTGCGCCGGTTCCGCGGTCGTGGGGGTCGTGCCCGCCTCGGTGATGCTGGCCGCGGTGGTCTGATCCGAAGCCGCTGTGGTCTGGTCCGAGGCCGTAGTGCCCTGCTGCGCGGATGTAGTCGGACTGCTTTCGCTGCCTCCGCACGCCGAGAGAACTAATATCATCGCCAGGATCATGGCGGTCATTTTCAATAAGCAATTGTTCTTGTTCATGGGGTCACCTCCTGCGGAAGTATATGCTTCCGTTTTCCGCAGTATATCCGCCAAATGTGTCAAAACTGTGTTTATCCGGTGATGAAAAGCCGAATTGTTGCGGGTCCGGCCCGGAAAATACTGACTGCGGGCCATCCGGAAGGAAAAGAAAACCGTGACGCGTACGCCACGGTCTTCTTTTCATGCGGGAAACTTCCGGCCCCGGTCTTTCGCCGGCCGTCGCCGGTCCTCCGCCTTACTTAGGCATCATCTCATTGATGTCCACGGCGTTGCCGGTATGCGGCTTGTTCGGATCCTTCTTGAACGCGCGCCGTTTGGCCGCCATCTCCCGGGCCTCCTTCGAGCCGCTGTTCAGCACGATCTTCACCGCACGCGGGATCGCGTACGAGATCAGGCCGGTGATCTTGTCCTCCGCGCGGCGGTAATCCGTCATTTCCGGATGGTCGCGCACGAGGTGGATCGCGTCGAATTCGCACCGCGTGGTGCAGAGGCCGCAGCCGATGCAGCGGTTGGCATCCACGATCGTCATGCCGCAGGACAGGCAGCGCGAGCACTCCGTTTTGACCTGTTCCTCGGTAAACACCACGCGCGGATCGTAGAAGGAGTGGCCCGGATCCTCGATGGCCTCGCAGCCGGGTTCCTGGCGGCCGGCTTCGTCGTAGGACTCGATCGTGACGTTGTCGGTGTCGAGCGCCTTGAAGTACCGGCGGTCGCGGCCCACGGTCTGCGGCACGTTGTAATCCGAGACGTAGCGCATCAGGGACTCCGCCGCCTCATGGCCGGCGCCGATCGCGTTGTTTCAGGTAGTTGTATTATACCCGTCCCGCCCGGTTTAGTCAATCTATCCGGGGGAGGGGGATAAAAAAAACTCAGGACGTGTCATCCTGAGCGGGAAACGTCAGAACGTGTCATCCTGAGCGAAGGCTCCTGCGGAGCCGGAGTCGAAGGATCTTACGGCAGCGGCGTGACCGCCGGCGCGTCGTCCGCGATCTCGAAGCGGATGGGCTCCGCGTTCGGGGTGAAGATCGACTTCATGGGCCGGCCCTCCGGCATCCCGTTAAAGTAGCAGTGGACCGCGCGGGCCGCACCGCCGTGCATCGCGAGCATGACGCATTTCCCGGGGTATTCGCGGCGGATGTCGTCCAGGCATTCGTAGACGCGCGCAAATACTTCGTGCACGGTCTCCGCGTTCGCAACCTGCACGTTACGTTCATAGTCCCAGAACAGCACGCCGGGGTACACGCTGTAGCTCTGCGCCTCGAAAATGCCGTAGTTGCGCTCGCGCAGGCGCGGTTCGGTGATGAGGGGGACTCCGTGCGCTTCATTGATGATCTCCGCCGTCCGGTAGGCCCGGATGAGCGGGGAGGAGAAAATGATGTCGAGCGGGATGTCCTTCATCAGGTCCCGCGCGCGGGCGGCCTGCGCCAGCCCGGTCTCGTTGAGCGGGATGTCGGTGACGCCCTGCACGATCTCGCGGGCGTTCCAGTCGGTCTGGCCGTGCCGGACCAGGTAAAAGATCATGGTTTTGTCCTCTTTAAACGATGTTATGTTTCGGATTGCAGGCCGCTGTTAAATCGTCCGGCAGAACGCTTCTATTTCTTCTTTCCGGACAGTTGCTGCTTCTTTGAATTCGACCGAGCACAGCCCGATCCCGCCGCCGTACGCAATTTCCAGATGGCCGTAAAAATGCGCGACCGTGCCCAGGATCTTTTCACATTCCTTCATCCCCGGCCCCGTCCGCAGCGCGATGGCGTAACCCTTTTTTCCGGCAGGCAGCGCCTTATGCGGCTCGTGCGTATTGCTCCACGGCGTGCAGCGGTCGATGAACGCCTTGAACTGGCCGGGGACGTCCGCCCAGTAGGACGGGGAAACCGCGAGGATGACGTCCGCGCGCGAAAATTCTTCCATCAGCTCGTCCGCGCCGTCCTGCTGCGCGCATTCCGCCGTGGTATGGCAGCGGCGGCAGCCCTTGCAGAAACCGATCTGATAGTCGTCGATACACACTGTCTTCACGGTATACCGCTCCGCGAGCTGCTCCGCAGCGATCCGCACGATCTCCGCCGTCGCCCCGTTCCGGACGGGGCTGCAGTTGATGACCAGCGCGTTCATGATTCTTCTTCCCGCACCGCTTCCTGCAGCGCTTCCGCAATGCCGGCCAGTTCTTCAGGGCTGACCTTCCGCACCTTCCGGTCGTACGTCAGCAGGCCGTTGGTCTCGTCCTCCACGTCGGAGACCTGGGTATAGATGGCGGCGCACAGGCCGGCGCGCGCCAGCGGGATCACCTGCTCTTCATAGATCTTCCGCAGGCCGGCGGCCAGTTCTTCGCGGGTCTTAAAGATCTTGTAGCCGTAGGTCTTGTCCGGGTCGGCGCTGTGGTCCGGGTCTTTCCAGACGAAGCCGCCGAATTCCGAAAGGACCTGGGCGCGGTTCTCGCGGCCGAGCTTCAGCGGTTTGAAATAGATGTGCAGGCTGTCCACGTCGCTCTTCCGCTGGTGGAACCAGCCGGAGGTCGCATCCGTGATCCGGCTCCGGTCCAGGTGCCGCAGCGCCTTGTACAGTTTGTCCGCCTCGAACTGGCCCCAGCCTTCGTTGAAGATGGTCCAGTAGCAGATGCAGGGGTGGTTCCCCAGATGCTCCACGGTCTCGCCCATGTGGCGGACGAAGCGGGTGCGGGTCTCCGGGTCGCGGTTCAGGCGGCTGTCCTTCCGCTGCTGCCAGACCTGGGGCAGCGCGGAATCCCGCAGGAAATGATAATCGCCGTTGTTCACCATGTCCTGGAAAACGATCATGCCCAGGCGGTCGCAGTCGTAATAGAACCGCTCCGGCTCGATCTTGATGTGCTTGCGCAGGGTATTGAAGCCGAGTTCTTTCACGGCCCGGATATCGTCCTCATAGCACTCCGGCGCCGCAGGCGTGTAGATGCCGTCGCTCCAGTAGCCCTGGTCGAGCAGGCCGTGGAAAAAATACGGTTTCCCGTTGAGGCAGATGCGTTTTTTGCCGGCCACTTCGCGCACGCTGACGTCGCGCAGGGCAAAATACGAGCGCACTTTGTCCTCCCCGCTCTCCAGCGTGAACCAATAGAGTTTCGGCTCTTCCGGGCTCCAGAAGACCGGATCTGCCACCGGGAAAACGGCCAGGCCGTCCCGCAGCGGGATCTGCTCTCCGGTCTCTTCCAGGGTCAGGGTTCCCTCTTCGATCCCATAGGCGTGGACACGGACTTCCGTGCCCCAGGTCGTGATCCGCAGGCGTTCGATATATTGCTCCGGCACGGATTCCATCCACACCGTCTGCCAGATGCCGCTCACGGGCGTGTACCACATTCCGCCCCGGCTTTTCTTCTGTTTGCCCCAGGGATAGCAGTGGTCCAGCGCGTCCGTCGCGATGACCCGCAGGGTGTTTTCGCCGTCGCGCAGCAGGTCCGTGATATCCAGCGTAAAGGGCAGGTAGCCGCCCTCGTGCGAGCCGGCAGGCGCGCCGTTGACGAAGACTTCCGCCAGCTGGTCCACGGCGCCGAAATGCAGCAGGATGCGGCGGTTTCCGCGCGGGAGGCGGAGCGTGAAGCGGCGCTCGTAATAAAAGCGGGTCTCGGTCTCAAAATCGCGCCGGATGCCGGACAGGAGACTCTCCGGGCAGAACGGCACCAGGATCTCCTCCCGCATCGCCTCGTCCGTGCCGAAGCGCCAGCGGCCGTTCAGGCATTGCCAGCCTTCGCGCACCAGCTGCGGGCGGGGATAGGCGTTCCAAAGCGAGGCGGGCAGGGCCGCGCCGCGGTCGGTCAGTAAATGTTTCAGGGCCGCCATGTCAATCTTCCTTTCTGCGGCGTACGCCTTCATAAAAGCTCAGCAGCGCGATCAGCAGGAACACGACCGCCAGCGCCGCCACGAAGATCTTCGCGTTGGGCAGGAACGAGGTCGTGCCGTCGTCGTTCGTAATGGTTGCGGCCCCGCGCAGGACCGCCGCGCCGATGGCCGGCCCGATCAGCCCGGGCACCAGCACCTGGGACAGGATCCGCAGGCCCTGGAAGCGCCCCGCCATGCCTTCCGGCGTCTCATTCCGGAGGCGCGCGCCGAACACCGCCATCCCGGACAGGTAGCCGCTCATCATTAGCAGCGAGCCGATGAACACCGGCACTTTCATCGCGAGCCCTTCCGCAGGGATCCGTGCCGGCACCAGCCAGAGCAGGATGAAGCCCAGCGCCAGCATGTACAGCGGCCCGAATACGGTCTTTTCAAAGCCTTTTTTATCCACGAGCCGCCCGTAGAACGCGGTCACGACCGCGGCCAGAATGATGGCCGGCGCCATGATCAGCACGTAATCGCTCATGCCCAGGCTCTTTTCGTAGTAAATGATCAGGTAGGGCATGAAGATCTGGATCGCGATGTTGAACACCGCGAAGGCCAGCATGGACCAGTACAGTTTTTTATTCTGCTTCACCACCGCGGGCCGGAAGCCGTAGGCAATGGTGGCGAAATAGCCCAGTTCGTCAGGGGCCTTGGCCGGCGCTTCCTGCACCAGGAAGAAGCCCGCGATGCCGATCAGCAGCACCAGCACACCGATCACGATGTAGATCGTGGTCCAGCTTTCCGCCTTGTCCAGGTCGAAGCCCATGAAGCCGCCGAACACCGCGAGGATCGCGATCAGCGGCATCATCGCGTTGATACCCTCCGCCGCGCCGCGGTTCTCCGGCGTGGTGGAATCCGTCAGCCAGGCGTTGAAGGCCGCGTCGTTCGCCGTGGAGCCGAAGAACGTCATCACGCAGTCCATAATAATGACCAGCGAGATCCCCACGGACGCCGCGCTGGCCGCCGCGCCGAACAGGCCGCCGATCACGTCCGCCCGGATGAAGGCGAAGCTCAGGATCGAGATGCCCCAGGCGATATAGCCCGCGCACATGAAGATCTTCCGCTTCCCCAGCCGGTCCGACAGCGCGCCGATGAAGATGGTGGTCAGGGTGGCCGCCACGGCGCTGGCCTGCACCATCAAGGAGATGTCCGAAGCCGAGGCGTGGAACATCTTGTAGATGAAGACGTTGAAATACATGTTTTCCACGACCCAGGCGATCTGCCCGGTCAGGGAAAAGATAACGAGGGCGAGCCAGAAGC
Source organism: Lachnospiraceae bacterium (assembly GCA_017430085.1). Lineage (GTDB taxonomy): Bacteria > Bacillota > Clostridia > Lachnospirales > Lachnospiraceae > UBA6987. The sequence continues at coordinate 49,995 of JAFRNR010000052.1, read as the reverse complement.
GCTTATTTTTCATAGCCCATCACCGCATCCACCGCCGCCTGGCACGCCGCCCGCAGGCCGTGCGCCTCCAGCGCCGTGACGCCGCGGATCGTGCTGCCGCCGGGCGAGCACACCGCGTCCTTGAGTTCCGCCGGATGGCGGCCGGTATCGCGCTGCAGCTTGGCCGCGCCGAGCAGCATCTGGCTGGCCAGCGCATACGCCGCGTCGCGGGGCAGGCCGTATTTCACGCCCGCGTCCCCGAAGGCCTCGATGATCATGTCCGCGAAGGCCGGGCCGCAGCCGCTGATCGTGCCCGCGATCCCCATCAGGTGCGACGGCATCACCATCACCTTGCCGATGCCCGCGAACAGCAGGCGGCTGACCTCCTCTTCCTCCTCCGTCAGGCTGTGCACGTCCTCCAGCAGGAAGACGCCCTCACCCACTTCCGCGGGCGTGGACGGCATCACGTAACGGACGCGCTGCGCCGATCCCAGCACGCTGTGATAGCGCGCGAAATCCCAGCCCAGCGCGATCGAAAGCAGCGGTTTTTCCTGCAGCAGGTCCGCCGTTTCGGACAGCACGCTCTCCACCTGGTACGGCTTGCAGGCCATGATGACCAGGTCCGATGCCGCCACCAGGTCGCGCGGGGAGTCCGCGGCGGTGAAGCCCAGGCGGGCGGCGTTGTCCAGCAGTTTTTTGCGGTGCGGCGCGTAGGCGAGGATCTCCTCCGCCTCCTGCTGGCGGGTCGCGTTCCAGCCCCTGACCAGCGCCTGCGCCATATGGCCCATTCCGATAAATCCGATCTTCATAGCATCTCCCTCTTGTATCCGGGATCCCGGTCTTCCCGGTCCCTTATTTGCCAAATCCCCGGCTCGGCCGGTTTTCTCTTATTCGCTCCATTCTACCCAAAAAGTCACTGTCACGTCGCCGCTGCCGAAAGCTTCCAGCAGTTCTTCCCCCGTCGCGTTCCCGATGCGCGCCAGGCGCGTGAAGTTCCATTGATTCGTGTCATAGTATATCGTGATCTGGTTCCCCTGGTACAGGATCACGTCGCCGGGGACCGTGGTGATGTCCTCGTCGCTGCGCGTCAGGGTCCAGGGCAGGGGGCCGACTTTTTCGAAATTGCCGTAATCGCGCATGGCCACTTCGATCGCGCCTTCGCGGCTGAGTTTTTCGATGAATTCCTCGGCAGAGGGATTGTCTTCCGGGTGCGCGTAAAAGGTGCGGCCGTTCACTTCGATGACCAGTTCCGGGGTAGGCCGGATGACTTCATCGGTGGCTCGGGTACCGCCCGAGACCTCGTAAATGACGGGTTCGGAGACGGTAATGTTCAGCGCGCCGTCCACGGTCACATAATAGGCCGCGTCGTAATTGTCCGCGATAGGGGAGCGGGCGAGGACGGTGAAAGTCGCACTGCCTTCTTTCAATGCGTGCAGGGTGACGGTCACGTCGTAGGCGGCGCCGTCGATCTGATCGTGGTCCGCGCGGCCGTATTCGCGTGTGACGTCCCAGCTGATGACGGACGGCTCGTCCGTGATGAATTCGAATTCGGGGCCGCCGCCGTCAAAGGAGCTGACGGTCAGGACGGCCGCACAGCCGGTCTTACCCGATTCCGTCGTGGTCGCAGGGTCTGCCGGGCCGACCGGCCGCGTGCCGGGCTCTTCACCCGCCACGGTCTCACCGGTCCAGTCCAGGATCCCGCCGAATTCATAGATGTTCGTATAGCCGATCTGCGCCAGTTTTTCCGCGGCTTCCTTGCTGCGGCGGCCGCTGCGGCAGTAGACCAGCAGGACCTGGTCCAGATCCGGGAGGGCCGCCGGCATTTCCGTGCCGATGTCCTCGTTCGGGACGCAGATCGCCCCGGGGATGTGCCCCGCTTCGTATTCATACGGCTGCCGCACGTCTACGATCAGGAGGTCTTCCCGCATCGTCATGCGCTGCGCCGCATCTTCCTGAGAGATCGACTCCCAATGTCCTGTCATGGTGGTTTCCTCCGTGTTCCGGGGCGGCTGAGTATCCTGCGTCTGCTGCGTTTCCTGTGTTTGCTGCGTCGACTGAGTATCCTGTGTCTGTTGCGTCGGCTGCGTCTGTCCGCTGCAGCCTCCCGCCAGGAGGAGCAGGACGGCCATGGCCGCGGCCGCGATCACTTGCCGTTTCATCCCTTTCCGCCTCCTTCCGACTTTTTCTTCCACACCAGCAGGCCGGCCAGGCAGCCTCCGGCGGCCAACATGCCGACGGCGACCCACAGGACCGCCTCGCCGCCCTGCCCGGTGCCGCTCTCGTCCGGCGCGGTCTCCGGCGGAATCCCGGACGGTTCCGTTTCAGAGCGGGCGCTTTCCGTCGGCGCGCTCTCCGTTTCATTTTCCGCGCCGGTGCCCGGGTTCACCGTCGTCACCGGCGGCTGCGGATCCGCTTCGGTCTCCCGCGGGATGACCAGGTCCGCTTCCGTCAGTTCTTCCTTCAGATACCGGTCCGCGAAAAACCGTTTTCCGCCGCCGTCCCGCAGGACCCAGTGCTCGCGCACGCCGTCCTGCTCAAAATCCGCCGGTCTGCCGGCGTCGTACGTAATGCCGTGCTGCGGACCGTTATCGGCCTCCGCCGCCGCCCGCATCCAGGCGATATAGCCTTCATTGTAATGGGCCGAGGGGATGATCTTCACGTTGCCGGCCAGCGTGCACGCATTCGCGAGCGCCTGCGCGGTACTGAACGGCTCCCCTTCCGTGTAAAACAGGGCGTACGACACAGTCTCCCGCAGGCGGCCGGTCCGCTCTTTCAGGGCGTCCAGATGCCGCAGGATATCCGCCTGATACGCGCTTCCGAACGCCTCGCCGGCTTTCTCCGCCAGCGGCCCGATCACGCGGTCCAGCACCTGCGTCAGCCCGGTATCCGCCGCCTCGGTCACGGACGCGTAAACCGTCTCATTACCGGCCGCATCCGTCGTTTTCAGCAGCATCGGCAGCAGCGTCTCCACCGCTTCACCGAACGGGTGCGTGCCCTTATCCTTTAAAATGCCCCCGATCTCCAGATCCGTGAAGGCCAGCACCAGCGGGGCGACCGTGTACAGGATCGACCGGGCATCCTTCGCCGTGGGATAACTCTTCGCCATGCTGCAGGCCGGATCCGGCCCGTTCGCGCAGGCGCGGATATAGGCCCGGACGGCATCGGCCACGGGAACCGGGTCGAAGAGCGTGTTGTCCTTGTGGAAACCGCCCAGGAAACTGCTCAGGAGGCCGGAGGCCTTGTCGGGAATTGCGCCGATCAGCGCGTCATAAATCTTCACCCCGAGCGGGTCATTTTCGTGCTCCGTCAGCCAGACGGCGAGGATCTCCAGGAAATCGTCCACGGTGAACGTCTCATGGCGGATGTCCCGGCCGGACAGCCAGGCCAGCACGTCCTCCAGCGCCATCGTCACGCCTTCCGTCTCGTCCTGCGCGCCGCGCTCCGCCTGCATGCGTTCGGCCGCGTAGCTCAGCACCAGCAGAACGGCGGGGCGGGCGATGTCCGCAGCCTCCAGCTGGAAGTCCTCCGCCTGAATGCCCTCCTCTGAAAGCCCCAGCAGCAGGCCGGCCAGCCCGGCCGCGTCCGTCATGGTCTCCTGATAGCCTTCGCTTGCGTACAACGCATTGGACCCGCAGCCCGCCGTCAGGCCCGGCACCCGGCTCTCCATGAATTCCCCCATGGTCTGCGCGCTGTGCGGTGCCGGATCCGGGATCATTTCCAGAGTCGTCAGGTCAAAAGTATACCAGGCAAAAGTTTCGTAATCGCCGCCTTCCGTGAAGGCCTGATACGCGTATTTGCCGAACGTCTGCAGGGCCGCCAGCATGTCTTCCCTGCCGGCTCCCAGGCCGGAAATTGCCAGGTCCGTGCCGTAATGGCCAAAGCCCCAGCTGGCGGGCGGGAGTTTCGGGATCGCGTCTTCGTCAAAAATGCAGTTCCGGATGCCGCCGTAGATCTCCGACGATAAATCGGCCGCGCCGGCCGCGTCCGCCGTATAAGCCTCCCCCGGTGTGTCCGCCGCATATTCCGCGCCGCTGCGGGCTTCGGCCACGCTCAGTTCCGCCCGCCGGTCCGGCTCCGCCTTGACCGTGCGGGGCGCCGCATAGGTATAGCAATACACGTCCTCCGGCGCCAGGCTCACCCGGCCGCCGAAATACGATACCCCGCCGCCGGCCAGAAAACCGCCCAGCAGGTTGGCGACCGCGCCGCCCCGGCTGTGCCCGGCCGTCCATATCTTCAGTTCCCCGCCGATGTCGTGCTTTTCCAGGTACTGCTTCATAAACCGCAGCACCTCGTCGCGCGCGGCCTTGTACCCTTCGTGCATGTCGCCGCTGCCCACGGTGAAATTGCCGGCCCATTCCTGCTTATAGCCCGCGCTGCGCGGGATCACGGCCAGCAGGATGTATTTGTGTCCGAAGGCTTGCACGGTACGCCGCGCCACGGCAACGCCGATAGAATTCTCCTGCGTCGCCAGCGCATAATACCGGTTGGTCTCCACGTCTTCGAACCCGGCCGCGGTCAAAAAAGCGGTCAGATTGTCGGCGCTGTCCGCGGAATCCGATCCCGCTCCGGTCAGCCCGGAAGACGCCATCGCCGCCTGCGCGGAAAGCTCCGCCAGATGCGCGCAGCCCAGGTAGGAAGACCGCATGAAGCAGTCCTCGCGGAACACGAAACTGTCCTGCTCCTGCAGGTCCTTTCCGCCGCCGGTCGTGTACGTGTACACGCCTTCCGTGATAAAACCCTCATCCGTCTCCGCCGCCTGCGCGCGCACGCTGAAACTGCCGGCCGCCAGCAGGACGGCCAGGAAGAGAGCCATGATTCTTCTTATGGTTCGGTTCATAGGATCTCCTGTTCAGACAAATATGCCAGCAGTCCGCGGCATCCTTCCTCGATATCCCGGTAAGCCGTCTCGAAATCCCCCGTATACCACGGATCCGACACCTCCCCGGGCCTTGCGGTAAAATCCATCAGCAGCCGGAACTTCCCCGCGTTCTTCTCATACACGCTTCCCAGCGCCCGCCGCATGTTCCGCAGGTTCCACTCCTCCATCGCCACGATCAGGCCGTACTCCCGCACGTCCTGCGCCGTGATCTGCCGCGCCGCGCGCCGCCCGTACGGGATCCCGTGCGCGGCCAGCACCCGCTTCGCCGGCGGGTAGATGTCGTTCCCGATCTCCTCCCGGCTGGTCGCGGCGGACGCGATGCGCACGCTCCGCTCGAGCCCGGCTTCGCGCACCATCGCCTTCATGATATATTCTGCCATCGGCGAGCGGCAGATGTTGCCGTGGCAGACAAAAAGTATCTTTCGCTCCGTCATTTCTTCCCTTGATTTCTCTGTTCCCGCTTTTTCCTTCTCTGCTCCCGGTTATCCGCCTCTGAGGCAAACACCTCGACCGCCGCGTCGGTCAGCTCATCCGGCCAGACCTCCCCCGTCGTAACGGTCTCCGCCCAGGGACAGAGCTTCTGATAATCCGAGTCCAGAATGACCGTATACGGCGGGCCGCAGCGGTCGTTCACCGTCATATACAAATGGCGGCCCTGCGCGATCAGGCTCACCGCCTGTCCCCCGTCCCGGACGTCGACCTGATCATAGATCTCTTTGTTGATCTCATAGAGATCATGATTCGGCCCGCCGCCGATCTCCGCCGTATACAGCCCCGTCTCCGGATCATAACAGCATCGCCAGCCGATGCCTTTTTTAAACTCCATAACATACCTCCCGTTCGGCCACGATCACCGTATACTTCTCCGTATCGTACGCGCTGCCCGTTTCCGCAAACCCGTTTTTATGCCAGAAATGCTCCGCCTGCGGGTTTCCTCTGACCCAGCCGAGGCGGACCTTTTTCACCCCGGTCCCGGCCAGATACCCGCACAGTTCGCTGATGATCCCGCTGCCGGTCCCCTTACCCTGGACCGATACATCCGTCATGAAAAAGCCGATGAACGCGGTCTCTTTGTCCGGGTACGCCAGGATGAGGTCCAGCACGGCGATCAGTTTTTCTCCGTCGTAATAGCCCACATAGTATTTGTCGGCCGCCTCTTTTCCGGGCGGCAGCGCGGTCATGTCGCCGCGGATGCTCCGGGCGGACACGAACGGCGGGCAGTATTGATAATACAGGCGGTTTTTTTCACAGAGCGCCAGAATATCCGGAACATCTGACTCCGACAGTGTTCTGACTCTGTATTGCCGGGAAATAAAGGCTGTGTTCATTTTTCACCTATTTTTACTCAAATTTTAGGATAAACATCTAATAGCGCTTCACATAAAACGTACTTCTGCCTGTTCCGTGTTTCGTCACATACCCTTCGTCCAGCAGTTTTTTCAGTGCGGCTTCTACGGATTTCCCGCTGATGCTCGGACAAATCTCCGTCAATTCCCTTTTCGTAAACTTTCCGATCCGGCTGTCCACGGACGCTTTGACAACGTCGTACGCTTTGCTCCTGATCGTAACGACTTTCTTCTTTCCGCTGTCCGTTTCCGTGACCACCGTGGTACCGCTGATAATATTGATACGGCTTTCAAATTCTCTGTAGCAGGCCAGGATCACACCGAGCATGTATTTGACGAAGACCGTCGGATCATCGTGTTCCTCATGCCAGCCCGCAGAAGCCGCTTCCAGCGCGTCATAATAAGCATCCTTTGATTTCTCAATAAACTTTTCAATGCTGATATATTTTCCGACCAGGTACCCGGACTTATACAGCAGCAGCAAAGTCAGCAGCCGGCTCATTCTCCCATTGCCGTCATCAAACGGATGGATACACAGGAAATCATGCAAAAATACCGGGATCACCAGCAGCGGATCGACTGAACCGTCTTCCGCAATGATCCTGAAGTTTTCGCAGATCGCATGGATGCAGGCCTCCGTCTCAAACGGCGGCACGGGGGTAAACCGGATGAATTCCGACCCATCCGGCCTCGTTTCTTTCAGGTAATTCTGAGTAATCTTATATCTTCCTCCGTTACCGGTGCCGGCATACTGCATCAGGTCTCTGTGCAGCTGCAGGATGACATTTCCGCTGACGGGGATATAGGCATAGTTTTCGTGGACCGTATTCAGGACATCCCGATATCCGGCGATCTCTCTTTCGTCCCGGTTCCGCGGCATTGTCTTTTCCCTTACGATCTGCCCGATCCGGGTACCGGTCGTCACGATCCCCTCGATCCTGTTGGACGATTCCACGGACTGCACTTTCGCGACTTCCACCAGTTTTTCCAGTTCGACCGGTTTCTGACGCAGATAGAGTTCCTGTTTGCCCTTATATTCATGGATCTGCGTCAGATAATTCAGGATTTCGTTATCCCACCGGAAGTTTTTATATTTCATATAGTCGAAATGTCTCATGATTTTCTCCTAATCGTTCATTGAGTCTCCTAAATTATAGCATAAAATAGGAGCAAATCAAGTCTTTTAGAAGAAAAACCCGCCTAAGCGGGTTTACTGCCGGGTTTATGGTTTTTCAAAAATCTACTTTGCGCTTTCCTCCCCCAGCAGGTACTCCATGAACACCGGGATCCTCTCCTCCCAGTACGCCTCGCTGTGCAGCGCGCCGGGCACGACGCGGGCCGCCACATGGGCGCCGGCGGCCGAGAGGCGGGCGGCGGTGCGGAACATCAGGGCCCAGTCGGCCGGGCGCTCGTCCGTTTCGCCGCTGCCGTAGTCCAGGTAGATGCGGGTGGGCTGCGCGAGCGGGGTCTGTTTGATCAGTTCGTTCATGCGGCGCGTGTTGAAAAACAGGCACGGGGAAAGGGCCGCGGCGCGCGAGAAAACGTCATTGTAGGCGACGGCCGCGTAGACGGTCATCAGGCCGCCCATGGAGCTGCCCGCGATGAGGGTGTGCTCCCGGTCCGGAAGGGTGCGGAATTCCGCGTCGATCTGCGGTTTCAGGGTCTTGGTCATCCATTCCATCGTAATCGGGCCGCGGCCCTCGAACGGGCCGTAGCGGCCAACGGAAAAGGTCCAGGGGGTGTATTCGCAGAGGCGGTTGTCGCCCTCCGGGTTGCATTCGATGCCGACCACGATCAGCGGGGTCTTCGTCTTCTGCAGGTATTCTTTCATGCCCCAGCTTTTGCCGTAGGTCGCGTGGCTGTCGTAGAAAACGTTGTGACCGTCGAACATGTAGAGGACGGGGCAGCGGGCGTCGGTCTCTTCATATCCTTTCGGGAGATAGATGTAGAGCCGGCGCGGTTTCTGCGTCGGCAGGCCGGGGATCTGTATTTTTCTGACGATGATCATAACGGCTCCTTTCACATCTCCCGGCCCGGGTATTCCAGCCGCCGGTGCTCCGTCAGTTCCTGCAGGTAGCGGCGGGTGTAATACTGCGCCATGTTCAGGTTCTGCTCGGAATAGTTGCCGCACTCCTCCGGCCGCGCGCCGGGGATGTCGCCTTCAAAGCTCAGGATGAAGCGGCAGAGTTCTTCTACCAGCGGCAGCACGTCCGCGGCGGTCAGTTCGCCGAACATGACCAGGTAGAAGCCGGTGCGGCAGCCCATGGGGCCGAAGTAGATCACTTCGTTTTTACGGGCGTGGTTGCGCAGGAAGGTGGCGCCGAGATGCTCGATGGTGTGGACGGCCGGCATGTCCATCACCGGCTCCCGGTTGGGGGCGGTGAAGCGCAGGTCAAAGGTGGTGACGGGGCAGGCGGCGCCGTCCCGGCGGGACACGTACAGGCCGGGGAGCAGGCGCAGGTGGTCGATCTGGAAACTGGCGATTTTATCCATTATGTTACCTCTGTGATTCGGCCGGGCCGGCCAGCGCGTCCGCCAGGCGGAGGATCACGCCGTGCAGTTCCAGTCCGGTCTTCCATTTGTCGTCCAGGGCGTCATAGCCGTGCAGGGCGCCGAGGATATTGCCGGTGACGGCACCGGTGGAGTCGCTGTCGCCGCGGTGGTTGACGGCCGCGGTCAGGGCGGCGGAGAAGTCATCGGTGTGCCGCAGTGCGCAGTACAGCGCGATCCCCAGCGTTTCTTCCGCGACCCAGCCTTCGCCCAGGCGGTGGATGTTTTCCAGGTCCGGAGCGGTATTTCCGGACAGTTCGAGGGCCAGGTCGATGATGCGGAGCAGGACCTCCAAGTCCTGATACCCCCGGAACAGTCCGGCGGCGGTCTCCCGCGCCTCCCGGACGATCTCCTTCAGGGACAGGCCGTCCGGGCCGAAGACCAGGCGGTGGATGATCTGCGCCGCCACGGCCGCGGACATGTAGCCAAGCAGGCCGCCATGGGTGATGGCGGCGATCTGCGCGCCTTCCCACGCCACATTTTCAGCCGCTTCCGCGGGGCAGCACAGCCCGAGCGGCGCGACGCGCATGATGCCGCCGCAGCCTTTGCTGTGATTCTGCGGTTCCCGGATGAAGTCCTCCGGGAGATGGTGCATCCGTCTCTGCCCGCGCAGGGCGCTCAAACAGGTGTTGCCCGGCGCGCGCGGGCTGTACAGGTCCGGGATCAGGGCCAGGCGGAGGGGGGGTCCGGCCTCATCTTGTCCGGGTTGGCCGGACTGGCCGTCGCATTCCTCCCGTCCGGTCTCTGCCGCGAGTACTTTCCGGGCCTCTTCCCAGCTCATCTCCTGCGTGCGCAGCCAGTCCTGGTAGGCGCGGGCCACGGTATGGCGCATCCGGGTCCGGTCCTCCGGGTACTTTTCTCCGACGCCGGCCGCCAGCAGGCCTTCGGCGGTAAACAGGGTCATCTGGGTATCGTCGGAGATCAGGGCGGGGCCGGTATGGGCGTCCCGTTCATATTCCGTGATGCCGGGGCGGCCGAAGCGGGAGAATATCTCTTCCTCGCCGCAGAATTCGATTGCATAGCCCAGCGCGTCGCCGGCGGCGCCGCCGATCAGGCAGCCGCGGATGCGGTCGCGTCGTGAGATGTTTTTATCCGTCGTTTTCATAGGATTCATTTCATGCGGGCGGCCAATGGCCGCCCCTACGGGTCAGATCACGTAATTGCCCTTCCGGAACACCGGCACGCGCGTGCCGTCCGGCAGGATGCCGTCGATGTCCATGTCGGAGGTGCCGAACATGAAATCGCAGTGGGTCATGGAGTTGTTGGCGCCGTGGGCGGCCAGCTCTTCCTCGTTCATCTCCGTGCCGCCCTGCAGATTCTCCGGGTAACAGGCGCCGAGGGCCAGGTGGCAGGCGGCGTTCTCATCGTACAGCGTGTTGAAGAACAGGATGCCGGAGCGGGACACGGGCGAGTCGTAGGGCACGAGCGCCACTTCGCCCAGGTAGCAGGAGCCCTCGTCGAATTCCACGAGTTTACGCAGCGTGTCGGCCTCTTTCTCCGCGCCGAAGTCCACGACTTTGCCGTTTTCGAAGCGCAGCCAGAAGTTTTCGATGACGCGGCCCTGGTAGCTCAGCGGCTTGGACGCGTATACAATGCCGTTGGTCCCGGTCTTTTCGGGCATGCAGAAGCACTCTTCCGTAGGGATGTTGGGGTCGAAGTAGACGCCCTGCGGCGTGAAGCAGCCGCCGCCCACCCAGATGTGGTCCTTCACCAGGCCGACCGTGATGTCGGTGCCCAGGCCGCTGGTGAAATGCAGGGCGGTGAACTGGCGGTCCGTGAGTTTTTTGCCGTAGCCCGTCAAATTGCTGTCGTGCTCGTTCCAGGCGGCGATGGGGTCGCCGTCCGCGGTGACGCGGGAGACGGCAAAGATGGCCTCCTCCAGTTTATCGAAGGCCTCGTGTGCGGGCAGGTCCGGGAAGATCTTCACGGCCCACTCGACGGAGGGCAGGCCGAAAATGCACCACTGGCCTTCGTTGTTCATCGTATAATTCCGCAGCGGGCGCATCTTTTTGGAGACCGCGACGTTCGCGGCGTGGATCTTCTCCGGGTCCAGGCCGTCCAGGGCGCCGGGGGCGTCGGAGCGGACGGTCAGGTAGCAGGCGCCGGCCTCGTTGTCGGTCTTCCGCCGGTCGTAGAGCCACTGCGGGACGTCCTGGAGCGTCTCCAGAGACTGGTAGGTGTAGTCCATGCGGGTCAGCTCGACGTCGCTCCAGTTCACTTCCACGTAGCGGGCGCCGGCTTCGTAGGCTTCCTGAACCAGCAGGCGCACGAAGGCGGCGTCGCGCACGCAGGCGCTGATGACGACAGGCTGGTCTTTCTGGACGTTCACGCCTTTGCGGATAGCGAGTTTCGCGAGTTTTTCATAATATACATGAGGCAGCATGGTTTAGTCTCCTTTCGGGTTTTGCCGGTTTTATCAGTCAAGCCGCAGCGCGGCCGTTATCTCTTATTCTTCCACATCCACGATCCTTGTATACGCGGCCAGCGCGTACGTGCCGTCGTGGTTTTCCCCGGGCAGGGGGCGGGACATGCTGGCGAGCGAAGTGATGCGGGTCACGCCCGCAAGGGCCAGGCGGCGCACCAGGTCCTCTTCGCGCACGGCCAGGCCGGCGGTCTGCAGGCGGCTTTTGTGCGGGGCGAGGACGGGGACGATTTGCTCCCGGGGCAGCGGCTTCACGCGGATGCTGCCGAACATGTCGGAGACCTCCAGGCGACTGTCCGGAGAGGCGGTCAGCAGGACGTTCCGGCCGCGGAAAAGGCGGCTGCCGTCACTCTGCCCCGCGGCTTCCCGCAGGCGGGCCGTATAGCTCTGCAGCGTCATTTTTCCGTTGTGCGACAGGTCGTTTTCGCCGTAGATCCCGTCCAGGACGGGCAGGAAGCGCTCGCAGAAGCGGAGGACTTCCGCCATGTCCGCCGTGTCCAGATAGATCACCTGCGCACTGCTGCAGAGGGTCTGGCGGGTCTCGCGGATGTGGACGGCCAGCGCGGTCAGGTCCGCATCTGTATACGAAGGCGTCAGGTAGGCGAAGCTCAGTTTGTGGCCCCACTCGATGATCCGGGCGTTGGCCGGCGCCAGGGCGCGCACCGCGCGGACCGCTTCTTCGCCGCCCCAGACCACGATGCCGCCGGCGAGCGCGGCGAGCGCTTTCATCGCCTCCAGGTCGCGGCTGGAGGTGTCAAATACGTAGAGATAGTCCCGGATCTGCGGGCAGAGCGCGATGAGTTCCTCCAGCACGCGCACGGTCAGGCCGTTGTCCCCGCCCGGGAGTTTGAGGATATTGATATTCCCCGCCAGCAGGCCTTCGATGACGCTGTAGGCCGGCAGGACGTCCAGATTGCCGGCGGCGATGTGGAACAGGACGCCCAGAGGCAGGCGCCTTTTCGCAAGGCCCGGGGTTTCGGGCAGGGGCGGCAGTTCCACCGCCATTTTACGCCGCAGCTGCTCTTCCTGCAGCATCCATACGGCTTCGCGGACCATGCGGTCCCGGTCCGGCAGGTCCAGGGCATCGATCAGCGCGTCGTATTCCCCGGCGGCGATCCGGCCGGCCAGCGTGTCCAGAGCGCGGATCAGCGGCTCCGGGTCCGGCGGCGTCTCCCGCGCAGCGGTCAGGCGCGGCGCCAGTTCCCCGATCAGCCGGTCCTGCTCCGAAGAAGGATAGGTTTTGCCGTCAAAGAGGATCATAATTGCCCCTCCGCATACTCATTCGCCCCCTGCACGCAGGTCTTGATCTCCGATAGCCCGGCGCGGCCGAGCACCGTGAAAAACGGCGCCGGATCGCCGCAGCCGCACGCGCTGCCCGGGTGCAGGACGCCGATATCGTCCGTCATGATGCTCACCACCGGGCTCCCTTTCAGGATCGGCGAGACGAAATGGATCAGGCCGGGCTCGCCCATCGGCAGCGGCTTCAGGCTGTGCACGTCGCGGATCATGACCCGCGCGTACGCCGGGACGTGGAAATGATGCCGCGGACAGTCGCAGTAGATCACCGGATGCTCCACGGCGGCAAAGATCTCGACGATATCCTCCTCCGCGATCCCCAGCCGCTCCCGCGCCAGGCGGTACAGCTCCGCCTTCTCCACTTCCTCCTGCGCGAACTGCTTCCAGCCGCCGCCCAGCAGGATCTTCGAGCCGGCCGGCATCGTCAGGCGGATCTGCCGCTCTTCCATCCGTTCCAGCAGGAAGAACAGGTACGACGGGAAGCCCAGGATGCGGCAGGGGAAGGACGAGCGGCTGAATTTCACCAGGTCCTCCAGCAGGCCTTCCAGGCGGGGCTGATACGCCCCGTCCCGCCATTCGAGCGCGAAACGTTTGCGCAGCGCGGGCGCCATCAGCGTGCCCAGGTAGGCCGTGCGCATGGTCTGCGCCTGATTGCCTCGGTGGTAGCGGTAGCCAAGCATCACGTAGTTGACCGGTTTCGGGCTGAACAGGCCGCGCTGCGCCATCGCGTGCACCGCCGTTTTGAGGAGCACGGGCAGGTCATCCGGCGCGTAGGAAACGGCGCTCTTTTTCCCGGACGTCCCGCTGGACTGCGCCATGTAGAAAGAGCGCTTCGTGTTGAGGTCCTGCCCTTTCAGGAAAGCCGTGGTCAGGAACGGCAGCTGCGAAAAGCGGTCGAAATGCGCGGCGTCGAATCCCATGCCGTCCAGCAGGCGGCGGTAGGCCGGGTTGTGCGCGCGGTGATAAGCCACGTTTTCTTTCACGGCAGCCGCCAGCAGGCCGGGGCAGTCCCGGCCGGACATGGTTTTCGCGGCAAACAGTTTTCGGCGGTATTTCATGAGGGCCCCCGCATTGCGCATACTCAGTCTTTTTTATCATATCAAATCGCGGGGGGATTGAAAAGCGGAAGCGGAAGAATTATACTGAAAGCGCTATGAAAGTCATTGTTTTATCGGAAAATACGACGAACGATCCCCGGCTGGGGGCGGAGCACGGCCTCTCGCTTTATATCGAGGCCTGCGGGAAAAAGATCCTGTTCGATACCGGGCAGGGCGATTTATTTGCGGAAAACGCGAAGACGCTGGGCGTGGACCTGGCCGCGGTAGACTTTGCGGTGATCTCGCACGGGCATTACGACCACGGCGGCGGGATCCGGCGGTTTTTACAGGAGAACCGGACGGCGCCGGTCTGGCTGAACCCGCACGCGTTCAAGCCGCACTTCAACGCGGCGGGCAAGGATATCAGCCTGGATCCCGCGCTGTTGGACGACCCGCGCATCAGCTTTGCGGAGGAAGGGACCTCGCCCGCGCCGGGCGTCACACTGTATTCGCGCGCGGACCGGCCGTGGCTCTTCCCGCTGCAGACGGACGGCCTGCAGCAGGGGTCGCCGGAGCACCTCCTGCCGGAGGACTTCCGCCACGAGCAGTACATGCTGGTGGAGGAGGACGGCAGGCGCGTGCTCTTCAGCGGCTGCTCGCACCGCGGCATCCTGAACATCGCCGCCTGGTTTCGGCCCGACGTCCTGATCGGCGGCTTCCACTTCTTCCGCCTCCCCCTGGACGACACCCTCGCCTCCTACGCCGCCCGCCTGGACCGCACCGGCATCCGCTTCCTCACCTGCCACTGCACCGGCGTGGAGCAGTACGAATTCCTCAAGCCCCGCATGTCCCGCCTGGAATACCTGGCCGCGGGGGATGAAGTAGAGATCTGATGACAAAGGGACGGTTCTTTTGTCATCTTTTTCGGGCCGCTGAAACAGCGGCCCCTACATTTTCATGACTCAGGGCCCGATAGCGCATTGGTCCGTTTTTGTCGTAGGGGCCGTTGTGCCAACGGCCCGTTTTTTGTTGAATAAAAAAGGTGACAAAGGAACTATCCCTCTGTCACCTTGGGCCGTTGAAACAACGGCCCCTACTATTCATGATTCAGGCAATCATTTCGATTTATCCCACCACGTCCTCACTTCTTCATCCACTGACTGATCCATGACCACATACTGCTCGGATTCGGCCTCCTTGCTGCCCCGGACCCGTCTGATCCGGTCGTTCATCTTCCTGGCTTCCCGCACGTAATGCAGGTGAAAGCCCATCCAGACCGCAAATGCGATCACGAGCTGGATCGCGATGATGAACAGTTTCTGCCCCAGCGTCGTATTCGTGCCCAGCCAGCCCACCGAAAGCGCCACGATGGTGTAGACGAGGCAGCCGATGCCCAGATGGATGAACATTTTGGCCGGCATCGAAAGCCCTTCTTTATCATAAACCACCGACGGTGCGCCCCAGCCGATGCCGCAGAGGATGGTGCCGATCCCCATTTTGGTCATCCGGTAATGATCCATCGCGAACTGCCCGCCTTCCGTCAGGTCGAAGATCACGCACATCACGCAGAAGATGAACGCCGACGTGCCGATCCCCATCGCGGTCCTTTTGATCAATCCTCTCATCACAAACCTCCTGTTATTTCCCGTTTCCGAAATCATTATTACAGTCCCAGATACTTTTTGAACCCGGGCAGGTACGTCCGCGTGACGTAATCCTTCAGCCCGTTTTTCAGTTTGAGCAGATACGTGCCGCCGAACCCCGGTTCCAGGCTGTCCATCACGGACAGATTGATCAGCGTGGTCTTCGAGATCTGCATGAACTGCGGCCCCAGCTGACGGCTCAGTTCATACAGCCGCTTCCGCGAGCGGTACTGCATCTTCTGCCCGTAGATCACGGTGTCGCCGTTCTCCACGCGCACCATGTAGATCTCCTGCGGTTTCAGAATGACGATGTCTTCTTCGTTCTGCAGCGCGGTAATGGGCGATTCCTTCGTCGCGAACACGTCCAGGATCCGCTGCACCTCCTCCGTGATCCGGTCCGTATGGATCACGGCGAACGGCTCCGTGTACGCAGGCGATACATCTACGCTGACCTTCATGGCTGCCTCCTTGTTTCTTGATGGCCTCATCATAATACGGCGGCCGTGGTTTGTCACGCAAAAGGCGGTAAGTGGCAGAAATCGGGCGGTGAAATGCAAAAGATGGCAGGGGACGTACCTTTGTCATCCGGGATGTGATAAAATGACAGGGAACCTGTTATCCTTTCCCTTGTTTTGCGACTTATCCGGTGAAAACGTTTTCACCATCGGAGGCTCTCATGGAAGACCGGGAGATCATCGCCCTGTTCTGGGACAGAAATGAAGAGGCATTGGCGGCCGTGCAGGAACAGTACGGCGGGATGATGCTGCGCCTGGCCGGCCGGATCCTTGCGTCAAAAGAGGACGCGGAGGAGGTCGTGAGCGACGCGCTGCTGGACGCCTGGAACGCGATCCCGCCGCACCGGCCGGAGCACCTGCTGCCCTTCCTGGGGCGGATCGTGCGGCGCCGGGCCATCGACCGCTACCGCCGCGAGACCGCGGACAAGCGGGGCGGCAGCGAGATGGCGCTCGCGCTGGAAGAGCTGGAAAACAGCCTGGCGGGCGGCGGCACCCCGGAGGAGATCTGGGAGAGCAAGGCGCTGGCCGAAGCCGTGGCGGAGTTCGTACGCGGCCTGAAAGAGCCGGCCCGCGGGATCTTCATCCGCCGCTACTGGTACCTGGACACCGCCGCGGAGATCGCGGCGCGCATCGGGAGCAGCCCGGCCCGGGTGGGGATGATCCTCACGCGGACACGCCGGAAGCTGGCCGCCTATCTGAAGGAAAAGGAGTGGATCGAATGAAAAGCGAACCGATCATGGACGCCATCACCGAACTGGATGACGAGTTGATCCTGGATGACCCGGCCCCGGCGATGCGGGCCGCAAAGAAGAAATATACGGCGGTATGGGCGGCCTGCGCACTGCTGGCTGTGGCATTGATCACCGGCGGTATCCTGTTGTTTGCCCGGGATAACGGAGGGTATCACAAGCCCGTCGCCCGCGCCGCCGCCCTGGCGGAGCCGGAATATCCCCGGGACAAGCAATGGGAGGATTACTACAACAACGCCACCGCCAACCTGCCGGATCCTGCCTTCGAAAGACGGCTGGCGAACCGCGGCGCGGCGGACGGTTTCCGCGGCTTTTTCACAGACATCACCCTGCAGTTGCTGGGGGAAGAGGACACGGAAAACGCGGTGATGTCACCCGTGAACATTTTCATGGCGACGGCCATGCTGGCGGAGATCAGCGGCGGGGAGACCCGTCAGGAGATTCTGGACGCCCTGCACATGGACAGTCTGGAGACGCTGCGCGGGCAGGCTCACAAAGTGTGGGACCTCGTATATCACGACAACGGGATTGATAAGGTGATCCCGGCCAACTCCCTCTGGCTGTCCCAAGACTATCCTTACGCGGAAGAAGCCGTGAGTATGCTGGCCGAACAGTATTACGCCTCCGTGTTCCAGGGCGAAATGGGCGATCCCGCCTATGACGAACTGCTGCGGAGCTGGCTGAACGCGCAGACCGGCGGTCTGCTGAAGGAAAATATCGACAGTCTGCAGTTCGAACCGGATACGGTGCTGCGCCTTCTCAGCACTCTGTATCTGCAGACAAAATGGGGCACGCCTTTTTCGGAGGACGAGAACCGGGAACTGGTCTTCCACGGAAGTCAGGGCGATAAAACGGTCACTTTCCTGCACGCGGACGATTACATCCGGGAGTATTATTACGGCGACCGCTTCATCTTCTTCCAGGTCCCGACCTTCCAGGGCAGCCGCGTCTGGTTCTTCCTGCCCGATGAGGGCGTGACCCTTACGGAAATGATGGCGGACGAAGCCTTCCGTGCGTTCCTGGAGGAGCCGGATCCCGGTCATTACTATGGGGAGGAAAACGGTCAAACCGTATTCGTCAGCTACAAGGGGACCTCGACGGCCGCCGCCCGTATCAATCTCTCCATCCCCAAACTGGACTTTTCCTGCACGCAGGATCTGGGGGACAGCCTGACGAACCTGGGCATCCGCAGCGTGCAGGATCCGAAGAAAGCCGATCTTTCGCCGCTGCTGGGCGGAAAAGGCGCCTATCTGCAGCAAATGACCCAGAGCAGCCGCCTGATCATGGACGAAGAAGGCGTCAGCGCTGCCTCCTACGTGGACTACCTGGTCGGCGCCGCCCTGCCGCCGGACGAAGAGATCGACCTCGTCGTCGACCGCCCGTACTTCTTCCTGATCACCGGGAACGACAATGTGCCGCTGTTCGCGGGAGTGGTGAACGACCCGTAAGGGACGGATAACCTGATAGCAAAAGACGGGGGACGGTTCTGTGTCTTGTTTTTCAAAGCACAGAACCATCCCCCGTCTTTTCGTCTTTTTCGGGCCGTTGAAACGACGGCCCTTACGGTATAAAGGATCCGGGCGGCCGCCCGATCGTGATCACTCCGTCTTCCGCTTCAGCGCGTCGCGCTTGCGCAAGGTCGGATCCAGGATGCGCTTGCGGATGCGGAGGGTCTTGGGCGTGACTTCCAGAAGTTCGTCGGTATCGATGAACTGCATGTACTGTTCCAGGCTCATCTGCTTGGGAGGGGTCAGGCGCAGGGCTTCGTCGGAGCCGGAGGCGCGGGTGTTGGTGAGCTGCTTTTTCTTGCAGACGTTGACTTCGACGTCCATGGCTTTGCCGGTCTGGCCGACCACCATGCCGGCGTAGACGCGCTCGCCGGGGCCGATGAACAGCGTGCCGCGCTCCTGCGCGTTGAACAGGCCGTAGGTCACGGCTTCGCCGGTCTCGAACGCGATCAGGGAGCCCTGATTGCGGTAGTGGATGTCGCCCTTGTAGGTCGCATAGCCGTCGAACAGCTGGTTCATGATGCCGGTGCCCTTGGTGTCGGTCATGAATTCGTCGCGGTAGCCGATCAGGCCGCGGGAGGGGATCATGAACTCCAGGCGCGTGCGGCCTTCGCCGAACGGCCGCATGTTGGACAGTTCGCCCTTGCGCAGGCTCAGTTTTTCGATGACCGTGCCCGTGTATTCGTCCGGCACGTCCACGTACACGCGCTCCATGGGCTCCAGGAGCCGGCCGGTCTCGCTGCGCTTGTAAATGACTTCGGCCTTGCTGACCGCGAATTCGTAGCCCTCTCGGCGCATGGTCTCGATCAGGATGGACAGGTGCAGCTCGCCGCGGCCGCTGATCTTGAAGCAGTCGGGCGACAGTTCTTCCACGCGCAGCGACACGTCCGTGTTCAACTCGCGGAACAGGCGGTCGCGGATGTGGCGCGACGTCACGTATTTGCCCTCCTGGCCCGCGAACGGCGAGTCGTTGACCATCATCTGCATGGTGATGGTGGGCTCGGAGATCTTCTGGAACGGGATCGGCGTCAGGTCCGCGGGATCGCAGAGCGTATCGCCGATGTGGATGTCGGAGATGCCGGAGATCGCCACGATGGAGCCGATGGTCGCGCTCTCGATCTCCTTCTTGCTCAGCCCGTCGAATTCATACAGCTTGCTGATCTTCACCTTGCGCTTCGCGTCTTCCAGGTGCGCGTTGACGATCGTCACTTCCTGGTTCACGCGGATCACGCCCTGGTCCACCTTGCCGACGCCGATGCGGCCTACGTATTCGTTGTAGTCGATGGTGCTGACCAGGACCTTGAGCGGCGCGTCGGGGTCGCCCTGCGGGGCCGGGACCGACTCCAGGATGGTCTCAAACAGCGGGCGCATGTTCTTCCGCTCATCGTTCAGGTCCTTTACGGCCCAGCCGGCCTTGGCGGAGGCGAAAATGAAGGGGCAGTCCAGCTGCTTTTCCGAGGCGTCCAGATCCAGGAGCAGATCCAGCACTTCGTCCACGACCTCCTGCGGCCGCGCCTCGGGCCGGTCCACCTTGTTGATGCAGACCACCACGTCCAGATCCAGCTCCAGCGCCTTGGACAGCACGAAGCGGGTCTGCGGCATGGGGCCTTCGAAGGCATCCACCACCAGGATCACGCCGTTTACCATCTTCAGCACGCGCTCGACCTCGCCGCCGAAATCCGCGTGGCCGGGGGTGTCGATGATATTGATCTTCACGCCGTTGTAATGCACGGCGGTATTTTTCGACAGGATCGTAATGCCCCGCTCCCTCTCCAGGTCGCCGGAGTCCATCACGCGCTCCGCCACCTCCTGGTTCTCCCGGAACACCCCGCTCTGCTTGAGCAGTTCATCCACCAGCGTCGTTTTCCCGTGGTCCACGTGGGCAATGATCGCCACATTTCTGATATCTTCTCTGATCATAATGACTCCTTCAAAAGGTGACAAAGGGACGGTTCTTTTGTCATCTTTCCGGGCCGTTGAAACAACGGCCCCTACGAATGGGGTGACAAATCTGACAAAGGGACGGTTCTTTTGTGCAGGGGCCGTTGTGCCAACAGCCCGGCAAATAAAAAGACGGTTCTTATGTCAGGTTTTTACAAAAAACACAGAGCGGAGGCTCCGCTCTGTGACTATTGTAGCGGGTTTTCGGGAAAATGCAAGATGTTCTTGCAGACGCGGCAAAATCGCCCGGGGAGAACCGTCCCCGTGACCCACCTGTGCGCCGGTCAGTACCCGTAGAAACCGCCAAGCTCCTGGTACAGGATGCGATTGGAGAGGAGATGCCAGCCGGAAGAGGTCTGCTGCAGGCGGGCGAGGCCATAGATGGTGTCGTACGGGTCTTTCCAGGCGGCGAGGACGGTGCCGTCGGGGAGGAGGCGGGCGGCACGGATGCTCAGGAAGGGGCCGCCGCCGGCGATCTCCATCGGAAGGTAGCGGGCGTCATATTCCGGGAGGTAGACGCCGGGGAGGTTCTCCCCGAAGTCCTCCGCGGTAAGGCCCAGAACGCGGTCCAGGATGTCGTTCAGTTCCGGTATCGAATATTTAAACAGGATGTTGGCGTACCGTACGTCCAGGCTCAGGGCGTTCAGGGCGGCGGATCTCTCCTCCTGCGGCAGATCCGGCCAGTCATAGCCCCAGCCTTCGCCGAGGACCAGGGACAGGTCCGCCTGCTGCGGGGTCTCGAATTCCGCGGTCAGGAAGCGGCGGACCATGTCGTCGCCGAAGAAGGCTTCCAGACTTTCGAACTCTTCCGCGGAGACTTCCGGGGCGTCGCTGGCTTCTTTGGCAAGGGCGGCCAGGAGCGGATCCTCTGCGGGCGGCGTCACGTTACAGTCGCCGGGCTGCAGGATATGGTAGACATCCAGACTGTCGGTGCGCGGTGCGATGAGGTATCCGCTCCGCCAGAGACAGCCGGGGATCGTTACCCAGTCGGACAGGTCGATCCGGCCGACCTTCAGCACGATCTCATTCATCGGGCCGCCCCGCCAGTCATTATAGCATCTCAGTTTGGCCTCTCCGGCCTCCCGGTCGAGCAGGCAGACGGTCAGCGAACTCACACTGACATCCAGGATCTGCCAGTCTTTTCCGAACGAAGGCAGTTTCCAGGTCACTTCATGGATCCGCACCAGCACTTCCTGATTCGGCGTCTCTGTCATGTGCCAGCCGGATTCCGTGGGAACAAAACCGGTTTCGCGGTCTCCGGTCTGCACCTCTGCTTCCGTCCACGGCGTCATGCCGTAGTTGATGCCGGTGCGGGTGATCAGGACCAGTTCCGGGCCGTCGGCGGTCTGCACCAGGATCATATCGGCCACGTCGTCTGCTGTCAGACCGGGCGGCAGCGATCTGCGGTTATCACCGGTGGCCGCATCATCCGGAAGGATGCGATTCACGCTGTCTTTATCCAGAATAAAGATCTCGCCGTTCGTCCAGGCCGGACACAGCAGACGGGGTTCGTTCAGAAAGTCCTGCGGAATAATACTTGTAAAGAACGATTCGTTATCACTGATATGGTACTGGATCAACTGCTTATTTCCGCTGTCCAGCAGGAAAAGTTCTCCCTGTCCGGCAACAAAATCGCCGGGAGAGAGATAGAGGAAATCCGAGATCTCTGTATCTTCCCCATATAGCGGATCTGCGCTGTCACTGCGGTTCGCCCTGGGGATCTGATAAGTCACCCGCGCCTGTGTACCGGCTTCATAACGTGCGGTCACGGATCGCAGGGGAATAACCTTTTCTTCGAATTCGACGGGATCCCCGTTCACCACGGCTGACAAAAAGGTCTGATACAGTTCCTTCTCCAGGGTGCGAAGGGACTCCGCCCAGAAACAAGCCCTGACGGCGAAACCGTCTTCTACCCCGAGCGGAGAGACCTTCCACCCGGCCCGTTCTATGATCAGCTTTCCCTCCTCCGTCAGATAAATGGAAGGCTGCGGCCTGGCCGGATCAGCTTCCTGCCGGCTGTCCGTGACCATGATCTTTACCGCGTTTTCGCAGGCGGCGGGCAGGGCGCCGGTGTGGAAGACGGAGTCTTCATACCAGCTTGCTTCAAGCCGGTCTCCTCTGAAGATCGGTTCCAGCAGCCGGATTTCATTGCCGGTCAGGATCCTCTCCTTTCCGCCCGCTTCCAGCTTCACCCGCCAGAATTCCTCCGGCTGGAGGTCTGCAGCCCCCGGCAGGGGGAACGGGACCAGTTCCTGCTGATCCAGATACCGGATGCCGATGGCCGCCAGGTGCAGGCGGACGGCCTCCGGCAGCGGCTCGCCGGTGATCGTATCCCAGCCGGCGTTTTCCGCGTTCCAATTCCAGACCTCATTTTCAAACCATTCCAGGTCTTCGGTTCCCGGCGCGTGGACCAGATATCCGTCCTCCGTCAGCGCGAAAACGTCCCGGGTATCGTTGGCCGAATCATACAGATCGAACCAGGCCAGCGGCTCGCCGGGGAGATCCCGGACTTCGTTTTCCGTCAGCAGCCGGTACGTCTGGCAGGCGATCATATCGTAAAGATAGATCCAATCCTCGCGATTCTGCGTCCGGGCGCTTTGCCAGGGCTGGCCGCTGCCTCCCAGGTTGTTTAAGATGACGCGGAAATTTATGCCTCTATTTTCCACGCTGTCCGTCGTTTTTTCCTGAAAGACGAAGCGGTAATAATCGGTGATCTCCCGGTCCAAAGATATGTACGCCAGTTTCACCTCGTTCTCTTCGGACGCCGCCGTATAGGCCTCGCTGCTGATGATTTCCCCCTCAGCAGCGCGAGGTCCCAGGTTCGTCTTCCCGCTCATCACGCCCAGGCAGTCGTAGGGGTATTCCTGTACGGACTGCTCCGTGGAGGGCGATTCCGTGGAGGAGCCGGACGGATCGGTCGGCGTCCGGACCTCCGTGGTCGGGGCGACGGTTTCCGGCGTCTCCGTCGGCGCTTCGCTGCTCCCCTTCCCGTTCGTCAGCGCGCAGCCCGCGGTCACCGCCGCGATCACGAGGGCCGCGAGCAGCATCCAGAAGGCGGGCTTTTTGTAGTTCAGGACCGCGCGGATGCGGCCTTTCACGCCGGTCTCGCCGAAGGCCAGCGGGCAGGCGCTGATCATCCGGCGGGGCGCGCTGCAGTTCACCAGCGCGCGGGAATAGGCTTTGCGGTAGTCCGCGGACTCCTCGCGCACCACTTTTTCATCGCAGGCGCCTTCGATATCGCGGCAGAGCAGGATATAGCCCAGCCAGAACAGCGGGTTGAACCAGTAGACAGCCAGAAGCAGGAAGCCCAGTGGTTTCCAGAGGTGGTCCAGGCGCTTCAAATGGGCCCGCTCATGGGCCAGGACGAAGGCCTCGTCCTCCGGATCCATATCCGAGGGCAGATAGATGCGCGGGCGGAAAAGGCCCAGGATGAAGGGGGAGTCCAGCGCATCGCAGCGGTAGACGTTGCTCTCCTGCTGCAGCGAGGCGCGCACTTTGCGGCGCACGCGGAGGTAGCTGAGCAGCATGTAGCCCAGCATGAGGGCGATGCCGCCGGCCCAGATCCGGGCCAGGACGGGGACGACATCGGTCTTCACCGTCTTCGGCGCGGCGAGCGTCTCGCGGCTCACCACCACGTAACGCTCCCCGGTCGGTTCCTGCCGTACCGGGATCTCCGGGCTGCGGCGGACGATCTCCTGATAGACCGGCTCCTGCTCGCGCACCGTGCGGGTCTCTTCCACGGCCTGTTCGGCGACGTGCTCCACCACCTGGCCGCTGCCCACAGGCTGCGGGACCAGCGAGACGCGGGCGGAAGGGAACACGGGGATCAGCAGGCGCAGCGCGACCAGGGCCCAGAGCGCGCAGGTCAGGGCCTTCGGCGCCTTCAGTTTTTTCAGGACGAAGCGGAGCAGCACGACCGCGGCCAGTACGATGCTGGCCGACAGGCACAGGCGCATCGCGGTCAGAAACAGGTCTTTCATGACTCCCCTCCTTCCTCGTATTCCTCGATCATCCGGCGGAGGCCGTCCGCCTCTTCCTGCGTCAGCCGCCGGCCGGCCGTAAAGGCCGTCAGGAACGCGGGCAGCGAGCCGCCGAAGCGGTCCGCCACATAGCCGCGGCTCTCCGCCGCCTGCGCCTGTTCGCGCGAGATGCGGGAGGAGACGATGCCGCCTTCATTCCGGAAATAGCCCTTCTCGCAGAGCTTTTTCAACACCGTATACGTGGTGGATTTCTGCCAGCCGAGTTCCGCGCGGCTGAGCTTCACCAGGTCGCCGGAGCTTATGGGCTCATGCGACCAGATCAGTTCGGCAAAGTGGGCTTCCACCAGGCCCAGGCGGTTGTCAGACATGGGGGACCTCCAAGGGGGTCTATTGAGATAGACCTCTTTTGAAGGAAGTCTATCACGATAGACCGGGGATGTCAAGGCGGAAATAAAAAAGATGACACGGAAACCGTCCTTTTGTCATCAAAATCTGACAAAGGAACCGTCCCCCTGTCAGAAAAAACGTAGGGGCCGTTGTTTCAACGGCCCGATAAAAATCGCCCGGGGAGAACCGTCACCGTGACCCACCCGTGACCCAGTCAAAACAAAAAGGGCGGCTATTGGCCGCCCCTGCGGGGTTTGCTGCGCGTCAGCCGCGCTGTTTGGCTTTTTCGATGGCTTCGGCGACCATCATGTCCTGGATCTTCATGAGGCGGATCTGGGAGGAGCGCTCGTTTTCATCGAGTTTCATGGTGATGAATTTGATTTTGGACTGGGCGTCGGGGATGATCTGGTGTTCCAGGGCGTTGACGCGGCGGCGGGTCTTTTCGATCTCTTCGGACATGAGGCGGCAGGATTTTTCGACTTCGGCGAGACGGAGGAGTTCGGGGAGGGCACTGCTTAAGGTGCTGACCGCGTCGTCCAGTTCGGAGGCGGTGAAGGCGAAGCCGTAGCTGAAGATGTCCCCTTCGTTTTCGGTGCGGGTGGTCTTCTCGAATTCGGGGATCTCCACGCTCATGACGTTTTTGACGTGCGTTTCCAGATAGATCTGCTGCTTGGGGGCCAGCAGGGCGGTGTTCAGGACCTGGTCCGAGGTGGCGGCGCGGGCCATCAGGAAGCCGGCATTGGCGCGGCGCATCTTTTCTTCGACGCTTTCGCGGAGGGTCTTGTTTTCGCGCACGAGGTCCAGGAACTGGCGCATGAGCTCGTCCCGTTTGTCTTTCAGAAGTTTATGGCCGCGCATGGCGGTGGCCAGGCGGCGTTTCTGCTTGGCCAGTTCCATGCGGGTGGGGATGATCTGTGTGGATGCCATGAGGGTGTCCTTTCCGGGTCAGGGCGGTTTCCCGGGCCGATGAAACATCGGCCCCTACGGATTTATTGCGCCTCTTCCGCTTTCTTCTCCTCGTTATAATACATATCCAGGTACTTCTCGTCGATACGCTTGAGCTCCGTGCGGGGCAGGAGGTGAAGGAGTTCCCAGCCGATGTCGAGGGTCTCTTCGATGCTGCGGTTGGCCTGGTAGCCCTGGGAGACGTAGTGGGTCTCGAAGGCGTCGGCGAAGGCGGCGTATTTCTTGTCCATGTTGGTCAGGGCGGCTTCGCCCAGCACGACCATGAGTTCCTTGGCTTCCTTGCCGCGGGCGTAAGCCGCGAAGAGCTGGTTCAGGACGTTGGAGTGGTCCGCGCGGGTCTTGCCCTCGCCGATGCCCTTGTCTTTCAGACGGGACAGGGACGGGAGGACGTCGATGGGCGGCGCGATGTTCTTGCGGTACAGGTCGCGGCTCAGGATGATCTGGCCCTCGGTGATGTAGCCGGTCAGGTCGGGGATCGGGTGGGTCTTGTCGTCTTCCGGCATGGACAGGATCGGGATCATGGTGATGGAGCCGGTCTTGCCGCGCTGGCGGCCGGCGCGTTCGTACAGGGACGCCAGGTCGGTGTACATGTAGCCGGGGTAGCCGCGGCGGCCGGGGACTTCCTTGCGGGCCGCGGAAACTTCGCGGAGGGCGTCGGCGTAGTTGGTGATGTCGGTCAGGATGACCAGGACGTGCATGTCCTTTTCGAAGGCCAGATATTCCGCGGCGGTCAGCGCCATGCGCGGCGTCGCGATACGTTCCACGGCAGGGTCGTTGGCCAGGTTGATGAACAGGACCGTGCGCTCCAGGGCGCCGGATTCACGGAAGCTTTCCACGAAGAAATTGGATTCCTCAAACGTGATGCCCATGGCCGCGAAGACCACGGCGAAGTTTTCATCCGTGCCGCGCACGCGGGCCTGGCGGGCGATCTGCGCCGCCAGCTGGGCGTGGGGCAGGCCGGACGCGGAGAAGATGGGCAGCTTCTGGCCGCGGACCAGGGTGTTCAGGCCGTCGATGGCCGACACGCCGGTCTGGATGAATTCCTGGGGATAGGCGCGGGCCGCCGGATTCATGGGCAGGCCGTTGATGTCATTGCGGGAGTCGGGCAGGATCTCCGGGCCGTCGTCAATGGGCCGGCCCAGGCCGTCGAACACGCGGCCCAGCATGTCCTCGGAAACGCCGAGCTCCATGCTGCGGCCCAGGAAGCGGACCTTGCTGCTTTCCAGGTTCAGGCCCGTGGAGGACTCAAACAGCTGCACCAGGGCATCGGTGCCGTTGATCTCCAGCACCTTGCAGCGGCGCTTCTCGCCGTTTTTCAGTTCGATCTCGCCCAGTTCGTCGTAGGTCACGTTTTCCACGCCGGTGACCAGCATCAGAGGTCCGGCGACCTCCTGTATGGTGCGGTATTCCTTCGGCATTGCTTAATCCTCCTTCCTGGCCAGCAGGGCCGCCAGTTCTTCCTTGAGGCGGGCCCGGACGGCTTCGTATGCGGGCTGGATGCGGCTCTCTTCGGTATATTTGTAGCGACCGATCTCTTCGCGGACGGGCAGGTTCACCAGTTCCTCGATGTCCGCGCCGGCATTCATGGCCTCCGCGGCTTCCTGGTAATAGGCCAGCACCAGCTTCATCATGCGGTACTGCTTTTCCAGGGACGTGTAAGTGTCGATCTCATGGAAGGAGTTCTGGTGCAGGAAGTCCTCGCGGACGGAACGGGCTGCCTCCAGACGCAGCCGCTCGGGCGGCGAGAGGGCGTCCATACCGACCAGCTGGACGATCTCCTGCAGTTCCGCTTCTTCCTGCAGCAGGCGCATCAGGCGGTTGCGGCAGTACATCCAGTCCGGATAGACGTTTTTATTGAACCATTCCTCCATGCTGTCCAGGTACAGGGAGTAGCTGGTCAGCCAGTTGATGGCGGGGAAGTGGCGCTTGTAGGCCAGCGCCGAATCCAGGCTCCAGAACACCTTGACGATGCGCAGGGTGGCCTGGGAGACGGGTTCGGAGATGTCGCCGCCGGCCGGGCTCACGGCCCCGATGACGGACAGGGCGCCGTAGCGTTCCTCGGTGCCCAGGGTCTGCACCATGCCGGCGCGTTCATAGAACTGCGCCAGACGGGAGCCCAGGTAGGCGGGGTAGCCTTCTTCGCCGGGCATTTCCTGCAGACGGCCGCTCATTTCGCGGAGGGCTTCCGCCCAGCGGGAGGTGGAGTCGGCCATCAGCGCGACGGAGTAGCCCATGTCGCGGAAGTACTCGGCCACAGTGATGCCGGTGTAGATGGAGGCTTCGCGGGCCGCCACGGGCATGTCCGAGGTATTGGCGATCAGCACGGTGCGCTCCATCAGGGAACGGCCGGTCTTCGGGTCCTTCAGTTCCGGGAACTCGTTCAGCACGTCGGTCATCTCGTTGCCGCGTTCGCCGCAGCCGATGTAGACCACGATATCCGCGTCCGCCCATTTCGCCAGCTGGTGCTGGATGACCGTCTTGCCGGAGCCGAAGGGCCCGGGCACGGCGGCGACGCCGCCCTTGGCGATGGGGAACATGGTATCCACGACCCGCTGCCCGGTGATCAGTGGCTGGGTCGGGGGAATTTTCTTCTTATACGGGCGGCCCTGGCGCACCGGCCATTTTTGCATCAGCGTCAGGTCCTCCGGGCCGTTTTCGGTCTCCAGCGTGGCGATCTTGTCCGTCACGGTGAATTCGCCTTCCTTCAGGTCCCGGATGCGGCCGCTCTTGCCGATGGGCACCATGATCTTATGGAGCACCACCGCCGTCTCCTGCACGGTGCCGATCACGTCGCCCGCCTCCACGTACGTGCCGGGCACGACCGTGGGGACGAAGTGCCATTTGATGTCCCGTTTCAGGGAGGGCACTTCCACGCCGCGGGTCAGCAGGTTGGTGCCGGAGACTTTCAGGATATCGTCCAGCGGCCGCTGGATGCCGTCGTAAATGCTCTGGATCAGGCCGGGGCCCAGCTCGACGGAAAGGGGCATGCCCGTGGATTCCACCGGCGCCCCGGGACCCAGGCCGGAGGTCTCTTCATAGACCTGGATGGAGGCTTCGTCCCCGTGCATTTCAATGACTTCGCCGATCAGGCGCCGTTCGGATACGCGGACCACGTCGTACATGTTGGCGCCGCGCATGCCGGAGGCCACCACTAAGGGGCCGGCAACTTTTTTAATGATACCCTTGCTCATCAGGTTATCCGCCTTTCGTTTGTGTTTCCTTGCCGGGGAGGGCGCGGACGTCCGCCCCATCGGATCGATCCGTTATCGTTCGTTGAAAATGATGTCCGTGCCCACGGCTTTTTCCACGGATTTCCGGACCCGCGCCAGGCCGATGCCCGTGTTCCCGGAGATGCCCGGGATCGGGATGACGGCCGGCAGGAACTCGGAATCGTACGCCGCGAGGGCGTCCGGCATGCGGGAAGCCAGGGCTTCGGTAATATAGATCACGGCGGTCTTTTCTTCCGCCAGTTTTTTCAGCAGACGGGCCGCCTCTTCGGGATCCGTGACGGGGCAGACCCGGATACCCAGGGCCTGGAAGCCGTAGATGCTGTCGTAATCTCCCATGACGGCGATGTTAACCATAGCACTGCCTCAAACTTTCCCGGATCTGCTCGCGCGGCAGGCCGTTCTGCAGGCCGGTCAGGAGCAGGCGCACGCTTTTGATCTCCGTTTCGCGGGCGATGACGTAGGCCGCGAGCGGGCCCATCTGGATCACTTCGCCCTTCTGCGGGAGGATGCGGTCGATCATCAGATCGTCGCAGGCGCATTCGAACGCGCTCATGGAGCGGCTCAGGGCATCGGCCAGCGAGGCGTACGGCGTATTCTTGAGATACTCCGCCACGTTGGTCTTGCCGCCGACGGCCGCTTCCGCCAGCATGTTCAGGTCCAGGTCCGGCGCTTCCGCCAGCATGGCGCTGATCTCCGCGGCGTTTTTGCCGGCCGCGGCAGCCCGGAGGGCGATGCGGATGTCCGCGTTGACCACGGTGGTGACGGCATAGGCGGTCAGCACCGGATCCGGCGCGTCCTGCGCGGCGGCGGTCAGGGCGTCCAGGGCGGCTTTATCGATGATGCCGTCGCACAGCTGGCCGTCTCCCGTGCGGGATAAGGTCTGGTGCGCCTGGACGGCCGCCTCCTGCATGGCCGGGGGCAGGCGGTCGAAATTCTTTTCCTCGACAGCCTTCCGGATCTCTTCCGGCGGGATGGTGCCGCCTTCCAGGTACAGCCGCTCCGGCGCCAGGCCGGAGGAGGCGTAGAGGTCCTTGATGGCGGCCTTGAGGTTGTGATAATCCCGCGTGAGCCGCAGGATATCCAGCTCATGGCCTTCTCCGAGGAGCTCCCGCATCAGGTCCCAGGTGGCGTCCTCTTCCGCTTTCAGCATGGATTCGGCATCGGAAGTCCCGGCGCCCCCGCCCCAGCCCTTGTCGGCCAGATAGGCGAGCGCCGCTTCATGGTCCGGAGCCGCCAGCAGCTGGTCGAAGTCCGACCGGGTCAGCAGGCTGTTCTCCATGACGCGGATGCGCGCTACTTCGTAAATGTAGTCTTTCATGATAGTCCTTCGTGGGCGGGCCGTTGAGACAACGGCCCCTACGGTTGGGGGAAGTCCTTCATGGGCGGGCCGGCGGCACATCGGCCCCTGCGGTCGAGGGGCGGTGCGGCGGACCGCCGCAGGTTTTTTCAGTCCTCAAACAGGACGGCGCGGACGGCGTCCTTCAGGACGTCGGATTCGCTTTCAAAGAGCGCTTCGAGGGAGCAGTTCTCCTCGATGCCGCCGTATTTCAGAATGAAGCCGCCCGCGATCTCGGCGGGGAAACCGCCCAAAACGAGGCTGCCTTTCTGTCTGGCGGCGGCTTCCGCGATCTTCGCTTCAAAATCCGCCGGCCGGCGTTCCAGGTCCTTCTCGTTCAGGCACAGTTCGCCTTCCCGGTTCAGGTCCTGCTTCTCCAGCTGGCCATACAGGAATGCAAAATACTCCTGATCCGGAAGGGACAGGATCTTCTCCCAGGCCTTGTCCAGGGCCTCCTGGATCAGTTTTCCCCGGACGGCCAGGACGGCGCGGCGCTTATAGGCTTCGGCAGTGACGCGGGAGCGTTCTTCCGCATCCGTCAGGATGCGCACCCCCTGCTTCTGCGCGGCGGTCAGGATCTCCTCCCGTTCCGCTTTCGCTTTTTCCTCTAAACGGGCCGCCTCTTCCCGGGCGCTTTCCATGATCTTGGCCGCTTCGCCGCTTGCCTGGTCCGCAATGTGCCGGAGGATCTTTTCTGTTCCGGTCATATTCGGCCTCCTTCCGTCGTCTATAATCGGGAGACTGTCAGCAGGGATACCAGAAGGGCCAGAATGGCGTAGGTCTCCACCATGGCGGGCAGCAGCATCGCGCGGCCGAAGGAACTCGGGCGCTTGGCCAGCAGCGAGATGGCTGCCACGGAAGCCTTGCCCTGATGGATCGCGGACACTAAGCCGGCCACGCCGATGGGCAGGCAGGCCGCCAGGAACAGCAGGCCCTTGGCCGCATCCGGCGCCGTGCCGTTCAGGATCCCGATCTTGCCGAGCACGACGAACGCCACCAGCAGGCCGTAAATGCCCTGCGTACCGGGCAGCAGCTGCAGGATCAGCACTTTGGCGAACAGTTCCGGTTTCTCCGTCAACACGCCGGCCGCCGCACGGCCGCCCATGCCGACACCGATCGCCGAGCCGCTGCCGGCCAGGAAAGCGGCCAGCGCAGCACCCAGCAGCGCGTAGAAAATGCCCAGATTCTCATTCAACATGTCAGTTCTCCTCCATATGATAATACTTTGTATTGCCGGTCCCCAGGGGCTCGAAGGCCTCGCCGCCGGCTTCATAAAATTTACCGAAGAATTCCACGAACTGCAGACGGTTCGTGTGCACGTAGGCGCCCAGCAGGTTGATCGCCATGTTCAGGGCGTGCCCGATCAGGAATATGATAATAAAGAGGATGGTACCCAGCACGCCGTTGCCCATCATGGCGGCCATCGTATTGATGACCGAGGCAATGACGCCGGTCGCCAGGCCCAGAGCCAGCAGACGCGAATAGGACAGCACGTCCGACAGCCAGCCGGTCACGCCGTACAGTTCATAAGCTCCCATGGCCAGCCGCAGCCCGATCTTCTTCTCCCAGGCGGCAAACAGCAGCACCAGCACGGCGCCGGCAAGGGCGATGTATTTGCCCGCGGTCTGCAGCCAGAGCGGGATCGGCACCGCCGCGCTCGCGATGGACGCGTAGATATCGGAAGGCAGCAGCAACATCAGCAGGCCGAACAGCAGCATGAACCAGCCCAGGACGCTGCCCAGAAAATCCTTCCAGCGCTTCTCCCTGATCAGCAGGTGGCCCTTGATGCCCAGGCCCACGAACAGGTGGATCAGGCCGATGGCGAAGCAGAAGATCAGCAGGCGCATCGGCTCGTTCAGCGGCGTGAACCAGAGCGCTTTGAGGATCTGTTTCTCCGCCGGCACGCCGAAGAAAGTGTGCGCGATCACGTCGATGGCGTCGCCGAAAAAGCTGCCGAACAGGAAGCCCCAGACCGTGGTGGAGAGGCCGCACCAGAAGAACATGGTCAGCATTTTCTTCGTGCTCTGCGCCATTTTCGGGAATTTCTTCAGCGCGACGGCGCAGCCGATAACCATCAGCAGGCCGTAGCCCGCGTCGGACAGCATCATGCCGAACAGGACGTAGTAGAAGAACGACATGATGGTGGTGGGGTCGATCTCGCCCTTTCCGGGCAGGCCGTAGGATTCCACCACGGATTCCGTCGGGGCCGACAGGCGGTTGTTCTGCAGGAGCACGGGGGCGTCCTCTTCCGCTTCGGAAACGATCACGTTGACGGTGTATTTATCTTCCAGTTTTTTCTGCAGGGCGGCCGCTTTTGCCTGCGGCACATAGCCCTCCAGGAAGAAGGCGCTGCGGCTCTCTCCCGCTTTCTGGAAGGAAGCGAGACGCTCGGCCTCCAGGGTGGCGTCGTCGCAGAGGAATTCCAGTTCTTTGCGGCGGGCGGCGGCGGTCTTCATCCAGGCCTTGAGTTCTTCCGCTTCCGTGATGGCGGAGGCGCGCTCGAACTTCACATCGCTGATGGCGTCCTCCGGCGTTTTGTCCGAGGAGATCAGCGGGCGGGCAAAGCCTTTCTTGCGCAGGATATCCTCCGCGCCGGCCGCGTCTTCGTTCAGGCAGACCAGGACGAGCGGGGTCTGGGAAGCGTCGCCGGCCAGCAGTTCCAGCGAATAGGCCTCCATCTGCGGGCAGTTTTCCGCCAGCAGCGTGCGGATGCTTTCTTCCGTCCAGGCGCCGGGCAGCGCGCCGATAAAGGCGCGGGTGCTTTCCGTGCCCGTGAAATCCAGCGGCAGCCCCAGTTTTTTCCAGGGGATCAGACCTTCTGCCTGGACCTGCGCGCGGGCTGCCCGGGCATTAGCCTCATTGATCTGCCGATCTTTCGCGATGATCTCTTCCGCGAGCGCCACCGCCGCTTCCGTGTTGCCGGAACGCGCCTGCCAGTCCTCCGGGGACAGTTCCTCGGCGCCGGCCAGGGAAGCCAGCAGGCCGGTCTCTTCCGGTTCGTACTGCTGCAGCACTTTCAGGGCCTGTTCCGCCGTCTGGATCCGTTTTTCCGCCCGGGTCAGGGTCTCGCGGATCTCCGGCGCGTCCAGCTGCTCCTCCTTCAGGGGGATCAGGTGGAAGGAACCCTGCCGCTGCAGCGCCTTCATCACGGAAGATTCTTCCTCTCTGGCTCCGCAGATCAGCATTTTTTGCATAGGTACGATAGCCATAAAATGCGTCGCTCCTTACCGTAAATAGGACAGCACGGCATCCGCCGCCCGGTCGATCTTCTGGGCGGAGGCCGCGCGCAGCACGGCGCGGCGGGTCGCGGCTTCTTCCTCTGCCTTGCGTCTGTTGCGGGCAGAGAGCTCGTCAGCCTCCCGGCGGCAGTCCGCCAGATGGGCCTCGGCCTGTTCCTGCGCCTGTTTCTTTTCCAGTTTCAGACGTTCCTGCGTGTCCCGGATCAGGGCCTGCGCCTTATCCCGGGCCGCCGAGATCTCCAGCGCCGCCTGGGCTTCTTCTTCCAAAATCGATTGGATCACGGGATTATCCATATGAATGCTCCTCTGAAAAACGATCAGTACAAAACAATGATATCCGGCGCGGATCCGACGTCCTTTTCCGCGCTCCGGAAGACCGAATATTAACTCGCTTATATCATAACACGGATGTGCGGTCAGGCGCAACGTATTTTTCTCAATTTTCCCATCCGGCCGTCCGCAGGACAAAGCCTCAACAGAATGCTGGACATTGCTGATTAATCTGATATAATAAATAAGAGGTGACGAGTCCCGAAATACGCCGTTTTCCGAAGGAGTGCCCGATGTCCCGAAAACTGGTCCGGTTTTCCGCTTTGCTGATCTGCCTGATCACGCTGGCCCTGCCGCTTGCCGCGCACGCGGGCGGCCCCGGCGTGGGAGTCGGCGTGTACCATAAACCGGCCATCACGATCGTCGTCCTGCACGGCTCGGCGGACGTGAAAATGCAGGTGACCATGTTCCACCAGCGCAGCGGGGAATCCTTCGTCGTGAAACCGGATAAGGAGCGCCGGGCCTGGGAAACCTGCTTCCGCCTGTACCGCTACGCCGTCTTCGACCTGGACAACTGGTACGGCAACTCCTATGATTTCAAGGACGCCTATGTCACCCTGACGGACGGGGACCGGACGCTGACCATTGCCATCCCGTACACGCAGCTCAAGGAAGCCTCGTTCAACGATTTCCTGCTGCTGGACGCGGACAAGGGGACGCTCACGGTCGGCGTGCCCTGGACCCGCACCGCGGCCATGCTGCTGTTTTATCTGGGGATCTACCTGCTGGTCGAAGGCGCGGTCTTCTGGCTTTTCGGCGTCCGCGAGCGGGCGAGCTGGCGCACCTTCCTGATCTACACCGTCATTTCGAAGGGCGCCTGGTGCTGGTTCATCCGGGACTGGCTCAACGTGGATCCCCGGTCCTTCGTCTTTTTCGGCGTGATGGCGGTCTTTGCCATCGTGCTGGACCTGGCGGTATACCTGCTGACCATCGACGAGTCCAAGGACAAACTCAGCCATTTCGCAGCGGTCAGCAATATCGCGGCCGGACTGGCCATTTTCGGGGCGCTGCAGTTTCTGCCGATCGCCTCATAAAATAGAACCCCCGAAGGGGCAAGATACAGGAAGCTTTCCATGAATAAAAAACTGCACCGGATCTCGGTCGTCCTGATCGGTCTGCTCATGCTGATCCTGCCGCTCGGCGTGCAGGCATTCGGCGTTTATCATAATCCTGCCATCACGATCGCCGTGCTGCATGCATCCGGGGACGTGGAAGTCAAGGTGACGATGGTCGACCACACGGACGGAAGGCCGATCAGCACCGTCATCAAAAAGGACCGCCGGGTCTGGGAGACCCTGTTCCGCCTGTCCCGGGACGACGGTTTTCTTTTCAACCCCGCCAAAGACCTGTGGTTCGGCAACTCCTATGACTTCGAAGGCGCCACGCTCACCGCGAAGGACGGCGAACGCGAATTCACCGTTGCCATCCCGTATGAGCAGCTCAAAGAGCGCGATTACGACGATTACCTCATTCTGGATATGAATAAGGGGACGCTCACGGTCGGCGTGCCCTGGACCCGCAGCGCCGCCATCATGCTGATGCACCTGGCGATCTATCTGCTGGTGGAGGCCGTGATCCTGCGGATGGTCGGCATCCGCTCGCACCGCAGCTGGAAGATCTTTTTCCTGTACACCATCCCGACGAAGGCCATCATCTGCTTTATTTCCCGCACCTGGGTCAACTGCGACCCCCGCGCCTACATCGCCTTTGCCGTCGCCTCCATCTTCTACCTCATGTTCGACCTCGCCTTCCTGACCCTCCTCATGGACGACAACAAGAACAAAGTCGGCAAATTCGCAGGCGCCGCCAACGTCGTGGCCGCGCTGGTCATCTTCTGGTCTTTCACGCATTTGCCGATGTAATTGCGGGCCGTTGAGACAACGGCCCCTGCATTTTTCTGACAGGGGGACGGTTCCTTTGTCAGGTTTTCGGGCCGTTGAGACAACGGCCTCTACGATTATTCCAAACCAAACGGGCCGTTGAGACAACAGCCCCTGCGATTTTTCCAAACAAAGCGGGCCGTTGAGACAACGGCCCCTACGATTATTCCAAACCAAACGGGCTGATGAGACAACAGCCCCTGCGATTTTTCCAAACAAAGCGGGCCGTTGAGACAACGGCCCCTACGATTATTCCAAACCAAACGGGCTGATGGCACATCAGGCCCTACGGGACACCGGCCGGCATTTTTTCAGCGGGATGCGGCGGAACGGTTCGTAGGGGCCGATGTGCCATCGGCCCGTTAGGTTTTTTCGTTATTTCCGGTCACGGACGGATAAGGTCGTCCGGGATCTCGTCTTCCCTGCAGGACATCAGGAGGTAGCTGCCGGCTTCGGGCGGGAGGAGTTCCCAGATCTCGCGGATCCATGCCCCGCCGGTCCGGTCGTCCGGGGCGGTCTTCAGGCAGATCTCCAGATAGCCGTAGGAGAAATGATAGCCCAGATAGAAGTCAGGCGCGCCGCCGGGGCCGTATTGGGCTTCGAGGGCGGCTTCCAGGGCCGCGGCAGTCTGCTGCGAGCGCGCCAGCCGGCGGGCGGCGCGGACGGGTTCCAGTTCCTCCTGCCAGGCCAGCATGGCCTTACATCCGTCCAGGTAATAACGGATCTCGGTCTCCGACTGATCCAGGCGCTGCAGGTCATCCTCCGCCCACTCCGGAACGTAGTACAGTCCCGTAAAGCGGATCTCCTTCTCCTGACCGTCCAGGCAGAAGCGGATCCGGACCTCGCGGGAATCCGGCGCGCCGGCCCTCACCGCCATGTAGTTCAGTTCCTCCGGCAGATCCTTCAGGCGCAGGCAGCTCAGGTATAATTTGCTCAGCAGCATGCGGTCCTCCGGGAAGACCGTGGTCATATGGTCCCCGCCGTATTCCTCCTCCCAGAAATCAGATCCCTCGCAGGAGAACTGACCGCTGCGGCTGTCATAATATCGGGCCAGATATTCGTTTCCGTCCTCATCCCAATAGCGGCAGGAAAACTCGATATAGAAATCCTCCGGCACCGTGACGTCCGGCGCGGTCACTTCCCGCACATAGTCCGCCGCCTGATCCAGACTCCAGGTCTTGGACAATCCCGGGAACGCGGACTGCAGATAACTGAGGCCGCCCGCAGTCTCCCAGATGGCAAAGCGCAGATTGTCACCCACGGTATAATTCGCCAGGGCTCCGCGCCAGGCGAGCGCCTCCTCCCCTTCCGCCGGTTCCGCGACGGGATAGATCATGAAGATCGCCTTCCGGCCGATCCACGCGGACGCGCCGGAAAGGCTGCGGTTCTCCAGGCTGGAGTTCAGGCACTGATCCACGAGCACGCGGATGGAATCCCCGGCCGGGAGGTCTCCGTACAGGACCTGTACGGGTTTGATCGTCAGGAGCGTGGCCCGGCCCGGACCGAGTCCGGTGAGCAGCGGGTCCTCTTCCTTCCGGACGATCTCCACGTCCTCCGCATCCGTCAGTTCCGCCACCAGGGTCAGCCCGCCGGTGAACAGTTCGCGCTCCGTCAGATAGGCGAGGCTGGCATATTCCTGCCGAGTTTCCATCCCGCTGCCGGACGCCTTCCGGACCGTCACATACTCGTCGGAATACAGAATATCCCCCGGCGTCTCTTCCGCTGCCCACAGGCCGGTGCCTTCCGCGCGGTTTTCCTTCTGCAGCTGCGCGTAGCCTTCCCGGCTGTAGGGGAGCAGTTCCGCGTGGCGGACGTCGACGAAATCTTCCCGGCACTCCTCAAAAATGTGCTGCATCTCCCGCACGGCTCCCGACAAGACCCCCATCTGTTTATTGTAACTGTTTCCGTATCCCATCGCGCCGCCCCGGTACCGGACGCTGTACTGCCGTCCGTCCTCCTGCCAGCGGATCTCGACGCGGAAGATCTCTCCGAACTCTCCTTTTTCATGAACGATCTCTTCCGGGAAGTCTTTCAGGCGTTCCAGGCAGTCGCGGAACAGCTTCCTGTCGGACTCTTCCATGTTGAAGACGGCGGTCCGCATGCGGAGATCGCCGGCAAAAGACAGGATCTCTTCCATGCGGCCGCTGACGCTGTCGTAAGAAAAGCCCTGGTCATGTTCCCGGCTTTCGCCCTCATAACGGTAATCGATGCAGAACGCGAAGTCGGCCGGCAGGTCCTCGCCGTCGCCCAGCAGGGTTTTGGTGCGGGCTTCCGCCTCGTCCAGCGTCCAGTTTTTGTCGTAACTGGCGAAATAATGCTGCGGCAGGGCAATGCCGTCCCCGGCGCCCCAGACAGCAAAGCAGGGGGCCCATCCATCGTAATCCGCCAAAGCCTTCTGAAATTCGTAGGAAAGCTCATGCAGCAGCAGGATGCCCTCGCTGTCCGGCTTCGCGTTCTTCAGCGCCCAGTCCGTTCCGTAGGTGGATTCATTCCGGCCGGGCTGCTGCACGTAGATCTCGATCGGGCCTTCGTGTTTCAGTTCCCCTTTCAGGACGCGGAGGGGCTCTACGGTCAGAATGCTGGCATACTGCGAGAAATCGGACTTTACATTCGTGATCTCCACGATCCGCCTGCCGGTCAGACGGCCGCGCAGGATGACGTCCGATTCTTCCATCAGTTCGCGGTCCGTGAAATACCGCAGCTCACCCTGCTCAATATATTCGGGCCCGCTGCTGTCCGCGGGCAGTCCGGTGATATCTTTCACCGTCCAGCGGTCATCCTGATACAGGATCCGGTCCTGATTCTCCTGCGCCTCGCTGCTGCTTATCAATTGCGCCCCGCTGCTGTTTTTCGCCGGATTCTCAACGCTGTTTTTCCCTTGCTGCGACGTCTCCGTCATCAGGCCGGGCTCCTCGCCCTTCTGCCGCCTGAACCATCCGCCGGTCAAGGCTAACACGGCAATCAGCACACAGGCAGCCGCCGCTGTTCCCCAGATCAGCGGTTTCCGGATACGGGGTTTCGCCGTCGTTTCCGTCTCCTGCGGCTCGGCTTCGTTCACGTATTTTTCCGCGGCGCCTCCCAGCGCCCGCAAGAGTTCCCTGTTATCCATTCCAGAGATCCTCCTTTTCCAGATAGTCTTTCAGTTTCTGACGGAGCCGGTACAGGATCACCTTGGCGTGGCCCGGTTTGACGCCGTTCTGCGCGGCCAATTCCTTCACGGGGAGGAAGTACCAGTAGCGCTGCAGGAAGATCTTCCGCTCGCCGGCGGTCAGGCCGTCCAGGAAGCCGTTCAGGGCCTCTTCCAGGCTGAGACGTTCCGCCCAGCTGCGGCCGTCGTCGGCCGGAAGGCTTTCCTGCAGTTCTTCCAGGATCAGGTCCGACTGCCCGCCGCCCCGCTTCTGCGCGGTCCGTTCGTCCAGTTTGTCCAGCGCGCGGCGGCGGCAGATGGTGCGGAGATACGGCAGCAGCGGACGCGGTTCGTCCGGCGGGATCTGATTCCAGGCGGTGAGGTAGACGTCGTTTTCCACCTCTTCCGCGTCCTCCGGACTACCCAGCAGGCGCAGCGCCTGGGCACGCAAAACAGCGCCGTAGCAGCGCGCGGTCTCCCGGACGGCGTCTTCCGAGCGTTCCCGGAACAGGGCCAGGATCTTCTCGTCATTTTTCCCGGAGGAAACGGTCATGGCAGGCTCCTTTAATCTGTTTATCGGAAAAAGGGACCGAAAGGTTACGGGACCAGTATAGCAGACCCGCCGAAAAAGAAAAGGCCCCGGGAATTCCCGGGGCCTCTTCAGAACCTGTCAGGCGTCGGATTACACGATGCCCTGAGCGACCATGGAGGTCACGATCTTGTCGGCAGCAGCCAGGTTGGCGCCTTCGATCAGGCAGTTCACACCGTCCAGACCGAACTTGTTGGCAGCCTTCAGGGAGCTGTTGAAGATGTCCTTCATGATGGCGTGCAGCTTCTCTTCGACTTCCGCTTCGGTCCAGTAGTACTTGGAAGCGTCCTGAGCCATTTCCATGGCGGACACGGCCACGCCGCCGGCGTTGACGGCCTTGGAAGGAGCAACGACCCAGCCGTTCTCACGCAGGAAATCGATGGCTTCCTGAGTAGTGGGCATGTTGGCGACTTCGATCAGAACGTTGCAGGTGCCTTCTTCCTGCATTCTCTTCGCATCCTCGATGCGGACGTCGTTCTGCATGGCGCAAGGCATGTAGTAATCGGCCTTGACTTTGCCCCAAGGCTTCTCGCCTTCATGGAACTCGGCGCCGAACTTGTCAGCGTAAGGCTTGCAGTGCATCGGGTCGGTGGCACGCATGGTCAGCAGGAAGTCGACCTTCTCGTCGTTCATGCCTTCCTTGTCGTATACGTAGCCGTCGGGACCGGAGATGGTCACGACCTTGGCGCCCAGCTGGGTGGCCTTCATGGCAACGCCCCAGGCAACCTGGCCGAAACCGGAGATAGCGATCGTGGCGCCCTTGATGTCACGGCCCAGAGTCTTGATCAGCTCTTCGGCATAGTACACAGCGCCGAAACCGGTCGCGGTGGGACGGCCCAGGGATCCGCCGTATTCGGGGGACTTGCCGGTCACGGCAGCCGCTTCGAAGTTACCGGTGATCCGCTTGTACTGGCCGTACAGGAAACCGATCTCGCGGGCACCCACGCCCATGTCACCGGCAGGGCTGTCGGTGTTGGCGCCGATGTAGCGGTACAGTTCGGTCATGAAGCTCTGGCAGAAACGCATGACTTCGTCATCGGACTTGCCGATCGGGTCGAAGTCGGAACCGCCCTTGCCGCCGCCGATGGGCAGCGTGGTCAGGGAGTTCTTGAAGCACTGCTCGAAAGCCAGGAACTTGATGGTGTCCAGGGTCACGTTCTTCGCAAAACGCAGGCCGCCCTTGTACGGGCCGATCGCGCTGTTGAACTGGACGCGGTAGCCGCGGTTCACATGCGCAACACCCTTGTCATCGACCCACGGTACGCGGAAGATCACGGTCTTTTCGGGCTCGACCAGTCTTTCCAGCAGAGCGATCCGGCGATACTTCTCTTCGTTGGGCTCGATCATGGGACGCAGGGAGTTCAGCACTTCACGAACGGTCTGTAAAAACAGGGGTTCATTCGCGTCGCGGGCCTCAACTTGGGCTAACACTTCATCTACATAGGACATGGCAAATTTCCTCCTCAATAATAATTTATAGGTCGTTGCCTTTCAGGTACTTAAAGAATACCACAGATAGACCCCGTTTGTCACTACCGGAAAGCAGAATTTCCCCGGCTTTTTTGATTATTTTTAAAGCCGGAACGATTATTCGCTTTATTCCTTTTCACTGGCCGCTGCCTGCTGTTTTTTATGCTTCCTCAGAACGGCGGCCAGGACGGCCAGAACGGCCAGGCCGATGACCGGAAGCACGACAGAGAGGAACACATTCCGGTCCGGAATGGCGGAGGAATCGATCAGCAGATCGGATTTCTTCAAGCCGCTGATGGCGTCGAAGCCGATCTCGTCCAGCGTTTCCTCATAGTACTGCTTCAGTTCTTCTTCCTGGATTTTTTCGATCCTGCCCCGCGCCTCATAACCCGGGATGGCGTCCACCTGCTCCTGCGAGCCCGCGTTTCCGTACTGATCCGCGAGCGCTTCCAGCTGCGCGATCTCCTTTTTGTCTCCGGTGCGGATCGTGATCAGGGACAGGTCCGGCGCGATCGCCAGATAGTACTCATACCCGCCCTCCTCCGAGGCATAACTGCCGAGGATCCAGCGGACCGTGAGCTTCCCGAATTCTTTCTCCGGGAGAGGCTCGCCTTTTTCCAGCAGCGGATCCATGTCCGTATACCCGGCATTCCGGGTATCCCGGCCGCTTTGCGACGTAAAATGCAGGACCAGCACGGCGATCAATGCGACCGCCGCGATGACCAGGCCGATCTGCAGGACGGCGAAGCCGATGCTTTTTTCTCCATTTTTACCACTCATACCGTCTCCTCCGAAGCAGATCCCCTCCGGCAGAAAACGGCCCGTGCGGGGATGTCCGGGCACGGGCCGCTGTTGTCAGTCGGAACTGACAGGGGCGCTGTTATTATCTCTTGAACAGCTTATAGGACGAATTCGTCGGGTACACCTGCACCTGCTGCGTGTAGCTGCCCTGGAAGGTGACCGTATCGTACTGGGAGATGTACGTATACAGTTCGTGCAGCGTGACCACGTTGTCGCTGTTGGTGTCCGCAGGCATGTGGCCGGAGCTGCCGATACCTTCGATCAGCCAGTCGGTGAAGTAGTTGCCGGAACCGGAACCGCCTTCATGGCCCCAGCTCATCTGATGGTGCGCGGAAGCCGCCAGCACGTAGAACTTGCTCTGACGCATGGCGCCCACACCGGCGTTCTCCATCTCGGCTTCGTCGACCTTGGTGAAGGCCTCGATGGCCTTCGAAACCAGGAGCTCATCAGCCGCCTGCGCAGCCGCCATGTTGCCTTCATAGATCGCGGAACCGGAGCCGCAGGATTCGATGATCACGATCACTTTGCCCTTGATGTACTGGTTCAGCCAGTTAGCGAGCGTTTCGAAGTCAAGCAGGCCGTGGTCATCCATCAGCAGTTCGCCGTCCCCGTCGCTGTTGCCGTGGGTCGCGATGAAGAAGAGGGAGACGTCCGCATCCTTGGTGTTGGCAAAGGTCGATTCGATGCCGGCCCGGACTTCTTCCGCATCCAGGTTGTACATCGTGGTGGTCGTGTAGTTCCGTCCGTTCGGGCCCTTGATGCTGGCCAGCATGGCGGCCATGTGGTCCGCGTCACACTGGTTGCGGGTGCCGTCGCCGAAACCGGATTCGCCGATCAGCAGCGCCCGGTAAGCCGTGGTGGCCGCCTTGACCTTCAGGGTAACGACCTTGGTGACCACTTTGCCGTAGGCGTTGTTGATGATGCAGCGGTACTGGTAGCCGTTATGCCGCTCGGCCGTCGTCAGGCTGTACGTAGCTTTATTGCCGCCGGTCGAAACGTCGGTCCAGGAACCGGAAGAGCTCTTGCGGTACTGCCACTTATAGGTCAGGCTGGTGCCCGTGGCTTTCACCGTGAACTTGACGGTATCGCCCGCGTAAACGGTCTGGCTGGTCGGCTGCGTCTTGACGACGGGGCCGTTCTTGACCAGCAGGGTGACCGTCTTGGACGTTGCCTTGCCGTATTTATTCGTGATCACGCAGCGGTACTGATAACCGTGAACAGATTTGGTTACCGGGATCTGCAGTGCGGAGGAATACAGTTGATACGTAGTGGCATTGGATACGCTCACTTTCTTCCAGGAGGCGGAAGAAGAGGTGCGGTAATACCACTGGAACTTCAGGTTGCTGCCGGCGGCCGTTACGGTAAACGTAGCGATGGCGCCTTTGGCGACCGTCGTATTGGCCGGCTGGATCTTGATGATGGGCTTGCCGACCGTCAGGGTGATGACCTTGGAATAGACCGTGCCGTAAGAGTTCTTGACGCGGCAGCGGTACTGATAGCCGTTATGGCGGGCTGCCGTGGTCAGGGTGTAGGTGGCGGTCTTGCCGCTGGCCGCGCTGACGTTGGCCCAGGAGCCGGAAGAGCTCTTCCGGTACTGCCACTGATACTTCAGTTCCTTGCCCGTAGCCGTGACCTTGAGCTGGACGGTCTCGCCTACCGCCGCGTCGGTATTGACGGGCTGCTTGGTGATGATGGGTTTATTGGTCACCGTCAGGGTGACGACTTTCGTTTTCACGCTGCCGGCCAGGTTCTTGACGACGCAGCGGTACTGATAGCCGTTGTGGCGCGCCGCCGTGGTCAGGGTGTAGGTCTTGGAGGTGCCGTTGGTGGAAACGTTGGTCCAGGAATCGGAAGAGCTCTTCCGGTACTGCCACTGATATTTCAGCTGGCCGCCGGTGGCTTTCACGGTGAAAGTGGCCTTTTCGCCGGTGGAGACCGTGACGGAAGCGGGCTGCGTGGAGATCGCCGGCTTGCTGATGCTGACGTACTCATCCACATAAATGGTCACATACAGGGAACCGGTGTTGGAGTTGCCCGTGTTGAAGCTGTAGGAGAAAGAACTCGCAGGCGAGTTCATCGTGACGACGCCGGTGCTCGTGTCCAGAGAATAGCTGCTGTTGGACAGCGTCACGAATTTCAGCATGCTCTTCGGCATCAGGGCGGACAGGTCGAATAAGTACTCACTGCCGTACTGGCAACCCTTTTTCCCGGTGACGGACTGGCTGGCAAGGCTGCTGGTCATGGCCGTATTGTTCACCAGGCGCAGATAAGCGATCTGGTTATTGTTAATATACAGCGTCTGCAGTTTCGTGTTCTTGCTGAGGTCCAGTTTCTTGAGCTGGTTGTTGTCCAGGTCCAGATAGGTCAGCTTGGTGTTTTTGGTGACGTCCAGCGACGTCAGCGAGTTGTCCCAAAGGACCAGGCGTTCCAGCTTCGTAAACTTCTCGATGCCCTTGGCATTGGTGATGCCGAGGCCTCTGAGGCCGAGCTGGGTGACGCTTTCCGCCTGCGCCTGGGTCATGTAATAGCCCGAGCTGGCGCTGCCGCTCACGTCCAGGTTGTTGATGATCCATTCGCGGAGCGCGGCGTCCGGAATGTTGGTCTTGTTAATGTCCAGATAATGGGCATTGGAGACAGTCTCTTCTGCGGCTGCTTCTTCCGCATTGGCGACTGCCGGTGCATGGATTCCTGTCAGGACCATAATAATGGCCAGCATGATGCACAAGAATCGTTTCTTCATTTTTCGCTCCTTCCTGTGTCGCAACCATAAAATTGCCGCTGCGGACCCCAAATTTCCGCAGCTGCGTGCGTCCATAAACTTAAGTACATTATATATAAATGCTGTTGTTTTTGTCAATCTGATTTTGCCGCATAAAAATCATTTTTGTCCTGGTTTTTGCCTTTCCGGACACCTTATTTCGACACGGCCGCAATGATGCCGCAGACGCCGGCAAACAGCAGGAACCAGCCCACGACGCGGGTCACGCTCACGGCCGCCCCGAAGGGATCGGTCCACAGAAGAACGGCCAGAACGATCAGGATCAGACCTAAAACCAGCGGGATCTGGAAATATCCGCTCCGATCCCGTTTCATGCGGTAAGCCGCCAGCAGCGCGTTCACGGCCCCGGCCGCGAAGCCGATTCCGCAGAGGATGGGGAATGCCGCCTCCGCCCAGTCCAGTTTCACGAGGGCGCCCGCCCCGAGCAGCATGGTCAGGATCCCGCCGGCCAGTTTCACCGTGTCCCGCTCTTTTTTTTCGG
The DNA here is from genome assembly GCA_017430085.1 of Lachnospiraceae bacterium. Taxonomy (GTDB): domain Bacteria; phylum Bacillota; class Clostridia; order Lachnospirales; family Lachnospiraceae; genus UBA6987. Next base: position 5,535 of record JAFRNR010000052.1, on the reverse strand, counting down.
TGAGGCAGGTCAGCACCTCGATCAGGCCGTTCAGCAGCAGCATCGCCGCCAGGACGATGATGACGGTCCGTACGGCAAAGCCGGGTTTGATGACCAGGAGCAGGCCCACGGCCGCCACGATCAGCATCTGCGTCAGACTTATTTTCTTTTGCGTCATTCCATTCCACCTTCCTTTGTCAGTGTTTTGTTCAGTATAACACAAAAACCGGAACGGGGGAAGATAATCCTTGCCAAAGACAACTCTTTCCTGTATAATATTTCATCGCGGGCCCCGGGGCCTGCACGGCGACTTACGGAAACGAAAGGGAACAGACATGGCCAATGTTGTGATCACGGCCGACAGCACGGTGGATCTTTCCGCGGAGCTGATCCGGCGCTTTCAGATCCATATCATCCCGCTGACCATCATCCTGGGCAGCGAGACTTTTCTGGACGGACAGGGCTTTACGCCCCTGGAAATGTATGCCCGCTACCGGGCGGACGGCACGCTGCCCCAGACGGCGGCCCCGGGGGAAGCTGAATTCCACGACTTCTTCAAGAGTTTTACCGATCAGGGGCTGGAAGTGGTGCATATCGATATCAGTTCCGAACTCTCCAGCACATACAACACCGCGTGCCTGGCGGCCCAGCGCCTGCCCGGCATCCACGTGGTGGACAGCCGCATGCTCTCCACCGGCGGCGGCCTGCTGGCCATCGAAGCCGCGGAATGCCGCGACCGGGGCATGGGCGCCGCGGAGATCGCGGAGCATCTGCGCAGCCTGACGGATAAAGTCTCCACCAGCTTCGTGCTGGACACCCTCACGTTCATGTGGAAGGGCGGCCGCTGCTCCGGCGTCGCCGCGCTTGGCGCCAACCTGCTGCATCTGAAGCCCGCCCTGCACATGCGGGACGGTAAACTGGAAGTGTTCAAGAAATACCGCGGCAAGATTGAAAAAGTGTACCGCGATTACATCACAGAAATGCTGGAAGGCAAAAAGATCCGTCCCGGCCACATCTTCATCACCGAATCCGGCGAAGTCGACCCGGCCGTGATCGAAGACCTGGAAAAACTGGTCCTGCAGCTCTCCGGCTGCCGGGAAGTCCATCACACCCTGGCCGGCTGCACCGTTTCCACCCACTGCGGGCCGGGGACGCTGGGCGTGCTGTTCATCGAAGAGTAAAAACCGGACACCATCACATTAAAAAACGGAAGCCTTGCGGGGCTTCCGTTTCTGTTTGCCGCTCATCCGGCAGGGGGCGAGAATCAGGCCTGGACCTCGGCGATGTGCGCCAGCAGACGCATCATGTTGCAGGTGAAGCCGTACTCGTTGTCATACCAGGCAATGAGCTTCATGAAGTGGCCGTTCAGGGCGATGCCGGCCTGCGCATCGAACACGCTGGCGTTGGTTTCGCCGATGACGTCGGAGGAGACGATGGGCAGGTCTTCATAACGCATGACGCCCTTCAGTTCGCCTTCGCAGGCGGCCTTGACGGCAGCGCAGACTTCCTCATAGGTGGTCTCCTTGGCCAGGCTGACGGTCAGGTCGACGACGGAACCGTCGGGAGCCGGGATACGCATGGACATACCGGTCAGTTTGCCCTTCAGCTCGGGGATGACTTTGCCCACGGCCTTGGCGGCGCCGGTGGTGGAGGGGATGATGTTGTCATAGGTGCTGCGGCCCAGGCGCCAGTTCTTCTTGGAGTAGTCGTCCACGATGTTCTGGGTGGCGGTGGCGGCGTGCACGGTGGTCATCAGGCCTTCCACGATGCCGAAATTATCGTGCAGGACCTTGGCCAGAGGGGCCAGGCAGTTGGTGGTGCAGGAAGCGGCGGACGCGGTCTGCAGGGCCGGATCGAATTTCTGGTGGTTGACGCCGTAGACGAACATGGGGGTGTCGTCCTTGGCAGGCGCGCTCATCAGCACGAACTTGGCGCCGGCATCCAGGTGAGGCTGTACGCTCTCCTTGGTCAGGAACTTGCCGGTGCATTCCACGACGTATTCCGCGCCCAGATTGCCCCAGCCCAGGTTGGCCGGATTGCGGTCGTTCAGCAGCAGGATGGGCTTGCCGTTGATGATGAGGTGGTTCTCGTCATATTCCACGGTGCCTTCCCACTTGCCGTGCACGGTGTCATGCGCAAAGACGTAAGCGAGCTGCTCGGGCGTCTTGTCAGGGGCGTTGATCGCCACGATGTCCATATCTCCCCGGCGGATCGCCACGCGGGCTGCCAGACGGCCGATGCGGCCGAAACCGCTGATACCGATTTTGATCATAAATGTGACCTCCTTAATAAAGTGCTTGAAACGTAAGCATAGTACACCATTTTGCGCTTACAAACAAGTCTTTTTCAAAGTTTTTTCGATAAATCTGACAAAGGAACCGTCCCCCTGTCAGATCCTAAAACCCCTGCATTCTGTCCAGGATAGCGAAGAGTTCGCGGTGCGGGATGTCCCGCATGGCGGTCTCAGCGCCCCATTCCAGAAGGCGCAGGCCGGCCGGATCCGCTTCCCAGGCAGGGAGGGCGGCGCCGGCCGGGTCCGTGCCGTTAGGGTCGCCGGTCTTCACGAAATTCAGCAGGCAGGAGAACATTTCGCGGCTCAGGGCGCGGTCCCGGGCGTCGTACAGGCCGGAATCCGCGGGGATGTTGCCGTACAGGTAGATCATTTCACCGCTGTGCCAGCTGCTCAGGGAACCGTTGGCGCGGGTGAAATAATAGGTCCAGACGGGGATCCCCTGCTCTCCGGCCAGGCGGCTCAGGCAGAAGTGGGGGTAGTCGAAATAGACGACACTGAAAATGTCCGCCCAGGCCTGTTTCGCTTCCGCATCGGTCTGCACCGGGTACAGGGCCAGGACTTCGTCCGCGTATTCCTTGAAAAGCTTGCGCACCCGGCTTTCGAAATTACCCTTGTCAGCGTGGGCAAACATAATGAACGGCGCGCTTTCATCCTGATTGAAGCCCTGCAGGACGGCGGTCTCATTCATGCGGCCCGCGCGGTAGGTTTCGTAAGGAAACTCCGTCAGAGCAAAGCCGTCCACGGTCATATGGTGCTCCGTTTCAGCAAAACCGACCAGTTTTTCGGCGGGGAGGGCACGCAGCGCGTCCAGCGTGGGCGCCTGCAGTTTTTCCTTCACTTCCGCGCCTGATTCCAGAGCTTCCTCCATCGTGCGGAAGGAATGAGGCGGGTCGGGGGAGACGACCGTGGAGCTTTCCAGGACAGCGCGCTGAAAGAGGCCTTTCGCGAGCGGAGAGGCGCAGATCGCGCTGACGCTCGCGGCGCCGGCGGATTCGCCCGCCAGAGTCACCTGCCCGGGGTCGCCCCCGAAGGCGGCGATGTTGTCCTGCACCCATTCCAGCGCTTTGATCTGGTCCAGCAGGCCGTAATTGCCGGTGGTCCCGTCTGATGATTCCTCTGCGAGTTCCTCCAATGCCAGATAACCGAAAATGCCCAGCCGATAACCCATATTAACGACGATCACGCCTTCCTTCGCCAGGCTCTCCCCGTTATATTCCCGATACCAGGGCTGGCCGGTCTTCAGCGAGCCGCCGTGGATGAAAACCAGCACGGGCAGGGCATCGCCTGTCTGCGCGCCGGCGGGCTGCCAGACGTTGACATAGAGGGAGTCTTCGCTCACGGGCGGGCGGGATTCGTCGCCGAACTGAATTTTGTAATCATGGTAGCCGATCACGCGGGTCAGGGAATCGTAAATGGGCAGATTGACCGGCTGCATGCTCATCGGCGCGAAATGATCCGCCTGCAGGACGCCGTCCCAGGAAGCCGGATCCTGCGGTTCTTTCCATCGGAGATCCCCCACCGGCGGCGCCGCATACGGGATGCCCGCGTAAACGGCTACGGAGCCGTCTTCGTTGTAAACACCCTGCACCTGCCCCTTTTCCAGCGTCACGATCCCGGTCGGCACCGGGTCCTTTGCCGTCACGGCCGGCACGCGCTTCACGGGCGGCCAGGACAGGATCACTACCAGGGTAAACGCCCCCAGCCACAGAAAAAACGCGCCTGCGCGGCGCAGGAATGCCGCGCCTCTCAGCGCCTTTTCCCGCCACACGACGTATAAGACCGTGATCAGCAGAAACACGGCCAGGCCCCAGAGACTGTTTTTGTTCAGTTCGAGCACCGCCAGCAGAAGGATGGCCAGTAACCCGAATAAGATGCGTCGAATCATATCATTGCGCCTGCAGTTCGTACAGTTTTTTGTATATCCCGTTCAGCGCCAGCAGTTCCTGGTGGCTGCCGCGTTCGCGGATGCGGCCCTTGTGCATCACGAGGATCTCGTCCGCGTGCTGGATAGTGGAGAGGCGGTGGGCGACGACGATGGAGGTGCGGCCCTGCATCAGGGTCTCCAGGGCGGCCTGGATCAGCTGCTCGGTCTCCGTATCGATGTTCGCGGTGGCTTCGTCCAGCACGAGGATCTTCGGATCGAAGGCCAGCGTGCGCGCGAAGCTTAAGAGCTGGCGCTCGCCGGCGGAGAGGGTCGAGCCGCGCTCCGTGACCGGCTCGTCGTAGCCCGCGGGCAGTTTGGCGATGAAGTGGTCCGCGTTGGAGGCGTGCGCCGCCGCACGGATCTCTTCGTCCGTGATCTCTTCGCTCAGCAGGCGGATGTTGCTCTTGATGTCGCCCGTGAAGACGAACACGTCCTGCTGCACCTGGCCGATGGCCCGGCGCAGGTCCGCCAGGGAGAGGTCTTTGATATTGACGTCGTCGATCAGGATCTCGCCCTTCTGGATGTCGTAATACCGGCCGATCAGGTTCAGGATGGAGCTCTTGCCCGCGCCTGTGGCGCCCACGAACGCGACGCGCTCGCCGGGGCGGATCACGAAGCTCACGTCCTTCAGCACCCAGTCCTCGTTCTCATACGCGAACCAGACGTTCCGGAACTCGATCCTGCCTTTGAATTCCGGCATCCGCACCGGTTCTTCCGGCTCGGGGATCGTGTTCTTTTCGTCCAGGATCGTGAAGATCTTCTCTGCGGACGCCATCGCGTTCTGCAGCGTGGAGAACTGCTCCGCCAGCTCCTGGATCGGCTCAAAGAACGAACGGATGTAGTTGGTGAAGATGTACAGCGTGCCCAGCGTCAGTGCGCCTTCCAGCACGGAGACGCCGCTGCGGTAGATGATCAGGGCGTACGCGAAGTTCGCGATGAAGGACAAGCCCGGGCGGAACATGCCGAAGATCGCCATCTCCTTCATCTGCGTATTGTACAGGTCCGTCGTACGCTCCCCGAATTCCTCCGCCTTCTTCCCTTCCCGCGCGAACAGCTGAATGAGTTTCATGCCCGAGATGTTTTCGGACAGGAACGTATTCAGCGCGGAGATCTTGGTGCGCACGATGCGGTAGATCTTCCGGATCAGGATGCGGAAGGTCAGCGTGAATGCGAAGACCACGGGCAGGAACAGGAACGAGATCAGGGCCAGCCGGGGGTTGATGGAGATCATGACCACGGCGTAGCCGATGATCAGCACGGTATTGCTGATGAGCCGCACCAGCACCTGTGTGTACATCTGGTTCAGCGATTCCACGTCGTTCGTCACGCGCGTGACGAT
>JAFRNR010000051.1 GCA_017430085.1 Lachnospiraceae bacterium | reverse complement strand
TCGATCAAATGGATACTCCATTTGATCGACAAAACACCTTTTCCTCTCGCACCTACCTCAATTCGGCATTGTCGCGTTTCGCGCTCTGTGCCTCATTGCGGCTTCACCCGCCTTCATCGCCCACTGGGCGCGGTGGCCTCCGCCGCCCGGGCGGAAAAGGTGCAAAGAAAGCATTTTTGCTCTCGCAGGGCAAGCTCTGCTTCGCAAAAACTGTCTCAATTCGGCATTGTCGCACTTCGTGCTCTGTGCCTCATTGCGGCTTCACCCGCCTTCATTGCCCACTGGGCACGGCGGCCTCCGCCGCCTCGCACCGCACATGTCGCTGCTGCGGATTACACATGGAGGGGCTACGGCCCCTCCATGCCTCCCAGGTTTTTTGATTGCCTGATTCTCTGTAAAGAAAGGGGATGTTGCAGTTGGTGCAACATCCCCAGGAGAAATCAGGTAATCTGTCAGGCTTTCTTTTGTTTTTTGCTCTTGCCGTCCAGCAGCAGCAGGGCCAGGGCGATGACGCTCAGTCCGAGGAGGACCCACTGGCTGATATCCAGGGCCATCTGCCACCAGGGGGTGACAGCGACCACCTTGGTGTATTCGCTGATGCCGTCCATGCCGCGGGAATGCAGCACGGTGTACATGACGCGCTTGGTGGATTCGCGCATGGCCTGGGCCACTGCGGCGTTGGGGGTCGCACCCTTGGGGCCGTACGGGGTCAGGCTGGCCAGCTCCAGTTCGCCGTCGGGAATGTCGTTGCCCGCGACGATTTCATGCACGGGCACCATGTAGGAGGCGTCGTACATATCGCTGACTGCGAAGCCCTTCATGCCCGCTTCGCCGCGCAGCCAGTCGGTCAGCAGGGCGGAGTACGCGCCGCACCAGTTGACGCCGAGGCGGTTGTAGCCGGTCATGACGCACTGCGCGTCCGCGTTGACGATGGGCAGCTCGAAGGCGCGCAGATAGTTTTCGCGCAGCGCCTGCTCAGGGATCCAGGTGCCGATGCCGGCACGGTTGTTTTCCTGGTCGTTCAGCACGAAGTGCTTGTTGTACACATAGACGCCCTTGCTCTGGATGCCCTTGGTTTCAGCGGTATCGATCAGGCCGGTGAGCACGCCGTCTTCGGAATAGTACTCGAATACGCGGCCCGCGTAGGGGGAACGGTGGATGTTCAGGCCGGTGCCGTACAGGCCCGCGTAGCCGGCCCACATCGCGTCTTCGCCGATCAGCTCGCCGACTTCCTCAGCCAGCTTGTCGTTGAAGGTGGCAGCGATGATGCCGTTGCAGGGATAGCAGGTGCCTTTCAGTTCCTTGCCGGGGTCGTTGTTGACCGTCGCGTAGCCGTTGCCGCCGATGGAATACTTCTGGGTCACGCCGGAGGGGCCGTTGTGGTCGATGGTGGCCGGCTTGCCCACGCTGCTCACGCCCGCGGTCTCGCGGAGGCCGGTCAGGGTGACGGAAGCCATCTCTTCAAAGGTCAGCTGGTCCATGAAGACGTCCCACTGAGGATCGTCGTAGGCGTAATCCATCATGTTGACGAGCTGCAGGTTCGCGTTCTTGCCCATCGCAGGGAAATCGACACCGGCCGCGTCAGGCAGGTCTTCGTCGTCCAGCACCACGCCCTTGGCCATGGCGTCCGTCATGGTCAGCTTCACGTTGCCGGGGGTCACGGTGCCCTGCCAGTCGCTGCGGGAGTAATACACGATCTCGTTGCCGCCCTTGCCTTCATAGCGGTTCATATCCGCGTCGGCGAAGAGGGGCTTCACATCTGCGCCGGTGCCGTAGGCCTTGGCGTAGGTGTCCTTGTCGAACGCCTGTTCGAACGAATATACCAGGGATGTATCGCCGGCGGCAGTCATGCCGTCCGCGAAGCCCTTGGCCGTCAGGATGTTGTTGGCCGCCTGGTGCGCGTTTTCGGCGGCGGTCAGGTAATAGGTGCCTTCGTCCAGAATGTATACGCCGCTGCCGAAAGTGTCATAGGAGGTCAGGTAGTATTCCGGCACGGAAACGGTGACTGTTTCGCTCTGGCCGGGGTTCAGCAGCGCGGTCTTGGCATAGCCGACCAGTTCCACGGCGGCCTTTTCGATCTTGTTCTGCCGATCGTACTCGGTGTACGGCTTCTGCGCGTAGATCTGGACGGTCTTCTTGCCGGCCTTGTCGCCGGTGTTGGTCACGCTGACGGAGAGCGTGTAGGCGGCCTTCTGGCCCTCGCCGCTCTTTTCAACCTTCAGGTCGGAAAGGGCGAAGCTGGTGTAGCTCATGCCGTAGCCGAAGGGGAAGGACACGACGCTGTTATAGGCGAAATTCCCGGCGTTGGGCGTACCCATGACCACGTCTTCGTACCGGGTCTCCGTGTACTTGTAGCCCATGTAGATGCCTTCCTGGTAGACCACGTACTTGCCGTAGGCGGACAGGGCCTTGAAGTTGTACTTGTCCACGTCGCCGTAGGTATAGGAGCCAAAGTTGTTCATCACGGGATTCAGCCGGTTGTCCATCCACCAGGTGTCCGGCAGGGAGCCGGAGGGGTTGACCGCGCCGGAGAGCACGTCGCCCACGGCATACAGGCCGGTCTGGCCGACGCTGCCCACCCACAGCGCCGCGTCGACGCCGTAGTCTTCCTCAAAGAGGAACGCGGTGGAGATCGGATTCGCGCTGTTGATGATCACGGTGATGGAACGGAGAGCGCCGTCGTCCTTGAGCTCTTTCAGGCCTTCCAGGATGGAGCGCTCGTCCTCGTTGAGGGTCAGGTAGTCGCCGTCCAGCGCATCTTCCTTCTCGGCGGTCACGTCGTCGCCTTCGCCGCCGACACGGCCGACCACGTAGATGGCGTCTTCGCCCTGGCCGATGGTGTCGTCGTGGTTCTTGCTGACTTTCTTCCAGCGGACTTCGCCGATTTCATAGGTGTTGCGCTTGGCTTCGTTCTCCACATAATAATCCAGCAGGGGCTTGTCCAGGACGTCAAAGCCCGCGCCGGTCAGCACGTCGTAATAGTTCGGCGCGCCGTCCGCGTCCACCGCGCCGGAGCCGGTGCCGCCGTAGACAGGATCCATGACGGTGACGCCGATCAGCGATACTTTGCTGCCCGCGGCCAGCGGCAGGGCGTTGTTTTCGTTTTTAAGCAGCACGATGCCTTCGCCTTCCACTTCGCGGACCTTGGCTTCACCGGCGGCTTTCAGGTCGGCGATGGAGGAATACTTGCTGTCAAAATACCGGGAATAGCCCTCTTCCTGCCCGGCCGGCAGCGTGGAAATGGTCTTGCTGGTCTTGGTGCCGAGGAACTGGTTGATCTGGCCGGCATTTTCTCCGGCGATCACATTGCCCGTGAATACGACGGCAAACAGGGCGGTCGCCACGTTCAGGAATATCTTTTTCAGTGTCCTTTTGGTTGAAGGTTTCATGAAGGAAATCTCCTTTCTCAGAATGCGGTACCCAAAGCCATGCGGGGCTTTGCGGTCACGCCTTCGGACAGGCCGGCGGCTGATGCTTCCAGGCCGCTGCCTTGCCTGAAAAGGCTGAAATCTGTGGTTATTGTACGGAAAATATACGAGAAAGTAAAGCGGACGGGCCTGTCGCGCATGCCTTGTAAGCGTCCGTGAGTTTCCGTTTCTTTCATTCACGCCGTCATTCCGGCGGTTTCGGGCGGTTTTTTGTCGTGAATGAAACGGTATTTGACGTGAACGGCAATATCCCGTGTTCGTGAAACGGCGCCGTGCGGGAATGGAGATTGCAGTAACGCTGTTTTTATGCCATAATAGAGCCAACATGGGAGGGCACCCAGGTTCAATCCGGCGCGGCATGCGGGCCAAACCGGATGGATGCTTCAGCTTCGGACATTTTTAACTTCATATTTGTATATTGAAAGGAGTCTTAACCATGAGTCAGACTTCCTCGAAGAAAGGCTTCGGGTTTTACTTTGTGATAGCGGCAGCGCTGGCCGCACTGGCAGCGGGCATTTACTTTATTGTCATCCACGGCACTTTCGGTCTGGACAGCACCCACAACGGCAACTGCTACGATCCGATCATTACCTGGCTGCTGATCGGCGGCGCGCTGGTCGCGTGCGGCCTCGTCGTGCTCAAGCGCTACGGCCTCGCGTCCGCGGTGACGGCGATCGCCCCCGGTGCGGCCATCTGCTTCTTCGTGCACAAATGCTACTGGTATGTGGTGGACGTGTTTGTCGGCATCGACGAAAAGCACGGCTTCGACCCGCGGTTCATCACTTTCGTCGCGCTCATCGCGGCGGCGTTCGTCATCGGCGAGGTCGCGATCTATACACGCAAAACCAAGAAAAACTGATCTGAGGAGGACGATCCCATGAAAATGACATTCCGCTGGTACGGCAGCAAAACGGACCCCATCCCGCTGAAATACGTGAAGCAGATCCCCGGCATGACCGGCCTCATGGGCCTCCTGGACAAGCCCGCCGGTGTCGACTGGCCGGAGGACGAATTCAAGGCGCTCAAGAAGGAAGTCAACGACGCGGGCCTGGAGATCGAAGTCATCGAGTCCGTCAACGTCCACGAGGACATCAAGATGGGCCTTCCCTCCCGCGACGAATACATCGCCAACTACATCTCCACCGTCCGCATGCTGGCGCGCAACGGCGTGAAAGTCGTCATCTACAACTTCATGCCCGTGTTCGACTGGCTCAGGACCGACCTGGCGCGGGTCATTCCCGAGGACGGCAGCAACAGCCTGTACTTCGACGAGAAGGACCTGGGCGCGATGGGCCCGCTGGAGATCGTGCGCAAGACCG
>JAFRNR010000050.1 GCA_017430085.1 Lachnospiraceae bacterium | reverse complement strand
CTTAATGTCCTGGCTGGCGCCGGTGGTCACGTCGCCGAAGGTCAGTTCCTCCGCGATGCGCCCGCCCAGCAGGACCATGACTTCCTGCAGGATATGGCTCTTCGTCATGTGCGAGTAATCCTGCTCCGGCAGCGGCATCGTGTAGCCCGCGGCGCCGACGCCGGTCGGGATCACGGAGATCGTATGCACCGGGCCCACATCCGGCAGGACGTGGAACAGGATCGCGTGGCCGGATTCGTGGTAAGCCGTAATGCGCTTGTCCTTTTCGGTGATCACGCGGCTCTTTTTCTCCGTGCCGATGCCCACCTTGATGAAGGCGCGGTCGATATCGTTCTGGACCAGGTATTTCCGGTCTTCCTTCGCCGCCAGGATCGCCGCTTCGTTCAGCAGGTTCTCCAGGTCCGCGCCGGTGAAGCCGGCCGTGGTCTGCGCGATGCGGGTCAGGTCGACGTCGTCGCTCAGCGGTTTGTTGCGGGCGTGGACTTTCAGGATGGCTTCGCGGCCCTTCACGTCGGGCCGGGACACCGTGATCTTGCGGTCAAAGCGGCCGGGCCGCAGGATGGCCGGATCCAGGATGTCCGGGCGGTTGGTGGCCGCCATCACGATGATGCCGGAATTCACGCCGAAGCCGTCCATTTCCACCAGCAGCTGGTTTAAAGTCTGCTCGCGCTCGTCATGGCCGCCTCCCAGGCCGCTGCCGCGGTGGCGCGCCACGGCGTCGATCTCATCGATAAACACGATGCAGGGCGCATTTTTCTTTGCGTCCTGGAACAGGTCGCGCACGCGGCTCGCGCCGACGCCGACGAACATTTCCACAAAATCAGAGCCGGAAATGCTGAAGAACGGCACGCCGGCTTCTCCTGCAATGGCCTTCGCCAGCAGCGTTTTGCCCGTGCCGGGCGGGCCCATCAGCAGGATGCCTTTCGGAATGCGGGCGCCCAGTTGGATATATTTCTGGGGATCTTTCAGGAAATCCACGATTTCCTCCAGGTCTTCCTTTTCCTCTTCCAGGCCGGCCACGTCGCGGAACGTGATCTTGCTGGCGGCGACCCGGACGGCGCGGCTCTTGCCGAAATCCATCATTCTGGCGTTGGCGCCGCCGGAAGTCCGCATCAGCGTGATGAAGATGAAGAGGACCATGATCCCCATCCCGACCAGGGAGATGATCGTCAGCAGGTCCACCGGATGATTCACTTCCGTCACCCGGTAATCGACTTTGACGCCCCGGGCTTCATACGCCAGCAGGGCGGACTGGACCTCGTTGACATCGGAGGTATAGAAATAATACGTCTGATTATCCCCGGTCACGGAATAATAGACCGTGCCGCTGGGAACGTCTTCGCTTTGCTCAATCCGCACCTCACTGACCGTCTTCTTTTCCATGGCGGTCAAAAAGGCGCTGTAATTCGTCTCCGTCTGATTGCGTTTCTGGAGATTCGTGAGCATACTGAAGATAAGCGTGCCTCCCACGGCTAACATAACAAAGATCAAAAGCCAGTTGGCGCGTCTGGGCGGTGTTTGATTCGGGTTCAAAGGCTGTACTCCTTATCAGATGAATTCGACATATCCGACGTAATCCAGGTTGCGGTACCGCTGGTCATAATCCAGGCCGTACCCGACCACGAACACGTCTTCGATCATAAAGCACGAATAATCCACGTCCACCGGGCAGGTGCGGCGGGACGGCTTGTTCAGCAGCGCCGCCAGCTTCAGGCTGGCCGGTTTTCTGTCCTTCAGCAGGTTGACCAGGTAGGACAGGGTGTGGCCGGTGTCGATGATGTCCTCCACGAGCAGGACGTCGCGGCCTTCGATGGATTCGTCCAGGTCCTTATTCAGGCGCACTGCGCCGCTGCTGGTGGTGCCCGAGCCGTAACTGGAGCAGCTCATGAAGTCCATCGTGACCGGGACCGTCAGCCGCTTGGCCAGCGCGCACAGGAACGGGACGCTCCCTTTCAGGATGCCGATCATATGCACGGTGCGGCCCGCGTAATCTTTGTTAAGCTGTTCCGCCAGTTCGCAGATCCGTTTTTCCACTTCTTCCGCCGAAATCAGGGGCTTGACCACATGTTTTTCCATCGCGCTCTCCTTATAAACTGATCTTGACTTCCGCCACCGTTTCCGTCGATTCCGTGATCCGCGCCGCATAGCTTAAGCGGTGCCCGACCACCCACAGGATGTGCGGGCCGTCCGCGAGGAGCCAGAGGCTGTCGCGCTCGCCGAGCGGGATCTTTTCATCTACCAGAAAACGGGCCAACTTCTTCTGTTTTCCGTTGGCCAGGATCAGATAATCTCCCCTCTGCCTGTGTCTCAGGCAGATATCGGGAGTTATTATAGCACAATCCATCCATTTCGTGTAGGGGGTATCGGGAATTTTTAATGCCGCGGGACGGGGAAATGTCCGGATCTCGAGACGCGGGACGGGCTCCGGGTCTGTCAGAAATGTTCCGGCGACCAGGCGCAGGCCGTCCTGCTCCCGTACGACGGTCCTCCCGCGCGGCAGGACCGCACGCGTCCCGCTGGTTTTTTCCGGCAGTTCCTTCAGCGCATCAAAATGGACTTCTGTCAGATCCCGCAGACCGGTGCCGGCCAGGAACTGCCGCCAGACATAATACCGCAGGGCCGGATCCAGCCGGGCCAGCGGTTCCTGCAGCAGCACGTCGCCCTGCGCATTCTCTGACAGCCAGGCGTCTGCCTGATGACGCAGATACTCTTCCGCTTCGCGCAGATGTTCAGCCGCAGCGCTCACATGCTCCGCGGCGCCGGGAAAGCGTTCCTCCATCAGCGGGAGCAGGGTGCGGCGGACGTAATTGCGGGAATAAGTCTCATCCGCATTGCTGTCGTCCTCCCTCCAGGTCTCTCCTTTTTCCCGTAAATATTTTTCAAGTTCTTCCCGGGAAATGTCCAGCAGGGGCCGGATCAGTTCGGTACTGCCGGCAAATGGCTTCCGCTTTTCCATGCCGCACAGGCCCGACAGCCCGCTGCCCCGCAGCAGGGCCAGCAGCACGGTCTCCGCCTGGTCATCGCGCTGATGCGCGGTCAGGACCGCGTCGGCGCCGATCAGCCCGGCCGTTTCCCGCAGCCGTGCATACCGGCAGTTTCGCCCCGCTTCTTCCAGACTGATCTTGTTCCGCGCGCTGAACCCCGTCACGTCTTCCCGGAACACGTGCAGCGGGATGGACAACCTGCCGCAGAGTTCCACGCAGAAAGCCTCATCCGCTGCGGCGTCTTCCCGCAGGACATGATTAACATGCAGGGCGTGGAGGGCAAATCCCTCCGCCTCCGCCAGTTCTTTCATCAAAAAAAGCAGGCTGACCGAATCGCAGCCGCCGCTCAAAGCGATCAGATACAGGCCTCCCTTCCGGAAGAGGCCTTTCCGGCGGATTCTTTCCGCCAGTGCGCTCCGCGTCCCGCTAATCATGGGGGATCACGATGATCTCGTCCGGGAAGACCAGGTTCAGGCGTTCCCGGGCGATCTCTTCGACGAATTTCAGCGTCTGGCGGTACTTTTCCTGTTCCTTGAACGTTTCCGCCTTTTTCAGTTCCAGCGCGATCTGGGACTCCAGTTCCTGCTCCCGCGCCTGATAGGATTTCGCTTTTTGCGACAAGCTGAGAATGGCCGCGCCGAGGCCGGCCAGCAGAATCACTGTGATCACCAGCAGGATCAGCAGGCTGTTGTTCTTTTTCTTTTTTCTGCTTTTGCTTTTCAGCCTGACGCTCATGCGACGCTCCTACAGATATTCGAACAGGCCGTCCGCCTCTTCTTTCCGGACGGTCTCCTTCACTTCCAGCACCCGGATCTTCACGGCCCGGTTTCCGAAGCCGATCTCGATCTCGTCGCCGGGCTTCACGTCATAAGACGCCTTGACCTGCTTGCCGTTCACGCTGACCCGGCCCGCGTCGCAGGCCTCGTTGGCTACGGTGCGGCGCTTAATAATGCGCGCGACTTTCAGATATTTATCGATCCGCATTTATTGATATCCTTCCTCCCGCTCGCGGCGCTTGACTTCGCGCCACAGGGCGAGCGCCTCCTCAGGCGTTTCCGCATGCGCATCCCCGAACACGTGGGGATGGCGGCGCACCAGTTTGCGGCCCAGGCCGGTCATGACGTCGTCCAGCGTGAACAGCCCGTCCGCCGCCGCCAGGTCCGCGTAAAAGATCACCTGCAGAAGCAGGTCGCCGAGTTCCTCCTTGAGGTTTTCCGCGTCGCGGTTGTCCACGGCGTCCAGCACTTCCTGCGTCTCGTCGCGCAGGGTGATCTTCAGGGAATCGTAATCCTGCACGCGGTCCCAGGGACAGCCGTCCGGGGCGCGCAGGTCCGAGACGATGGCCCGCAGTTCGTTCAGGTCATAGGAATCCTTCAGTTCGCGCTTCATCTCAGCCTCCCGCCTGTTCCGGCAGCTGCTCCATACCCCGCAGCACGATGCGCGGGCCGCCCCTGCCTTCGAGGTAATCCCGGGTGATCACGACCCGGCCGATGGAGTCGTCGCGCGGGATCTCGTACATGATGTCCAGCATGTATTCTTCCAGAATGGAGCGCAGCGCGCGGGCGCCGGTGTCCTTCTTCATGGCTTTTTCCGCGATCAGGCGCAGCGCTTCGTCCTCGAATTCGAGCTCCACTTCATCCATCGCCATCAGCTTCTTATACTGCTTCAGGATGGCGTTTTTCGGCTCTTTCAGAATGCGGACCAGGTAGTCCTCGGTCAGGCTTTCCAGCGTCGCGATGACGGGCAGGCGGCCGATGAATTCGGGGATCATGCCAAACTTCCGCAGGTCGTCCATGGTCACCTGCGCCAGGACGCGGTCGCGATCGTCGGACGAGGCGTTGATATCCGCCGAAAAGCCGATGCTGTTCACACCCTTTAAGCGCTGGCGGATGATCTCCTCCAGTTCCGGGAACGCGCCGCCGCAGATGAACAGGATGTTGGTGGTGTCGATCGTGGCGGTGGGGACCATCGGGTTCTTGCTGGTAGCGCCGACCGGCACTTCGATGGCACTGCCTTCCAGCATCTTCAGCAGCTCCTGCTGCACGGATTCGCCGGAGACGTCGCGGCTGTTCATGTTCTGCTTCTTCGCGATCTTGTCGATCTCGTCAATGAACACGATCCCGTGCTCGGCGCGCTCCAAGTCGTCATCTGCCGCCATCAGCAGCTTGGACAGGACGCTTTCGATGTCGTCGCCGATATAGCCCGCCTCGGTCAGGGACGTCGCGTCCGCGATGGCCAGCGGGACTTTCAGCAGCCCGGCCAGCGTCTTGACCAGGAACGTCTTGCCGCTGCCGGTGGGGCCGATCATCAGGATGTTGGACTTTTCGATGTCCACGCCGTCCTTTTTGTCGGAAAAGACGCGCTTATAATGGTTGTAGACCGCGACGGACAGGACTTTTTTCGCCTTCTCCTGGCCCACGACATACTCGTCCAGCATCGCCTTGATGCGATGAGGACGCGGCACGTCGGAGAATTTCAGTTCTTCCTGCGGCTTCTTCTCTTCTTTCTTTTTCTTTTTCACGCCCTGGTGCGCCTGCGGCATGTCGTCCTGCAGCTGGCTGAAGTCCAGGCGGCCCAGCGGGATCTTGGGCAGACTGTTGATGTCGATGCCGGACTGGCGGAATGTATCAAACGACCGCTGCATGCAGTCCGGGCAGATGTTCAGCCCGCCGGGCAGGCGCATCAGCTTGCCGCACTTGCTTTCCGGGCGGCGGCACATGGAACAGAACAGCTCGTATTCGCTGTCCTTGCTGTCATTTCCGCCTTCGGAGGGCGTTCCCCCGCCTGTCTCTTCCAATTCGTCGTAGTTCTCGTATTCGTTCATGGTACTTCTTATAACATCCTCTTCAAAAACTGCCCCGTATATGAATTCGGGTTGGCCGCGACCTCTTCCGGCGTGCCCTGCGCCACCACCGTGCCGCCGCCGTCGCCCCCTTCGGGGCCCAGATCCAGGATCCAGTCCGCGGACTTGATCACGTCCAGGTTGTGCTCGATGACCACCACCGTGTTGCCGCCGTCCGTGAGCCGCTGCAGGATCTCCGTCAGTTTGTGCACGTCCGCGAAATGCAGGCCGGTGGTCGGCTCGTCCAGAATGTACAGCGTGCTGCCGGTCTCCAGCTTGGAAAGCTCCGTGGCCAGCTTCACGCGCTGCGCCTCGCCGCCGGACAGCGTGGTGGACGGCTGTCCCAGGCGGATATAGCCCAGGCCCACGTACTCCAGCCAGCTGATCCTGCGGACCAGGGACGGGACCTTATCAAAGAATTGTACCGCTTCCGATACCGTCATGTCCAGTACGTCCGCGATATTTTTTCCCTTATACCGCACTTCCAGCGTTTCCCGGTTGTAGCGCCGCCCTCCGCAGATCTCGCAGGGTACGTAAACGTCGGACAGGAAATGCATCTCGATCTTCAGGATGCCGTCGCCCTGGCAGGCCTCGCAGCGGCCGCCCTTCACGTTGAAACTGAAGCGGCCCTTCTTATAGCCGCGTTCCTTCGCATCGATGGTCCCCGCGAACAGGTCGCGGATCTGGTCGAACACGCCGGTATACGTGGCCGGATTCGACCGCGGCGTGCGGCCGATGGGCGACTGGTCGATGGCGATGACCTTGTCGATCTGCTCCAGCCCCAGGATGCCGTCGCTCTTGCCCGGCTCATCCTTGGCGCGGTACAGCTGGCGCGCCGCCGTTTTGTACAATATCTCGTTGATCAGCGAGCTTTTCCCGGAGCCGGACACGCCGGTCACGCAGGTAAACACCCGAAGCGGCAGATCCACGTCGATATGCTTCAGGTTGTTCTCCGCCGCGCCTTTGATGGTCAGGAATCCCTGCGGCGGCCGCCTCTTTTCCGGCACCGGGATTTTCTTCCGGCCGCTCAGGTAATCGCCGGTGATGGACCCCGGCGTATTGATGATATCCTGTGCCGTCCCGACCGCCACGACCTGTCCGCCGTGCTCGCCGGGTCCCGGCCCGATGTCGATGATCGTATCCGCCGCCCACATCGTATCCTCGTCGTGCTCCACGACGATCACGCTGTTGCCCAGATCCCGCAGCTGCTTCAGCGTCGCCAGCAGTTTGGCGTTATCGCGCTGGTGCAGGCCGATGCTTGGCTCGTCCAGGATGTATGACACGCCTACCAGCCCGGAGCCCACCTGCGTAGCCAGCCGGATGCGCTGCGCCTCCCCGCCGGACAGCGTCGCCGCGCCGCGCGAAAGAGCCAGATATTCCAGCCCCACGTCCACCAGGAAGCCCAGCCGGGCCTTCACTTCCTTCAGGATCGGGCTCGCGATGATCTGCTCCGCCTGGCTGAACTCCCACGCATCGATCATGGGTTTCAGCTTCCCGACCGCATTGTCGCACAGGTCGATGATGTTCCAGTCCTTGACCGTCACCGCCAGCGACGTCGGCTTCAGCCGCTTCCCGCCGCACGCGGCGCATGGCGCGAACCGCATGAATTTCTCGTATTCGGCCCGGAAACTGACCGGCGTTTCTTCATAGCGCCGCTTCAGGTTGTCGATCAGGCCGTTGAACTTTTCGTCATAAATCCCCTGGCCGCGCCGGCTCGTGTAATGCACGTGCAGCACGTCCGGGTACCCGGTGTATAAAAACGCGTCCTGCTGTTCCTTCGGCAGGTCCTTGAACGGCGTGTTCAGGTCCAGACCGTACTGCTCCGAGATCGCGTTCAGCAGACAGCCCGAAAAGCTGTCGCCGCTGCCGGAACTGATCCAGCCGAGCGCCCGCACGCATCCTTCGCGGAAACTCTTTTCTTCGTCAATGATCAGGTCCCGCTCGAAATTCATCGTATAGCCCAGGCCAGCGCAGACTGGGCAGGCCCCGAACGGGTTGTTGAAGGAAAAGCTGCGCGGTTCGATCTCTTCCACGCTGATTCCGCAATCCGGGCAGGCGAAATGCTGGCTGAACGTCAGGATCTGGCCGTCAACATCCGCCCACACCAAGCCGTCGGTCAGGCTCAGCGCCGTCTCCAGCGAATCCGTCAGCCGGCTCTCCTGGCCCGGCCGCACACTGATGCGGTCGATGATGATCTCGATATTGTGCTTCAGGTTTTTGTCCAGTTCAAATTCTTCGTTCAGGTCCCGCAGTTCGCCGTCCACGCGCGCCCGAACGAACCCTTTCCGTACCGCTTCCGCCAGCACCTTTTCGTGGCGGCCTTTTTTGCCGCGCACGACCGGCGCCAGCAGCTGGATCCGCGTCCGTTCCGGGAACGCCATGAGCGTGTCCACCATCTGGTCCACCGTCATTTTGCGGATCTCCCGGCCGCACTGCGGGCAGTGCGGGATGCCCACGCGCGCGTACAGCAGGCGCAGGTAATCATAGATCTCCGTCACGGTGCCCACGGTGGAACGCGGGTTGTGGTTCGTGGATTTCTGGTCGATGGAAATGGCAGGCGAGAGGCCCTCGATGCTCTCCACGTCCGGCTTGTCCATCTGTCCCAGGAACTGCCGCGCATACGAAGAAAGGGACTCCATGTACCGGCGCTGTCCCTCGGCGTAGATCGTATCGAAAGCCAGAGAAGATTTTCCCGAACCGGACAGCCCGGTGATGACCACCAGCTCGTTCCGGGGGATATCCACATCGATATGTTTCAGGTTGTGTTCCGCCGCTCCGCGCACGCGGATGTAGCGTTTTTCCAGACGTTCCATAATGTCTCCCGCGCCTTCCGTATTTCCCCCAAAAAGACGCAGGTTATATTATAGCACAAATCAGTGTAAAGTGCGAGTACTTGTTTTCGGAAGCAGTGTCTTAAGGCAGGACGGTAAATTCCGCCGTCACGCTTACCTTTTCATCGTTCTTCCAGACATTTTTCACGACCCGGTAGGTGCCTTCGATCAGAGTGGCGCCGTACAGAGATTCGTAATCGAGAGATATGGTATAGTCGGCGGATGCGGAGATTTCCATATAATCCGCCAAGATCGTCGCGCCGTCTTTCCATTTGATTTTCTTCCATCCGTTCCCGCTCTTTAAGAACACTTCGATTTCCCGGCCGAATCCGACTCTACTGTCAGTCCCGTTGTGAAGGAGCAGTTTTATCGACGAGACACCGGCGTGAAGTTCCTGACCGTCCGCAACAGAAAGCTTCAGTCCTGTCTCCTGCCCGGCTTCCGTCAACTCCGTTTCCGTCCCGATGGGCAGATACGTTGTATCCTTCTTCTGGCCGCATCCGCAGCAGATAACCGCGAGAAGTAATAAAATGCAGCAGATCGTATTGCATTTCATGATCTTTTCTCCTCCGATGTTTGTCTGTTTTCCGTAAAACAATCCGGGAAGGTATTTTGTTGCATTCTTTTCTCTGTTTTTAAAAGCCTACACTGTTTCTCAGATTCGACCACCAGGTGGGATACCAGCTCATGGAAAAATGAATGCCGTCCCCGGTAAAATACGAGCTGTTGAACCCGGCTGTCGTATCGATGCAGGTCCAGCCGTTTTCGGCGCACATCTGCGCGATCCCTGCGTTGTATTCGTTTCTCTTTTCCCTGCCGGGCATTTCCGCCACAGCGGCATCCGTGCAGGGGAAGATCAGGTTGCAGTAGATCTGCGTGCCCGGAGAAAGACTCCGGAAATACCGGATCAGATTAGTGTATTCCGAAATAAACACGGAGGTGTTCCCAGAGAAGCATCCCAGGTCGTTCTGACCGCCGAAAAAGACAACTTTGGAGGGCTGCAGCGCGGCGGCGGCCCGGACATTATCATACCAGAAATCGACCGAATCGCCGTACACAAAACAGCGCGAGGCCGGCATGAGCCCGGCGCCGATGAAGCCGGAAGTCCGCGAATCCCCGATAAAAACAACCAGTCCGGTACTGACCGGCGGCTGCGCGGCTGTGGTTTCCGCGGCACGGGACTCGGCTGCGCGGGACTCGGCGGCTCTGGATTCTGCAGCCCGGGATTCGGCCGCGATCCGCTCCGCTTCCGCCCGGGAAGCCGCTTCCGCTGCCTCGCGGGACGCAGCCGCACGGGACTCTTCCGCCAGTCTTTCCGCTTCTGCAATGGATGAAGCCCGCATCCACTCTTCCTCCGCCAGCGACGCATCCGCTTCCGCAATGCTCTGCGCCGCCGCGGCTCGGGACGCCGCAGCGGACCGGGCAATCGCCGCGGATTCCGCCTTCCGGGATTCTTCTTCCCAGGCCAACTGCGCCGCGTGCGATTCCTCTTCCAGCGAAGCCTGCTTCAGGGACGCCGCCACAGAGGAAGCCCGCTGCCGATACGATTCCTCTACGGATGCTTTATTCCTGGCCGACTCTTCCGCGCGCTGTTCCCTCGCGGCATACACGGCCGCTTCCGCGTCCTGAGCGCCTTCCGAGACCAGGCTTTCGAGGGAGCGGACCGCTTCTTCATCGACCTGCTCCTTTGTCTCTGCCGCAGGGAATGCCAGGGTCCTGATCAGCACAACGCTGCCCGTCAGGATCAATATCCCGATCACGCACGCTGCCAGTTTTTTTCCTACCGATCTCATACCCACCTCGCCAGTTACCGCTCGTCCAGCACCCGCCAGAGGCTGGTATCCGCCGCCAGCGTCGCGGCATCGTACAGGAACAGGACTTCCGTGACGTCTTCCGTCAGAAAGAGGGCGTCCGCTCCGTAAGCATAGTAACGGGGATCCATCAGCACGATCTTCTCATACGATTCCAGCAAAAACGGGACCAGGCAGTTGGCATAGGAATCCTTGATGATCAGCAGGGTCTTGTGATTATCCGCCGTCGTTTCGATCTCGATCAGCGGGAAATTGCCTCCGAAAAACACTTCGTACGGGTCGCTCCCGTTCAGTTTTTCCGGGAAATAGCAGCTGGAAAAGCTTTCATTCGTTTCCGTTCTTCTTACAAAATATCTGAATTTCGGGTCGTCCGTTTGCACCGCGATCGAATCGTAAGCCGGCAGCACAAAGCCGCTCTTGGCGATCAGGGAGCCGCGGAACGTATTGTTGACGATGCTCTTCCGGTAATCCGCGGGCGAAATGTCCAGCGCTCCGGCCAGGACCCGGTAAGCCTCATAGGAAGCGTCCGTTGTCCAGTGATGGTCGGAACTGTAGTAGACTTCTTTTCCGCTCTGTTTTTGCGCCTGCAGAGCGAAACGGACATCGACCGGTTCCACCGCGTCCTGAATCATCCGGTAAAACCCGTCGATATACGCATTCTGGTCGGCGTGCGGCGCATTCGCGGGCAGCTGCTCCTCATACAGCCCGATCCTGGTAGGGGCCAGCATGAAATACATCGGAACATCCGTATGTCTTTCGGCAAAAGCGAGGATGGCTTCCTCCGTCCTGGTCTCCAGATCCCGGTCCCAGTCCGGGAAGGTCTCGGCCAGCGTATCGTCCTGCATATAGTAGACGCCGTGCGAGATCCGCTGGCCCAGGGCATGGGAAATCCCCATCTTCAGGCTCATCGCCGCGTCCCGCCCCGGGAACTGATCGGCGGCGTACTCTTCCGCCTGCGACGTCAGTTTGCCGCTTTTCAATCCATCCCAGGACAGGGCCGGCACCTGCGTGAGCACCCGTTTTTCCTGCTCTGAAAAATGCTTGTCGGGAATCAGCAGATGCGCCGCCAGCACCGCAAGCAGCAGGACCGAAACAAAAACACCGAACAGGCGGTATCTTCCGGCATTGCTCAGGATCTTCTTCAGTTTGGAATCTTTATGTTCCGACATGGCAGCCTCCTAAAACCGGAAATACAGGAACGGATTGTAATTCTGCGTGACCAGGAAAGCCGTGCTGATGACCAGGATCAGCAGCGCGATCAAACCGGTCAGCACGCGGTGTTTCCAGAGCAGGCCGGTTTTCAGGCGCGCCGCGAACGGCAGGCACAGCACGATCCCGAGGATCAGCCAGACCGCGTACTCCCGCAGATAAAACAGCGCGGCCGTATCCGTCAGGCCCAGCGCTCCGAAGCCGGCCATCGCGCTCAGCCGGACGCCCACCTCCGCCAGATCGTTCGACGAAAACAGCACCCAGCCCACGACGACGATCAGCAGGGTCACGATATTCCCCAGCACCGGCACCCGCTTTTTGACGACGTATTTTTCGATCAGCAGGAATACCGCATAATACAGACCCCACAGCACAAACGTCCAGTTCGCGCCGTGCCACAGCCCGGTCAGCGCCCAGACGATCAGGATATTGCGGATATGCTTCGCCGCGCCGCCCCGGTTGCCGCCCAGCGGGATATATACGTATTCCCGGAACCAGGTCCCCAGCGAAATATGCCAGCGGCGCCAGAACTCCGTGACCGACGAGGACAGATACGGGGTCCGGAAGTTTTCCGGGAAATCGAACCCGAATGCGTGGCCCAGGCCCACGGCCATATCAGAGTAACCGGAAAAGTCAAAATAGATCTGCAGCGTGTAGGCGATGGCGCCGATCCAGGCGCCCAGCGTGCTGAACTGCGTCTGTCCGCTCACCAGGATATCGAACAGTTCCCCGACCAGGTTGGCGATCAGCACTTTCTTGCCCAGGCCGAACAGGAACATCGCAAGGCCCTTGCCGAGCCGCCGCGCGGAGATCTCCCGCTGCGAGAGCTGCTTCTCGACATCGTGATACCGCACGATCGGCCCTGCGATCAGCTGGAAATACATGGAGATATACAGTCCGAAACGGATCAGGCTCCTCTGCGCCTTAAATTTGCCCCGGTACAGATCAATAATATAAGACAGCGTCTGGAACGTATAGAAAGAAATGCCGATCGGCAGCGGCAGTTTGCGCACGGGCAGCGAAGTGCCCAGCAGGCCGTTGATGCTCTCGATCAGGAATCCGTAGTACTTGAAAAAGCCGAGCACCAGCAGGTTGAAAAATACTGCAAAGACGAGCGTTCTTTTTTTCTTATCCGGCTCCCATTCCATCAGACGGCCCAGGAAATAGTTGACCGTGATGTTAAGGAGCATCAGTAGGATGTAGACCGGTTCCCCCCAGCCGTAAAACAGAAGGGAGAACAGTAAAAGAATGACGTTTTTGGCCCGGATCCCCGGTACGAGGAAGTACAGGAGCAGGCACAGCGGCAGGAAGAAATACAGGAAAATGATACTGCTGAAAACCATCGCTTATGCCTCCACTTCCCGGCGGATCAGCGACAGGATGGCCGCAGGGTCGTCCGCGACGATAAATACAAGATAATCGTCCTTCACGTAGATCTCCGCGCGTCCCAGCATTGCGAACTGTTCGGGGCCGTAGCTTTCAAAGACATTGCGGCGCTCTTCCACGCGGTTCCGCACGATGCGTTCCGCTTCCTGACGGATCGCATCATTTTCCGTTTTAATGATCAGCAGTTCCCGGACTTCCATGAAATCCGGAGACGAATAATAGACAAAGTCTCCCAGCTCTTCGTAATCAAGCCCCAGATTGCGCTTGACCGTCAGGTCGGAAGCTTTGGTCATCTGCTCCAGGAGGCCGGCTTCCGTCAGTTTCTGTTCGATCTCAGAAGGCAGGACGCCGGTCGTGCCCTTGTCCCGCAGCATGAAGAACATAAAAGCAGCCAGCAGGAGGACCGCGCCGAATTCAATTGCAAACCGTTTCATGTCTCTCCTTTAGAAGCCCACGCTGCTTCTCAGATTCTGCCACCAAATGGGATACCAGCTCATAAAGAAATGAATGCCGTCTGCACCGAAATAGGAACTGTTGAAGCCCGCCGTCGTATCGATGCAGGTCCAGCCGTTTTCCGCACACATCTGCGCGATGGCTGCGTTATACGCCGCCCGGTTTTCCCGCCCGGGCATTTCGGCCACGGCCACATCCGTACACGGGAAGATCAGATTGCAGTAGATCCGCGTGCCGGGGGAAAGGCTCTGGAAATAACGGATCAGATCCGTATACGCATTGATAAACTGCGTGGCGTTTCCGTGATAGACGCCCAGATCGTTCTGTCCGCCGAAAAAGACCACTTTGGAGGGCTGCATCGCAGCGGCGGCCCGGACATTATCATACCAGGCATACACGGCACCGCCGTACACGAGGCAGCGGGAAGCCGGCATGAGGCCGGCGCCGATGAAGCCTGATGTGCGGGAATCGCCGACGAATACGATCTGTCCCGTGCTGACCGGCGGCTGCGCCGCTGTGGTCTCCGCGGCCCGGGACTCGGCCGCTCTGGACTCGGCTGCACGCGATTCGGCCGCGCTCCGCTCTGCTTCCGCCCGGGCAGCTGCTTCCGCTGCCTCGCGGGATGCAACTGCCCGCGATTCTTCCGCCAGACTTTCCGCCTCCGCGATAGACGAAGCCCGCAGCCATTCTTCTTCTGCCAGCGATGCATCCGCTTCCGCAATGCTCTGCACTGCCGCCGCACGCGACGCCGCAGCCGACCGTGCGATCGCAGCGGATTCCGCCTTCCGCGATTCCTCTTCCCAGATCATCTGCGCGATGCGCGATTCCTCTTCCAGAGAAGCCTGTTTCAAAGATGCCGCCACGGAGGAAGCCCGCTGCCGGTACGATTCTTCCACGGAAGCCTTATACCTGGCCGACTCTTCCGCGCGCTGCTCCCTCACGGCATACACGGCCGCTTCTGCGTCCTGCGCATCTTCCGACACCAGGCTTTCGAGGGAACGGACCGCTTCTTCATCGATCTGCTCCTTCGTTTCCGCCAGCGGGAACGCCATGGTCCTGACCAGCGCGACGCTTCCGGCCAGGAGCAGGATCCCTGTGAGGCAGGCTATGATCTTTTTCCCGACAGATCTCATACTCATCCTCGATCTTGCAGGTACTTTTTCAGTTCCAGCATTTTATCGCGCTGCACTGCAGCTTCTTCAAAATCAAGCTCTACCGCGGCCTGATTCATGCGTTTCGTGACTTCTGCGATCAGCTTCTTTAACTCCTGTTCGCTCATGGATTCCGGATCCTTGTCCAGCGCCGCGGAGGACTTGGCCTCCACCTTATGCGAGATAGCGATCAGGTCGCGCACCGCCTTTTTGATGGAAGCGGGCGTGATCCCGTGCGCCTCGTTATAAGCCTGCTGGATGGCGCGGCGGCGGTTCGTTTCGCCGATGGCGGCCGCCATGGAATCCGTCATTGTATCCGCATACAGGACGACGTGGCCGTCAACATTGCGGGCGGCGCGGCCGATGGTCTGGATCAGCGCGGTCTCGGAACGCAGGAAGCCTTCCTTGTCCGCGTCCAGGATCGCGACCAGGTTGATTTCCGGGATATCCAGGCCTTCGCGCAGCAGGTTGATGCCGACCAGGACGTCAAACACGCCCAGACGCATGTCGCGGATTATCTCCACGCGCTCCAGCGTATCGATGTCGGAATGCAGGTAACGGACCTTCACGCCGTTTTCCCGCAGATATCCGGTCAGGTCCTCCGCCATGTGCTTGGTCAGCGTCGTGACCAGCACCTTGCCGCCCTCTTCCACCGCCTTGCGGCAGCGGCCCAGCAGGTCGTCCACCTGACCGGAGACCGGCATGACCTCCACTTCGGGATCCAGCAGGCCCGTCGGACGGATCACCTGCTCCACCCGGAGCGATTCGTGTTCTTTTTCGTACACGGACGGCGTGGCGGAAACGAACAGCACCTGGTTCAGGCGCTCCTCGAATTCCTGAAAGTTCAGCGGCCGGTTGTCCAGCGCGGAGGGCAGGCGGAAACCGTATTCCACCAGCGTCGTCTTCCGGTTCCGGTCCCCGGCGTACATCGCGCGCACCTGCGGGACCGTCATATGGGATTCATCGATCATCAGGATGAAATCCTTCGGGAAATAATCGAACAGCGTATGCGGCGTGGCGCCGGCCGGCAGGCCCGCCAGATGGCGCGAATAGTTCTCGATCCCGGAGCAGAAACCGGTCTCCTTCATCATCTCTACGTCAAAATGCGTGCGCTCCGCGATCCGCTGCGCCTCGATCAGGCGGTCGTTCTTCCGGAAATACTCGACCTGCTCCTTCAGTTCTTCTTCAATGGCTTCCGTGGCGCGCAGCATCGCGTCCCGGCTCACCACGTAGTGGGAGGCGGGGAAGACCACGGCGTGGTCCAGGGAGGAGCGGACTTTCCCGGTCAGCGTGTCGATCTCCAGAATGCGGTCGATCTCATCGCCGAACAGTTCGATGCGGATCCCGTACGCTTCGCTGGAAGCCGGGATCACTTCGACGGTGTCGCCCCGCACGCGGAATGTCCCGCGCTTGAAGTCCATGTCGTTCCGGTCGTACTGCATGTCCACCAGGCGGCGGATGATCTCCCCCCGGTCCCAGGTCTGGCCGGGCCGGATGGACAGCGTCATGTTCTGGTAATCGATGGGACTGCCCAAACCGTAGATGCAGGACACGGAGGACACGATGATCACGTCCCGCCGCTCCGACAGCGACGCGGTCGCGGAATGCCGCAGCCGGTCGATCTCGTCATTGATGGCGGAATCCTTCGCGATATAGGTGTCAGACGAAGGCACGTACGCCTCCGGCTGGTAATAATCGTAATAACTGACGAAATACTCCACCGCGTTTTCCGGGAAAAACTCCTTGAATTCGCTGTAGAGCTGCGCCGCCAGCGTTTTATTATGGGCCAGGACGAGCGTGGGCCGGTTGAGCCGCGCGATCACGTTCGCCATCGTGAACGTCTTGCCGGAGCCGGTCACGCCGAGCAGCGTCTGAAATTTGTTGCCCTGAAGAAAGCCCTCGCAGAGGGCGTCAATGGCCTCCGGCTGGTCGCCGGTAGGCGCGTATTCAGAGTGCAGTTTGAAGCGGTCCATATACAGATCCTATGGCCTCCCTGGTGCTGCGGACAAATCACAGATTTGTCTTGCTGTATTTCTGGAATCCTTCGCCCAGGATGTTATGCGAATCCTGGATGATGATGAACGCGTCGGGATCGACTCCCGTCACGAGCTGCTTCAGTTCGGGCAGCTGCTTGTTGGGCAGGGCGGTCATGACCACTTTGGTGTGTTCATGCGTATAATAACCCTCGCCTTCCAGCAGCGTGACACCGCGCTGCATCTTTTCCGCAATGACTTCGGCGATCTCGCCGTGATGCTTGGAAATGATCAGGGCGACCCGGCTGAAGTCGAAGCTGTAGATCACCGCGTCAAAGACTTTGGAATAAATGAATACGGAAATGCCGCTGTACAGCGCCGTCTGGATATCTTTGAACACGACGGCGTTCAGCAGGATGACGCAGGTATCGATGCAAAGGCTGATCGTGCCCACGGACGCGTTCTGACGCTTCATTTTGATCAGACGGATCAGGATATCGGAACCGCCCGCCGTGGCGTTGGACCGGACGATCAGGCCGACGCCCAGACCGCAGATAATGCCGCCGTATATGATCGGCAGGAAGATATTATCCATCTGCGGCACCGGTATCCGGTCAAAAAGGTCCAGCGTCACACTGGAGAACAGCATACCGATGCAGGATCCGATGAAAAAGCGGTTGCCAAGTTTCGCCCGCCCTGCGACGAACAGGGGCACGTTGATTAGAAAGTTGATGATACCGACCGAAGCAAAACCCGTTGCTTTGAAAATGATCAGCGACAGACCGGACACACCGCCGCCGTTCAAAGCTGCCGGTTTCCAGAACAGATCGAAACCGATCGAGTATAACGCCGCGCCGACCAGAATGGTCAGCACCCAGACAACTTCTTTCAATACTTTGTTTTTCGTTGCGATAGCCATATTATTCTCCTCTGTAACGGCCGATAAATGCCAGGACCATGCGGGCCGAAACGTCGGCCGCCATGGCTTCATGAGCCGGATAATCTTCTTTGGAATCCTCATCTCCGTTGTCCGAGATCGCGCGGATCACGGCAAACGGGATACCATTCATGCAGCACACCTGTGCGATGGCCGCGCCTTCCATTTCACAGGCTACGGCATTCGGAAAGCTGCGGATCAGCTGCTGTTTTTTCGTATCGCTGCTGATGAAACTGTCCCCGCTGACGATCGTGCCGCACGCGTATGAAACACTCATTTCCTCTGCCAGTTCCGTCAGCGTATCGATCATGCCGCGGTCTGTTGAACAGTATTCGCTTTTCAGCGCCGGGATATAGCCAAGGGGATAGCCGAACGCGACCAGGTCGAAGTCATGCTGCGCCAGAGCGTCCGCGACCGCGACTCCGCCGATCGGCAGTCCCTGCAGCGATCCCGCGATCCCCGCACCGAGAATGCACTGGGGCGCATATTCCCGGATCATGGTCTGCGCGCAGATGGCCGCGCACACTTTCCCGACGCCGCACCGGGCCGTCACGACCGGGCGTCCGTTCACGGTGCCCTGATAAAAATCCATACCGGAGATCCGGACGTGGCCGGGATCTTCCATGGCGTTCCGGATGGTATTCAGTTCTACTTCCATGGCTACGATCACGCCGACGGGTCTTTCGGTCCGGTCCATAGCAGACTCCTTTCATTGGGTAAAAACATATGCAAATATTATAGTGAATCAGGTGATAAAAATCAATCTGCAGCGGGATATTTTGGTGCTGTAAGAATAAAAAAACGGCATGTACGCCGTTTTTTCTTGCACCTTGAAAGCCGCATATCGAAGAAGCGTTAACATCTGAGAGTAATGAGCTGAACGAAGTGATCACTCATCCCGTTCATCTCTCTGTGATCAAGTGTACGACCTATTAGTAACAGTCAGCTTCGTACATTGCTGCACTTCCACCTCTGCCCTATCAACCTCGTCGTCTTCGAGGGGTCTTGAAAGATATCTCATCTTGAGGGGGGCTTCACGCTTAGATGCCTTCAGCGTTTATCCCGTCCGCACTTGGCTACCCGGCTATGCCATGGATATGACAACCGGTGCACCAGCGGT
>JAFRNR010000049.1 GCA_017430085.1 Lachnospiraceae bacterium | reverse complement strand
TATGCAGCGTGGCAGGAGGTGGAGCGCCTGTATCCCGAAACGGAGGTCTGGGAGACATGCACCCCCTACTTCGAGACCCGGAACATCCACTTCTATGTAAACAAGTGCGGTTTCCATATCGTGGAATTCTTCAACGCCCATCATCCCGATCTTCACGACCCGGAGACCGGTGAAGAAAACAATTATGAGGGAGAAGACTTTGACGGCATGTTCCGCTTCGAGAAGCGGATGAAGTGACCGATCCTCATCATGGTAAAAAACAGGTTATTGACATAAGTCGAAATCGGGTGTAGTATCATAATTGACATATGTCATTTAGGAGGGACCATGGCAAGACCGACACGCTGCCGCCGGATAGAGCGGCTCCCGGAATACCGCAGCTTTTCGCCGGACGACGTAAATGCTGCCGAGAGCGTCTGCATGACCGTGGACGAGTTCGAGACCCTGCGGCTGCTGGACGATGAAGGGCTGACCCAGGAAGGGTGCGCCGCCCGGATGAACATCGCCCGGACCACCGTCACGGCCATCTACGACAGTGCCCGGCGGAAGGTGGCGGATGCCCTGGTCCACGGCAAGCGGCTGCTGATCACCGGCGGCTGCTGCACCTTCGAACCGGTCGAACTCACACAAACCATCATGGAGAAAGGAAACAACAGCATGAGGATCGCAGTCACCTATGAAAACGGGGAGGTTTATCAGCACTTTGGCCATACGGAGCAGTTCAAGCTCTACGACGTGGCAGACGGCGCCATCGTCGCCGAACAGGTGGTGGACACCAACGGCAGCGGCCACGGGGCTCTGGCCGGCTTTCTGCAGGCGGCCCGGGTGGACGCACTGATCTGCGGCGGCATCGGCATGGGGGCCCAGATGGCCCTCTCGGACGCCGGCATCCGGCTCTACGCCGGAGTCCAGGGTTCCGCCGACGCGGCGGCCAAAGCTCTGGCCGAAGGGAATCTAACCTATGACCCCGACGCCCGCTGCGACCACCACGGCCATCACGGCGAGGGTCACGAGTGCGGTCACCATCACGGCGAAGGTCACGAATGCGGCCATGAGGAAGGCGACGAAGGCTGCCGCCGTCATCATGAGGGCCAGGGCCATTGCGCCGACCATCACTGCCACAGAGATTGATACATGGGTTAGCGTAAGGAATAAAACACCTCTGAACCGATGCAAGTTCAGAGGCGTTTTTGTCCATGAAGATGCGTACTTGTCACTCGATCCTATCAGGAGATAAGCCCGAACTCCGCCCTCATTTGCTGCAAAAAACGTTCGGCGATCGGAGTGAACGTCTGATACTTTTTCCAAACCAGATACAGCTTCGTTTCGAGACGCGGCGACAGGGGAATGAACACAAGGCCGCTGTCCGGTGAAACGTCGATCAGCTTGTCGAAAGTCAGCAGGTACCCAAGGCCTGACTTTGCAAAGACCGAACCGTTATAGGAAAGGCGAAAAGAGCCTTCCAGATGGAGCAAGTCATTCTTTTCGCCTGCCCACGCAGCTACTTCATTATTCCAGGCCTGCTCTGAACAGAACAAGGGCTTTCCGATCAGATCGTCAATCCGGATCTCTTTTTTTGCTGCCAGCGGATCACCTGCCGGGAAAACGAGGCCCCAGACATCCGCTTCGGGAAATGGCAGGAAATCATATTTCTTCGCGTCCGGTTCTTCCGCGAGGACGACAAAATCCAGGATCCCTTTCTGAAGCTTATCCGCCACCTGTTCGGTGTCGCCGCTGGTGATGTGGTACTGAAGCCGGGGATAACGCTCCTTCAAAGCTTTGATCGCGTCAGCTATGTATTTGATCAGGCAGGATTCGGCCAGCCCCAGGAACAGTTCCCCTCCGGCAATGTCATCCAGGGATACAAACTCCTTTTCTATCTTATCCGCCATGCTGACAAGGTCCTCCGCGCGTTCCCGGAGAAGCATCCCTTCGTCCGTCAGACGGATGCTGAAGCTTTGACGGATGAATAGCTTTTTGTCCAGTTCCTCCTCCAGCGATTTCAGCGCTTTGGAAAGCGTCGGCTGCGTGACGTGCAGCAGTTCCGCTGCCCGGGTCATGTTTTCTTCCCGCGCAACCGCCAGGAAGTAGCGAAGGGTACGAATTTCCATGGATGGCATCTCCCGATCATCAAGCCTATGATATGCTAAAAAGGAATATCATGATATGAATTATAACCATTAGCGAGGTCAAAATCAATATGATAGACTGAACCCGCAAAGAAAAAGGAGCACTGCCATGAGTGACTATAAAAAAGACCTGGCCGCATGTCTGCTAGACGCGGGCTTCACGAAAGAAGCGATGGGCGAGGCGGTCAGACTCTGCGAAGCAGGCCGGAAGGAAGAATTAGTGCGATTCCTCAGAGTTAAGCGCTGTGACCTTATTGAAAAACTGCATGAAAGCCAAAAAAGAATCGACCGGTTCGACTATATGATCCGGCAGACAGAGAAACAAATATACAGGAGGGCGGAATAAACCATGATGAAAGCAGAAGAACTGAAACTCACGCAGGCGTGGGACAAGGTGTTTCCCAAGAGCAGTAAGGTGGATCATAAGAAGGTGACCTTCGTCAATCACTTCGGTATCACCCTCGCGGCGGATATGTACATCCCTAAGAACGCGGAAGGAAGGCTGCCTGGCATAGCCGTTTCCGGTCCCTTCGGAGCCTGCAAGGAGCAGTCCTCCGGCCTTTACGCTCAGACAATGGCGGAGCGTGGCTTTCTCGCGATCGCATTCGACCCGTCTTTTACCGGTGAGTCCGGCGGTTTCCCCCGCGCGATGCATTCGCCTGATATCGACGTCGAGGATTTCCAGGCGGCGGTCGATTTCCTGTCCGTTCAAGAGAACGTTGATCCGGAGCGTATCGGCATCATCGGCATCTGCGGCTGGGGCGGCATGGCCCTGCAGACCGCCTGCATCGATACCAGGATCAAGGCTACGGTCACTTCTACCATGTATGATATGTCCCGTGTCGCAGGGAACGGCTACTTTGATGCTGCCGACAACGAGGAAGCACGTCATCAGGCACGGGTCGCCGTAAACGCACAGCGGACAAAAGACTACTTGGCCGGAGACTATACGAGGCAGGGCGGCGTAATCGATCCTCTGCCGGAGGATGCACCGTACTTTGTAAAGGATTATTATGCCTACTACAAAACGCCGCGCGGATATCATCCCCGTTCCCTGAACTCAAATGACGGATGGACCGTGAACACCGGCACCTCCCTCATGAATATGAGGCTGTTCACCTACGCCAGGGAGATCCGCTCCGCTGTTCTCATGATCCACGGGGACAAGGCGCATTCCTGCTATATGAGCCGTGACGCCTACGCCGATATGGTGAAGGGCAGCCGGTACGCGGACAACAAAGAGCTGCTGATCGTTCCCGGCGCATCCCACACCGATCTGTATGACCGGACGGACATCATCCCCTTTGACAAGATCGAAGCGTTTATGAAGGAGAATCTGAAATGAGCAAGGTGCTTGTGATCACGACCAGCCTTCGGGCAAAGAGCAATTCGGACAGGCTGGCAGAGGAACTGATCCGCGGCGCAAAGGACGCGGGACATGAGGTCGAGCAGATTAGTCTGAAAGGCAAGGAGATCCGGTTTTGCATCGGGTGCCTTTCCTGTCAGAAGACGCAGAAGTGCGTACAGAAGGACGATGCGGTCCGGATCGCGGAAAAGGTAAAGGAAGCGGAAACGCTGGTCTTTGTCACGCCGATCTACTACTACGAGATGAGCGGCCAGATGAAGACCCTCCTGGATCGCATGAATCCGCTGTATCCATCCGACTACAAGTTCCGGAAGGTATACATGCTCTCCGTGGCCGCCGAGGATGAGGACTATGTTCCCGAGAAAGCAGTCAGCGGACTGCAGGGCTGGGTCGACTGCTTTGAGAAGGCTGAGCTTGCCGGAACTCTCTTCTGCGGCGGCATTTCCGATCCGAATGAAGCAACAGGCAGGAGCGTGGAATTAGATGAGGCGTATCAGTTTGGCAAACAACTGCAGTAAAGGCAGACGTCTCACTTTCCGTTTCATCCCGCTGCTGGCTGCTCTTGTTCTTTTGGTATGCATACCTGCGTGCGGAAGAATGGAGGAGACCGAACAAGCCTCCGGGCAGGAACGAGCCGCAGAGACCTCTGCAGAAAAGGCTATGCCCGATATGACAGAGGAAAAAGCCATGTCCGGGATCGACGCGGAGCATACGGAGAAAGCTTCCGGACATGTAGATCAGACTTCTGAACCGGTCCCGGAAACAGCAGAGCAGAGCAGCGAAAACAGGGAGGATATCGGCATGAAAAAGCTCAGAATGGCGATAGACGGGACCGAGGTCTCCGTGATATGGGAAGAGAATGAAAGTGTAACGGCACTCATGAATCTGGTGGAAGAATCGCCGATCACGATCCAGATGTCCATGTATGGCGGCTTCGAGCAGGTGGGTCCCCTAGGGACGAGCTTGCCGAGGAACGATGTGCAGATAACCACCGAGGCCGGGGATATTGTTCTCTACTCCGGCAACCAGATCGTTGTTTTCTATGGCTCCAACGCCTGGGCATATACGAGGCTTGGACATGTGGATCTGTCTGCCGCAGAGATGTCGGAGCTTCTCAGCCATGGAGATGTGACGGTTACCCTGTTCAGCTGAAAAAACAACATGAAAGAGCAGCCTGCCAATCGGCAGGCTGTTGAGTCGTGGAAGCGGTCAGTTGTAGATCAGTTCTTCGTTCACCATCTCCCGCACCCGGGCCCGGATGCTGTTCATGCGTCGGACCCAGGCCAGGGGATTGGCGGCCTTCAGGGCCACTTTGAAATCGTGTGCGAGATGGTCAACGCGACAAACAGGAATTTGCCACTATAGATTAACCACATATTCGGCGAGCGCAAGTGCTATGTCAAAATGTCCCGGATCATGCTGCGTGTGTTCGATTTGCCCTTTCTTTTTTCTGTCAGTCCATTCTGGTGCATCCAGCAGATCTCCGCTTGTAAAGAACATGTACACTTC
>JAFRNR010000048.1 GCA_017430085.1 Lachnospiraceae bacterium | reverse complement strand
CTTTCTTTCCTCTGATCTTGCCATGCTTATCTCTTATAAATCACTTTGTCAATGAGACCGTATTCTCTGGCTTCCTCTGCGGACATGAAATGGTCCCGCTCGGTGTCCAGGGCGATCTGCTCCACGCTCTTGCCGGTGTTGTCCGCCAGGATCTTGTTCAGGTTGTCCCGAATCTTCAAAATCTGCTCCGCCTGGATCTTGATATCGCTGGCCTGGCCCCGGCTGCCGCCGGAGGGCTGATGGATCATGATCTCGGCGTTGGGCAAGGCGATGCGCTTTCCCTTAGCGCCGGAGGACAGCAGGAACGCGCCCATGGAGGCGGCCATGCCGAGGCAGATGGTGGAAACGTCCGGCTTGATATACTGCATGGTGTCATAGATCGCCATGCCGGCCGTCACGGAACCGCCGGGGCTGTTGATATAGAAGCTGATGTCCTTGCCGGGATCCTCGGATTCCAGGAACAGCAGCTGGGCCGTGATCAGGGATGCGGTGACGTCGTTGACGTCCTCGCTCAGGATCACGATCCGGTCCTTCAGCAGGCGGGAATAGATATCGTAGGTCCGTTCGCCGCGGCTGGTGGATTCCAGTACATAAGGGACTAAACTCATAATAACTCCTTTATTCTGTCTGCGGGGCGGGGCTTATTTCGATTCCGCGACCAGCATGTCCAGGGCTTTCTGGGTGGCCAGATCCTTGTCGTAGCTGGCCAGGGATTCCTCGTCGAAGAATTCCTTTACCTTGTCAACGTCCATGCCGTAGCGCTCCGCCAGGTCGGCGTAGCCCTTTTCGCGGTCTTCATCGGTCACTTCCAGGTGCTCCGCTTCGACGATGGCTTCCAGCACCAGGCGGCCTTCGATGCGCTTCTTCGCCTGGTCCTTGTACTGGTCGATGATCTGCGGCATGGTCATGCCGGTGAACTGCAGGTACTGCTCCAGGCGCATGCCCTGCATCTGCAGGCGCTCGCCGAATTCGCGGACCATGTCCTCGGCCTGGCTGTCGATCATGGCGGCGGGGATCTCCATCTCCGCGTTCTTCACGGCCGCTTCCAGCGCCGCGTTCTCCTGCTCCTGGCGGAAATCCTTGTCCTTCTTCTCCTGCAGCTTGGCGCGGACGCTTTCCTTATATTCATCCAGCGTTTCGAACTCGGAGACTTCGGAGGCGAACTCGTCGTTCAGCTCGGGCAGTTCCTTTTCGCTGATGGCGTTGACCTTCACATGGAACACGGCTTCCTTGCCGGCCAGTTCCTTCGCGCCGTACTCTTCGGGGAAGGTCACGTGCAGGTCACGCTCCTCGCCGAGGTTCATGCCGATCATCTGCTCTTCAAAGCCGGGGATGAAGCGGCCGGAGCCGATGACCAGTTCCTGGCCCTCCGCGGTGCCGCCGTCAAAAGCGACGCCGTCGATGGTGCCGGCGTAGTCCAGGTTCACAGTGTCGCCGTCCTGGACGGGGCGGTCTTCCACGTCTTTCATGGTGGCGTTCTTGTCCTGCTCCTTCTTCAGTTCGGCTTCGATGTCCTCATCCGTCACGGCGGGGGCTTCCAGATTCAGTTCCAGGCCCTTGTACTCGCCCAGTTTCACTTCCGGCTTCACGGCGACCAGGGCGGTCACGATGAGGGACTTGCCGTGCTCGACCTGCTCGTAATCGATCTCCGGACGGGAGACGACTTCCAGGCCGGATTCCTTCACGGCCGCTTCGTACGCGCCGGGCAGCAGATCGTTCACCGCATCTTCCATAAAGACGTCGGCACCGTACATTCTTTCCACCATATGGCGAGGCGCATGGCCTTTCCGGAAACCGGGGATGACGATCCGGCCTTTGCTTTTATTGTAAGCCCGCTGTTCGGCCGCAGACACTTCCTCCGCGGGGATCTCAATGGTCAGCTTAGCCATATTCTTCTCTAACTTTTCTACCGTGACACTCATGGACACTGCTCCTCTCTGGGCCCGTTCCGCCGGGCATTCTATTCTTTCTGACACGCAAAAATACAGCGACTGCGCATGTCAATGGCTTATTTTAGCACATGATCGCCAGAAGTTCCACTATTTTTTGAAGGGAAAATGAGGGAATTACAGAGATTATCAGGAAAAACCGGCCCCGCTTACGGCAAAAGGCCGGTCATCAGGCAGACCGCGGCGCAGATCCCGGTCGAAAGCAGGCAGATCGCGCTGCCGCCCAGGAATTCGCCGGGCGTGTGCCGTTTCAGATACAGGGAGGCCCACAGGATCAGGCCGTACAGGCCCGCGCACAGCAGGAAGGCGGGCAGGCCGAAGCAGAAGCTGCCGAACAGCAGCGGGCCCACCACGCTGCAGCCGTGGCCGCTGGTGCGGACACCGGGGAGTTTGTTTGTGATGAGCAGCAGCATGACGGACAGCACGTAAATGGCGGTCAGGCAGATCAGGCGGCCGCTGCCGCAGACCAGGGCATAAACAAAGCCCGCGGCATAGCCCGCGCAGGAGCACAGGAATGCCAGTTTCCGCTGGCCGTCCCGTCCCTGCCGCCGCACGCCGGGAATAAGCAGCGACAACGGATAGGCCGCCGCAGGAACCAGCGCGAGGCAGAGCCAGGTGACCAGCGCGTCGCGCACGGTCAGGAAGACTCCTTTCTTCGCAATATAGAGAATGACGATCAGAAGCGTGACCATGACGGGCGGCACGGACAGGATGCGGATCACCTGCGCCGCGATCCTGGCCGGACGGCTGTTTCTTCTCTCTTCGTTCATCATGGTTCCCTCCTTGTTTTCATTGTTTTGTTATCTTGTGTTGTATATTAGTTTAACTTGTTTTAGATTTTTGTCAAGTGATTTTTGTCACAATTATTGCAAAATCAAAAAACGGATGATATAATCTTCTCATCTGAACAGAAATTATCTGCAAGGAGCGGCTCCATGGACCACACGGAATTGAACGAAAAACTGAAAGACTGGGAAGAACATCTGCTGCACTACCGCCTGCCGGACTGGGACGCCATCCCGGATCTGGGCCTGTACATGGAGCAGGTCCTGGTCCTGCTGAAGCAGTATCTGGACTTTCTGCCGTCCGACCGGAAGGAAGACCCGCTGGTCACCGCCGCCGCCATCAACAACTACGTGCGGCAGAAGATCATGCCGGAGCCGGTCAAAAAGCGGTATTACCGCATCCACATCGCATATCTGCTGATCATCTGCTCCCTGAAGCAGTCGCTCAGCATCGCGCAGATCCGTCAGCTGATCCCCGCCGGGCTCACTGCGGAAGAGACGGAGCGCCTGTACGCAACGTTCGCGGAGCGCCATCAGCGGACCAGCGCGTATTTCGCCCGGCAGGTCCGGGAGCAGGCCGAAGCGCCGGACCGGGAGGATCCTGCTGCCGGCGAAGGCAGGGACATGATCTTAAGCTGCGCCATCGTGGGCGGCTTTGCGCGCGCGCTGGCAGACAGGCTGCTGGTCCTGCCGGAGGATAAAGATAAAGAGAAGGCCAAGGAAAAAGAGAAGGAAAAAGCCAAAGACAAGGAAAAGGATAAGCCCAGGGACAAGGAGAAAGAAAAAAAATAGGACAGACAGGGGTTTCCGCCCCTGTCCGTCCTCTCCCCTGCAGACCGGTCCCGCCGGTCTGTTTTTATTTGCCTTTCTTCACCGAAAACCCGAAGCGGCCCACCGCTTCTCCCAGCCGCAGATACTCCCCGTGGGAATATGCGATCAGATCGGCCTTCCGCAGATCCAGCTTCCCGCCGCCGTCCAGCAGGCTGTCTTCCACCGCCACCTGCACGATGCGGCCGATGAACATGTCGTGCGACCCCAGTTCCAGGATGCGCTCCACTTGGCAGCACAGGCTGACCGGGCTTTCCGCGATCAGCGGCGCAACGGCCATCCCCGGCGCCGGCGCTGCGGTCAGATGCGCGGCCGCGAATTTATCGATGTCCCGCCCGGACTTCACGCCGCACAGATCGCACGCCTTCGCCAGGGACGCGGACACAAGGTTCACGACGAACTCGCCGCTTTCCGCGATCAGATGATGCGAAAAGCGCTTCTTCATCACGGACACCGACAGCATCGGCGGCTCGCTGCACACCGTGCCGGCCCACGCGACCGTGATGATATTGGGCCGCTCCTTTTCTGTGGCGCAACTGACCATGACCGCCGGGGCGGGATTGAGGAGGTTGCCGGGTTTCCAGATCTGTTTCATCTCGATTTCTCCTGAAAAAAAGGTCAGCACCCCACCGCATGCGGATGTCGGCAGAGTGCTGATAGCAGGGGCAGAAAGATTCGAACTCTCATCGATGGTTTTGGAGACCACTGTTCTACCCTTGAACTATGCCCCTAAAAAGGAATACCCGACCTTTATAGCACAGGAAAATAAGGCTGTCAAGCAAAATGAGCAAAATCTGTTAAGTCCGGGAGGAAAAATCTTTCGGAAATGCCCCGGAAAGCCTGTTTCCGCGGCAGCGCAGTTACTGTTTGACAAATACAGCAAAAAAGAATAAAATATTTGTCAGGCTGCACCGCAGTCATTTTGTACTGGAAGGAAACCCATGGTACAGAACGCACAAAAAAAGAAACGGTCCTGGATCTGGACGCTGCTGTTCATCCTGATGAACATCGGCATCCTGCTCTGGACCGGTATCTCGGAGCTGAACCGGAAGAATTCCGGCGCAGCCGATCTGGAGGACGTGGAGATCCGGTGGATCTTCTTCGTGCTGTCCTTTTTGTGCTTTCTGGTCACGCTGTTCGCGGAAAGCGGGAAGTATTTCTCGCTGATCCGCCAGCTGACGGACAGGAAGGACATGGCCACTTCCGTCAAAGTCACCATCTACGGCCGCTACTACGACAACATCACGCCCTCCGGCGCCGGCGGCCAGCCGTTCCAGATCCTGTACCTGAAGCGGCGCGGCTTCTCCGACGGCGCATCCCTGGCCATCCCGGTCTACGCGTTCCTGCTGCAGCAGGTCAGTTTCGTCGTGACCGCGGCGCTGTTCTTCATCTTCCTGGGCCATCTGTTCACGGTCAGCGCGCTGAAGGTCACCGCCTATGTCGGGCTGGCCTGCTATTCGCTGATGCCCATCCTGATCATCCTGTCCGCCGCGTTCCCGAAGGCGATGGGCAAGATCGTCATGGCCGTGCTGCGCGGCCTGGCGGCGATCCGGCTGATCAAGGATCCGGAAGGCAAGGGCGCGAAAGTCCTGCGGCAGCTGCAGGAGTACAGCCAGGCCATCAACTACATCAACCGCCACCGCAGCCTGACGCTGGAGATGTTCCTGCTCTCCGTCCTGTACCACCTGGGCCGCGCCAGCCTGCCGTTCTTCATCCTGCAGGCTTTCGGCGGCAACGTGGACTGGGCGGTGGTCATGGTCTCCACCTTCTTCATCTACGCCGCCATCACCATCATCCCCACGCCGGGCGGCGCCGGCGCGGCGGAGGCGTCCTTCTACCTGGTCTTCGCGGAACTGCCGGACTCCGGCCTGGTCTTCTGGGCCATGCTGGTCTGGCGCTTCTTCAGCGACTACATCTTCATTCTGGGCGGCATCGTGCTGACCGCCACGGAATATGCCCAGGAGAAGATCAAGGCGCGGCGGATGGCCAGGCGCAAACGGAAATAACCCTTTCTTATATCATTTCTTTCTTCTGCGTTTCAGGCCGCTGACCACGGCCAGCGCAGCAAGCATGATCCCCAGACACACACTCAGGGTGATAATGTTATTGGTTTTGGCTGAACTCTGTCCGGTCCTGCCGGAGAAGGAGGACAGCCGGTTTTTTTGTCCCTGGGAGGCGTCCGGTGATTCCGACGGGGCAGAAGCCGCGTCTTCCGTACTCGGAACGCTTGGCGAACTTCCGGAGTCCGAAGTTCCCGTATCCGGCCTGCTGCCGGGGTTGAAACTGCCCATGTCGGGCATGCTCCCGGGGTTGAAATTTCCCATGTCGGGCATGCTTCCGGGGTCAAAATTTCCCATGTCAGGCATGCTGCCGGGGTTAAAACTTCCCATGTCGGGCATGCTGCCCGGGTTAAAACTGCCCATGTCAGGCATGCTGCCGCTGCCGGAACCGCCCGGCTGATCTGAGAATTCCGTGCTTTCGGGCGGCTGCTCCTCCTGCGTATTCTCCTGCGTGCCGTTGTCCGGGGAACTTTCGCCGCGCTTTCCGAGCCGCGTGCCGATCCGGTCCGATCTGCCCTTAAAATCGCCGGTCCCGCCCATACTGAACCTGCCCATCACGGACAGGTCGATATGGGAAGCGTCGACCCGGGACGACGTATCCTGACGCTGCCCGGCATCCGTGGAAGGGATCGTGCCGTCCAGCTGCCCGCTGATGCTTTCCGCGCGCAGTTTGACCGTTTCATACAGGGTCTCCTCAGCCGTCTCATACTCGTCATAGGGATAGAACGCGGTGGGATCCGTTTCCACCAGCGGATCGATCTGGCTTCTGATCCGGTTATAGACCTCGTCAAACCGTCCGCCGTTTACATACTCGTCCACCAGCTGCCGCAGATAGGCGTGGTATTTTTCCAGATATTCCTCGTTGGAAAGGAGCGCGTCGAAAAACTTCGTGCCCGAGAAAGGCGTGTCGATCGCGTCGTTGACGACCTCCGTGGCATCGGCGTCGCTCCCCATGGACGACATCCCGCCCAGGGACAGGTTGTAGTCCCAGGGGAAGATGTTGAGCTGCCCGTCATACTCATACAGGTAATAGTTATGGGTGGACTGGTAGCCCGTCAAATCGTCAATTTATTCGATTGTGTCGTTTATCATACAGAAGTGGTCGAATCATCCACCGGCGAGTGCGGCAGGCCATGTCATTCCTCGCTGTCCTCTTCCTTCGGGTCGAACGCGTCGCGCAGGCCGTTGGAGAGCAGGTGGAAAGCGATCATGAGGAGAGCAATGACGACGGCCGGCAGCAGCACCTGGTGCGGGTAAGTCTGCAGCATGGACTGGGCGTCCGAAAGCATGGTGCCGACGGAGGGCTCCGGGGCGGGGATCCCGAGGCCGATGAAGGACAGGAAGGATTCCATGAAGATGGCGCCGGGGACTGCCAGCGTGGCGCTGATGATGAGCGGGCCCATCGCGTTCGGGAGGATGTGGCGAAAGATCAGGCGGCGGTCGCGGACGCCCATCGCGCGCGCGGAAACGACGAACTCGCGCTCCTTATAGCGCAGGAACTGGGCGCGGGCGAGGCGCGCGGTCTCTACCCAGTTCCGCACCGCGAGGGCCAGGATCATGGTCCCGATGCCGCGGCCCAGCAGCAGGATGAACATCGTGCAGAGGATCACGTTCGGGATCGCATGGATGACTTCGCACACGCGCATGCCGATCAGGTCCGTCTTCCCGCCGTAATAGCCGCAGACCGCGCCCCAGCTCACGCCGATCACCATGTCGATGGCTACCGCGAACAGCGCGATCACCAGCGACACGCGCGTCCCGCGCCACAGCCGGGTCCAGATGTCGCGCCCGAGCTGGTCCGTGCCGAACCAGAAGGCGGTCCCCTCTTCCGCTTTCATGTATTTGTAGTAATCCACCAGGACGTCGCAGTATTCGGTGCCCCGCTCCGTGACGCGGCGGTTGCGGACCTCCAGGATGCAGCCCTCCGGGTAGCGCGCGGGGTCGTCCAGGAACGCCGTTTGCCGGTCTTCCAGCACCGCGGTGCCCTGCGCAATGCCCAGGAAACGGAGCGCGGGGATCTTCGGCGGCATGTTGCTGAGGATCTCGCCGTCCGCGTTCTTCACCTGCTCGCGGTAGCTGTAGGGCGTGAAGGACGGCGCGAAGACCGCCATCAGGATCAGGAAGGCCAGGACGAAAAAGGCGGCCGCGGCGGCTTTGTTGTGCCAAAAGCGTTTAATCATCGCGGCCACCTCCCAGACGGATACGGGGATCGATCAGCCCGTAGGAGATGTCCGTGATCAGCACGGTGACCAGGTGGATCATCGCGTAGAAGAACAGGACCGTGATGGTGAGCCAGTGGTCCTTGGCATTGATGGAGCGCGTCATCAGGCCGCCCACGCCCGGGATGCCGAAGATCCGCTCGATGACCAGCGAACCCGCCAGGATGTTCGTGAACAGCGGGACGATGATGTTCATCACCGGGATCAGCGAATTGCGGAACGCGTGGCGGAACACGGCCTGCCGCAGGCTCAGGCCCTTGGCCTGCGCGGTGATCATATACTCCGCGCGCATATTGTCCGCCAGTTCGCCGCGCAGGTGGCGGCAGATCATCGCGATCGGGTGGAAGCTCAGGGCCAGCACCGGCATCACCAGCGAGGTCAGCCGGACGGCTTCCGTCCCGGTCGCGTCATAGATCAGCGGGAACAGCCCGGCTTGATACCCCAGGAAGTACTGCAGCAGGGACGCCATCACGAAGGACGGCACGGAGATGAACAGGACCGTGAGCAGGCTGATCACGTGGTCCGGCCATTTGTTGCGGTACAGCGCGGCCCAGGTGCCCGCCAGGATGCCCAGCGGCAGCGCGATGAGCAGGGACAGGAAATTGACGGTCAGCGTCACCGGGATGCGGCGGCCGATCACCGTCCACACCGGCGTCATCGGCTCCAGGTTCAGGGAAACGCCCCAGTAGCCGCCCGTGACGATGTCCTTCAGGAAATAGTAATACTGCACGAGGATCGGTTCGTGCAGGTGGTGCTTCTCCTCCAGCATCCGCGTCATTTCCGCGGAATAGTTCGGATCGTCAAAGGGACTGCCCGGCATTAAGCGGATCACAAGAAAGCCCAGTGTCAGGATGACAAAGAGCGTCAGGAGCATCATGCCGAAACGTTTTAAAAGGTAGCGTCCCATTTACGGCAGTAAATCCGCCAGCCACGGCCGCAGCGTGAATCCCATCGACGGCTGCGGCACTTCCAGCGGCAGCACCAGTTTCGGGCTGATCAGGTACTGGAAATTGCGCTCGAACATCGGGATCACCAGACGGTTCTCCAGGGCTTCCTTTTCCATCTGCCCGGCCAGGAACA
The DNA here is from genome assembly GCA_017430085.1 of Lachnospiraceae bacterium. Classification (GTDB taxonomy): domain Bacteria; phylum Bacillota; class Clostridia; order Lachnospirales; family Lachnospiraceae; genus UBA6987. The sequence continues at coordinate 1,753 of JAFRNR010000048.1, read as the reverse complement.
CGTTGTAGGCCTGGTCCGTCTTCACCTGGGGATCGACGGTCTGCAGGAAAATGGTCTCATTGATGAACGCGTTGCCGTACGGGGCGTTCACTTTCATGTCGTAGACTTCGCTGTATTTATCGAACACGTTGAACGGGCTGTCGTCAGTCACGGCGCGGCTCCAGTTGGAGAGGCAGAGCTCGTAGGCGTTGGGGTTGTCGCGCCAGGTCTTCATCAGGTTGGCGCGGTCCTGGTTCTCCGTGATCTTCAGTTCGAAGCGGTCTTCGCCGAAGATCTCCGCCAGGTGCTGCTGCAGGAACTGCGCGCAGAGGCTCTGCTCCGGCGTGGCCGGGGAAATGATCAGTTCCAGCGTCAGTTTTCCGCTGATCTGCTCCTCTTCCATCGCCTTGTCGAAATACTCTTTGGCCTTGGCCGGGTCATAGCTCGCGTTGATGTCCTCGCGGTAGCTCTTCGCGGTGTCCGTGTCTTTGAACAGCAGGCCTGTTTCGGAATCCGCCAGCGAGGTGTCCGGGATGATGTAGTTGGCCGGTGTGGCCGCTTCCAGCTTCGCCAGCGCGACCCGGTCAACCGCGTACCAGAGCGCGTTCTTGAAATTCATGTTGTCCAGGATGGGTTTTTCGGTATTGCCGCGGTTGATCTCGATCTGCATCAGGTAGCGGGCGGGGTAGCTCAGATAATCCTCGCGCTCCGCGTAGCGCGGCGCGATCTCCGCGTCCAGCGCCGTGGAATCCAGGTCGCCCTTCAGGTACATTTCGAGCTGCGTCTGGTAGTTCTCCACGTAATACAGCGTCGCATCCGTGAGTTTGATCTCGTCCGCAAAGACGTAGTGCGGGTTCTTTTTCAGCGTGATGGCGGAGGATTTGACCCAGTCGGTGACGTAGAAGGCGCCGCAGTACAGGGTCTTGGTGTGGTCCGTGCCGTAGGCGGTCGCGCCGTTCTCCATCAGGGAGGTGAAGAGGTCCGGATCCGTCGGGACGGTGCCGTAGCCCGTGAAGGCCTGCATGACGTTCATCTGCGTGGACGGCGCGGCGAGGGTGAGTTCCAGGGTCAGGTCGTCCACGGTTTTGATGCCCACGTCCTCCCATTTCACCGGGGCTTCCGGCGTCTGCTGGAAGTATTCCTTCGCGTTCACGATGGTGATGTAGATGGACATGTTGTCGCCGGCGCGCTGCTTCAGGACCGGGTCCAGGGCCATTTTGAAGGAGTGCTCGAAGACGGCGGCGTTAATGGGTCTGTCCGTCAGATTGCCCTGATAATCTGTGAAAAACAGGTTCGGGCGGATCTTGATCTGCCAGACTTTGCCTTCGGCGTCCATCTGGATGGGCTCTTCGGCGGCCAGTTCCGGACGCATGTAGAGCGTCTTGCGGTCTTCTTTGGCGAAACGGCGGTATAACCTTGCCTGCGCAAAGTCATTCATCATTTCATCCTGTGTGTTGGCCAGATAGGGATTGAAAGTCTGACACTCCCCGTCGGGCATCCGCAGATGCTTCACGGCGGGGGCCGGCGCCTCCGTGGAGGCGGGTTCAGAGGCGGCAGTGGTCGTGGTTCCGGACGGAGCCTTGCCGCAGGCGGACAGGCCCAGGACGAGCGCCCAGGCCAGCAGCAGAAGTCGGGTACGTTTCATGTTGTGATCCCCCTGATTCTCCTAAGATATGATTTTTATATGCGATCCCTCAACTCCGGCGGCTCCGCCGCCGTCGTTCGGGATGACACGCGTTTTCACTCGGCCGCCGGCTGGGCGGCCCGATAATCT
>JAFRNR010000047.1 GCA_017430085.1 Lachnospiraceae bacterium | reverse complement strand
TGAAGAACGTAATCGTAGGGCAGTCCGGCGGACCTTCGTCGGTGATCAACAGCTCGCTGGCCGGCGTATACTGCCGGGCCAAGGCCATGGGCGCGGACAAGGTGTACGGCATGCGCAACGGCATCCAGGGCTTTCTGCAGGAATCCCTGGTGGATCTGGACACGGTGCTGGGCAGCAATGAACTGGTGAAGCTGCTGCGGAAGACCCCGGCCTCCTTCCTGGGCTCCTGCCGCTTCAAACTCCCGGATCCGGAAAAGGCTCCCGCGGTGTTCGAAAAGATCTTCGACCTGCTGAACAAGTATGAGATCAAAGCGTTCATCTATATCGGCGGCAACGATTCCATGGATACGATCCGCAAGCTGACCGATTACGGCCTGTCCATCGGCTCCGACATCTGCTTCGTGGGCGCGCCCAAGACCATCGACAACGACCTGGCCGAAGTGGACCACACGCCCGGCTACGGCAGCGCCGCCAAATTCATCGCCGCGATGACCAAGGAAGCCATCCGCGACGAAGTGGTGTACAGCACCAACAAGACCATCTACATCATGGAGATCATGGGCCGCAACGCCGGCTGGCTGACCGCCGCCACCGCACTGTCCCGCGGCGACGACTGCGACGGCCCGGACCTGATCTACCTGCCCGAAGTCCCGTTCGACCTGGCCGCCTTCCGCAAGAAGATCGACGACCTCCTGGACGTCAAGAACAACCTGATGATCGCGGTCTCCGAAGGCATCCACGACAAGGACGGCACCTTCATCTGCGAATACGTCTCCACCGAGAAACTCGTGGACGCGTTCGGCCACAAGCAGATGGGCGGCACGGCCACGTACCTGTGCAACTACTGCGAGACCGAATTCGGCTGCAAGACCCGCGCCATCGAATTCTCCACGCTGCAGCGCTGCGCGGCGCACTTCGCGTCCCAGACGGACGTGAACGAGGCGTTCCAGTCCGGCGACAAGGCGGCGGAAGCGGCCCTGTCCGGCAAGACCGGCCTGATGGCCACGCTGCTGCGCGCCAACGAGAACCCCTACGTGTGCGAGATCGGCCTGGCCGACGTCCACAACATCTCCAACGTGGAGCGCCTGGTGCCCCTGGAATGGATCACCGAAGACGGCAGCCAGATCAGCGACGACTTCATCCGCTACGCGCTGCCCCTGATCCAGGGCGAGAGCCAGCCGGTCATCGAAAACGGCCTGCCCAAGCACCTGGTGCTGAAATAAGCAAGACCGCTGAAACCATGAAACGGACTGCCTGCCTGACCCTCGGAGCTCTGCTTATGTGCCTATTTTTCACCGGCTGCGGGAAAAAAGCCCGCATCACCACGCTGGAATCGCTGTCTTACAGCTTTACGGACAACATGTCCCGTTACGGCACAGGCCGCCTGGAGATCGTCTGGAAGAACGGGACTTACACGGCCACGGTCAAACCGGTGAACGAACCGGACGAGTCCGCGAAGACCGTGCGGCTGGCGCCCGAAAAGGTGCTCGCCATCGAGGAACTGTTCAAGCAGTACGACGTGGGCAGCTGGAACGGTTTCGACAAAAACAACAAGGGCGTGCTGGACGGCCGCTCCTTCAGCCTTTCCGTGAAAATGGCGGAGGGGCAGGAGATCTACGCGCGCGGCTACATGAAATGGCCGAAGAATTATTCCGAAGTGGCCGGCGCCCTGAAGGCGCTGATGCAGGAGCTGGCCGGAAACTGACGGGGGAGACCTATGTTTGATTACGCAGCGCCCTGCCATTTCGGGCTGGAAGCGGTCTGCAAGCGGGAGATCCTGGACCTCGGGTACGAACCCACCCGGGTGGAGGACGGCCGCGTCTTCTTCCGGGGAGACGCGGAAGCCGGCGTGCTGGCCGATCTGTGCCTGCGCACCGCGGAACGCGTGCTCCTGATTGCAGGCGAATTCACGGCCGAGACCTACGACGAACTGTTCGAAACCACCAAAGCAATCCCCTGGGAGCGGTACCTGCCCCGGGACGCGCGCTTCTGGGTGGCCAAGGCCAGTTCGATCAAAAGCAAGCTGTTCAGCCCGTCGGACATCCAGTCCGTCATGAAAAAGGCCATGGTGGAGCGCATGAAGAGCGCCTACCATCTGACGGTGTTCCCGGAGACCGGCGCGTCCTTCCCCGTCCGGGTGGGACTGCTGAAGGACCGGGTCACCGTCGGGCTGGACCTGTCCGGGGATTCGCTGCACAAGCGCGGGTACCGGAAACTGGTCAGCAAGGCCCCCATCACGGAAACGCTGGCCGCGGCGCTGCTGGACCTGACCCCCTGGCGCGCGGACCGCATCCTGGTGGACCCGTTCTGCGGGAGCGGGACGTTTGCCATCGAAGCGGCCATGAAAGCCGCGGGCATGGCGCCCGGCCTGCAGCGCAGCTTCACGGCGGAGCAGTGGCCGCACCTCTTCCCGGAATCGCTCTGGAAGGAGTGGCGCGAAGACCTGGCGGCGCGCATCGACCGCACCGTCCGCCCGGACATCCAGGCCTACGACCTGGACGAAGCCGTCATCAAGGCTGCGCGGGAAAACGCCCGCCTGGCCGGCGTCGAGGACATGATCCATTTCCAGGTCCGCGACGTCAAAAACTTAAGTCACAGTAAGAAATACGGCTTCCTCCTGACCAACCCGCCGTACGGCGAGCGGCTGGAGGACAGGGAAGCGCTTCCCGCCCTCTACAGGACCCTCGGCGAGCGATTCGCCGCCCTGGACTCCTGGTCCGCCTACGTCATCACGTCCTACGAGGGGATCGAGCAGGCCTTCGGCCGCAAAGCCGACAAAAACCGCAAGATCTACAACGGGATGATGAAGACCTACTTTTATGAATTCCGCGGCCCCCGCCCGCCGGTGAACGGCCGCGCGTAGGGGCGGTCATTGGCCGCCCGCCCGGAAACGGCCCTGCCGGAGGTGAACCCCATGAAACAACTCATCCTGGCCACTCACAATCCCAATAAAGTCCGCGAGATCCGCCAGCTCCTGGCCGGCGAACCCGTGGAAGTCCTGAGCCTCTCTGACGCCGGCTGGACGGAGGAGATCGCCGAAAACGGCGAAACTTTCGAGGAAAACGCGCTCATCAAGGCGCTGACCGTGTTCAAAGCGACCGGCCGCGCCGTGCTGGCGGACGATTCCGGCCTCACCGTCGAGGCAATGGGCGGCGCCCCCGGCGTCTATTCCGCCCGCTACATGGGGGAAGGCATCCCCTATTCCGTCAAGAACCAGGCCATCATCGACCTGCTCGCCCGCGTGCCGGAAAAGGGCCGCGGCGCCGCGTTCGAATGCGTCATGGCCTTCGTCCGCCCGGACAAAAAAGGCCGTCCGGTCCGGAAGACGGCCCACGGAAAAGTGGAGGGCCGCATCGCGTACGAGCCCGCCGGAGGCGGCGGCTTCGGCTACGACCCCATCTTTTTCCTGCCCGAAAAGAACTGTACCATGGCGGAACTGTCCGCCGCGGATAAAAATATCATCAGTCACCGGGGAAGAGCCCTGCGGGCGATCCTCCCCGAGATCGTCAAATGGTCCCGGAACTGACGAAAGGAGGTATTTATGCGTCAGGAATTCACATTCCCCTCATCTGATAAAAAAACCACCATCCACGGCTTCTGGTGGATCCCGGAAGGCGAGCCGAAGGCCGTCGTCCAGCTGGTCCACGGCATGGAAGAGCATATCGGCCGCTACGACCACGTGGCGCGGTTCCTGAACGAGAACGGCTACGCGGCGGTCGGCCACGACCACCTGGGCCACGGCGCGTCCGTCACGGACGACGACCAGAACGGCTATTTCGCGTCGGAAAAAGGCCATCACTGCGTGCTGAAGGACATGCGCACGGTGACCCGCCTGGCGGAGGAAAAGTACCCGGGCAAGCCCATCTTCATGCTGGGCCACAGCATGGGCTCCTTCTTCGCCCGCCGCTTCATCACCCTGTACCCCCACGTCCTGTCCGGCCTGATCCTGAGCGGCACAGGCTCCAAGCCGTACATGATGGTCCACGCGGGCAAGCGCTTAGCGCAGACGCTGAGCAAGACCAAAGGCGACCACTACCGCAGCAAGACCGTGGAGACCACCGCGCTGGGCAACGCGCCGCTGGAAGCCTGGCTCTGCTCCGACCCGCGGGTCGTGGAAGATTACAAGAACGACCCGCTCTGCGGCCGCCCGTTCACCGTAGGCGCTTACAAAGACTTCTTCAAACTGATGGAAGAACTGTCACTCGGCAAGGACCTGAACCAGGTCCCGCGCGACCTGCCCATCCTGCTGATCGCAGGCATGAAGGACCCCGTGGGCGACAATTCCAAGGGCGTCCTGAAGGTCTACAACAAGTACAAGGCCAAGGATTTCAAGGACGTGGACGTGATCTTTTACCGCGACGACCTGCACGAGATCCTGAACGGCCTCAAGAAAGAGGACGCCCTGCGCGACGTCCTGCATTTCCTGGATGAAAGGGTGTAAACCGGATGACGATACGGGAACAGACAGAGGCGCTGGAGCGCCAGATGCTCAGCCCCTATGCGTCGCTGAGCGTGAACAGCCTCGGCCGGGACTTCCCGGACGACCCCTGCCCGATCCGCACCTGCTACCAGCGGGACCGCGACCGCGTCCTGCACAGCAAGGCGTTCCGGCGGCTGAAAAACAAGACCCAGGTCTTCCTGGCCCCGGCCGGGGCGCATTACCGCACCCGCCTGACCCACACGCTGGAGGTCCAGCAGATCTCCCGCACCGTGGCGCGCGCGCTGCGGCTCAACGAGGACCTGACCGAAGCCATCGCGCTGGCCCACGACCTGGGCCACACCCCCTTCGGCCACGCGGGCGAACGGGCCCTGAACGCGCTCTGCCCCGAGGGCTTTTCGCACTATGACCAGGGCCTGCGCGTCGTGGAACTCCTGGAGAAGGACGGCCGCGGCCTGAACCTGACGAAGGAGGTGCGCGACGGCATCTACCACCACCGCGTGGACGGCACGCCGATGACCCTGGAGGGCAAGGTCGTGCAGCTCTGCGACAAGATCGCCTACATCAGCCACGACATCGACGACGCCATGCGCGCCGGCATCCTCAGCGAGGAGATGCTCCCCCGCGAATACACCGCGGTGCTGGGCCATTCCGTCCGCGAGCGCCTGGACACGATGGTGCACGGCATCATCGACTGCAGCCTCGGCCAGCCCAAGGTGGACGTCACGCCGCGCGTCAAGGACGCGGTGGCCGGCCTGCGCAGCTTCATGTTCAACCACCTGTACATCAACAGCATCGCCAAGTCTGAAGAAGGCAAGGCGCAGCTGCTGCTCAAAAGCCTGTACGACTACTACATCGAGCACGACACGGAACTGCCGCGCGAGTACGTGGAAGCGGTCTGGATCCGCGGCGAATCCTGGAGCCGCGCCGTCTGCGACTATATCTCCGGCATGACCGACGAATACGCCATGGAGCGTTATAAAGAACTGTTCCTCCCCCGCCCGTGGGAATATTAAAGAATTATGCCTGTCTACCCGAAGGAGATCATTGACGAGATCCGCACCCGGACGGATATCGTGAAAGTCGTGGGGTCCCGCATCAAACTGGAGCGCAAGGGCGCGAATTACTTCGCCTGCTGCCCGTTCCACAGCGAAAAGACCCCTTCTTTCAGCGTGTCCTCTTCGCGGCAGATGTATTACTGCTTCGGCTGCCAGGCCGGCGGCGACGTGATCTCCTTCGTGCAGAACTACGATAACGTGAGCTTCACCGAAGCGGTCACCGAACTGGCGCGCCAGGCGGGCGTCACGCTTCCGCAGCGCGAAATGACCGGCGCGGAGAAGAAGCAGCAGGCCCGTCGCGACCGGCTGATGACCATGAACGGCGAGGCCGCACTGTATTATTACTATAAGCTCCGCAGCGCCGCGGGCCGCGAAGGCATGGACTATTTCGTCCGCCGCGGCCTCAAGCCCGAGACCATGAAGCAGTTCGGCCTGGGCTACGCGGGCAAGGAGTGGGACGGACTGTACCGGTACCTCAAAGAAAAAGGCTACGGCGATGAGGAGATGCGCGACGCCGGTCTGGTCCGTTTCAAGGAAGACCGCGGCGGCTACGACTATTTCCGCGACCGCGTGATGTTCCCGATCATCGACTCCCGCAAGCGCGTCCTGGGCTTTGGTGCGCGCCTGCTGGGCTCCGGCGAACCCAAATACCTGAACACGCAGGAGACCGCTGTCTTCGACAAAGGCCGCAACCTGTACGGCCTGAACATCGCCCGCAGCAGCAAGCGGCCGTACCTGATCCTCTGCGAGGGCTACATGGACGTGATCGCGCTGCATCAGGCGGGCTTCGACTGCGCGACGGCCACGCTGGGCACGGCCTTCACGGACAAGCACGGGCCGATCGTCAGGCGCCTGAACAAGCCGGTCATGCTCTGCTATGACAGCGACGCCGCGGGTGTGAAGGCGGCCATGCGCGCCATCCCGCTGCTGCGCGAAGCCGGCGTGGAGGCCCGGGTCGTCGATATGAAGCCGTACAAGGACCCGGACGAATTCATCGTCCACGAGGGCGGCGCGGCGTTCGAGGACCGCATCGCGGCGGCTCTCAACGGCTTCCTGTTCCAGTCCGACGTCTGGCGCAGCCAGTTCGACATGAACAACCCCGCGGAGCGCACCGCGTTCCACCGGCGCGTGGCGGAGGAACTGACCTCCTTCACGGACGGCATCGAGCGGGAAAACTACCTCTCCGCCGTCTGCGCACGCCATCAGATCCCGCAGGAACCGCTGCGGAAACTGGTCTCCGGGCTGGGGAACCGGCGCTATGAAACGGAGATCGAAGTCCCGGAGGCGGAAGACCTGGTCCGCGACTCCTTAAGCCGCGCCGGCAAAGGCAGCAACGGCCTCCTGGTCGGCGCCCAGCTGCTGCTCTGGTGGGCCGCGGAAAGCGGCGCTTCACCGGAGCGCGCGGCGGAACTGCTGCGTCCTGAAGACATGCCGGACGCGCTGCAGCAGGAACTTCTGGGCCACATCCTGCGGCTCAAAAAAGAAGCCTCCCCGGTCACGCCGGCCGCGCTTCTCAGCGAATATCCGGAGAACGAGGAGGCGGCGCGCCAGATCGCGGCTGTCTTCAGCAAGGCCCTGGATCCGGACCGGGATCCGGCCGAGAGGGCTCACATCCTGACCGGCAACTTAAAGCGCCTGCGCAAAGAGGCGCTGCATAAAGCACTCAAGAACAATCCCGACGCGCAGACCGCCAGACAGATCACACAGGAACTGGCGGGGCTGGAGCGGATCAAAATCACGGAAGCGGACCTGTAGGCCGCGGAAAGGAACCAATATGAGCGAGATCAGTTTACAGGAGATCCTGGGCTACTGCGACCACACCCTGCTGAAGCAGGAGAGCACCTGGGAGCAGATCAAGGACATCTGCAACGACGGCATTAAGTACGGGACCGCATCGGTCTGCATCCCGCCCGCTTTCGTGCGGCAGGCCCGCGAACTGGTGGGCAATGACCTGGCGATCTGCACCGTTATCGGCTTCCCGAACGGGTACAACACCACGGCCGTGAAAGTGTTCGAGACCACGGACGCCGTTGCGAACGGCGCGGATGAGATCGACATGGTCATCAACATCGGCTGGGTGAAGGAAGGCCGCTACCGTGACGTGCAGCGGGAGATCGAGGCCGTGCGCGAAGCCTGCCGCGGCCGCATCCTGAAAGTCATCGTCGAGACCTGCCTGCTGACGAAGGAAGAGAAGATCGAGCTCTGCCGCGTCGTCACCGACGCCGGCGCGGACTTCATCAAGACCTCCACCGGCTTCTCCACCGGCGGCGCCACCCGCGAGGACGTGGCCCTGTTCGCGGAGCACGTCGGCTCCGGCCTGCAGATCAAGGCCTCCGGCGGCATCGCCAGCCTGAAAGACGCGGAAGACTTCATCAAACTCGGCGCCACCCGCCTGGGCACCAGCCGCCTGGTGAAGATCGCGAAAGAACAGTAACAACTGCGGAATATAACTGTAGGGGCCGATGTTCCATCGGCCCGGGTGAGAATGCCATGAATTACCAGGAATTATACGATTTATCTTTGCAGGCCCGTGAAAACTCCTACTGCCCCTACTCTCACTTCGCCACCGGCGCCGCGCTGGTGGGGGAGAGCGGCCGCATCTACCTGGGCTGCAACGTCGAAAACAGCGCCTTCGGCCCCACCAACTGCGCCGAACGCACCGCCGTCTTCAAAGCCGTGAGCGAAGGCGAACGCCGCTTTACCGCGATCGCCGTCTGTGGCGCCCCGGAAGGCAAAGTCCCGGACAAGCTCTGTGCCCCCTGCGGCGTCTGCCGCCAGGTCCTCAGCGAATTCGTGGACGACGATTTCCCCGTCATCATGTACGATGAGGAACTGGGCGTCAAAGCCTACCCATTCCGGGAGATCCTGCCGTTCCGCTTTGATCTGAACGAATATTGATGGAATGACGATTTGCCTTACGGCAAATCTCCGGAATCAACGGGCCGATGGCACATCGGCCCCTATGACAAATGAGCAGGGGCGGCCATCGGCCGCCCGCTTTTGCTGTTTCGTACAGTTTTTCAGTCTATCTCTTCCTGTACCTGATAGATCACAGTTTCTTTTTCCCAGATGATCATAAAATAGATCTTCCCGTCCCGGCAGTATTTTACAGCATGGGGACAATGCCGTATCATGTCCGGATCACTGACGTTCAGACACCAGAGAAGATCTCCCTGAGGAGAATATTTGCGGAGTGTATGTTCTCCCTCTTTAAAAAGCCTTTTTGTATCCCAGATCATAGCATAGAGATTATCCTGCCTGTCTATATAGATCGGAGACAAACGCTTAAATGTAAACGCCTTTTGATCGAAAACCCATGTTGTGGTTCCGCTGCTTACCACACCGTTCAGTCTGTCCATTTGGAAACCTTTTTCTGTCGGAACCACTTTATCTCTGGCTGGATTCAAACAAGAGTTGGTATTGTCAGGCTTCAGGCTAAAGAAATCAAAGATAGTTAGCTGTCCATCTATCCAAAGCATGCTGTCAATTTGTAAACGTTCCGGGTCAGGTTCATAAAATGGGATGCCCCTTCTTTCTCCTGTTTCCAAGTCGACTTGATAAAGCATATTATCATCAGCAGTATCCAGATCCTCAACATAATTAACAAAGTAGAAATACTCCTCATCGATTTCAATATAATTAGGACAATCATCGGGGGCCATAAAATAGCTTCTGACACACTTCCCATCCTGGTATAGTTTTATATATCTGCCGATATTATCCAGAATGATAAACCTTGTTTCATCCAGAGCCGCAAACCCGCGGGGCTCCAGGATACCACTTCCGGTGTCCAGTTCTCTCAGGTGAATAGCGTCATCATCGGCAAGCGCCGGATAGAGAAATACTTCGTTGGGAAGACGGAGCACTTCCTTTGTTTCCGGCGGCGGCATCAGAGGCTCCGCATAGGGATCGTCGAGGATAACCAGATTCTTTTCGGGAATGGGACCTGGATCCGTTGGTTCTTCCGTGCTTGTCTCCGGTTCCTGCGATGAACTAGTGGAAGTCTGTTCATCCGTATTTCTTATAGATTCTGCAGTTTCTGATGGAGTGGCACTCGGGGACGAAGCCGATTCCGAAGGATCCTGCAAAGGATTTGCAGATTCCTCTGTCACGGCTTCTGTCATCTCAGCAGCATAATTGAAGTCCCCTGCCTCCCGGGAGGCAGGAGTATACTCATTTGTTTGTTTTCCGATCTTTGCGCATGCGGAAAGCAGGCATGTCATACTGATCATCATGAGGATCAATAACTTCTTCATATAGTCAACCTCCTCGTATTTATTCTCCAACAGGTGAATCCACCCAGTCCGATGAATAAGGTGAAGCGGCTCCGCATTGAGTGCAATTGCCTGTCCCCGACGCGAAAGTATGTCTCTCACGGATTTGCTTTCCGCATATGGAGCATGTTTTGGTATGTGTTGTAAGTGTATCTGTTTGACACTTGAAAAGGAAGAACGAAAAGTGTAATATGCATTACGAAAAACGCAATGCGGAGGAATGTATGGATTCAAAAATGATTGAAACTTTTCTGGCCTCTGCCGACCAGGGGAGTTTTACCAGAGCGGGTGAGATCCTTTCCTTGACGCCGCCGAACGTCATGCGTCAGGTCAATTTGCTGGAAGAGGAAGTAGGTGTGCCGCTCCTGATTCGAAACTCCAAGGGGGTCGAACTGACGGCGGCGGGAAAAGTATTTTACCGCGAGTCGCAGAACCTGCTGCGGCAGTCTTCCATCGCGGCAGCGCGGGCGCGTCGGGCTTCGGCTGCGACTAAAAAGGCCGTCCGCCTGGGTGTTTCGGCTATGAATCCGATGCAGGAGTTCAATCGGATCTGGCGCTGTGCACCAAGGCGGGACGAGTTTGCTCTGTCCCTGATCAACCTGCCGACTGACGTCAACGGTGCGGTGTCCGCAGAGAAGGGCGATTTTCGGGAAACGGATGCCGCGTTCTGCTCCGGCCCGGTAATCGACCACTTCGCAGAGATCGATTACTTTCCGCTGTCTTCTTATCCGCTGACCTGTGCGGTTCCGGCCGGTCATCCGCTGACACAGAAAGAAAAGATCCTGCTGCCGGACCTGCAGGGAGAAACGCTCCTGTTTCCGGCTCGTAGCAACGGCCGGCTCTGCTGGGAATTCAGCCGGGATATCGTAGCACGTGATCTGGGAATCCGGGTCGAGACCCCGCTTATCTTTTATGATCAGCAGGTTTTCAATTACTGTGCAGAGCATGGCGTGCTGCTGATCTCGATTCCCTGCTGGAACGAAGTCCATCCTAGCCTGATCGACCGCCCGGTGGACTGGGGGCGGGACTGGTCCCTTTCTTACGGCCTGATCTGGCGGGAAGATAAAAACGGTGTAACGGCAGACTTTATCCGGGCTGTGCAGGAGGGGATGGAAATTGTCGGAGGACTCTAAAACTGTCTTGTCTTCATAGGCTTTGATGGTGTATGATACAAAAAGAACCCAATGATGACCGACGAGGGAAAGAAAGTATTTCCCCTTCATTGCTGAAAGGTGCAAACCCATGTTGATGACCGACCTGATCCAGAAGAAAAAAAACGGCGAGCCGCTGACCCGGAGGGAACTGTCCTTCCTGGTGCGCGGCGTGACCGACGGTTCGATCCCGGACTACCAGCTCAGCGCGCTGTGCATGGCGATCCTGTTCAAAGGCATGAAGGACCGGGAGATCGCGGACCTGACCGATGAAATGGCGCATTCCGGCGACATGATCGACCTGTCCGAGTTCGGGACGCTGTCCGTGGACAAGCATTCTACCGGCGGCGTGGGCGACAAGACCACGCTGATCCTGGCCCCGCTGGTGGCCGCCTGCGGCGCCAAGGTAGCCAAGATGTCCGGCCGCGGCCTGGGCCACACGGGCGGGACCGTGGATAAGCTGGAGTCCATCCCCGGCTACCGGACGGAACTGCCGGAAGAGGATTTCCGGCGCATTGCCCGCGAAGTGGGCGTCTGCGTGATCGGCCAGAGCGGCGAACTGGCGCCGGCGGACAAGAAACTGTACGCGCTGCGCGATGTGACCGGAACGGTGGATTCCATCCCGCTCATCGTCTCCAGCATCATGTCCAAAAAGCTGGCGGCCGGCGCGCATTCCATCGTCCTGGACGTGACGGTGGGCAGCGGCGCGTTTATGAAGACGGTGCCCGATGCCGTGGAGCTGGCGCAGAAGATGGTGACCATCGGGCGCGCCTGCGGCCGGAACATGTCCGCGCTGATCACGGACATGAGCGAACCGCTCGGCTTTGCCATCGGCAACGCCATGGAAGTGCAGGAGGCGCTGGCCGTGCTGCGCGGCGAGGAGATCGAGGACCTGAAGGAGGTCTGCCTCGCGCTGGCGGGCGAAATGCTGTCCCTGTCGCTGCAGATGACGCCCGAGGAGGGCCGGAAACTGGCGGAGGAAACGCTGGCCAGCGGCGCCGCCTATAAGAAAATGAAGCAGTGGGTCGCGGCCCAGGGCGGCGACGAGCGGTATATCCGGGAGCCGGAGCGCTTCCCGGCGGCCGCATACTCCCGCGAGATCCTCGCGAAGGAGGAAGGGTATCTCGCTGCGATGGATACGGAAGCCATCGGCCGCGCGGCGTGCCAGCTCGGCGCGGGGCGCAAGACCAAGGCGGACGTCATTGATATGGCCGCGGGCATCCGGCTCTGCAAAAAACTCGGCGACCACGTGGAAAAAGGCGACGTCCTGGCCGTGCTGTACACCGAGCGCGAAGAGACCCTTTATGAAGCGGTCCGCCTGTACAAGCAGGCGCTGACCTTCAGCCCCGACCCGGTGAAAAAACCGCCGCTGGTCCACAGGATCATCCGATGAATGTCTTTGACTATCTGACCTGGCGGGGGGACGTCCCCTTTTCCGCCGACCCGTTCAACGAAGTGGACGGCTTGGTATTGTCCCTGCTCGCCTACACGGATTTCGGGGCCATCGTCCCGGCCGAGGGCGAGATCTCCCTGAAGGAAGCTGCGGCGACGTTTTTCGAGCGTTTCCCGCGCAAAGTGGTGGAAGCGCGGTCCGGCTTCACGGCCCCCGCGCCGCTGCTGATGGAGGACATGGCGGCCGGCGCCCGCTTCCGGAACACCGCCCTCGCGGACTACATCAACGTCGTGGACAAGGACAACACCGAGCAGCTGTCCGCGGTCAGCTTCCTGCTGGAGGACGGCAGCCTGTTCGTGGCCTTCCGGGGCACGGACAGCAGCCTGACCGGCTGGAAGGAGGACCTGGCGTTCAGCTACCTGAGCGAAACGGCCGGGCAGAAACGCGCGGTGTCCTATCTGGAGCGGGAGGCCGCTTCCTTCTCCGGGAAGATCCGCGTGGGCGGCCACTCCAAGGGCGGCAATTTCGCCGTCTACGCCGCCTCGTTCTGCGAGCGCGCGGCGCAGGACAAGATCTCCGTGGTCTATTCCTACGACGGCCCGGGCTTCCGCGACGAGATCCTGCGCGCGGACGGCTACACCCGCATCCTGTCCCGCATCCGCCATATCGTGCCCGAGGCGTCGTTCTTCGGGATGCTGATGGCGGACCGCGCCGAACCTATTGTGATCAAAAGCACCGCCTCCGGCTTCGTCCAGCACGACGGCTTCACCTGGCAGATCGTCCGCAACCGCTTCGAGCGCGGCGAACTGACCGAGACCGCCCTGATGATGGAGAAGACCTTCGACGGCTGGCTGGAGGAGATGGACGACGGCGAGCGCGAGTCTCTGTTCGACACGGTTTTCTCCCTGCTGGAAGCGACCGGCGAGGAGAGCATCAAGGGGGTCTTCAGCAAGAAACTGAAGAGCGCGGACGCCGTATTTGATTCCCTGCGCGGCCTCCCGAAGGACAAGCGCAAAGAAATGCTGTCTCTGCTGGGCCGGCTCCTGCAGACCGGCGGCCGGAACGCGGTCTCCACGGTCGCCTCGGTGACCGCGGCGAACCTGCCGGGCAAAAAGGACGGAGACAAGACAAACAAAAAAGCGGGAGAGTGAACTCACTCTCCCCTTGTTTTTTTGCCGCAAAGCTTTTCAGGCTTCTTCCCGCTTCAGCAGCACCCACGCGATATACCCGGTGACCGCCTGGCACAGGCCGAAAATGAAATAGGCCGTGGACATGAAGTTGAACGGGAACATGTAAAACTGAATGCAGATCCACAGCATCAGCGTGACGCCGAAGATCCCGCCGAGGATCACGCCCAGCCGCTTCTTTTTCAGCAGCAGAACGGCCGCAATCAGGTTCGTCACCCCATTGACGATCAGCAGGGCGAACCCCGAAAACAGCAAGTCCTGGAACAGCACATCCGCGAAGGGCAGCACCCGGAAATACGGCAGCATGCCGTCCATGTGCAGGGTCTTCCCGCTCGGGTCGATGATCATGCTGAGGCCGCCGGCGACGGCGCCGATCCCGATAAAGAGCGTCCAGAAGATCAGCAGCTTCCGCGCGGTATTGAAACGAAGCGGTTTCTTCATCCCAGGTTTTCCTCCCCTTTTGAGATCAAAAAAGTTTATTTGGCCCCCGCCTGCTCGCGGAAGATCACGGTCAGGTTGTTCAGGTTCATGGAATAGGTGTAGCGCACCTCGTCCGCCATCTTCATCACCAGCTTGATGCCCATGCCGGCGGCGATGTCGTTCTTGGAGGGCACGTAACTGACCGGGTCGAAGGAACTGCAGTCATCCCGGAAACGCAGGACCCAGCGGCCGTTCTTATGCTGCACGCGGATGGAGAGCGCGTTGTTTTTGCCTTCCTGGAAGCCGTGCCGCACCGTGTTGCCGGCCATTTCCTCCACGCAGAGCGCGACGTGGTTGGAGGTCTTGACGGGCTGGCCGTGTTCCCGGCAGAACTGCCCGGCGGCTACGGAGGCGGCGATGACGTCATCCATATTGCGGATGTCCATCTCCAGGAGCTCGTTCTCCGACACGCCGAAATCCGGGCGGAGGAGCAGGAGATTGTCCGCCCGGACGGGGCTTTGGTGCGTTTTGGCCGCGACGAAAGCTACAAGGATCGCGGACATCAGGAATTCGCCGCCCAGGAAGTACAGCCACAGGCCGTTGGTGCCCCGGATCAGGAACATCACGATGCCGGCCAGGATGGGCAGGAACGCACCTTCGGCCAGCGAAATGATCTCCGTCAGCAGCGGGCGTCCGCAAGCCTGGTAACAGCCGCGCAGCGCGTTGGTCATGCAGCAGAAGATGAGACCGGGGGCGAAGAGACGCAGGCCCCGGACGGCCATGGTCTGGGCGGGCCCGGTGTCTTTGATGAAGAGGCTCACCAGCTGCGGCGCGAAGATAAACAGCAGGACTCCCATGACGGCGCCCAGCACGGCCGCGATTCTCAGCAGGTAGGCCAGCAGGTCGTGCAGGCCCCGCCGGTCCTCCTCATTGTACAGGATGCCGGCCAGCGTCAGGGAGACGCCGTTCATGCCGGTGGAGATGCAGTTGCTGGAATTGCCCAGGGTCGTGATGACCGTAAACGCGGTCACTGCCTTGCTGCCGCCCTTGGAAAACAGGATCAGCCGGTTCATAACGAAGATCAGGATCACGGACGCGGCCATCGCGAACAGCGACGGCACGCCGCCTTTCAGCAGTTCCAGAATCTTTTCCTTGGTGATCAGCCTGCGCGAGAACTTGAACACGCACTTTTTGGAGAAAAAATAGCCGCCGCCGATCAGCATGGCGGTGTAATAACTAAGGGAGGAGGCCAGGCCCATGCCGAACATCCCGCCGTTGAACACCAGGACGCTCAGCAGGTCAAAGATAACGTCCGCGGCGGTCATGCCCAGCACGGCGGCGATCAGCAGGCCGCTCTTGCCGGCCATCTGCAGGAAGGGCACCAGGATCAGCGCGCCCATGGAGGCCGGCGCCCCGATCACGAAGCCGGCCAGGTAATCCTGCGTATTGCCGTACAGTTCCGCGTTTTTGCCGGCGCCCATCAGGAGCGACAGCGGGCTTCGGAAGAGCAGCACGATCGCCATGAAAACGAGGGAGACGGCCGCGGCGACCCCGATGGCGGACGAGTACCCCTTGTTCGTCTCTTCCTGCGAGCCCATGCCCAGGGAACGCGAGCACGCCACCTGCACACCGGCCGACAGCATGGTGCCCAGCGCGCCGATCGTCAGCAGGACCGGGTTGGCCAGGCCGTAGGCGGCGGTGGCTTTCTCACCGAGGAACTGCCCGATCATGATGTTGTCGATCAGCAGGCAGAGGGACACGGTGAGGGCGGATAAGATCTGGGCGGCCAGCATCTGGCGCACGAGTTTTCTGATCATGGGAGGTCTCCGTTCCGGGGGTCAAAACAAATCCGAAAATATTATAGTACATTTTGAGGGGAAAAGGAATTGCCCGGCGGAAATTTTCTGCGAAAAATGACCGCCCGGAACAGGATTTTCTTCCGCAAAACAATTGACCGGATGCGGTTTCTCCATTATAACAGAGGTATGAAAACGAGCAGTCCGCGACATCCGATCCTGGAAAGCCTGATCTACCTCCTCCGCTGGACGGGGATCGCTTTGGTGTGCGGCGGGATCGGCGGCGTGCTGGGCGCGCTGTTCGCGAAAGCCATCGGGCTGGCGGCGTCCGCGCAGCAGGCGAACCGCTGGCTGATCTTCCTGCTCCCGCTCATCGGGATAGTCATCGTCTTCCTGTACCGCGCAGCCGGGGAGGAGAAGAACCGCGGCACCAATATGGTCCTGTCCGCGGTCACGGAGAAGGAAAAAGTCTCGGTCCCGACCGGCTTCCTGATCTTCGTGTCCACGGTGCTGTCCCATCTGGGCGGCGCGTCCATGGGCCGGGAAGGGGCGGCGCTGCAGCTGGGCGGCTGGCTCGGCGCGCGGCTGGGCGAGCTGTTCCGGCTGGACGAAAAGGACCGCCACACCGCGGTCATGTGCGGGATGGCGGCGCTGTTCGCGGCGCTCTTCGGGACGCCGGTGGCGGCGGCCATTTTCTGCATCGAAGTAGCCAGCGTGGGCGTGTTTTATTACTCGGCGCTGATCCCGTGCATCTTTTCGGCTTTCCTCGGGACGGGGATCGCCACGCTGCTGGGCGTGGCGCCGGAAGTGTTCGCCCTGGAAGGCGTGCCGGACCTGAGCCCCGCGAACGTGGGCCTGTCCGTGGTGCTGGGCCTGCTGTGCGCGTTCCTGGCCATCGGGCTGGTGGAAAGCTTCCACGGCGCGGAGAAACTGGCAAAGAAATATCTGAAAAATGCGTATGTGCGCGCGTTTGTGGTGGGCTGTCTGATCGTCGGGCTGACGCTGCTGCTGGGGACCCGGGAGTATACGGGCGCCGGCGCGGGGCTCATCGAAAAGGCGCTGGCCGGGGAGACGAAGGCGTACCATTTCGTGCTGAAACTGGCATTTACGTCGCTGGCCATCGCCGGCGGCTTCAAGGGCGGCGAGATCGTGCCCACGCTGAGCATCGGGGCGTGCTTCGGCGCGCTGTTCGGGAGCCTGACCGGGTATCCGGTCTCCCTGGGGGCGGCGTGCGGGATGATCGCGCTGTTCGCGGGGGCGACGAACTGCCCCATCGCGGCGCTGCTGATCGCCATGGAGATGTTCCGCGGCGTCGGCCTGCCGTATTTCGCCGTCACGGTGGCGATGTCATTCATCCTGTCGGGCTATTACAGCCTGTACGGGAGCCAGCGCTTCGTGTATTCCAAAACGAAGCATGAACAGAGGATCCAGTAATTTGAACATACAGACAGAAAGAAGGAAAATACTATGCGGCACTACAAGAAATTCATGACCCTGCTGCTCGTCCTGGCGCTCTGCCTCACCACGCTGGCGGGCTGCCAGGGAGAGCAGAAAGAGACCACGGCGGCCACGCAGGCCACCACGGCGGCGCCGGAAACGACGGCCGCCCCGACGGAAGCGACGACCGCCCCGACGGAAGCGCCGACCACCGCGGCTCCGGAAACGAAGGAACCGGCCACCGAACCGCCGGCCACTGAACCCGTGGAAGAGACCTTCCTGCCCCGCGAGCCCGGCACGCGCCAGCTGACGCTTTACTGGAAGAAAGCAGGCGCGGACATCAACACCTGCGACGTCTGGATGTGGTGGGACGGCGGCGACGGCGCCGGCCATCTGTTCAGCCCCTGCGCGTACGGCTTCAAATGCCAGGTGAACGTCCCGGAGAGCGTCAGCGAAGTGGGCTTCATCGTCCGCACCGCCTGCTCGGATCCCGGCGGCAAGAGCTGGGGCAGCGCGACCAAAGACTATGACGGCGACCGCTTTGCGGTCCTGGAAGGAGAGGAGACGTTTATTTATCTCGTGAGCGGCGACGGCGAACAGTATCACAGCAGCGACGGCGGCCAGACGCTGGAAGGCATCCGCGTCTTCAACATGGCCGGCATCGTGTCCGACAATGAGATCCAGTATTTCATCAGCCCGGCGACCCGCTTGAGCAAAGACCAGGTGTCGGTCCGCGCGGACGGCAAGGAACTGGCCGTCGCGTCCCTGAGCTCGGAGAACAACGAAGTGATCACCGGCCGCATCGTTATGGCGGAACCGCTGGACATCACGAAGCAGTATGAAGTGGAGATCGAAGGCTTCGGCGTGCATCCCGCGATGCCCACCGGTATCTTTGATTCGCCGGCCTTCGCGGAAACGTACCTCTACGACGGGGACGACCTCGGCGCCATCATCACCGAAGAGGGCACGACCTTCAAACTGTGGGCCCCGACCGCCGCGCAGGTGGACCTGAAGCTCTATCCGGCCGGCAGCGACAATGAACCGATCCCCGTGGACGTCCCCGCGCCTCCGAGCGGTAACATCGCGATGGAGAAGGGCGACAAAGGCGTCTGGAGCATCACCGTTCCGGAAGTCGGCGCCGGCGTCTACTACGTCTATGAAGTCACTACGGCCGTGGGCACCCAGGAAGTGGTGGACCCTTACGCGAAGGCGGTCGGCGTGAACGGCAACCGCGCGATGGTCGTCGACCTGGACGCGACCGATCCGGAAGGCTTTGAGGACGACACCTTCGTCGACACTATCGACACCTACTCCGACGCGGTCATCTGGGAAGTCCACGTGCGCGACTTCTCCAACCGCATCACCTCCTCCAAATACCCGGGCAAATACCTCGCCTTCACGGAGACCGGCCTGGTCAACGAAGCCGGCGTGCCCGTCGGCGTGGATTACCTGAAGGAACTGGGCATCACCCATGTCCATCTGCAGCCCGTGTACGATTACGCGACGGTGGACGAAAGCAGCGACGAGCCGCAGTTCAACTGGGGCTACGACCCGAAGAACTACAACGCGCCCGAGGGCAGCTACTCCACCGACCCGTTCCACGGCGAAGTCCGCATCAACGAATTCAAGCAGATGGTGCAGGCCCTGCACGAGGCCGGCCTCGGCGTCGTCATGGACGTGGTCTACAACCATACCTATGACGGCAACTCCTGCCTGAACAAGGCCGTCCCGTATTACTACTACCGCTACAACGCCGCCGGCGAGAACTCCAACGGCTCCGGCTGCGGCAACGAGACCGCGTCCGACCGCGCGATGTTCCGCAAATACATGGTGGATTCCGTGACCTACTGGGCCGAAGAGTACCACATCGACGGTTTCCGTTTCGACCTGATGGTGCTGCACGATGTGGAGACCATGCAGAAAATCGAGCAGGCCCTGCACGCGATCAACCCGAAGTGCCTGATCTACGGCGAAGGCTGGACCGGCGGCACTTCCGAACTGCGCGAAAACTTCAGGGCCTCGCAAGCGAATATCAAGCAGGTCAAGGCCTCTGAAGGCGCCGCGGGCAGCATCGCGGTGTTCAACGACTCCATCCGCGACGGCTTAAAGGGCAGCGTGTTTGATTCGAAAGACACCGCGTACATCAACGGCACCGTGAGCGGCGAGACCGCCAACAAGGTCGGCTTCGGCCTGACCGGCGGCGTCAAGGGCATGGGCGCTTCCTGGAGCGTGGAGAACGCGATGGTGATCAATTACATGTCCTGCCACGACAACCTGACCCTGTGGGACAAACTGGCCATTTCCTGCCCGGACGCCTCGGAAGAGGAACGCCTGGCGATGAACCGCTTCGGCGCCTCGATCGTGATGTTCTCCCGCGGCATCCCGCTCTTCCTGGCCGGTGAGGAAATGCTCCGCAGCAAGGACGGCGACGAGAACAGCTACAAGTCCTCCGACGAAGTCAACAACATCGACTGGGAAGCCCTCGTCCCCGGCAGCGCCGCGTACGAAATGGCGGAGTTCTATCTGCAGCTGATCGGCGTCCGCAAGTCATACGAATTCCTGCGCCGCGCCGACGTCGCCTATGAAGTGGCCTCTGACGGCTCGCTGCTGGTGACGTACACGATGGACGGCGCTACCGTTGCCCAGGCCGTCGTGAACCCCGGCGACGAAGCCATCCCGCTGACCGTCTCCGGCGGCCGCGTTATCTGGGGCAGCGACGCTCAGGTCGACGCGAAGTCCGTGACGCTGGTCTACTTCGGCGACTGATATAAAAACCGTAGGGGCGGCCATCGGCCGCCCTGCAATCAGAAAAACGTAGGGGCGGCCATAGGCCGCCCTTCTCAAAAACCTGACAAAAGAACCGTCCCCCTGTCAGAAAATCTGACAAAGGGACGGTTCTTTTGTCATCTTATCACATCGGAAATCACAGCGTCACACTGTTCAGCATCTCCCCGATCACCCTTCTTGCCTCCTCCGTCACCGGCATGCGCGTATACGTATAGATCATATACACAGACGTCTTTTTCTTGAGGAGGTACACCTCCCCTTCCTGCATCACGCCCTGCACGCGGTATTCGTAGCGGAAGGCGCGGGCGTCGCGGCCGGCGATCCCGCGGGTGAAGGTGTCTGTCTTGCGGTATTCGCTGTCCTTCAGGAGGCGGCGGAGACGGAATTCGGCGCTGCGCAGCGAGGATTTCGGGTCGCTCAGGGCGGCCAGCAGGACATTGACCTTGTGCCATTGCACGACGAGGATGATGTGGCGCGCCTCGTCCCAGATCCCGATCCGCTTCGAAGTGCGGTCCGCGTAGGCCTTGGCCAGTTCTTCCTGCGTCATTTCGCGGAAGCCGTCGGGGCAGGAGAGGGTCAGTTCTCCGTTGACTGTCAGTTTTTTCATGGCGTATCGTCTCCTTGCGTATCAGTGTGTTCCGTCGGTTCGTTTATATTCGGCGCGGGTTTCCGTTCCGTTTCCTGCTTCTCTTTGATCCGCTCGATCTCTTCCTGGATCAGACTGCCGAAGCTCTTTTCATCCAGCTCCAGGCTCTGCCGCGCGGCCTCGGATTTGTCCGCGAAAGCATCGAAAATAGCCTGCTTTTCCGCCAGCAGGCCGGTGATCCGCTCGTCGATGGTCCCGTCGCAGAGCAGGCGGAAGACCAGGACGTTCCGGGTCTGGCCCATGCGGTAGGCGCGCGAGATGGCCTGGTTCTCCGTGGACGGCTTGAACTGCGGCTCGCAGATGATGACGACGCTCGCGGCCTGGATGTTGAGGCCCGTGCCGCCGGACTGGATCTGCGCGGCCAGCACGGTGCCCGCCGGCGCCTGCTCGAATTCGTCCAGGATCTCCTGACGCCGCGCGGGGGGCACGGAGCCGTTGATGGGCTGCAGGCAGCGCCCGCCCAGCAGTTCCGTGATGCGCCGCAGCGTCTCCAGGAAGAAGGAGAAGACAATGATCTTCCGCCCGTCCTCCGCCGCCTCGTCGATCAGCTCCCGCATGCGCCGCGCCTTGGATGAATGCGCCAGATCCGGCGCGGTCCAGGAGACCCGCCGCGCCTGCGCGTAGCGGCCTTCCAGCACGTCGGCCTCGTATACCGCTTCCTCCGCTGGCTCCAGGTCGCACCATTCCCTGCTCTCGATCATTTCCGGCAGTTCGGCCAGCACGTCCTCGCGCTTTCGCCGGTAATACACCGGGGCGACTTTCAGCCGGAACTGCGGCGCGGACGCCATGTATTCCATCCCGCTCACCTGCTGCGCCACCGCGGGGTTCAGCAGGCGGATCAGCGCGACCATCTCGTCCACGCGGTTTTCCAGCGCCGTGCCGGTCATGAACAGCAGGCGGTCCGCGGCCCCGCTCAGCCGCTTCACGTTCTGCGTCCGCCGCGCCGCCGGGTTCTTGATATAATGCGCCTCGTCCGCCACCAGCAGGCCGAGGCGGAAGCCCTCGGGCAGCAGCAGATGGCCGGTCGTCTCATAGGTCGTGACCGCCGCGCCGCCGCTCATCAGCCAGCTCCGGAGCGCTTCTTTGCGCCCCTCGCCGTGGATGCGGGTGACGGACAGCCGGCTCTTGCTTTGGATTTCGCGGACCCAGTTTGTGAGCACGCTGGCGGGGCAGACCACCAGAAAATGCGTCGCGCCGGTGTTCCGCAGGGAGACCATGGCCGCGATGGCCTGCACGGTCTTGCCCAGGCCCATTTCATCGCCCAGCAGCACGCGCTCCTGGTGAAGGATGTATTTGACGCCCCATTCCTGATAGCGGCGCAGCTCGCAGAGCAGGCCGTCCGGGAAGTATTCCTCCTCGCTGATCTCCCGCGCGAGGTCCTCGGGCAGGCCGTAGACCGCATCGCTGCCGCCCAGGAGGCCGGGGCAGATCTCTTCTAAAAGGTTGAAAAAGCGGATGCTGTTCTGTTCAAAGTCCGCCCACGCGGCTTCGTCCGTCGTGTTCCGCAGGACGGCGGCAATCGTGTCATACGAGCCGCGCACGCCGCTGCCGTACGCGCCGCGGGACAGCTCCGTCAGCCGCCCGTACGCGCGCTCAGCCAGCTCCCGTTTCCCGCTGCCCGTGAACAGCCAGCCGATGTTTTTCGTGGCCGGCTCCAGGTCCGCGAGCAGCCCGGGCACGTCCTGCTCCGCCGCGGAAAAATGCGTGCATGCGTCCGCATATGGTCGGATCTGCCGGTACGCGGATAACTGGCGGACCAGCGCCGAGGCGGCCGGCGTCTTCTGGTCGGTGCTCAGCCGGATCCGCACGGTCTCCGCGGTCCGGTCAGCCATTTCCCGCGCGATCCGCTTGATGGTCCGCGCGCCTTCCGGACTGATCCCGTTCACGGACGCCAGTTCCGCCGCGGAGGCCGTAAACACCTGCGCGATGTTCTCGAACCCTGCCTCCCGCAGCGCCCGGACCCGCAGGCCCAGCTTGTCGCGGTTCAGTTCCTCCACCGGGACTGTGCGCAGGATCTCCAGCGCCTCCGCCGTCTGCAGCGATTTTGCCGCGCCGGCGATCGCCTCCCGCTCCTTGTCCGGCAGGTCCAGGACCTGGCGCAGCTTCGCCTGCAGGGATTTGTGCTCCTGCATCAGTTTTCTGGCGTCCTGCGCGGAAAATGACCTGGCCATGTAGAACCTCTTTTCTGTCCGTCGTTCTGCCGCCACTATAGCACAGTTCGGCGGGGAAGTACAGACAGCGGGCGGTTTTGATTGACAAAAGGGCGGACGGGGCTCTATGATGGAATGGAAAGGAAGGACGGGACCCGCACAGACATGGAATACGAGATCATCCGCAGCAGCCGCCGGACGATGGGGCTGGAGATCAAAAACGGCCGCGTCATCGTGCGCGCGCCGCGCCGGGCCTCCGACCGGAGCATCCGCCGGTTCGTACAGGAACACGAGACCTGGATCCGGACCCGTCTGGAAAAGCTCCGCGCCCGCGAGGAAGCGCTGGGCACGCCGCAGCCGCTGACGGAAGAGGAGATGCGGATCCTGCAGGAGAAGGCCCGGGCCATCATCCCGCTCCGTGTGGCTTTCTACGCGCCGCGCGTCGGCGTCACTTACGGCCGCATCACGATCCGCTGCCAGAAGACCCGCTGGGGCAGCTGCAGCAGCGCCGGCAACCTGAACTTCAACTGGCTCCTGATGCTCGCCCCGATGCAGGTCCTGGACAGCGTCGTGGTCCACGAGCTCTGCCACCGCCTGGAGCCCAACCATTCCGCCCGCTTCTACGCGCACGTGCTCCGCGTTTTCCCGGAATACCGCGAATGGAACAACTGGCTCAAAGAAAACGGCTCCTACCTGATGGCCCGCGTCCCGGGCCGGGATTGAGCCGCCGCTTCAGAAAGGAAAAATCACATGAAAACTTTGATCGTTTATTACTCGCTGGAAGGCAATACCGCGTACATCGCGGACAAACTGGCCGCCCGCCTGAACGCGGATACGCTGCGCCTGGTGCCGAAAAAAGCGTACAAAAACAAGGGCCTGTCCAAATTCCTCTGGGGCGGCAAAAGCGCCCTTATGGCCGAGCAGCCGGAACTGGAGCCCTACGAAGCGGACCCCGCCGCCTACGAACAGATCATCTTCGGCTTCCCCGTCTGGGCCAGCCGCCTGACCCCTCCCCTCCGCACCTTCATCTCCGAGAACCAGCGCGCCTTAAAGGCCGTAACTCACATCTCCGCCTTCGCCTGCCAAAGCGGCATGGGCGGCGAAAAAGCCCTGCAGAACCTCGCTGACTGCCTCGGCATCCCGGCGCTCGAAAACAAAGCGATCTTCATCGATCCGCTCAAGCACGAAAAAGAAGCCAACGAAGCGAAATTCGAAGACTTCTGCAAGATGCTGGAGTTTGAGTGCTGACACAGGTGGGTTACGGGGACGGTTCTCATAACCCACCTTTCGCCTGCCATCCAACTAAACAGGGCCTGTGAAAAGAATCATTTTTCACAGGCCCTGTTCTGTTGCATATTATTTTCAGTTGTTTTCTTCCCCTGCCCCGCCCGGAAATGCAGCGCTTCGTCGCATTTCCGGTAAATATTGCGGCTCAGTTTGGAGACGGCTCATGTTGGTCACGAACGCACCGATCTTCGGGCAGATCATATCTGCGTCTGGTTTTTGATCTGGCCGGTCGGCAGTTCGCGGATCAGGTCCCTGGACTTGCCGGCGCGCAGCAGATAACTGTCCGTCGTGTGGCCGATCAGACCGACGATGCGGCGGCTGACCGCCATCGCCTTGTCCAGGTCGATCCCCGTCGCCACACCCATCTCTTCACACATGTGCAGGACGTCTTCCGTGGCGACGTTGCCGGCGGCGCCGGGGACGAAAGGACAGCCGCCCACACCCGCGAAGCTCGCGTCGAACCGGGTGAAGCCGGCCTGCATCCCGGCCAGGATATTGGCGATGCCGAGACCCCGGGTGTTGTGGAAATGCAGCCACCAGCTCACGTTCGGATAGCAGTGCTGCATCTCCGTGCAAATATCATAGACCTGCGTCGGGAAAGCCATGCCGGAAGCATCGGACAGGCTGATCTCTTCGATCCCCACAGCCAGATAAGCATCCACGATGCGCTTCACGTCCCGGACCGGTATTTCTTTATCCCAGGGGGAGCCGAAGGCCATGGAGATGGAGCCGGAGATCCCGATGCCCGCCGCGCGGGCTTTTTCGACGCATTCCGCAAAGCCGGCCACGCTCTGGGCGGGGGTGCAGTTCAGGTTGGCCAGGTTGTGGGAAACGCTGGCGGATACGTTCAGTTTCACTTTGGTGCAGCCGCAGGCCGCTGCGCGGTCCACGCCGCGGGCATTCGCGATCAGCGCCCGGTATTCCACGCCTTCGCGGCGGGTGATGCCCCGGAATACCGCGTCAGTGTCTGCCATCTGCGGGACCGCCTTCGGGCTTACAAAACTGCCGACTTCGATCACGGGGAAGCCTGCTTCGCTCATCCGATCGATCAGTTCGATCTTCTGTTCCGCGGTCAGGATGATTTTTTCATTCTGCAGACCGTCGCGGGGCCCTACCTCGCAGAGACGGATGGCTTTTACCAGTTTCAAAGACATTGTGCTACCTCCTGCCGCAATAATCCGGTCAGATGACTTTTTTCTCTTTGAGGCCGTCGAGTTCTTCCCGGCTCATGCCCAGCAGTCCGCCGTAGATCTCTTCATTGTACGCACCGATCTTCGCGCCGGGCCATCTGATCTGGCCGGGGGTCTCCGTGAGGACCGGGAAGACCGAGGGCATTTTCACGGAACCGAATTCTTCGCAGGGCACTTCCACGATGTTATGCCGCGCAGCATAATGCGGATCCTCGAAAATATCTTTCATATTGTAGATGGCGGAGAGCGGTACGCCGCTGACGTCGCAGCGCGTCTTCAGTTCGTCATAGGTCAGGCTTCCGACCCATGCGGTGACCGCGTCCATGATCGGCTTGGGATCCGTCAGGCGGGCTTTGGACTTTTCATACTTCGGCAGCCATTCCTTCCGCTTTTCCATCGCGTCGCAGAGGTGCCAGAAAACGGGATCCGTGCTGCAGACGATGATGACGTAGCGGTGGTCTTTCGTTTCGAACGTTCCGATGGGGCAGCTGGCGCCGGTGGGCATCGGGCTGCGTTCCCGCACGGTCCCGAAGAGGTCGTACTGGGCGATCATCGCTTCCTCCATCCGGAAGAGCCCTTCATACAGGCTGATATCGACTTCCTGCGCCCTGCCTTTCAGGGCGTCACGGTGGTAAAGCGCGATCATGGTGCCCAGCGCAGCGTTCAGGCCTGCGACAAAGTCGGCCAGGGCGAGAGGCGGGCTTACGGGAGGACGGTCGGGATAGCCCTGCATGTAGGTCATGCCGGAGAAGGCCTGCAGCGGCGTACCGAGGCCGGCCAGCTTCGCGTAAGGGCCGGTCTGGCCGTAACCGGTCACATGGGTCACGATGATATCCGGGTTGGCTTCCCGCAGCACGTCGATGCCCAGACCCCATTTTTCCAGGGTCCCGGTGCGGAAATTTTCGAAGATCACATCGCTTTTTTTGACCAGTTCCAGGAAGAGCTTCTTCCCTTCCTCATAATGAAAGTCCAGCGTCACGGTTTTTTTATTCCGCCCCATGCTGGGCCAGCGGGTGGAAACGCCGTCCATTAACGGACCCATGTTGCGGAAGGTGTCCCCGCGTCCGGGCATTTCCACTTTGATCACTTCCGCTCCGAAGTCGGCCAGCAGTCCCGCACCCCAGGGCGCTGCGATCACAGTCGAGATATCCAGAATGCGGACCCCGTCCAAAGCCTGTCTGCCCATACTGTTTTCCTCCCCTTCTTTTCTCTGTCTTCATCATAAAAAAGGTAACGAAACAAAACAAGTTCGAATATTGTGAAGTAACGAAACAAAAAAGTTGCGATGAGAGAAGAATTAAGGTAAGATGACAGCAGAAAAACAGGCGCGGGCGATCCCGGCCTGAATGATGGAGATCATTATGAATACATCCCTGCAGTATTTTCTCCTGATTGCGAAAGAGCAGAGCATCGTCCGTGCCGCGGAACAGCTTTATATCACGCCGCAGAATCTGAGCAATCACGTCAAACGGCTGGAGCAGGAGTACGGGACGCTCTTTACCCGTTATCCGCATTTCGGGCTCACGCCCGCCGGAGAAGCGCTGGTCGAAACGCTTCAGAAGATCGAAGTGCTGGAGAAGGGACTGTCGGACCGGCTCAAAGAACTGAACGAGGAAATAATCGGAAATATCGATTTCGGCATCCATCCTCTCCGCGCGCGCGTTCTCCTGCCCCGTGTCATGCCGGTATTTGCCCGCGCATTTCCCCAGGTCCATGTCACGATCCACGGTCTGGTCATGAACAATAGTATCAAAAAACTGCAAAACGGCGAGATAGACGCCTTTTTCGGCATCGACACGCCCGCGCTGCCCGAGTTTGACATCATCCCCCTGAAGACGGAGAAAATCTTTTTCGTCGCTTCGCGGGAATTGCTGGAACAGAACGGGGTGGCCGGCGACGCGCCGGTCATCGCTATGGAAGAGCTGCCCCGTTTTTCTTATCTGCTTTCCCCGCAGGACAGCCATTTCCGGCCGAAGATCAACTCCTTCTGCGAACAGACGGGGATCTCTCTCCGGGAAAGAATCACGATCTCGGACTTTTCGCTGCAGCTGACTTTTGCGTCCCAGGGGCTCGGAGCCTGTTTTACCCCGGAATCGGTCATGTCTGTCATGCATGACCTGAACCGGAATCTGCCTCCGCGCGAAGAACTGCGGGCTCTGACCGTGGAAGGCCTGGCCGCAACCGTAAATCTTGCTTTTGTCATGCACCGGCTGTCCTGCCGCACGGCGCCGCTGAAGGGCCTGCTGCGTGCTTTTCAGGAGGCGTTCGAATAAAGGAAAGATGACAGAGGTTCATCCCCGGAAATGCAGCGCTTCGTCGCATTTCTCGAAGATGAAGCGGCTCAGTTTGGAGACGGCGTCTTTCGTCTGTCCGCCGGAATGCGGGGAGACAATGAAGCGGTCGCAGCCGATGAGCGGAGAGGAGAGCGAGGCCCGCTGGCCTTCCAGTTCCTGCTCCATCACGTCCGCCGCGTAGCCGCCCAGCTGGCCGGAGATCAGCGCCGCGTACATGTCCTGTTCCACGACGATCCCGCCGCGGCTCATGTTGATCACGAACGCGCCGATCTTCATCTTGACGATCTCCTGCGCGGAGATCAGGCCCCGGGTCTCGTCCGTGAGCGGCGCGTGGATCGTGATAAAATCCGAGTTCCGCAGGATCCCGTCCAGGTCCGTCCCGACGGCGCCGCGCTGCTCGAAATACTCCGCGGACCGGCCGTGCGGATTATACGCCAGCACCTGCATCCCGAACACCCGGCACAATTCGCCGACGCGTTGACCGATGGTACCGAAGCCGATAATCCCGACCGTCTTGCCGTACAGCTCGGTCCCCAGGTATTTATACTTGTTCCACTGCCGCCGCTCCTGCACTTCAGCATTGGACTGGATCGTGCTGCGCGCCAGCTCCAGCATTTTGCAGATCGTCAACTCCGCGACGCCGTTGGCGTTCATGCCCGGCGCGTTCTGCACGATGATGCCCCGCTGCTTCGCGGCTTCCAGATCGATGTGATTCATCCCCGTGGAGCAGACGCCGATGAACCGCAGGTTTTTGGCTGCCGCCAGCACTTCTTCGTCGATCTCCGGGTCCACGCGCATGATCAGCACTTCGTACGGCTCGATGATCTTGAGGAGCGTCTGCCGCGTCGGCAGCATCATCAGATCCACTTCCATGTACTTCCGGAATTCGCGGAAAACATCCTCGTCAATGTAATCGATCACAAGACATTTCATAACGGCGCTCCTGTCTCTTGGTTTTGCGGAGCCCTGCTGCCGGGGAGTCCGAAAGTCCGTTTTGACCGGAAAAAGATGCAAAAAAGAGCCGGCAGAGGCTTATGCCTTTAAACCGGCTCTATTATTGTTGTAGGATCAATACGCCGTGGTCATCGCGCCGTCGCACAGGAAAGCCTGGCCGGTCAGGGAACCGTTGGCTTCGCTCATCAGGAAGGCGGCCAGACGGCCGATCTCGTCGACGGTCTGATAGCGCTTCTGCGGGAAGTCCGCGCTGTCGCGCCTGGTGTATTCTTCCTCGGTGATGCCTTCTTTTTCCGCGCGGATCGTGTTCAGGTACTTGATGCGGTCGGTGTAGATACGGCCGGGGCCGATCGTGTTGACCAGGATGTTGTACGGCGCCAGTTCGCGGGCCAGGGACTTGGACAGGCCCACCACGCCCATGCGGAAGGTGTTGGAGATGATCAGGTTGTCCAGCGCCTGCTTGATGGAAGAGGATGTGCTGTTCAGGATACGGCCTTCGCCGCCTTCCTTCATGTAGGGCAGGGCCGCGCGGATCGCGACGATGTAGCTGTGCAGGCACTTTTCGTAGCCGTCGGCCCAGTCATCTTCGTTTACGCCTTCAAACTTGCCGGCCTTCGGGCCCGGGCACAGGTTGACCAGGCCGTAGATGCCGCCCAGATCCTTCGCCGCGTCGTCGATCAATTTCACGATGCTTTCGGGGTCCTTGATGTCGGAAATGTAGGTGTAGGGCCGGTTGCCGGTCTCTTTTTCGATGAAAGCGACGGCTTCGTCCAGGTCCTTCTTGAACGGTTCGGCCGTGGTCAGGACGACCTTCGCGCCTTCGCGGGCCAGTTCGGTGGCGATGCCGCGGCCGATGCCGGCGGCGGAAGATAAGCAGACGATGACTTTGTTCTGTAATCCGAGATCCATGGTATTTCTCCTTTGAATGTTTTGTTTGTATTCGGTCTTTTTGTAGGGGCCGTTGTGCCAACGGCCCGATTATTCATCTCAATGCTTCTTCAGATCCTTCACCGGATTCTTTAACGGCTCCATCTCGAATCCGTCCGGCCCGAAGATGCGGCATTCCGCCACGTCGCCGTCCTTGATCTCGAACGCGCGGGGCGTCCCGGTGGAGAGCACGTCGCCGGCGTACCAGCCCTGGATGCTGCTGTGCAGGGAGACCAGGCGGGCGGGGCGGTGGGTCATGTTGGCGACCACGTTTTTGGCGTAGACTTCGCCGTTGCGGACGCTCTGGACTTCCAGCTTCAGGACGTCCGGGACCTCGTCCGGGGTGACCATGGTCGGGCCGAAGGAGAAGAAGGTCGGGAAGTTCTTCACGATGGTGAGGTAGCGGGGGTTGCCGCTTAAGAAATCATTGCCCTTCAGGATGGATTCTTCGGTCATGTCCAGGATGGTGGTGTAGCCGGCTACGGCGTCCAGCCAGTCTTCCTCAGCCACGTCACGGCAGTCTTTGCCCAGGATCACGCCCAGCTCGGCTTCCGCGGTGGTGCGCTGCGCCTCTTTCAGGCGGGGCAGTTCGATGTCGTCGCCGTAGCCGATCAGGGTGTCGGCCATCTTGAAGAAGCTGCCGGGGAAGCCCTGCGGCGCGGCGGAGCCGATGTCGCCCGCGTGGTCCACGTAGTTCAGGCCGATGCCGAAGATCCGCTTGGGATCCCGGTACAGCGGCGCGTACACGACCTGATCCTGCGGCACGAGGCCGGGCAGGGTCTCCAGTTCGGCCTTTCCGCCGGCGTTGTACCAGTCGGTCAGGTTCTTGAGCTGGCCGGACTTGATGAGCGGCAGCAGCGTCTCTTCCCAGATGGTGTTTTTGGCCTGGTTCAGCGCGCGGATGGGCAGAATGCCTTTTTCCAGCACGATGCCGGCGAGTTCTTCGTTGTTGAGTTTGATGGTGGCGAGTCTCATGGTTTCGTTCCTTTCTTTCTCCGGGCCGTTGAAACAACGGCCCCTACAGTTTGTGGTTATTTCTCCGGGCCGATGAAACATCGGCCCCTACATTTTGCGGTGTTTTCCCGGGCTGCGTACATCGGCCCGTCATGGTGTTTGGTTTTGTCGTAGGGGCCGATGTTCCATCGGCCCGAACCGTATTATTTCTTCAGGTTTTCCACGGCTTCCCGCAGTCTGCGGCAGCCTTCCACAATGTTCTCATAGCTGTTGGCGAACGACATGCGCAGATAGCCTTCGCCGCCGGGGCCGAACACGTCGCCGGGCACCAGCGCGATCTCCGCGTTCTCCAGCAGGTAGTCCGCCAGTTCCGCAGACTTCATGCCCAGCGCTTTGCAGTTGATGAAGATGTAAAACGCTCCTTTGGGCTTCAGGCAGGACAGGCCGGGGATCTCATTGATGGCCTGCACCGCGTAATCGCGCCGCCGGGCGTATTCCTTCACCATTTCCTTCACTTCGTCGCCTTCCTCGTTCAGCGCGACCGCGGACGCGGCCTGCGCAAAGGAAACGGCGCAGGTGGTGTTGTGCTGGTGGAACTTGTTCAGCACGGGGATGAATTCCTCCGGCGCGGCCACGTAGCCGATGCGCCAGCCGGTCATGGAGTAGGCCTTGGACATGCCGTTCATGGTGAAGGTGCGCTCCTTCATGCCCGGCAGGGAGGCGATGCTGACGTGCTTTTCGCCGTCGTAGATCAGGCGCTCGTACACTTCGTCGGAAATGACGGCCAGATCGTGCTTGATGGCCAGATCGGCCAGCCCCTGCAGCGTTTCCGCGGAGAGCACGCCGCCGGTGGGGTTGTTCGGGGTGACGATGACGATGGCGCGGGTCCTGTCCGTGATCTTTCCGGCGACCTCGGCCAGATCCAGCTGGTATTCGTTTTCTTCCTTCAGCTCGTACGCGACCGGGACGGCGCCCAGCAGGCGCGGCACGTTCATGTAGTTGATCCAGACGGGATCGGGGACCAGGATCTCGTCGCCGGCTTCCAGCAGGCAGGCCAGGACGGCGAAGACGGCCTCGGACAGGCCGGCGGTGACCAGGATCTCCGTGGGCTTGTAGTCCACGTGGTTTTCGCGGCGCAGCTTGTCCGCGATGGCCTGGCGCAGCTTCATGGTGCCGAAGTTGGAGGTGTAGAAGACGTCGCCGGCGGCCAGGCGGGCCTCGGCGGCCTTCTTGATGTATTCGGGAGTGTCGAAATCGGGGCGGCCGATCTCAAAATGAATGACCGTGCGGCCGGCGCGTTCCATCGCCAGGGCCTTTTCATTGACCTTGCGGATGCCGGACGGGGCCATCCTGTCCATACGGGATGCAATGCGGATCGCCATGGGATCATCTCCTTGTCTGTGCGGGCTGCTTGACCTTGCAGTCTCTCTTGCTTTCTGCTATGATTCTGACATAATCAGGAAGAAAAGTAAAATACGTAAGAGTTTATCACGTCTTCAACTGATACTTATGGGAGGGCATCATGCTCAGCTATCGTGAATATATCCTGGCGATCAGCCGCTGCCGCAGCTTTTCCAAGGCGGCGGAGGAACTGCACATTTCCCAGCCGTGGCTCAGCGCGGCCGTCAAAAAAACGGAGCAGGAGCTGGGCCTGCCGCTGTTCGACCGCTCCACGGCGCCTATATCGCTGACGGAGGCGGGCCGGTACTACGTGGAGCAGGTGGAGAAGATCGGACACATCGAAGAGGAGATGGAGCGGCGTTTCGCGGAAATGCGCGCGGGTTCGGGCCGGCGCCTGCGCATCGGAAGCTCCATGTTCTTCTGCACCTACGTGCTGCCGGAACTGCTGACCGACTTCCGGGGCATGCATCCGGACATCCAGATCACGCTGGCGGAGGGCGAGGCGGAGAACCTGGCCGAGAAGCTGCAGAAAGGCGACCTGGACCTCATGATCGAAGTGGAGGAGGTGAAGGGCCGCCAGCTGGTGACGGTCCCCTGGGCCTCGGAAGAGGTCATCGTGGCCGTGCCGAAGCGCGACCCGATCAACCGGAAACTGGAGGAGTACGCGTATGATTTCGACGCCTTCCTCAAACGTGATTTCCCCGGAGGCCGCAGAAAGACCGTCCCCTTCTCCCTGTTTGCGGACGAGGAATTCCTGATCCTGTCGGAAGGTCACGACATCCGCGGGCGCAGCCTGGCCATGTGCCGCCGCGCCGGCTTCGAGCCGCGCGTCAAGCTCCAGCTGACCCAGATGATGACCGCCTACTACCTGGTCTGCGAGGGCCAGGGCGTCGCGTTCCTGCGCTCCACGATCCCCGAATTCGTCGCCCCCACGGACAGCGTCCTGTTCTACGAACTGGATGACCCGGCGGCGGTGCGCAGCATCTACCTGACCTACCGCGAAAACGCCGAGCCGCTGACGCTGGACCTGGTGAAATATCTGCAGGAGAGCGCGGCAGAGGACTGATCCGCCCGCATCGCAGCAAGGAGGACCCATGAAATACAGGGCCATATTGTTTGACAATGACGATACTTTGATGGATTTTCAGGCCGGGAACCGCAACGCGGTGAACAGCCTGCTGGATGAACTCGGGTATTTCCACCCGGACCGCTACGAGCAGTACGAGGAGGTCAACCTGGGCTGCTGGGCGGAGCTGGAGCGCGGGGAGATGGACCAGGCGCGGCTGAAGACGGAGCGGTTCGCGCGGTTCATGGCGCGCTATGGCATTCCCGGCGATCCGGTGCGGGCGGGAGACCGCTTCGTGGAATTGCTGGGGCAGCAGAGCATCCTGCTGCCGCACGCGGAGGAGACGGTGCGGCGGATCGCGGAGGAGCGGCCGGTCATCATTGTGACGAACGGGATCACGAAGGTGCAGAAGGCGCGGTTCGCGAAGTCCCCGCTGAACGATCTGGCGGCCGCGGTCGTGATCTCGGAGGAGATCGGCGTGGCGAAGCCGGATCCGGAGATGTTCTGGATGGCGCTCAGGCCGTTCGGGATCGCGCCGCAGGAGGCGCTGATGGTCGGTGACCGGCTCAGCGGCGACATCCTGGGCGCCAACCGCGCGGGCATCGACGCCTGCTGGTACAACCCGGCGGGGCTGCCGCTGACGGAAGGCGTGCACGCGGAATACATCATATCGGACATCCGCGAGTGCGTGGCGATCGCGCTGCAGGAGTGAGGCGGCGCGGAAAACGACAGGGCCGGGGGAATGCCCCGGCCTGCATTATAGAAGGATAGAATTATGACTTATACACAGGAATATATACACGACGTCACGGAGCGCCAGCGGGCGTTTTTCCGCACGGGACAAACGCTGGACGTCTCGTGGCGCATCGAACAGCTGAAGAAACTGAAGCAGGCCGTCCTGGACCGCCAGGAGGCGCTGCAGGCGGCCCTGTACGAGGACCTCGGGAAGAGCCCGGCGGAGGCCTGGCTGTGCGACATCGGCCCGCTGCTCCTGGAGATCGATGAGACCCTGCGCGGTGTCCGCCGCTGGGCCCGCCCGGAGCGCCGTTTCAGCGGCCTGACCTGCTTCCCCAGCACGCGCACGACTGTCTACAAAATGCCCTACGGCGTCACGCTGATCATCAGCCCGTACAACTTCCCCGTCCTGCTCTCGCTGGGCGTCCTGGCGGCGGCCATGGCCGGCGGGAATACGACGGTGCTCAAGGCCAGTTCCAAATCCCCGGCCTCGACCCGCGCGCTGCAGGAACTCATCGCGGAAACATTCCCGGAGGAATATATCACGGTGATCGGCGGCGGCCACGACGCCGCGGACCTGTGCCTCGCGGAGCGCTTTGACAAGATATTCTACACCGGCTCCCCGGCCGTAGGCCGTCACATCCTGGAAGCCGCGGCGAAAAACCTGACCCCCGTGGCGCTGGAACTGGGCGGCGAGACCGGCAACTGGGCCGTCGTGCGCCGGGACGCGGATCTGAAAGACGCGGCGCGGAAAATCGCGTTTATGAAACTCTGCAACGCCGGCCAGGTCTGCATCAATATCAACCAGGTCGCGGTGGCAAAGGAAGTCGCGCGCGAATTCCTCGCGGAGCTGCGCGCCGCGTTTACAAAGCAGATAGGAGAGAAGCCTGAGGCGAACCCCGAGTATCCGAAACTGATCTCCCCGGCGGTCTACGACAAATGCGAGCGCCTGATCTTCGGCGGCACCGGCGACCGCGCAGCCTGCCGCTTCGCGCCGACCGTGTTTTACCCGGTGGACGCGGACGAGGAGATCGTGCAGCACGAGCTGTTCTGCCCGCTGCTCCCTGTCGTCCCCTTCGCGGACGCGGACATCGACGACCTTATGACCCTCATCGCCTCCCGCGAGCACCCGTTGGCCCTCTACGTCTTCACCAAAGACCTCGCCTGGGCCCGCCGCGTTATGTCCTCGCAGCAATACGGCGGCGGCTGCATCAACGAAGTCTGCATGCACATGATGGTCCCCGGCGTCCCCTTTAACGGCACCGGCCACTCCGGCATGGGCGCCTATCACGGCGAATGGGGCTTCCGCGAGTTCACGCATCCGAGCACGGTTTTGACCGGGAGGACGCACCTCAACCTGTCCTTGCGGGAACACCCGTACAGTAAGAGGAAACTGAAGTTTTTGAAAATGTTCGAAAAATAATGTAGGGGCCGCTGTTTCAGCGGCCCGGGTTTTATTTCTTCTTCATCTCTTCCAGATAATCATTCAGTTCCGCGTTCAAAACATCCGTAATAAACATGTGTCCCGGCGCGTGCGTGATCACGAGGGGCGGCTTGGCGTTCTCCACGGCCGCCTGGGGCGTCACGCCGCAGGGCCAGAAAACGGGGATCTCGCCGGGGCAGATGTCCACGGGGTCGCCGTAGTCGGGCTTCGTTACGTCCTGGATGCCGATGGCCGCGGCCGGGCCCATGTGGACCGGCGCGCCGTGCACGTTGGGCATCCGCGCGGTGATCTGATACGCTTTCCACGCATTTTCCGGCGTCATGGGACGCATGGAGCAGACCATGGGGCCGCGGAACGGACCGGCGGGTCTGGTCGGAAACGCGGGCACTTTGTACATGGGCACGTTACGGCCCTGCGCGATGTGACGCACCTCGATGCCCTCGCGCATCAGCGCTTCTTCAAAGGAGAAGGAGCAGCCGATCAGGAAGCCCACGAAGCCTTCCTGCCAGTATGCGCTCGCGTCGGTCACTTCCCTCACGAATACGCCGTTTTCGTAGATGCGGTAGCGCGGGATGTCCGTGCAGATGTTCGCGCCGCCGGCCATGGCGCGCGTAAGCGGCTCCGGGCCGCGGATGATCTCCAGCAGGGGGCAGGGGAACGGGTTCAGCCGCGCGTATTCTTCAAAGTCCGCGGCGTAATCCGGGGGCAGGATCACCAGGTTGGCCTGCGCATAGCCGGCGCACATGCCGGCGGTGGGGAAATCGATCCGGCCTTCGCGGATCAGCTGCCGCACGTCGGCGGGACTCATGTTGACGTAGGGGGTAATATCGAATGCCATGATCAGCCTCGTTTTCAATTATATTCCATCGTCCGGTCGCGGTCCAGGAAAGCCCGGATCATCCGGTAATACTGTTCGTCCAGCTTCCGCGAATTCTGCGCCTGTTCAACGGTGACGGGGACGAAACGCACCTTGTCGCCGCCCTTGAGTTGGCCCAGATATCGGAAGTCCGCGGATATCACCGCGGCGATCTTGGCGTACCCGCCGGTGGTCTGTCGGTCCGCCGCCATGATGATGGGCAGGCCCGCGGCCGGGACCTGTACGGCGCCCATCGCGATGCCGTCGGAAATGATGTCGGCGCCGCTTTGGTGCTCAATGACCGCTCCCTCCAGCCGGCATCCCATGCGGTCGGACTCCGCGCTGACCGTATAGACTTCGCTGCAGAACGTGCGCCGGCCGGCCTCGGTGAAATGGTCATCCTGCGGGCCCCAGACGACGTGCAGGCTATACTCCTTCTGCGGGACGTAATCGATGCCCAGTTTCCTCCGCTCCGCGAACGCCAGTTCCGGCCGCGGCGCGCGGAACTTCAGCTCGTCCCCCGCCTCCAGCCTGCGGCCCTCATAGCCGCCGATCTTCGCCTTCATGTACGTGGAACGGCTTCCCATAACCGCAGGAACGTCCAGCCCGCCGGCGAACGCCAGATACGCCCGGCAGCCGCTTCGCAGGCCCAGAAAACGCAGCACCTGGCCCGTTTCCACCTTCACGGCTTCGTACCGCGGCACGGGCTTTCCGTCCAGCACGGCGCCTAAGTCGCCTCCGGTCAGCGCGATATAATTAGCCTCCGTAAACTCCAGATGAGGCCCCATTACCGTGATCTCCAGCGCGGCCTCGCCGGGCTCGTTGTCCAGTAAAATATTGGCCAGTTTCAGGCTGCGCGGATCCATGGCGCCGGCCGCGGGCACGCCGTACTGCTGGTAGCCGAAGCGGCCCAGGTCCTGGACGGTGGTCTGGATGCCGGGCTGCAAAACGCGGATGCTCATGTCAGACCTCCTCCCGGGCATGGCTATTCACCGCATACGTGCCCGCTTCCGCGTCCCGGAGGATCGCATCGTATTCCGCCGGGGTGACGGGGTAAAACTTCATGTAGCAGCCGGCTTCGGGGAGGATGGGCGGCTCGCGGTGCGGGTCATACATCTTCACGGGCGTGCGGCCGATCAGGCGCCAGCCGCCGGGGGAATCGATCGGATACACCCCGGTCTGCGTGCCCGCGATGCCGACCGAGCCGGCCGGGATCCGCACCCGCGGCTGCGTAAGCCGGGGCGCCGCGATCCGTTCACTCATCCCGCCCAGATACGCGAAGCCCGGCGTGAAGCCGAGCATATAGATCAGATACTCCGCGGAGCTGTGGATCCGGACGACTTCCTCCTCGCTGAGCCCCGCGTGCTCCGCCACGAAAGCCAGGTCCGGCCCCGCCTCCCCGCCGTACAGCACGGGGATCTCCAGCACGCGGCCGGGCGGGATTTCCACGTCCCCCAACCCGTCCGTCAGCGCTTCCAGCCGCTCCTGCAAGGCGCGATAGGAGAGTACGGCCGGGTCATAATGCACCGTCAGGGACCGGTAGGTCGGGACCAGTTCCACGACGCCGGGCAGGTCTGCCCGCTCCAGCGCGATCTTATACGCGCGGACGGCGCGGCTCACGGCCTCGCTGATCTCATCTCCGAATTCCACGGTCAGGGCGGTGTCGCCCATCAGTAAAAAACGCACGTTTTCCATTGTGTTCACACGATTTCCGCCAGCGGGGCAATGCAGACGCCTTCCGCCTCCAGGCGGCTCCGGATGGCTTTCACGAACGCCAGCGCGGAGGGATTGTCGCCGTGGACGCAGATGGAATCGGCGGCCAGCGGGACTTCCTCGCCGGTGACGGCCGTGACAACGCCCTCTTTGACCATCCGGACGGTCCGGGCGATCGCGGTCTCCGTGTCATGGATCACGGCGCCGGGCTCGCTGCGGGGCACCAGGGTCCCGTCCGCCCGGTACGCGCGGTCCGCGAAGACTTCGCCGGCGACGCGCAGGCCCGCGGCCCGGCCGGCCTCGATCATACAGCTGCCCGCCAGCCCCAGCAGAATGATATCCTTATCCACCTCTGCGACCGCCTCCGCTATAGCGGCGGCCAGCGCCATATCCTTCGCAGCCATGTTGTACAGCGCTCCGTGCGGCTTGCAGTGCTGCAGTTTCAGCCCCTGCGCGCCCGTAAACGCGGCCAGCGCGCCGATCTGGTATTTCACGTAGGCCTTCACTTCCTGCGGCGTGCAGGCCATCTGGCGGCGGCCGAAGCCCACCAGGTCCGGAAAGCCCGGATGCGCGCCGACAGCCGCGCCAGCAGCCTTCGCCAACCGGACCGTCTCCTCCATCACCACCGGGTCGCCCGCGTGGAACCCGCAGGCCACGTTGGCGGAAGAGACACAGGCCAGGATCTCCGCATCCATGCCCAGTTTATACGCGCCGAAGCTTTCGCCCAGGTCGCTGTTCAGGTCGACTTTATACATAGCGGTTTCCTCTTTCGCAGATAGTTCTGCAGATAATATAGCATGATTTTGGCTGCAGTGCTACTTGTTTTCTGACAGGGGGACGGTTCCTTTGTCAGATTTCCGCCTTTTTCGGGCCGTTGAAACAACGGCCCCTACAAAAAACTCTCCGCCTTCCCGGATCGGCCGTTGAAACAACGGCCCCTACAAAAAACTCTCCGCCTTCCCGGGCCGGCCGTTGAAACAACGGCCCCTACGAAAGCTTTATTAGAAAACCTGACAAAGGAACCGTCCCCCTGTCAGATTTGCCACCCCCTCAACTTTTTTCAAAAAATTCCTTTCCTCCCCTTGCATTTTATTTTTATTGCGCTATAATACGGTTAGCACTCGAAGAAAACGAGTGCTAACAAATCCGAAATTCTTGTAGGAGGCAATATCATAATGAAACTGGTTCCTTTAGCAGACCGCGTGGTCTTAAAGCAGGTGGAAGCGGAAGAAGTCACCAAGAGCGGCATCGTGCTGCCCGGCAGCGCCAAGGAAAAGCCCCAGACGGCGGAAGTCATCGCGGTGGGTCCCGGCGGCGTGGACAAGGACGGCAACAAAGTCAATATGGAAGTGAAGACCGGCCAGAAAGTGATCTACAGCAAGTACGCAGGCACGGAAGTGAAGCTGGACGGCGTGGAATACATCATCGTGAAGCAGAGCGATATTCTGGCTATCGTAGAGTAATTCGGAGGATAATGCATCATGGCAAAAGAGATCAAATTCGGCGCGGAAGCGCGTAAAGCACTGGAAACGGGTGTGAACACCCTGTCTGATACCGTCCGGGTAACGCTGGGCCCGAAAGGCCGCAACGTCGTGCTGGACAAGGCGTACGGTTCCCCGCTGATCACCAACGACGGCGTGACCATCGCCAAAGAGATCGAACTGAAGGACCCCTTTGAAAACATGGGCGCCCAGCTGATCCGCGAAGTGGCCTCCAAGACCAACGATGTGGCCGGCGACGGCACCACCACCGCCACCGTCCTGGCCCAGGCCATGGTCAACGAAGGCATGAAGAACCTGGCCGCCGGCGCCAACCCCGTGATCCTGCGCCGCGGCATGAAGACCGCCGCCGACCTGGCCGTGGAAGCCATCAAGGAAATGAGCAGCCCGATCTCCGGCAAGGAACAGGTCGCCCGCGTGGCCGCCATCTCCGCCGGGGATGACAACGTGGGCACAATGGTCGCGGACGCCATGGAAAAGGTCACCGGCAACGGCGTCATCACCGTGGAAGAATCCAAGACCATGCACACCGAACTGGACCTGGTGGAAGGCATGCAGTTCGACCGCGGCTACATCAGCGCCTACATGTGCACCGACATGGAGAAGATGGAAGCCGTCCTGGACAACCCCTACATCCTGATCACCGACAAGAAGATCGCCAACGTCCAGGAGATCCTCCCCCTGCTGGAGCAGCTGGTCCAGACCGGCGCCAAGCTCCTGATCATCGCGGAAGACATCGAAGGCGAAGCCCTGACCACCCTGATCGTCAATAAGCTCCGCGGCACCTTCACCGTCGTCGGCGTCAAAGCCCCCGGCTTCGGCGACCGCCGCAAAGAAATGCTGAAGGACATCGCCGCCCTGACCGGCGGCCAGGTCATCAGCTCCGAACTCGGCCTGGAACTCAAGGACGCCCAGATCTCCGACCTCGGCCGCGCCAAATCCGTCAAGGTCAGCAAGGAGAACACCATCATCGTGGACGGCCTGGGCGATTCCGCCGAGATCGAAGCCCGCGTTGCCCAGATCAAAGCCCAGATGGAAGAGACCACCTCGGAATACGATAAGGAAAAACTCCAGGAGCGCCTGGCCAAGCTGGCCGGCGGCGTAGCCGTCATCCGCGTCGGCGCCGCCACCGAGACCGAAATGAAAGAATACAAACTCCGCATGGAAGACGCCCTCAACGCCACCCGCGCCGCCATGGAAGAAGGCATCGTGGCCGGCGGCGGCTCCGCCTACATCCACGCCGCGGGGAAGGTGAAGGAAGCGGTCGACAAGATGTCCGGCGACGAAAAGACCGGCGCCCAGATCGTCCTGAAAGCCCTGGAAGCCCCTCTGTTCCACATCGCCGCCAACGCCGGCCTCGAAGGCTCCGTCGTCGTCAACCGCGTCAAAGAATCCAAAGAAGGCATCGGCTTCGACGCCTTGAATGAAAAGTATGTCGACATGGTCAAAGCCGGCATCCTCGACCCCACCAAAGTCACCCGCTCCGCCCTGCAGAACGCAGTTTCCGTCGCTGCCACCCTGCTGACGACCGAGAGCGTCGTCGCCACCATCAAGGAACCCGCTCCGGCCATGCCGGCGGGCGCCGGGATGGATGGGATGATGTGATCACCAGCGGATAAGAAGAACAAGACCCCGGGGGCGTGCTCGCACGCAACCGGGGTCTTTTCTTCTTAAGCCGCGCCCTTCATGAGCATGCAGCAGGGGTAGGGGCCCCGCGGAATGCGAATGAAGGGGAGCACAGCGGGAGCGCTGCGCGCGGAGCTGTGCGGGGTGATTACTCAAATTGTGAGGGTGATTCTGATAGTCTTAAGAAATAGAAACAAGCGTTCTGGCATTATCTACTAAAACTTTTCAAAACAGTCTAGCAAATGTCCTTGTACAGCAATTGTATGGAGAGTTCTATTTATGATTGAAAAAGAGGTTTTCTTTCGGTGGGATTATGTTATAATATAACATATTTGTCTACTTTACATTGATGTATTTGCAATGGAAAACTTCCCAGAATCTAGGTTAAATGAGCAAGATGGCATAAAAGATGAAAGAAATGGGTTTGTCTGCAAGAATAAGGAAGAAGAATGTGACTTGAACACATGCAATATAATGGACAAATAGCTTATATTACTTCAGTATATTTTATGAAAAAAGATTATTGACAAGACAAAGGACTGATTAACTTTATAATATGGGAGATAATATGAAAAATAATCAACAGTTGAGTTTATCTATAATTGAAAACCCAGCGTTCTTAACCGAGCAAATTATAACATATATTGGCAATAAGCGTGCATTATTATCTTTTATTGGGACAGCTGTTAATGATGTTAAATCTGCATTAGGAAAGAGTAAACTGGATATAGTAGATCTTTTTTCTGGTTCTGGTATTGTTTCCAGATTTATGAAAATGCATTCAAGTACGCTCTATACAAATGATCTTGAAGATTACTGTGAGCGAATTAGCAGATGTTATTTGGCGAATAAGGAAGAAATCAACTTTGATGAATTGACCCAATATTATAATGTAGTAAAATACACTCTTGACAATAATCCTCTAAAGGCTGGATTTATCACAGAACTATACAGTCCTAAAGATGATCATAACATCCAACTAGGGGAGCGAGTGTTTTATACAACAAGAAATGCTATGTACATAGATACAGCACGGCAGTTGATTGAAGATATTCCGGAGCCATATAAAACTTATCTGTTGGCCCCATTACTATATGAAGCATCAGTTCATAATAATACAAGCGGTGTTTTTAAAGGCTTTTATAAGAATTCCAAAACTGGAATAGGTCAATATGGTGGCGACGGACGAAATGCACTTGTAAGAATACTCGGTGATATTGTCCTTAAACTTCCCTTGTTTAGCAATTTTTCCTGTGACGTGAGAGTCTACAAAGAGGATGCCAATAAATTGGCGCCTAAACTTCCAGAGGTTGATTTAGTTTATATGGATCCGCCATATAATCAACATCCGTATGGCTCGAATTACTTTATGCTAAACTTAATTGATAGCTATCAAAGGCCTGCTGAAATAAGCAAAGTGTCTGGAATACCAACAAATTGGAACAAGTCCCAATATAATAAAAAGCTGACTGCCAAAAAAAGTATGCAAGACATATGTCAAAGCATTAATGCCAAGTTCTTGCTTATTTCTTTCAGCAATGATGGATTTATACAAAGGGACGAAATGGTTGAGATGTTATCAGGTCTTGGTGAAGTGAATGTATTAGACAAAGAATACAATACTTTTAGAGGATGCAGGAACCTAAACGGCAGAGATATACATATAAAAGAGTATTTATATTTGGTGAAAAAGAGATAGGAGGA
Organism: Lachnospiraceae bacterium; assembly: GCA_017430085.1. Taxonomy (GTDB): domain Bacteria; phylum Bacillota; class Clostridia; order Lachnospirales; family Lachnospiraceae; genus UBA6987. The sequence continues at coordinate 8,370 of JAFRNR010000047.1, read as the reverse complement.
TAAACGCATGGCGAAATCTGATCAGTTACGACAATTACATGAGAACATGCAATTAAATGGTAAATCAAAACACGAGGATGAACAAATTAAAGAAATTGTTAAAGCAGTAAAAAACGAATTGGAAAATGATTTAGGAGTTAAACTAGAATTGCAAGAAAAGGTTCTTTTGACCGATATTATCACCTTCTTACGTGAAAAATTTCCTAGTGTTTCTTTTGCGAATCCATCGGTAGGTAAATCATATATGAAACCGGATGGCGGTATAACATATTTAGTGGCAAAAAACGGAAAGAAGTACCCCATTCTCATTGGTGAAGTCAAGAACCAAGGGACAAATGATAAGCGCATAAAAGAAGGACTAAAGAAGCAAGCCAAAGGAAATGCGGTAGAAAGACTTGGAAAGAATGTCATAGGCTTTAGAACATATATGTTAACGGAAGCAATCTTTCCATATGTTTGCTTTGGTGATGGATGTGATTTTGAAGAGGGATCCTCTATTCTAGATAGAGTTCTAACAATTGCTATGTTTGGCGCATTAAATATAGATCACACTGCTAATTGTGGTCAAAACGGTTTGTTTAATAGAGGTAGTTATTATTTCAGAGACAAAGAATGGACAATAAAGGAGATATATGACATTTTATATGATGTGGCCAAGAAAAGTATTTTGTATTATTTTTCAAAATATGGAGAAAACACATTTATTAATGGTTCACTGACTATTAAAAGAGATTATACAATTCTTGAAAACAACCAGAATTTTGAACTAAAAGCTGGTGAGAAGCCAGTAGAGTACGGAGAAAAAGAATCTAACGAACAATAATGATGAAAAAACACAAGGAGAACACCGGACTATTAATTGGTCTGGTGTTCTGTGTTAATTATCATCTCCATAGCACCACTTCACATTTTGGAGGTATAAAAATGTTCAAAAGAAACAAGTCGAAACCAACCACACCGTCCACCCCTGCCCCTACGCCTAATTTCAAAAAATACACTAGATTTGCAGACTACTCCATTGGAGAAAAGGTCATCATTGACATTGATGCGTACATCAAGAAGTCGGAGCCATTGTTTGAATCAAAAAAGATCGGCTCAAACCAAACAATGGACTTTTACTATATTGATGGTCGTGATTTGATTGGGAAAGACATTGCTACGCAAGAATGCACTTATCTGGGAAGCATCCATTTACCTGCAGCCGTATATCACAATTCGGTATACTGGTTTAAGGACAGCAGTATATATTCCGAGAAATACATAATGCGAAAAGAGATCGGAACAAACTATGATGAAGTACTAGATATATTAAGCAATGAATGGGGAGCGTTTGTTGGCGGTCATATGACGAGTGAAGACACCGTTGAAGACATTTCCGTAAAAGACGATGCAGTATATGCATTAGTCAGACGTAGAGTCAAGGACGGCGGAGAATACCATCTGATCATCACAGAAGATGAAGACGAAATCAATATCAAAAAAGCTGTTGTATCCGGTAAAATGGCCCGCCTGAATCTTACCGGTCTTTCAGAAATATTTGAAAAACACTACTATAAGATCTTTCACATTTACCAAAGCGGAAAAAGAGTCACATGTGCGCAATTAAGCCCCCTCCAGGCACTTCCGGTGATCCTTTCCGCCATGTACGCTGTCGCCAGGTACACACTGGAGTTGAAAAAAGAAGATGCTGAAACTCTTGAGACGATCTATAACGAAGTAATAAAGTCACGAATCCGGACAGTGGATTTGCATAAAGACTTCAGTATACAAGTTGATGGGTTTTGGGAAGTGATTTGCGGAAAGAAACCCAGAGCTGAATGCATCTTTGCAAACGACGAGGCGGAATTGTCCCAAAACGCAGTGGCTAAAGCAGTAATAAAACTGGGCGACTGTTTTGTCAATCCCGACTGCGTGACAAACTACGACGGTGCTTCGCGTGTTGTTATGACCAGCAACGAAACCTCTAATTTTATCATGTATGTTTACAGACCTATTTTCCAGGAAATGACGTCCATGGTGATGGAGATCCTCGCCTACGAAGAAAAGGAACCGGAACGCCCCGTATGGCGCAATGAAACAGGCGCCATCGACTGCCCCGGCGACTCTTGTCCAAAAGACTGTGACGACACCTGTCCGATCTGGTGCAACACGATAGGCCTTGAACAGCTTTCCGATGGACAGACTGACAAAGCAGAAAAATCATTTGCCAAAGCCATTTCCATCGAACCGGAATTTCCCGACGCTCATAATAACCTTGGGAGCGTATACGGCATGACCGGCCGTGACCAGTTGGCCTACGATGAGTTTTCAAAAGCGCTTGAGCTGAAGCCGGACTACTTCCAGGCATTAAGAGGTCTCATCATCGCCGAAAAGAACCTGGGGAAATTTGATGATGCGCTTAAGCACTGCGACCAGCTGGATTCCATCAAAAAGGGCAGTGCAGAAGAATTACGAACGGATATATTAAAGCGCAGGGATAAAAAACCTTCCGATAATTGGACAGGGATTCTCACTAAACTTCTGGAGACAGGCAGAAGTCGGGGATATATCAAATCTGATGGAATTCCGTTTATACCGGAATTACTGATGATGGCCGATGATACGAACGTCAGTATTATACAGGATATGATGGATTACGGAAACACACATCCAAAAACAGACGTCGTCTCTATGGCACTGATATGGTCCGCTTATGCCGGTATTGGTGCGGTTTACCATTGGAACAAGAATTGGAATGAATTACAGGCGACAGGATTGTTTGAAATCCTTACCCGCGAACGCGGCATATCGGAAATGGACGAGTATGTTCTGGATTGCATTAATATGCCGTTTGGCTCTGCAAAGCAGAAGGAATTCACACAGTTCCTGTATAGTCAGAGCCTTCTGAGTCTGTCGTTATTGACACCTGACGAAGAAGAGGACCCGCTTGCGCTGCTGATGTGCGCTGCAAAGGCAATGTTCGTATTTGGAATGGCGTTTGAAATGAACAGGCTCGGGATGATGTGATAAGGACAATAAGGACAAGCCCTGCATCGTCGCCATCGAAGGCAACCAGATCGAACTCACCGTATAACCCCCCAGGAGGCTCCCCATGACCGAAACCACCCTCGCCCGCATCCGCCGCTTCACGTCCGACCGCGACTGGGACCAGTTCCACACCCCCGCCAACCTCGCCAAATCCATCGTCATCGAGGCCGCGGAACTCCTCGAATGCTTCCAGTGGAGCGACGAATACGACCTCCAGCACGTCAAAGAAGAACTGGCCGACGTCCTGGTCTACTGCCAGGACCTCCTGGACAAACTGGGCCTGGACGCGGACGAGATCATCAACATGAAGATGGATAAAAACGAGGCGAAATACCCGGTAGAAAAAGCCAGGGGCAGCGCGGCAAAATACGACCAGCTGTGATATAATGAAAAAGCACATCCGTCGATATTTTCGACAGAAGTACATTAATGGCTTCAAACCCGCTAATGTATTCCGGAACCAGGAGGTCCCCTTACTTGGCCACTGACCGCAAAAACAAAAAAGAAATCTTCGAAAACCTCCCCGTGCCCCGCGCCCTCTGGGTCATGGCCGTCCCCACCGTCATCAGCCAGCTGATCAACCTGATCTACAACATGGTGGACGCCTACTTCATCGGCCGCACCGGCAACTCCTACATGATGGGGGCCACCACGCTGACGCTGACGCTGGTCATGATGAACACGGCGCTGTCCAACATCACCGGTATCGGCGGCGGCAGCCTGCTCGCGCGCCTGATGGGCGCCGGGAGAGAAGAGGAGGCCCGCCGCGTCAGCGCCTTCAGCATCTGCTGCTCCGCCGCGATCGGCTTCACCTACTCCCTCCTGCTGGGCCTCTTCGCCCGCCCGCTCCTGCTCTTCCTGGGCGCCTCCGACAACACCATCGGCTACGCCCTGCAGTACACGCAGCTCGTCCTGGTCCTGGGCAGCATCCCCAGCCAGCTCTCCATGACGCTGGCGCACCTCCTGCGCAACGCCGGCTATTCCGGCAAGGCGAGCCTGGGCCTGTCCGGCGGCGGCATCCTGAACATGATCCTGGACCCGCTGTTCATGTTCGTGCTGCTCCCGCCCGGCTATGAAGTGGTGGGCGCCGCCGTGGCCACGCTGCTGTCCAACACCGCGGCCTGCCTGTACCTGCTGTTCACGTACCGCCGGGCCCGGGAGACCGCGCCCCTGAGCGTCTCGCCCGCGGTAGCGCGCCGGACGGAGCGGGGCAGCGTGCGCGCGCTGTTCGCGGTGGGCGTCCCTTCCGCGATCCTGACCGGCCTGTTCGACCTGGCCAACGTCTGCGCCAACATGATCGCGGCCGCGCACAGCGATCTGGTGCTGGCCGGCCTGGGCATCACGATGAAAGTGGAGCGCGTCCCGAACGCGATCAGCATCGGCATCTGCCAGGGCGCGATGCCCATCATCGCGTACAATTACGCCTCCGGCAACACGGCGCGGATGAAAAAAACGATCAACACCGCGCGTCTGTGGGGCCTGTGCGTGGCGGCCTGTGCCATCCTGTTCTTCCAGCTCTTCGCGGAGCCGGCCACGCGCCTGTTCCTGGACACGTCCAAAGCTGGGGCGGAGAATGCGCTGCTCACGATCTCGTTTGCCGCGATGTTCCTGCGCATCCGCTGCCTGGCCTCGCCCGTGCAGTTCATCAACTACCACAGCTCCTTCTGCATGCAGGCGATGGGCCGCGGACGCTCTACGATGATCCACGCGGCGGTGCGGGAACTGGTGGTGTATATTCCGCTGATGTTCCTGCTGGACAAGCTGTTCGCGGAGCCCGGCCTGGCGGCGGCGCTGCCGGCGGCGGAGAGCGTGAGCGCGGTGTTCGCGATGTGGATGCTGGGGAGGGCGATAAAGTCTGCGACAGAGAAATGATAAGGCGGGGCCCGATGGGCGCCCGTACGGAATACGATGTGCAGGGGCCGTTGTGCCAACGGCCCGTGTGGAAAATAAAAACGTAAGGGCCGATGTTTCATCGGCCCGGAAAGATGACAAAAAAAGGGCGCCCGGCGGGCGCCCTTACAGTTTGATTACGCTTCCTTCCTGCGGCGGCTCAGGACAGCGGCCAGCGCGGTGCTGGCGGCCATGATGAGGGCGACGAAGAGGAGGATGCTGCCGTCGTCACCGGTGGGCGGAGGTGTGACAGGCGTGGTGGTCGGCGCGGGCGTGGTGGTCACTTCGGGCGTCGTGGTTTCTTCCGGGGTGGTGGTCACTTCGGGAGGCGTGGTCTCCTCGGGAGTGGTAGTCTCCTCGGGAGTGGTTTCTTCCGGAGTAGTGGTCTCTTCGGGAGTGGTTTCTTCCGGAGTGGTGGTCTCCTCGGGAGTGGTGGTTTCTTCCGGAGTGGTTTCCTCGGGGGTCGTGGTTTCTTCCGGGGTGGTCGTTTCTTCCGGCGTCGTCTCGGGCACGTAGGTGTTGGTGAATTCGGCGATGTTGTCGTCCGGGCCGTCCCACACGTCTGCGACGAGGTGGCCTTCGCCGTCGTCGGTCACCTGCACGGTGAAGGTGTAGACCTGTGTGTCGTAGGTCCAGCCGGCGGCGCTGCCGATCTCTTCGGAGATCTCGAAGTTGTGAGAGCCGATCCGGTCAAACGTGAGCGGGGCGAACCATTCCTGGCCCTCGCCGTCGATCGAGATGGATTCGACGATTTCCTCGCCATCCGTGGTCTCCGTCAAGGTGAAGGTGAAGGTCAGCGTGTCTTCCGGCTCGCCTTCGATGTTCTTGCGGGCGCCGAAGGTCACTTCCACGGGCTCGGCTTCGTAGGTGTTGGTCACGGTCAGGGAATAGTTCCCATCGTAGCGGACTTCGGCGGTCAGCTCGTTGGTGTCCGCGTCCTTCGTAACGGTCACGACGACGCTGTGCGGTTCCGTGTCGTACGTGACGCCGGGGATGTCGCCGGCCTGCTCGGTGATGGTGTATTCGTAGGTGCCGGACTTTTCAAAGGTGATGTCGCCGAAACTGACGATCTGCTCGTCTTTGGTGGCGGTGACTTCGGTGATCTCCGGCATCGGGGCGCCTTCGGTCACGGCTTCCAGGACGAAGGTGAAGGTGTCGTATTCCTTCCAGTTCCGGCCTTCGAACGCCTTGGTGACTTCGATCTCCGCGGCGGCGGGTTCGTAGGTGTTGGTGATGGTCAGGCTGCCCGCGCCGTCGTAGGTCATTTCGGCGGTCATTTCGCCGGTCTCTTCGTTCTTCGTGACGTAGACGGTCAGGGTGTGCGCCGTGGTGTCATAGGTGACGCCGTCCGCGCCGTCGTTCAGCTCGGTGATGGTGTACTGGTAGGTGCCGGCTTCCTTGAAGAGGATGGAGCCGTAGACGGCCGTGGGTTCGTCCTCGGTGGCGGTCACGATAGTCTCCGCGGGCATCGGGGCGCCTTCGGTGACGGCGGCCAGCTCAAAGCGGAACGCGTCGGCCTTGCCCCAGTCTTCGAAGGCCTTGGTGACTTCGGGCTTCACGGAGACGGTGCCGGGCTTGTCGACGGGGACGTTTTCGATGTATTTGGAGACGACGTCTTCATACACGATGGTGCCGTCCTCGGCCGTGACCGGGTTGGGCAGGGTGATGAAGAACGGATCCGCGGCGTATTTGACCTTCTCCGCGTTCAGGCGCTCCACGACCAGGTAGGAACCGCGCTCCAGCGCCGTGAAGGCGTAGCCGGTGTCGTCCGTGGTGATGGTGGCGACGAGGTTGTCGGAGGTGGCGTAGCGGGCGACGTCTTCGTCAGTGGGCTTGGCGGGAAGCTCCTCGCCTTCGTCCGGAACGGCGCGGTAGACGTCAAAGCTGATGTCGGAGATGGGATAGTTGGTGCCTTCCGCGGTCTTGTAGACGCGCAGACCCATTTCGACGTCCTGATTGAAGGTGAAGCTGTCCTCGGCATGGATGCGGGTGGAGCCTTCGGCGACGCCGACCAGCGGCTGGGACTTGTCATAGCCGCCCTTCGGTTCGTAGAAGTACACGCCTTTGGCCAGGTTCTGGGTGCCGTCGACGGAGACGGTCACGGTGTCGCCGTATTTCGCGATGATGGAGACCTGGTAGACGGTCTTGCCGCTGACGTCCACGGTCTCGGTGCCGTTCACGCCGGCTTCCTGTTCGCTGGTGACCTTGATGGAGACGTTGTCATTGGCGGACGCGGCCCCGTGGTTCAGGAAGATGTTCAGGTCGACCTGGTAGGTGTCGGAAGTGCCGGGCACCAGAGCGGTGCGGGCGATAGTGACGTCGGTGATGACGATCTGGTCATCGGACGGCTGCACGCCGGGCAGGTTGGTCAGGAACTGGGTCAGGGAATTGATGCGGGCTTCGATCTCCGGATAATAAGTATAGCTGTAATAACCCACGTAATAGTTCTTGGGGCAGATCACATACCAGTCCCAGATCTCGTTGCGGTAGTCGTGCGTAGACGTCATCGCGAGATAATCTCTGCGGTCGCGCTGTTCCTCCATGATGCCGGTGCCCAGATAATTCGTGTCGTAGTTGTAATTGGAATGGTTCCAGATCGCGAACTGGACGCTGGCAATGATATCGCTGCGGGTCAGCGCGGCCGCGTATTCCGCGTTATAGCCGTTCGCGACGAGCCATTCCTTCATCTCCTCGATGGTGGCATAAGGATAGGAATTCTGCAGGATCGCACGGATATGGGAGGCGGCTTCCTCGCTGTAATACGTGGCGTCTTCCAGATTGACGCGCTTGTATTGCCAGCGTTTTACCGGGAGCACTTCCGCGTCGCAGCAGTAGACCACTTCATAGTTGCTGCTGCCGTAATCATAGATGCCGTCCGGCGTCCAGCCCGTGATGCCGTCCTTGCTCGCGTCAACCATGACAAGGTTGGAGGGCCAGCCTTCGTCGGCGAAACTGAAGCTGAGCTCATAGCCGCGCAGGTATTCGAAAACGTACGGGTCGTCCGGATCCGTGACAGGATCCACGGGAACGGGATAATCCAGCTGATCGCCCTTGATCGTGTCGACGATCAGGTCTTCTTTCAGCAGCGGGATCTTCGTGGGCAGCTTGTCGTACGGCGTCAGTTTGGCCAGATTGGCGGCGGCGGTCTCGTCCGCGGCGATGGCGGCCTTCTGCTCGTCGGTCAGGGCCTCGTAGGCTTCCTTGGCGGCGGCGCGCTTTGCGAACATATCGTCCAGATAGGTCCGGTAAGCTGCCTGGGCATCCAGATGCGCCTGCGTGTAATTGGGGTTGTCATAGTACCGGTACCCCGAGGTCAGGCCGGCCTCTCTGGTCACGGTGACGCGGTAATACTGCATTTCCGCAAGGGAGTCGATGCCTTCCAGCAGGGTCTTGACGTTCTCCACGGCCTCGTCTTCGCCTTCCGCGCGGACGCGGGTGGCGGCGGGGGCGAAC
>JAFRNR010000046.1 GCA_017430085.1 Lachnospiraceae bacterium | reverse complement strand
CGACGCGCAGCGTCAGGCGACCAAGGACGCCGGCCGCATCGCGGGCCTGGACGTCAAGCGTATCATCAACGAGCCCACGGCCGCGGCGCTGGCTTACGGCCTGGACAATGAAAAAGAGCAGAAGATCATGGTCTACGACCTGGGCGGCGGCACCTTCGACGTTTCCATCATCGAGATCGGCGACGGCATCATCGAAGTGCTTTCCACCAACGGCGACACCCGCCTGGGCGGCGACGACTTCGACAACAAGATCATCAACTGGATGCTGCAGGAATTCAAGCGCGCCGAGGGCGTGGACCTGTCCGGCGACAAGATGGCCATGCAGCGTCTGAAAGAAGCGGCGGAGAAGGCCAAGAAGGAACTGTCCACCGCGACCACCACCAACATCAACCTGCCGTTCATCACCGCGACCAGCGAAGGCCCGAAGCACCTGGACCTGAACCTGTCCCGCGCGAAGTTCGACGAACTGACCCGCGACCTGGTGGAAAAGACCGCCGTCCCCGTGCAGAACGCGCTGCGTGACGCCGGCCTGACCGCCGCGGATATCAGCAAGGTCCTGCTGGTAGGCGGCTCCACCCGTATCCCTGCCGTGCAGGAGAAGGTAAAGCAGCTGACCGGCAAGGAGCCGAACAAGTCCCTGAACCCGGACGAATGCGTGGCGCTGGGCGCTTCCATCCAGGCCGGCAAGCTGGCGGGCGACGCCGGCGCAGGCGAGATCCTGCTGCTGGACGTGACACCGCTGTCCCTGAGCATCGAGACCCTGGGCGGCATCGCCACCAGGCTGATCGAGCGGAACACCACCATCCCCACCAAGAAGAGCCAGATCTTCTCCACGGCCGCGGATAACCAGACCTCCGTCGAGATCAACGTCCTGCAGGGCGAGCGCCAGTTCGCCCGCGACAACAAGAGCCTGGGCATGTTCCGCCTGGACGGCAGCCTGCCCGCCCGCCGCGGCGTGCCGCAGATCGAGGTCACTTTCGACATCGACGCCAACGGCATCGTGAACGTTTCCGCGAAGGACCTGGGCACCGGCAAGGAGCAGCACATCACCATCACCGCTTCCTCCAACATGTCCGACGGCGACATCGAAAAGGCCGTGCGCGAAGCCGCGGAATTCGAAGCGCAGGACAAGAAGCGCAAGGAAGGCATCGACGCCCGCAATGATGCGGAAGCCACGATCTTCAACACGAAGAACGCGCTGGACGAAGTGGGCAGCAAGCTGGATGCCGGCATGAAGAGCCAGGTGCAGGCCGATATCGACGCGCTGCAGAAACTCGTGGATGAGACCGCGGGCAGCGAGACCCTTACCGACAGCCAGATCAGCGCCCTCAAGAACGGCCAGGAGAACCTGCTGAAGAACGCGCAGGCGCTGTTCGCCAAGGTCTACGAGCAGGCCCAGGGCCAGAGCGGTCCGCAGGGCTACAGCGGCCCGCAGGGCGACCCTTACGGCGGCCAGAACTACGGCGGCCAGGGCCCGCAGGGCGGCTCCAATCCGGACGACGACGTGATCGACGCGGACTTCAAGGAAGTATAAAGAAACACTGATTATAAGAGATCGCAGGGGCCGATGCTACATCGGCCCATTGCGCTGAAAAAGGAACATTATGGCAGACACCAAACGTGATTATTACGAAGTATTGGGCATTCCCCGGACCGCCACCGAAGACGAGATCAAGCGCGCCTACCGGAAGCTGGCCAAGAAATACCACCCGGACGTCAACCCGGGCGACAAGGACGCCGAGGCGAAATTCAAGGAAGCCTCGGAGGCTTATGCTGTCCTGATCGATCCGGAGAAGAAGGCCAAATACGACCAGTTCGGCCACGCGGCCTTCGACGGCACCGGCGGCGTCAGCTACGATTACAACAGCGCGGATTTCAGCGACATTTTCAGCGACCTGTTCGGCGATCTGTTCGGCGGTGGGGGCTTCGGCGGTTTCGGAGGCTTCGGCGGTTTCGGCGGCTCCCGCAGCCGTTCGCGCGGCGGCCCCGTTCAGGGGGCCAATACCCGCGCCCGCATCCGCATCACCTTCAAGGAAGCCATCACCGGCTGCGAAAAGGAGCTGGAACTGAACCTGAAGGAAGCCTGCTCCGAATGCGGCGGCAGCGGCGCGAAGAAGGGCACCGGCCCCGTCACCTGCACGCAGTGCGGCGGCAGCGGCCAGATCACGATGACCCAGCAGACCATCTTCGGCATGTCGCAGACCGTGCGGGCCTGCCCGACGTGTAACGGCAGCGGCAAGATCATCAAGGAAAAATGCCCGAAATGCGGCGGCAGCGGCTACGTGTCCCGCCGCCAGAAGGTGCAGGTCTCCGTGCCCGCCGGCATCGACGACGGCCAGAGCATCCGCATCCGCGGCAAGGGCGAGCCCGGCTCGAACGGCGGCCCCTTCGGCGACCTGCTGGTGGAAGTCCGGGTCGCGGAGGATCCCGTATTCGCCCGCGAAGACACGGACATCTATTCCGCCGTCAACATCACCTATGCCCAGGCGGCCCTGGGCGACACCATCCGCATTCCCACGGTGGACGGCGAGGTGGAATACGAACTCAAGCCCGGCACCCAGCCCGGCACGCGGATCCGCCTGCGCGGCAAGGGCGTGCCCTACCTGCGGCAGAACAACGTGCGCGGCGACCACTACGTGACGTTCCTGGTGCGCGTGCCCGAAAAGATGACCAAAGAGCAGAAGGAAGCGCTGCTGGCCTTCGACGAGGCCATGGGCGGCAGCCTGTCCGGCGGGAACGGGCCGGGCGGCAAAAAGAAAAAGAACATCTTCCGCTGAACCTTTCAGGGCGGCCCGGACGGTCCGCCCTGCTTTTGCATAGAGGAGAAAGCATGTACCACTTTTTTGCCCCGGAGGGGGCTGTCGAGGACGGCTTCCTGACCATCACCGGCCCGGACGTGAAGCACATCACGCGGGTGCTCCGGATGAAGGAAGGCGAGCGCCTTATCGTCAGCGACGACCAGGACCGCAACCGGCTGTGCGAGATCGCAGCCTGCGGCCCGGATTTCGTGCGCGTCCGCGTGCTGGAGGAGGAGATCCCCTCCACGGAGATGACGCGCCGCGTGATCCTGTTCCAGGGGCTTCCCAAAGGCGACAAAATGGATTATATTATCAGCAGATCCGTGGAGCTCGGCGCCGCCGGCCTGGTGCCGGTGGAGATGGCCCGCTCCGTGGTGAAGCTGGAACCAAAGAAGAAGGAGAGCCGCCGCGAGCGCTGGCAGGCGAAGGCGGAAAGCGCCGCCAAGCAGTCCGGCCGCGGCGTGATCCCGGAGATCCGCGCGGTCTGCGGCTTCGCGGACGCGGTGAAGCAGGCGCGGCAGCTGGACGTGATCCTGGTGCCGTACGAATCTGCGGAAGGCATGGCCTATACGCGCGAAGTGCTGGGCGGCATCCCCGCCGGCGCGTCCGTCGGCGTGTTCATCGGCCCGGAGGGCGGCTTTGCCCCGGAGGAGATCGAAGCGCTGACCGCGGCGGGCGGGAAGATCCTGACCCTGGGCCCGCGCATCCTGCGCACGGAAGCGGCGGGCGCAGCCGTTTTGGCCATGTGCACGCTGCTCTGGGAAGAATAAGGCCGCGGTTTCCGGACCCGGACAAAGACATACAGAGGACCTATATGACTGAAATCTATCTCGACAACGCCTCCACCACCCGGCCGTCCCCCGCTGTGCGGGAGGCGATGCTGGCCTGCCTGGAAGACGTTTACGGCAATCCCTCCTCCCTGCACCGCAAGGGCGTGGAGGCGGAAAATATCATCAAAAAAGCGCAGGGAAGCGTCGCGGAACTGCTGAAGGTCAAGGATAAAGAGATCTATTTCACCTCCGGCGGCACCGAAAGCAACAACTGGGCCGTGCTGGGCGCCGCCCGCGCCCGCAAGCGCCAGGGCCGCCACGTGATCACCTCCGCCGTGGAGCATCCCTCGGTCAGCGCGCCGATGGCGCAGCTGAAGGACGAAGGCTTCGAACTGACCGTCCTGCCCGTGGACAGCCGCGGCCTGGTCGATCCCGCCGCCCTGCAGGAGGCCCTGCGCCCGGACACCGTCCTGGTGAGCCTGATGGCGGTCAATAACGAGCTCGGGAGCATCGAACCCATCGAGGCCTGCGGCGAAGTGCTGAAGCGCCGCGGCGGCATTGCCGCCTTCCATGTGGATGCGGTGCAGGCCTTCGGCAAACTGCCGCTCAATCCCCGCAGCTGGGGCGTGGACCTTTTAACGGGCAGCGCCCACAAGATCCACGGACCCAAGGGCTGCGGCTTCCTGTACGTCTCGGAAGGCACGCGGATCCTGCCGCTGGTATTCGGCGGCGGACAGCAGAAGGAACTGCGCTCCGGCACGGAAAACATGCCGGGCATCGCTGGCCTCGGCGCCGCGACCGCGGAAGCGCTGGCCCATTTCGGCAGCAACCGCGCGGCGATGTACGAACTGCGCCATCTGTTCTGCCAGGGCCTGGCCGGCCTGGACGGCGTGACGGTCAACGGCCCCGGCGAGGACGCCCTGACCGCGCCGCACATCATCAGCGTCACGTTTGCCGACGTCCGCAGCGAAGTGCTGTTGCACGCGCTGGAGGACAAAGGCATCTACGCCTCCGCCGGCTCCGCCTGCTCCTCGCACAAACGTGAGATCAGCCCGGTCCTCAAAGCCATCGGCCTGGACCGCAAAGCCGCGGAATCCACCCTGCGCTTCTCCCTGTCGCGTTATAACACGGCGGAGGAGATCGCGGAAACGCTCCGCGTCCTGAATGAACTGCTGCCCGTGCTGCGGCGGTTCGTGAGAAGATAATAAATTTACCGGGAGAAATCTATGGAATACCAGTCCTTACTCATCAAATATGCCGAGATCGGCGTCAAAGGCAAGAACCGCTACCTCTTTGAGGACCGCCTCGTCAAGCGGGCGGCCGAAGTCCTGCGGAAGATCCCCGGCCGCTTCACCGTCTACAAATCCAACGGCCGCATCTACGCGGACGCGGCGGAGCCGTTCGACCTGGACCAGGCTGCGGAGGCCCTGCAGCATGTCTTCGGCATCGCCGGCATCTGCCCGGTGGTGCAGCAGCCCGTGGTGCCTCCGGAGGAGCTCCGCGCCGCGGCGGCCGCCTATTTTGAGCAGGCGCATCCCGTGTACAACGGGACCTTCAAAGTCGTCGCCACCCGCGCCAACAAGGCTTACCCCTGGGATTCCAACGAGATCAACCGCGCGGTGGGCGAAGAGATCCTGTCCCGCCTGCCCGATTCCCGTGTGGACGTGCACGACCCGCAGGTCGTCCTGCGCGTCGAGGTCCGCGAAAAAGTGAACCTTTACTCCCGCACCATCCCGGGCCCCGGCGGCATGCCCATCGGCGGCACGGACAAGGCCATGCTGCTCCTGTCCGGCGGCATCGACAGCCCTGTCGCGGGCTACATGGTCGCCAAGCGCGGCGTCAATCTGGAGGCCGTATATTTCCACGCGCCGCCTTATACCAGCGAGCGCGCGAAGCAGAAAGTGGTGGATCTGGCCACGCAGGTGGCGGCCTACGCCGGTCGCATCCGCCTGCATGTGATCAATTTCACGGACATCCAGCTGGCCATCTACACCAAATGCCCGCACGACGAACTGACCATCATCATGCGCCGCTACATGATGCGCATCGCGCAGACGCTGGCGGAGCAGAACGGCGCGCTGGCGCTCGTGACCGGCGAATCCATCGGCCAGGTCGCGTCGCAGACCGTCAAAAGCATGGTGAGCACGAACGAAGTCTGCACGATGCCGGTATTCCGGCCGCTGATCGCGTTCGATAAGCAGGACATCATCACCCTCTCGCAGAAGATCGGGACGTTCGAAACCTCGATCCTCCCGTATGAGGACTGCTGCACCATCTTCGTGGCCAAGCATCCGGTGACCAAGCCGAACGCGGGGATCATCCGACGGTCGGAGGAGAAACTGCTGCCGGAGATCAACGAACTGGTGGAGAAGGCGCTGGCGGAAGACGAAGTGATCGTCTGCGGGTGACCGGCAGAGATCTTTAAGGACCAAACATAATTTTTTGTTTAACGCAATCAAAAAGGGCGGCTGCGCGCCGCCCGCGAAAGAGTGGGGGACGTCCGTGAACGCCCGCCCCGTGCGGTCATTCGGCCAGATAAGGCGCGAGGACTTCCATGACCTCATCCAGCTGCTCGTCGCCGTAGATGTCCAGGCTCACCGGCTTGGACAGGTCCAGGCTGAAAATGCCCAGGTTGGACTTGGCGTCGACGGTGTAGCGGCCGGAGTGCATGTCGAAGTCGCACTCGAAGGGCGTGATGGCCCGCACGAATTCATTGACTTTATCAATGGAATCCAGGGTGATCTGAACCGTTTTCATAAATGGCTCCTTTCTTCAATATCCTATTGAGACGGTCTCATGATTATCCGCTTTCATTATAGAACGGAACGCACGGAAAAATCAAGAGGATGGAACAGGAAAACAGCAGGCGGCGCATCGCCTTCCACAATCTGGGCTGCAAGGTCAACAGCTACGAGACCGAGGCCATGCTGCGGCAGATGGCCGCGGAAGGCTATGAGACGGTCCCCTTTGCCCCGGGGGCCGATATTTACGTGATCAATACCTGCACGGTCACCAATATCGCGGACCGCAAATCCCGCCAGATGCTGCACAAAGCCCGGAGCATGAACCCGCACGCTCTGGTCGTCGCCGTGGGCTGCTACGCCCAGGTGGCGGGCGAAGGTCTGAAAGACGACCCTGCGGTGGACCTGGTGGTGGGCAATGACGAAAAAAGCCGCCTCCCGGAGCTGATCCGGGCATTTGAGAGCGACCGCGAAGACCGCGTCTTCGTGAAGGACATCGCGGCCTCCCGCAGCTTTGAGGAGCTGCCCGCGTCCGGCAGCACCGAACGCACGCGTGCCTATCTCAAGATCGAAGACGGCTGCAACCAGTTCTGCAGCTACTGCCTGATCCCCTACGCCCGCGGCCGCGTGCGCAGCCGCTCCGTGGAAAATACGCTCGCGGAAGCGCGGCTTCTGGCACAGGAGGGCTATAAAGAAATCGTCCTGACCGGCATCCACGTCGCGTCCTACGGCCTGGATTTCCCGGGCGATGCGGGCGGCCGCGCCTCCTACGGCGCACCGCTGGCGGACCTGATCGAGCAGCTCGCGCAGATCGACGGCCTGCGCCGCATCCGCCTGGGCTCCCTGGAGCCTCGCCTGATCACCGCCCCCCTTGCCGCGCGCCTCGCCGCCGTGGACAAACTGTGCCCGCATTTCCACCTCTCCCTGCAGAGCGGCTCGGACACGGTCCTGAAGCGCATGAACCGCCGGTACGACACCGCGGCATTCTACGAAGAAATGCAGATCCTGCGCGAAGCCTTCGGCCGCCCGGCCCTGACCACCGACGTGATCACCGGCTTCCCGGGCGAAACGGAAGAGGAGTTCGAAGAGACCGTCCGCTTCCTGGAAAAAGCCTGCTTTTATGAGACCCACGTGTTCCGCTATTCGCGCCGCAAAGGCACGGCCGCAGACGCGATGCCCGGCCAGATCCCGGAGCGCGTGAAGGCGCAGCGCAGCGCCCGTCTGCTGGCCCTGAGCCGCCGGAATCAGGAACGCTTCGAGCGCGGCCTGATCGGCCTGCAGCGCGAAGTCCTGCTGGAAGAACCGGCGCCGGAACTCGGCCCCGGCCGCTGGACCGGCCACACGCCGGAGTACGTCAAACTGGCCGTGTATGCCCCGGACGCCGCACAGGGAGATCTCATCACCGTAACGGTGGGGGAGGACGACCTGGTCCGCCCCGGAACTGAGGAATAAAACCATGATCGCTGAAAACCTGGAACTCATCAACGCCCGGATCGCCGCTGCCTGCGAACAGGCCGGCCGTCCCCGGGACAGCGTGCGCCTGATCGCCGTCAGCAAGACCAAGCCCGCCGAAATGGTGGCCGAAGCCTATGCCGCCGGCCAGCGCCTCTTCGGCGAAAACCACGCGCAGGAACTGACCGCCAAAAAGCCGGTCCTGCCGGAGGACATCGAATGGCACTTCATCGGCAACCTGCAGCGCAACAAGGTCAAATACGTCGTCGGCGCCGCCGCCCTGATCCATTCCGTGAACTCCGCCGCCCTCGCGAAGGAGATCGACCGCGTAGCCGGAAACCGCGGCCTGACGCAGGACGTCCTGGCCGAGATCAACGTGGGCGGGGAGGAGAGCAAGCAGGGAGCGGACGCGGACGAAGCCCGCAGCCTGGTCGAAGCCGTCGCCGCCCTGCCGCACCTGCGTCTGCGCGGCCTGATGACGGTCGCGCCGCCCGCGGACGACCCTGAGACTGTCCGTCCCATATTCCGCCGTCTGCGCGAAATGCTGGCGGAATATGCGCCTCTGACCCGCGAACCGGAACTTTTCGACCAGCTCAGCATGGGTATGACCGGCGATTTTGAGGCCGCCATCGAAGAAGGCGCCACCTATGTCCGCATCGGCACGGCCATCTTCGGGGCCCGGGAATACCCCGCGCCCGCGCCGCAGCCGCCGGAAAATGCTCCCTAATAAAATTATCCATATTCGCCTGTTGACTTTTTTTTCTAACGTGCTATCATAGAGAATAGGAATGGGAGGATTGTCTATGGATCGCAACGATCGTATCTTAGTGAAGTATCTGCAGGAAAACGCCCGCTATTCCCTGAAGCAGCTGTCGGAGAAGGTCTATCTGTCTTCCCCGGCTGTCGCGGCGCGTATCGAAAAACTGCAGCGGGAAGGCATCATTACCGGTTTCCATGCCGAGATCGACCTGGGGAAGATCAATTACAATATCCTGGCATTCATCAATATTGAAATGTCCCCCAAGGAGAAACCGGCTTTTATCCAGCTCATCAAAGAGGAGCCCTGCGTGCTGGAATGCCACATCGTTTCCGGCAGCTACACCATGCTCGTGAAAGCGGCGTTCCAGTCCACCCCGGACCTGGACCGCTTTATCAGCAAGGTCCAGCGCTACGGTTCCACCGAGACCCACGTGGTATTGTCCACGCCCATCTCTCCCCGGGCCATCATGATCCAGGCCGGGCTCGAGGAAGCAGAAAAAACACAGTGAGGCTGACATGATCCGATCCAGCGGCATTCTCATGCCCGTGGCCAGCCTGCCCTCCCCGTACGGGATCGGCAGCTTCGGCCGGGCGGCGTATGACTTTGCGGATTTCTTGGCAGCTGCCGGACAGAAGCTCTGGCAGCTGCTTCCTTTGGGACCCACCTCCTACGGGGACTCCCCGTATCAGAGTTTCTCCACCTTCGCGGGAAATCCGTATTTTATCGACCTTGACTTCCTGATCCGGGACGGCCTGCTGACCCGCGAAGAAGTCGATTCCTTTGACTGGGGCGACGACCCGCGTAAAGTAGACTACGGTAAGATCTACGAAGCGCGGTTCCAGGTATTGGCGATGGCCAAAGCCCGCGGCTTTGCCCGCGACCGCGACGCCGTCGCCGCTTTCGCGCGCGAACAGGCGGACTGGCTGGAGGACTACACCCTCTACATGGCCTGCAAGCGCCATTTTGACATGCACAGCTGGCAGGAATGGCCGGAGGACATCCGCCTCCGCAAGCCCGCCGCCCTGGCGCATTACGCGGAGCTGCTGAAAGAAGACCGCGAATTCTTCACCTACCTGCAGTTCCTGTTCTTCCGCCAGTGGGAAGACCTGCGCCGCTACGTACATGAAAAAGGCCTGCGCATCATCGGCGACGTCCCGATCTACGTGGCGATGGACAGCGCGG
The DNA here is from genome assembly GCA_017430085.1 of Lachnospiraceae bacterium. Lineage (GTDB taxonomy): Bacteria > Bacillota > Clostridia > Lachnospirales > Lachnospiraceae > UBA6987. The sequence goes on along the minus strand of JAFRNR010000046.1, from coordinate 22,261 downwards.
ACGTCTGGGCGCAGCCGGAACTCTTCCAGCTGGACGAAAAGAACTGCCCGAAGGCGGTCGCCGGCGTGCCCCCGGATTATTTCTCCGAGCTGGGCCAACTGTGGGGCAACCCTCTGTACGACTGGGATAAAATGAAGGCCGACGGCTACGCCTGGTGGGTGCGGCGCATCGGCGGCGCCGGCAAACTGTTCGACATCATCCGCATCGACCATTTCCGCGGCTTCGACACCTACTGGTCGGTCCCCGCGGATGCGGAAGACGCCCGGCCGGGCCACTGGTGCCAGGGCCCGGGGCTCGAACTGATCGAAACGGTCAAGGCGCACTGGCCGGAACTGGACTTCATCGCCGAAGATCTGGGCACCCCCATGGACAGCCTGAAAAAACTGCTGGCCGACTCCGGCTGGCCCGGCATGCGCGTCCTGGAATTCGCCTTTGACCCGTACGGCCCCAGCTCCTACGTCCCGCACCGTATGATCAATAACTGCGTCTGCTACACGGGCACGCACGACAACGCGCCGGTGAAGGCATGGTGGGAAGACTTGCCGGAGGACGTGAAGGAATATACTGCGCGCTACATCGACCTGCATCCCGGCGACGACATCAGCTGGGCCCTGCTGCGCTGCGGCATGGCTTCGGTGGCCGGCTTCTTTATCGCGCAGCTGCAGGATTACCTGTGCCTGGGCCGCGACGCCACCGTCAACAATCCGGGCACGCTGAGCGGCAACTGGCAGTGGCGCCTCCTGCCCGGCGAAGCCTCGCCCGAGCTGGCGGAGCGCATCCGGGATCTCACGGAACTGTACGAAAGATAACAGGGGCGGCCGGACGGCCGCTCCCTTCCTGAAAACCATTTCCGCCAAAGGACTTTATATGGCAAAATACACACTGCTCAAAACCGAAGGGCGGGCCAAGCGCGGCCGCTTCGAAACCGTCCACGGGACCGTTGAGACTCCCGTGTTCATGAACGTGGGAACGGCCGGAGCCATCAAAGGCGCCGTGTCCTCCATGGATCTCAAGGAGATCGGCTGCCAGGTGGAACTGTCCAACACCTACCACCTGCACGTGCGCCCCGGGGACGAACTGATCCGCGACCTGGGCGGCCTGCACCGCTTCATGAACTGGGACCGCCCCATCCTGACGGATTCCGGCGGTTTCCAGGTTTTTTCGCTGGCGGGGCTGCGCAAGATCAAGGAAGAAGGCGTAAAGTTCCACTCGCACGTGGACGGCCGCCTGATCTTCATGGGCCCGGAAGAGAGCATCCGCATCCAGTCGAACCTCGGCTCCACCATCGCGATGGCCTTCGACGAATGTATCGAAAACCCCTCGCCGCGGGAGTATGTTGAACAGAGTGTGGACCGCACCACGCGCTGGCTCATCCGCTGCAAAGCCGAACTGGACCGCCTGAACGCCCTGCCGGAGACTATCAACCGGGAGCAGCTCCTGTTCGGCATCAACCAGGGCGGCACCTACGACGACATCCGCATCCGCCATGCGGAGGAGATCGCGGCGCTCGGCCTGGACGGCTATGCGGTAGGCGGCCTGGCCGTGGGAGAGAGCCACGAGGAGATGTACCACATCCTGGACGAAGTGGTGCCCCATCTGCCGCAGGATAAGCCCACCTACCTGATGGGCGTCGGCACGCCGGCCAACATCCTGGAATCCGTGGAGCGCGGGATCGATTTCTTCGACTGCGTCTACCCCAGCCGGAACGGCCGCCACGGCCACGTCTACACCAATCACGGCAAACTCAATCTGCTCAACAAAGCGTACGAGCGCGACACGGCCCCCATCGAAGAGGGCTGCGGTTGCCCGGCCTGCCGCCACTACAGCCGCGCGTACATCCGCCACCTGCTGAAGGCGGGAGAAATGCTGGGCATGCGACTTTGCGTCTTGCATAATTTATATTTTTATAATACAATGATGAGCGAGATCCGGGCGGCCCTGGACGCCGGCAGCTTCGCCTCCTACAAGGAGCGGAAACTGAGCGGCCTCTTAAGCGGCAGGGATCGGAAAGAAGAAATCAAGGAGTGACAGGATGAATTCTTTATTGGTTTTGAGTGAAGGCAACAACGGTATGGGATCCTGGATCATCATCGTCTACGTGGTGCTGATCGGCGCCATGATGTACTTCATGATCATCAAGCCGCAGAAGAAGCAGAAGAAAGAACAGGCTGCCCTGATGAACAGCATGGAGATCGGCGACAGCGTCATGACCACGGCCGGTTTTTACGGCGTGATCATCGACATGACCGATGACACCGTGATCGTGGAGTTCGGCAACAACAAGAACTGCCGCATCCCCATGCAGAAGCAGGCGATCGTCCAGATCGAAAAGCCTACCACGGAAATCAACTGATCCGTCTCCTTAACGATCGGTGCAAGGGCCCTCGAAAAAGGCCCGGATTTTCGTATGGAAAAAGAGAAAGGAGCCGCGGCGGACCCGTGAGCAGGAAAGGCATAAAAGAATACGCAAGCAGAGGCGCAGGCGGCCCGGCCGGCCTGGTGCTTTTGCTGCTCCTGTGCCTGCTCCTTCCCATGGCCGCCGCGAACGCCGAAGAACCGAACGCCGAAACGCCCTTCCGCGTCCTGTTTCAGCCCTTTGCCTACGACGGCATCACGCAGGACCAGGACCTCGTGATCGTGACCGGCCCGCTCGTCAACATCCGCAAAGCCGCCGGCAGCAATTACGACGTGGTCGCCGTTGCCCGGGAGGACCAGGTCCTGACCCAGACCGGCTCAAAGAAGGATAAGGACGGAAGAGTCTGGTACAAAGTCATTGCCATCGGCGAAGACAAAACGGCCACCGGCTATATTTCCTCTCTCTATGCCCGCTCCGTGACGCTGTCCGCTTCGGGCGACATTTACGCAAATTATCTGCGCCTGATGGGCTTCCCGGATTCCTACATCCCGGCGCTCAAGGCGCTTCACGTCCAGTATCCCAACTGGCTTTTCATGGGCACGGATACCGGTCTGGACTGGAACGCGTCCGTCTATGAGGAAGCGAACCCGGACCATCACATCGGCATCAGCCTGATCCACAGTTACCAGTGGCCCAACTCCTACAAATCCCTGAAGCACGACAACTTCGACTGGGCCGCAAATGATTTCAAAACGATCTACGACGGCCCCAAGTGGACGCTCGCGTCCGACGAACTCGTGGCCTATTACATGGATCCCCGCAATTTCCTGCAGGAGGACGGGATCTTCCAGTTCCTGAACCTGCTCTACGACGAAACGCAGACCGCGGACGGCGTCCGCTCCATCGTGGCGGGGACGTTCATGGCGGACGGCAATCACGTGTATGGGGAAGAGTTCTCTTACCCGGAGCTCCTGTGTACCGTCGGCCGGAACCTGGGCGTCAGCCCGTATTACCTGGCGGCCTCCATCAAGCAGGAGATCGGGACCAGCGGGGACAGCAAGAGCATCCGCGGGGACAGCCCTACCGTCTCGCCGGGCGGGATCCCGCTGCGGGGCTATTATAATTACTTCAACGTCTATGCCTACACGATGATGGGCATGGACGCCAACGACGTGGGCCTCTGGTTCGCCGAAGGCCAGGACCAGGGCAACACGGACTACAACCGCCCCTGGAACACCCGCGAAAAGTCCATCTGGGGCGGCGCCATGTACCACGCCTACAACTACCTGCGCGTCGGCCAGAACACGCTGTACTACAAGCGCTTCAACGTGGCCAACGGGATCTACTGGCACCAGTACATGACCAACATCATGGGGGCCTATTCCGAGTCCCGCCACCTGGCCCTGGCTTATGACGAGCTCGCCCGCGGCCAGGTGCTGCGCTTCGACATCCCCGTATACCAGAACATGCCGGACACGCCCGCGCCCCAGCCCACCTGGGACGAAAACGCCGCGGTCAACAAGAACCCGAACAACCGCCTGAAGTCCATCACGGCGCCGGAAGCCATCAAAAACCCCACCGTGACTATCGACGGAACGTCGTACGTCATGGCGGTGAACAGGGCTTCCGTGAACCTGGAAGCCGTTCCCATCGATGAAGGCGCAACGGTCGCGGGAGCCGGCACCCTTGACCTGAAAGCAGGCGAAAACATCATCACGCTGACCGTCACCGCCGCCAACGGCGACACGCGGGACTATACCGTGAACATCTTCCGGGCCAAAAACGAACGCGCGGTATTTGAGACGTCCTATAAGCGGGCAGGCAGTTACTGGACCGGCATTGCGCCCGGCACCACCGCGGAAGAATTCCGCGCGGGCGTCACGCTGTCGAACGGCGCTTCCCTCACGCTGCTCGACTCCGCGGGCAGGAAAAAGGCGGACGGCGCCCTGATCGTGACCGGCGACAAGATCCGCATCTACGCCCCGAACGGCGCGCTGTACAAGACCGGGACGTGTCTGATCTACGGCGACGTGAACGGCGACGGGAAGATCAGCGGGATCGACCTGATCACGATCCGGGACGTGATCCTGGGGGACTATACGATCAAAGGCGTCTATGCTAAAGCAGCCGATATCAACCGGGACAAAAAGGTTTCGGGCATCGATCTGATCACCGTACGGGACCATATCCTGGGGGATTACGTGATCCCGCAGGCGGACTGACAGGAGAGTGACTATGAAGATGAAAAAGAGTAAATTGCTGGCCGTTATCTTGTTATTATCCCTGCTTCTCTCGGCCGTGCACGTCTCAGCTGATGAAACGGTCGTGGGATTCAGCGATCCGTCTGTCATGCTCGAGCAGGAATTCGAGATAGACATGTGGATCACGGGAAACGTGACATATGCCAGAGTGTTTTTGGTTTACAAAACGGAATATATTGAATACCTCGGATGTTCCGGAGGAACCGATAATGCCCACGTGGAAGGCAGCGGCGGAAGTATAACGATTACTGATTATTATTCGAGCGGCAGCGGGCCGCTGAATTATAAACTGAGGTTCATCGGACACAAAGTCGGTACGACCAGTCTGGATTCCAGGAAGGTAGATTCGGAGATCGTCGGGGAAGGCAGGACCGACGTGACCGAAAGCTACCAGTTCTATTCTTCAGAGATCACCATCATGAGTGACCACACCGAAGCGCCAACGGAAGCCCCCACTGAAGCTCCTACGGAAGCCCCCACCGAGGCGCCCACCGAGCCGCCTACCGAAGCGCCTACCGAAGCGCCCACCGAGCCGCCTACCGAAGCCCCGACCGAACCGCCGGCCCCCATCGCTCTGACCCTGAGCAGCGTGTCGTTCAGCGGCGGCGAACTGATCCCGGGCTTCGATCCCTCGATCACCGAATACACCGTCCAGGTCCCGCAGGGGACGGACCGGCTCCGCTATACCTACACGCTCAGCGATCCGCGCGCCACGTCCTATTACTGGCCGTATGCGGAAGCGGAACCTTCCACCTGGATCTTCTCCCAGGGCGAAGAAATGGTCATCCGCGTGCTGACGCCGGATGAGTCGGAATATGTGGATTACACCTTCGTGCGGGAACAGCCCGAGACCGAACCGCAGCCGACCGAAGCGCCCACCACCATACGCATGCCTTCCCATGATGCCGCCCTGTTCTCGCTCAGCCTGCTGGGGAGCGGCGAAATGTCTCCGGCTTTCAGTCCGGATCAGTTTTCCTACCGCCAGGAGATCGACTCCTCGGTCAGCACCCTGAGACTGGTGTACCAGCCCCGCGACGGCGGCGCCAATGCTTCCCAGAACATTTCGCTGGACAACATCCCTTACGGCGAGACGGAACTCGTGATCCACGTGACCGCGGAGGACGGCTATACTACCTGCGACTACCGGGTAGTCATCGTGCGCCAGCAGCCCGAAGGGCCTACGGAAACGGAACCGGCGGAGACCACGGAACCTGTCACGGAAGAGCCGGACACCACGGAACCGGAATCCACCGAGCCCCCCACGGAAGAACCTACGATGGCCCCGGTGCTTATGGAAACGCCGTCGCAGATGTTCAAACTGCTTCCCATCCCGGAAGACGCGGAACTCCCTGCGGGTTATTCCGTGAAGAAAATGGTGACCGATGACGGCCGCCCGTATGAGGTGCTGGTGCCGGACGGCGTTCGCAAGCCCGACCACTACATCCTGTACGGCGTCCGCCTGAAAGAAGTGGAACCGGAGGAGACCGAGCCGGCCGGGACTGAACCGGCTGAGACCGAACCTACGGACGAAGAAACTCCTTCGCTTGACTACGATGAGACCGCTGCCCCTCAGAGGATCTTTGCAGAGGACGGCGAACCCGGCTTCTACATTTACGACCTGAAGGAAGGCACGCTGCAGCGCATGGGCCTCCTGGTGGAGCCCGAGACCGAAGCGCCTACGGAACCGCCCGAAACAACGGAACCTCCGACGGAGCCCGCGACCGAACCGACCACCCCGGAACCGACCACGCCTGCCCCTACGGAAACGCTGCCGGCACCGACGTCCGCCGTCCCGCCCACCACGGAGGCGGTTCCGAACCGCGGCAATTCCAGCGGCACCCCCTGGTGGATCTTCCTCGTACTGGCGGCCATGGCTGCGATAGCCGGCACCGCGGTATTCCTGCTCCTGAAACAGAAAAAGGAGATGAAAGAAGAACTGCAGGCCCACGGCAGCCTGACCGCGGACGAAGAAAAAGCCTTCCTGAGCATGAACAGCAACTCGATGTATTCGATGGCCAAGGAATCCAACTCGCCGTGGACGGTGGAGGACCTGGATCCCGTGCTGGAAGAGAAGTTCCCGCAGGAAGAAGCGGGAGCAGAGGCTGTGGCAGAGGCCGAAGCGGCGGCTGAAACGCAGGTCGGGGCCGAAGCTGAAACGCTGGCAGAGGCCGGGGCACAGGTCGAAACAGCGGCTGAAGCGCAAGGCGAGGTTGAAGTACAGGCCGGAGAAGAACCCATGGCGGAAACCGCTTCTGACACCCCCGCCCCGGACGCGGACCGGCCGCAGGAAATCCCCGATGCCGAAACGGCTCCGGCGCCGGAAGAACCCGCTGAAACGGCGCAGAAAGAGGCTCCGCAGGCATGAAGCAGAAATACTACGCGGTAAGGCAGGGCCGGATCCCGGGGATCTATGATTCCTGGGACGCCTGCCGGGAGCAGGTGACCGGCTTCCCCGGCGCGGAATACAAGAGCTTCGCCCTGCGGTCCGACGCGGAAGCCTATTGCCGCGGCGAAGACCCCGCGTCCCCCGCGCCTCATCCCGCGGTCCTGAACCAGCCCGCTCCGCCCGAACCTGTCCCCCGTCTGCTTCCGGAAGACCTGCCGGCACCCGACGTCCCCTTCGTGGAGATCTACGTAGACGGCAGTTTCCGCGCGGACACCGGCGAATATTCTTACGGCATGGCGGTCCTGCAGGAGGGCGAGGAAATCTGCTTCAAGGCGAAGTTCACCGACCCCGACAACGCCTCCATGCGCAACGTGGCCGGCGAGATCCGCGGCGCCATGGCCGCCATGACCTACGCCCTGGAAAACGGCTTTGACGTCCTCTACCTTTACCACGACTACGCCGGCATCCGCTGCTGGTGCACGGGCGAATGGAAAGCCAACAAGCCGGGAACGATCACGTACCGCGACTATTACCGCAGTATTGCGGATGTCCTGGACGTCCGCTTCCGGAAAGTCAAGGGCCATTCGCACGATCACTATAACGATCTGGCCGACCGCCTGGCCAAAGAAGCGCTGGATCTGGCGTAACGGGTCCGCCCGCCCGGAAAGCACAAAAAAACCGCCTTTTCAGGCGGTTTTTGCTTTGGAAAAACTCTGCGGACGCGGTCCGCTGCCCTTTATTCCTGTTCGTCCTCCTCCTTGCCGACGAGCCGGATCGCGATGCGTTCCTCCGGGTCGTCGATCCCGTTCTCCGCCAGCGCTTTGCTGCACGTCTCGATCAGATCGAAGTACACGTCCCAGTAATGTGCGGTATCGCACCAGCCGCGGACCGTGAAGATGTACGTGTCGTCATCGACCGCCGTCAGGCGCGTAAACGGCGCCGGTTCCTCCAGGACGCCTTCGCACTTTTCGGCCGCGCCCAGCAGCACGCCGCGGACGAAGTTCTGGTCGATGTCGTTCGTGATCTTGAAGTCCAGATCGATCCGGCGGACCGGCTCCGCCGACAGGTTCGTGACGTTCGAATTCATCAGGTCGCCGTTCGGGACCAGCACGGTGCGGTTGTCCAGCGTCAGCAGCTTCGTGTAGAAGATGCTGATGTCGCGGACGGTGCCTTCCGCATCGGACGCGTTGATGTAATCGCCGACCTTAAAAGGCTTGAAGATCAGGATCAGGAAGCCGCCGGCCAGGTTCGACAGCGCACCCTGGAAGCCGAGGCCGACTGCCAGTCCGGCGGAGGCGATGAGGGCGGCCACGCTCGTCATCGGCACGCCGAGGATCTCGATCAGTCCCACCAGCAGCACCAGATAGAGCAGGAGCTTGACCAGCTTGCTGACCACGTTCTTCACGGTCACATCCATTTTCGACTTGTCCAGCCGCTTGTTCACCATCTTGGTGAGGCATTTGATCAGCAGCAGGCCGAAGATCAGCACCAGGATGGCCAGCACGATCTTGCCGCCGGAGCTCGTCGCAAGATCAATGATTTTTTTGGTAAATTCACTCGTGTCTTCCATAATCCGTCCCTTTCCGAAAAGTATTTCTTTGTTTCCCGGTATGATACCTTAATCATACCACAAGTTCCGCCGATGTAAAATGCTTTGTACGCACAAAAAAAGACAGACGGAAGACCGTCTGTCGATTTCTGCCGCCGGAGCGCTTTACCCCTGCTCCTGTGCCAGCGCCTGCTCCTGCACCTTGAGTTTTGCCACGGTCTTCTTCAGGAAGAAGAAGCTCAGTGCGAAGGAGACGATCTCCGCCAGCGGGAAGCAGAACCACACATTGTCCAGGATCCCGCTCAGGGACAGCAGATACGCCGCGGGCAGCAGCACGACCACCTGCCGGCAGATCGAGATCACCAGCGAGTGGAACGGGTTGCCGATGGCCTGGCACACGGAGCCCGCGATGATGCAGAATCCGGCCAGCGGGAAATGCACGCTGATGATCCGCAGCGCCCGCGTCCCGATGTCCAGCATCTCCTGCGAAGGCGAGAAGATCCCCAACAGCACGCCCGGGATCAGCAGAAACGCCGCCGCGCCCAGACTCATATATCCCACCGACGCTGCGATGGACAGCTTGTACGTCTGTCTGACCCGGTCGAACAGCCCGGCCCCGTAATTGTACGAAATGATCGGCAGCATGGCGCTGTTCAGGCCGAAGATCGGCATGAAGATGAAACTCTGCAGCTTGAAATACGCCCCGTACACGGCCGTGGCGGCCTCCGTGAAGCCGATCAGGATCTGGTTCATGCAGAAGTTGACCACGGAGCCGATGGACTGCATCAGGATCGAAGGCAGGCCGATGCGGTAGATGTCCGCGGCGATGCGGCGCCGGAAGCGGATCATCCGGAACGCGCCTTTGAGGTCCGGATTATATTTCAGGTTCAGCAGGATGCCCACGCCGGTCGCGACCGCCTGGCCGATGACCGTGGCCACCGCCGCGCCTTTGACCTCCAGCCGCGGGAAGCCCGCGTACCCGAAGATAAACAGCGGGTCCAGAATAATGTTCACGATAGCGCCCGACAGCTGGATCAGCATGGACTTGTCCGTCCGCCCGACGGACTGCAGCAGCCGCTCCAGCGTGACCTGCGCGTACAGGAAGAAGCAGATGCCCATGACGCAGGTCAGGTAATCGCCGCCGTAGCGGACGATGGTCTCGTTTGGCGTCTGCAGCGCGAAGAACGTGCGCCCGAACAGCAGGCCGAACACGCAGAAGACCGCCGCCATCAGCAGCTCCAGGAACATGCCGGTGCCGGCCACTTCCCGGGCCTTGTCCGGCTTTTTTTCGCCCAGCGAGCGGGAGATCAGCGCACTCATGCCGACGCCGGTGCCGATCGCGAAGGCGATCAGCAGGCTCTGCATCGGGAATGCCAGGGACACCGCGTTCATGGCGTCCTGGCTCAGCTGCGCTACGAAAAAGCTGTCCACGATATTGTAGAAAGCCTGGAACATCATGGATATGGTCATCGGGAGCGCCATCGTAAACAGCAGTTTGCCGACGGGCAGGACTCCCATTTTATTCGGTTCGGAAGCAGGTTCGCGGGACATAAGTCACCTCAACTTTCTCAAAACTGCCTGAAAATGATATCACGCTTTGCCCGCGCTTGCAACCATATTTGCGGCCTTTTGCTTGCATAAACCGCCGCCCTGTGCTAAAAAGGAAGCGAATGCGGCACATGCGGGAGCGAGTATGGACCTGGCGAAGAAAAAACTGTTTCTGCTGGACATGGACGGCACGATCTATCTGGACGAGGAGCTTTTCCCCGGCGTTTTGGCGTTCCTGGCGCGCATCCGGGCGCGGGGCGGCCGGTATCTCTTCCTGACCAATAATTCGTCCCGCGGGATCGACGGCTACCTGGCCAAAATGGCGCGCCTGGGCATCCCAGCCGGCGAGGAGGATTTCCTGACCTCGACGGACGCCACAGTACGTGTGCTGAAGCGCGAATTCCCGGACCGCCTGATCTACGTGATGGGGACCGAGTCCCTGAAATCACAGCTGCGCGCGGAGGGGATCCGCGTCACGGACCGGCCGGAGGAGGACGTATCCGTACTGCTGGCCGGCTTTGACCGCGAACTGACTTTCCGGAAACTGGAGGACGCCTGCGTCCTGCTGGACCGCGGCGTCGATTTCCTGGCCACCAACCCGGACTGGGTCTGCCCCACCGCCTCCGGCTACGTCCCCGACTGCGGCAGCATGTGCGAAATGCTCTGGCACGCCACCGGCCGCCGCCCCCGCGTGATCGGGAAGCCGCAGCCGGACATGGTGCTCCTGGCCATGGAGCGCACCGGCTTCGCCCCGGAGGAGACCCTGCTGATCGGCGACCGCCTGTACACGGACATCGCCTGCGGCATCAACGCCGGCGTGGACACCGCGTTCGTCCTGTCCGGGGAGGGCACGCGGGAGGATATCGGAACGATGGGCATTCAGCCCGCATCGGTCTGGCCGGACATTCAGGCCATTCTGGATGAGATGATAAGAGAAGAGGACGAGTTATGAAAAAACTGATCAAACTGATTCTGTGCGTCATTTTCCCGCTGGGGATCCTGTACCTGCTGCTGCTCCGCTGCCAGAAGCGGGCCTGGCCGGAAGGCATGAAGTCCATACGCTACGCCCACCGGGGCCTGCACCATCAGCCGGACGCGCCGGAAAATTCGCTGGCGGCGTTCCGCGCGGCGCTGGACAAGGGGTTCGGCGCCGAACTGGACGTGCACCTGATGAAGGACGGCGGCCTGGCCGTGATCCACGACAGCTCGCTCCTTAGGACCGCCGGCGCGGACGTGCGCGTCGAGGACCTGACGAAGGAGGATCTGGAGCAATACCGGCTGGAAGGAACGGAAGAGAAGATTCCGCTGCTGGAAGAAGTGCTGGCCCTGTTTGAAGGGAAAACGCCGCTGATCGTGGAACTGAAGCCGGTCGGCGGCAACCGCGCCGCCCTGACCGAAGCCGTCTGCGCCATGCTGGACCGCTTTGACGTCACGTACTGCATCGAAAGTTTCGACCCCTTCGTCCTGACCTGGCTGAAAAAACACCGCCCGGAGATCATCCGCGGCCAGCTTTCCGGCGACCTGCGGAAGGAAAAAGGCCACAGCAAAGTCTCGATGTGGATCCTCACCCACATCCTGGGCAACGGCTTTACCGTGCCGGATTTCATCGCCTACGACCACACCTTCCGCGACAGATGCCCGGAACTGAAGATCTGCCGCCGCCTGTACGGCGTGCAGGAAGTTTCCTGGACGGTCCGCGACGCGGAGACCGCGGAACGCCTCGAAAAGGCCGGCTGCCTGATCATTTTCGAGGGCTTCTGACGCCGTCCGCGCCGCCGAAAAATTTTTTCAAAAATCAGTTGACAATCCATTCCGGATGTAGTATTATCTCTCTTGCGCCAATGAGGTGCATGCGCGAGTGGCTCAGCGGTGGAGCACCACCTTGCCAAGGTGGGGGTCGCGGGTTCGATCCCCGTCTCGCGCTCTTTTATAAGCAGTTGTGGCGGAATTGGCATACGCGCATGATTCAGGTTCATGTCCATGTACTTGGGTAGGGGTTCAAGTCCCCTCAACTGCACGAAAAACCGGCTCAGGCCGGTTTTTTGTTGCCCGGGGCTCATTCGCCCGCCGTTTTCTCTGCCCTCTGCTGTTTCCTCCGGTCGTTATTCTCCTCTCCGCCGTTTCCGTCCGTCAAATTTCCCCTCCGCCGTTCTTTTTTGTCTCCAACACTTGAAATTTCGCCGCCAGAGTTTATAATTGGTTTAGATTTGTGATAACCTCAACCCCCAAAAACCGGGCCCGCCGGGTCCGCAAGGAGTATCTATGATCACCATCCGAGAAGTCTGCACCAAAAAAGACCAGCGCGCCTTTATCGAATTTCCCCTGAACCTGTACAAAGGCTGCGACCAGTTCGTCCCGCCCCTGTACGGCGACGAAAAGAAGATGTTCCGCAAGGACTACGTCTATTACGACACCAGCGAGGCGGTCTACTACCTGGCCTACCGCGACGGCGAACTCGTCGGCCGCATCTCCGGCATCCTGCAGAAGGCCGCCAATGAAAAATGGGGCCAGAAGCGCGTGCGCTTCACCCGTTTCGACGCAGTGAACGACCCGGAGGTCGCGAAGGCATTGTTCGGCGCGGTGGAAGAGTGGGCCCGGGAAAAGGGCATGGAGGAAGTCGTCGGCCCGCTGGGCTTCAGCGATCTGGAGCGCGAAGGCATGCTGATCGACGGCTTCGAGCATCTGGCCACCTTCGAGGAGCAGTACAACTACGACTATTATCCCGCCCTGATGGAAGCCTGCGGCTACGGCAAGGAAGTGGACTGGTTCGAAAGCATGGTGCGCCCGAAGGCGGAAGACGACGGCAAAATGGCCCGCCTGAGCGAACTGATCATGAAGCGCTACCACCTCCGCTACGACGACGCGAAAAACACCAACGATTTCATCAACCGCTACGCGGACATGTTTTTCGAGATGATCGACACCAGCTACGCCGAAGTCTACGGGACCGTCCCCTTTACGGACGGCATGAAGAAAATGCTGATCAGCAACTTCCGCCTGATCATCAAGAAAGAATACGTCACCGTGATCCTGGACGAAGAAGGCAAACCGGTCTGTTTCGGCCTGTGCTTCCCGTCTATCGCGCGCGCCGTGCAGAAATCCGGCGGCCGCCTGACGCCGGGCTGCCTGATCCGCATCCTGAAAACGCTGAAGGCGCCGGAGATCCTGGACCTGGCCCTGATCGGCGTCGCCCCGGAATGGGAGAACAAGGGCGTCAGCGTGATGGTGGCTTCCGGCCTGGACAAAATGCTCCGCGAAAGCAAGAGCATCCGCTTTGCGGAGACCAACCTGAACCTGGAGGACAACTATCCCATCCGCAATCTGTGGAAGCAGCGCTTCGATTCCGTGGAGCACAAAAAGCGCCGCTCCTATGTGAAGAAGATCGTGTAAACGGGTTGACAAAACGGGCCGGAAAGGCTATCTTAAAAAGACCGAATATCAACACAAGGAGGAAATGACGTGGACGCAGGAAACGCTGGCAGTACAGGCCGAAGTACGAGTGATCCGTTCCCAGCGGACAGGGTCATTTCTTCGTATTCTACCGTCTGACTGCTGTTCTTTCCAGGCAGGACATGCCGAAGAACAGATCATGAGTGACACCACATTTTCGCTGGCGGCGACTTTTGAGGAGCTGCTGGCCGCCAAAAAGTACAATACCATCCGGGACGTGCTGGTGACGATGAACCCGTCCGACGTCGCGGCCGTGATGGACGACATGGAGGAGAAGGGAATGCCCCTTCTGTTCCGTCTGCTGCCCAAGGAGCAGGCCGCGGAGACCTTCGTGGAAATGGATCCGGAGCTGCAGGAGCTGCTGATCAAATCCTTCTCCGACACGGAACTGAAGGAAGTGCTGGACGAGCTCTATGTGGACGACGCGGTCGATATCGTGGAGGAGATGCCCGCCAACGTGGTGAAGCGGATCCTGCAGGCCGCGGACCCGCAGATGCGCCGCGAGATCAACGAGATCCTGCGCTATCCGGAGAACTCCGCCGGCTCGCTGATGACCACGGAATACGTCTCCCTGCGGCCGGACATGACGGTCGCGGACGCCATCACCCGCATCCGCCGCACCGGCGTGGACAAGGAGACCATCTACACCTGCTACGTCACAAAGGACCGCCTGCTGCTGGGCCTCGTGACCGTCAAGGACCTGCTCCTGGCCCCGGATGACGACATGCTCGTCTCCGATATCATGGAGACCAACGTGATCTCCGTGGACACCATGACGGACCAGGAAGAAGTGGCCAACATGCTGTCCAAATACAATTTCCTGGCTCTGCCCGTCGTGGATACCGGCGGCCGCCTGGTCGGCATCATCACCTTCGACGACGCCATGGACGTCCTGCAGGAAGAGGCCACCGAAGATATCGAGATCATGGGTGGTATGACGCCCTCGGACAAGACCTACCTGCGCTCCACGCCCTGGGACCTGTTCAAGCACCGCATCCCCTGGCTGCTGCTCCTGATGGTGTCCGCAACATTCACGGGCATGATCATTTCCGGCTTTGAAGACGCGCTGGCGGCCCAGGTGGTCCTGACCGCGTTTATCCCGATGCTGATGGATACCGGTGGCAATTCCGGCTCGCAGTCCTCCGTCACCATCATCCGCGCGCTGTCGCTGGACGAACTGGAATTCCACGACCTGCCGAAAGTCATCTGGAACGAGATCCGCACCGCCGTCCTGGCCGGCGCCGTTCTGGCCGCGGCCTGCTTCGTGAAGATCATGCTCGTGGACAAGCTCCTGATGGGCAATGAAGGCGTTACACCGCTGGTTGCGCTGGTCGTCTGCCTGACCCTGGCTGTCACCGTCCTCGTCGCCAAAGTGATCGGCTGCACCCTCCCGATGTTCGCCAAACGCCTCGGCTTCGACCCCGCGGTCATGGCCTCCCCCTTCATCACCACCGCCGTCGACGCCGTCTCCCTTCTCGTCTACTTCGGCATCGCCACGGCTTTGCTGCACATATAGATCCCCGCTTACCGAACGTAAGGGCCGATGTTTCATCGGCCCTTTTCAATTGGAGGAGGATGTAGATGCTGTGTCGTAGGGGCCGATGTCTCATCGGCCCGGTTTCACGACGGCGAGTGACAGCGTCAAATTTAATACTTGTCATACACCCACCTGACCGGGTTCTCGAGAATATACCTGACATGCGACAAATAATCCCTCCGATTCCGTATCACATGCTCATAATAACTTCTCTGCCAGATACTTTCCCCGATCTCTTTGCTGACCGCATATTTATATGCCCGGACAATCTGCGGGAGGGACCGCCCGTCTGCTTTGCTTCCCTCGTCCAGGATCACAATGAAATGGATGTGGTTCGGCATCACAATGAACTGATCGATGCCCGGCATTTTTAGCAGAGCTTTTTCAGCGATGACTCCCGACGCCGTCAGATGGACTTCCGCTTCGTCCCCATTCATTTGGACTGATCCGAGAAGTGGCTTTTTGTCCTGCGTGCAAATCGTAATAAAATACGCTCCCGGGTCAGAGTAATCCCAGTATTCAAGACGGAGCCGTTTGCGGTTTGGCGTATCGGACATGCAATTCCTCCTTCTCGTTTTTGTTTTCATTAAAAAGAAGATGGCGGGCCGATGAAACATCGGCCCCTACGTTGTACGGTCAAATTCCTGCATCCCGGGCCGATGAAACATCGGCCCCTACGACATATGTGTCATCGCCTGCGACGCACAGAGTGGCGGAATAAACCTCGGGGACGCCGGCGTCCAGGAGGAGGCGGCTCAAGGTCTCGAGGGTGCTGCCGGTGGTGAAGATATCGTCAATAATAAGAACGCGTGCAATGCCTTCCGGAGGCTTTTTCAGCCGGAAGGCATTTTCCATGTTGCGGAGGCGTTCGGCGGGGCCGAGGTCTTTCTGGGCGCCGGTGTGCTTGGTGCGGATGACGAGGTCTTCACGGCAGGGGATGCCGGTGAGTTTTTCAAGTTCGTAAGCGAGGAGAGAAGCCTGGTTGTAGCCGCGTTTGCGGAGGCGCGGGCGGTGGATCGGGACCGGGATCAGGACGTCGGGGCGGATCTGCTCCAGGTATTCGCGGTTGGCGGCGAGCCAGGCGCGTGCAAAATAGACGGCGTACTGCTGACGGCCGTGGTATTTGAAGCGCGTGACGGCGCTGCGGGCGGGCTCGGTGTACTGCCAGACGGCCCGGTTCTGTTTGAAGTGAAAAGACCGTTCCCGGCAGTCACGGCAGAAAGCGCCGCCCGTTTCCCCCAGGCTCCGCCCGCATTTCATGCACAGCGGCTCGCGGAGCAGGATGTCCTGCGGAAAACAGCGGGGATGGATCCACGGATCGGCCGGGCCGGACTGCGTCAGCGGGACGTTCAGCCGCGCGCGGAAAGGCAGCGCCCCGTCGCAGAAGGGACAGCGCTGCGGAAAAAGGAGAGACAGCACGTCTCCCGGGGCCCACGGGGCCCTTGTTTTATTCTGTTTCATTCAATTCTCCGGGAAATTAAAGATGACGGGACAGACGGTCCGTTTACAGTTCCTGCAGCTGCAGGTGGAGAGAAGAGTAGCGGCGCTGCTCCGTGTTGTTGTCGATCATCTGCTGGAAAACGGCCGGGTCCCCGACCAGGCAGACGCAGCGGCGCGCGCGGGTGACGGCGGTATAGATCAGCGGGCGGGTCACCAGCGGGCGCGGGACGTTTTTGAGCGGGATCACCACCGCCGGGTATTCGCTGCCCTGCGATTTGTGCACGGTGACCGCATAGGCCAGCTCCAGCTCGCCCATTTCTTCGTACTGGTAGACGGCGCGGCGGTCCTCGTCAAAGAGGATCACGACCTCCTCCGTGAAGAAGCGGATGTCCTCCACGACCCCGATGTCGCCGTTGAATACGCCGGTGCCGCGGCGGCCGCCGTCCGTCCATTCCTTCTGATAATTGTTTTTGATCTGCATGACCTTGTCGCCCTGGCGGAAGAGGCCGCCGGCGAAACGGCGTTCCTTTTTCCCCTCCGCGGGCGGATTCAGCGCTTCCTGCAGGAGCGGGTTGAGGCTCTCCACGCCCAGCGGGCCCCGCCGCGTGGGGGAGATCACCTGGATGTCCGAAACCTGCGCGCCGACGTAGTCCGGCAGTTTATCGCGCACCAGCTTCACCACCACGTCACGGACGGCTTCCGGGTCCTGGCGGCGGATGAACATGAAATCGCGGCTGCTGCGGGAGGTGTCGATCACGTCGCCCTCCATGATGCGGTGCGCGTTGAGCACGATGTCGCTGCGTTCGTCCTGGCGGAAGATGCGGGTCAGCGCGATGGTCGAGAACACGCCGGAGCGCAGGATGTCCTTCAGCACGTTGCCGGGCCCGACGGAGGGCAGCTGGTTGACGTCCCCCACCAGGATCAGGCGCGTGCCGGGGATGACAGCGCGGAGCAGCGCGTACAGGAGGGGCAGGTCGACCATGGAGACTTCGTCCAGGATGACCACGTCCGATTCCAGCGGGTAGGATTCGTTGCGCGTGAAGCGCAGGAGGCCGTCGCTTGCCCGGTCGTCGCCTTCCGGCGCGCCCATATATTCCAGCAGGCGGTGGATGGTCTGTGCGGGGCGGCCGGTGGCTTCCGTGATGCGCTTGGCGGCGCGGCCGGTGGGGGCCGCGAGCGAGACGGTCAGTTCCTTCGCCTCGAAATAGCGCAGCATGGCGGAGATGATCGTGGTTTTGCCCGTGCCCGGCCCGCCAGTGATCACAGTGACGCCGCGCATCACGGCGGTCTTCACCGCCTCGCGCTGCAGTTCCTCCAGCTGCAGGCTGCCGTCTTCGTCCAGCCGCGCCAGGTCAGCCTCCACGTCCGCTTCTTTGAGCGGGAAGGCCTGGTCCAGTTCACGCAGTTTCGCGGCGGAGGCCGCTTCCATGAAATAGTAGGAACTCAGATAGACCGCCGGGACGCCGGCGACGTCTTTCAGTTTGAAACGTTTATCCAGGTGCAGGGCGTCGATCTCGCGCAGGATGGGGCCTTCGGGCAGGTCCAGCAGCTGTTCGGAATACTCCAGCAGCGTGGCCAGGGGCAGGAAGATGTGGCCGCCCTCGAGCGCCTGCTGCATCGCGTAATGTAGGCCGCTGCGGATGCGGAACTCCGAGTCTTCGGCCAGGCCGGAAGAGCGCGCGATCTCATCCGCGATGCGGAAGCCCACGTGCGTCAGGTCGTCGATCAGCTGATAGGGATTTTTCTGGATCACGCCGTACAGCGTGTTGCCGTAGCGTTCATAGATGCGGGACGCGAGGGGGAGCGGGATCCCCAGCCCGTCCATGTAGATGAGGGCGGAGCGCAGTTCGCGCTTTTCCAGCGCCTGCTCGGACATTTTACGGGCGCCTTTCAGCGAAATGCCGGGGACCTTGGCCAGCGCCTGCGGATCCTCCTCCAGCACGCGCAGCGAGTCCTCCTGGAAGCGCGCGACGATGCGGGAGGCCAGCATGGGGCCGATCCCCTTGATGATCCCCGAGGCCAGATACCGCTCGATCGCGCGCACCGTGGTCGGCGCGGTCAGCGTGCAGCGCTCCACGAGCAGCTGCTCGCCGTACGTCGGATGCGTCACGAAATTGCCTTCCACGCGCACCAAATCACCGGGGGCGAGCTCCGGCAGGTTTCCGACGATGATCACGGAGCCGCTTTCATCCGACAGCTCCATGACGCTGTATCCGTTCTGGGCATTCCGATAGATGACGTGTTCGAGAGTACCCTCAATCGTGATCATATGGATTGTATTATTCCCGCTCGCTGCTGCGGCGGCTTTCATTCATGTAGTCCACGAACTGGCCGGTGCCGACGGCCACGGCGGTCATGGGCGAGGCGGCCAGCACCGTGTTGATGCCGGTCTTTTCCTCGATCAGTTCGTCCAGGCCGGAGAGCAGCGCGCCGCCGCCGGTCATCACGATGCCGCGCTCGTAGATATCTGAGGCCAGCTCGGGCGGGGTGCGCTCCAGCACGCCGTGGATGGCCTCTACGATCTGCAGGGCCGGGTCGTGCAGCGCTTCCAGCATCTCGTCCGAGGTGATGGACATGGTCTTGGGCAGGCCGGTCATCAGGTTGCGGCCCTTGACGTCCATGGAGACGGTCTCCGGACGCGGGTAGGCGCAGCCGATGTGGATCTTGATGTCCTCCGCGGTTCGTTCCCCGATCAGGAGGTTGTGGCGCTTGCGCATGTAGCGGATGATGGCTTCGTCGAAGTCGTCCCCCGCCAGTTTGAGCGAGGTGCTGACCACGGTGCCGCCCAGCGAGATGACCGCGATGTCGGAGGTGCCGCCGCCGATGTCCACGATCATGTTGCCGCAGGGCTTGAAAATGTCGATGCCGGCGCCGATGGCCGCCGCCACGGGCTCCTCAATGATGGTCACTTCGCGCGCGCCCGCGTTGTACGTCGCGTCCTCCACGGCCTTCTTTTCCACCTCAGTGGCGCCGGAGGGGATGCAGATGCTGATGCGCGGCTTGCGCAGTGTGCGGCGCGCCATCGCTTTGTTGATGAAGTACTTCAGCATCTTTTCCGTGACGATGTAATCGGAAATAACGCCCTGCTTCAGGGGGCGTACCGCGGTGATGTTGCCGGGCGTGCGGCCGATCATTTTGCGGGCTTCCTCGCCGATGGCGACGATCTCCTGGTGGTCCCGGTCGTACGCAACGACGGACGGCTCCTTCAAAACGATGCCTTTGCCTTTTATGTAAACCAGTATGCTGGCGGTTCCCAGATCTATGCCGATATCCATGGAGAGAACGGGCATTGCATGGTCCTCCTCGGGGTAATTGTTCAAAGGTGAGCGTTTCTATTCTACAATAAAGACCCGGAAAAAGTAAAGGAGGAAATCGGCCTTCTTTGAAAAAGATTTCAAAGTAAAGGCGGTTTCCTCCTCAGGGAAAAACAGCGGGCGGCCGGGGCCCCGGATCAGGATTCCGGCCCGGTCCCGGAGCGCGTCCGTCAGGCGTTCGCGGCTTCGTACGCGGCGCGGCAGGCCAGGGTCAGCTGGTGGGCGCAGGATGTGGGCTTGGAGCCGCAGCGGACGCCGCCCAGCTTGCTTTCGATCTCGTTCACGGTCATGCCTTCCACCAGGATCGGGATGGCGGTCAGGTTGCCGGGGCAGCCGCCCAGAAATTTTACATTGTGCACGGTGTCCCCGTCCAGATCCAGGCTGATCATGACGGAACAGGTTCCTTCGGTAAAGTATTCGTAGTGTTTCATAAAACTGCCTCCACACATCAGTAATCAGAAGATTGGTTCTGCAGAAGATTATCAGGGAACGGCGCGCGCTTGTCAAGTATCTTTGTGAAATCTTTGTTAAATTTTTTACAAACTCGCCAAACGCTCTTGCAAAACAGGGGGAAATGTTGTATATTTGCCGTGGGATAAAAGAGAAAATATCCCGGGACCGCGCAGCAAAGGAGTATTTATGAGATCGGATGAAATCATCGTCGGCAGCGACGGCAGCGGGCTTCAGGAAGCCCTGGACCAGGCGGAAGCCGTGGCCGTATTCAAAGGCCTTTCGGAAAAGGACAGCCTGCACCTGCGCCTGCTGACAGAGGAAATGATGGGGATGCTGCGGGCCGTGACCGGAGAAACTGACGCCGTCTTCTGGATCGAAGACCGGCAGAAAGATTTCCGTCTGAACTTAAGGACGGAGACCGTCATGAGCCCGTTAAAGCGGGAAACCCTGTTGTCCGCTTCCACGAGCGGCCGGAACCAGGCGGCCCGGGGGATCATGGGCAAATTGCGGGAGATCTTCGAGGAAGCGATGGAAGCCCGGGACGACGATCCTGCGGACGGCTTTTACGATGACTGGCGTTTCGACGCCGGGATGACTGCCGGCAGCATTCCGCCGTTATCCTACTCCGCGGGCTGGTCCCTGAACCAGTACCGTGCCCACCTCGAGCGCACCCGGCTGGAAGAGTGGGACGAACTGGAAAAATCCGTGATCGCCAACCTGGCGGACGAAGTGCAGATCTTCATCCGGGGCGGTACGGTCGAAATGGTGGTTTTCAAGGCTTTTTAAGATATTGTGATAAGCGGCAAGGAGGAGTTTCATGAACATTCAGACCAAACAGGAAGATAGATCGCTGACAGTCATTCTGGAGGGACGCCTGGACACTTCCACAGCCCCCCAGCTGGAGGAATGCCTGAACAGCTCTCTGGAGGGGATCGAAAACCTGTCTCTGGATCTCAGCGCCCTGGACTACATCTCGTCCGCCGGCCTGCGCGTGCTGCTCAGCGCGCAGAAGCGGATGATGAAACAGGGGCAGATGCAGATCACCGGCGCCAACGAAACGGTGATGGAGATCTTTGAGATCACGGGATTCTCGGACATCCTGACGATCCTGTAGCGCACCGGATCCAACCGAACCCCTTTGGAAAGAGAGCGGCCCCCGCTCTCTTTGCACATTAAAGCGGCGGAAAACGCCGCGGCAAAAACTGGAAAAAACCGGACCGTCCCCCGGGACGGACCGTAAAAATAGAGGAGGAAACCTATGAACGCTGAAAAATATACCCAGAAAGCCCTGGAGGCGCTGGAAGCCTCCCAGGCCCAGGCCGTGGAACGGGACCACGCGTACATCGCGCCGGAGCACCTGTTTTACGCATTGCTGGAGCAGGAGGGCGGCCTGATCGGCTCGCTCTTCAGCAAAATGAAAATCGACACCGGACGCCTGCAGGAGGCCGCGGACCGCGTCCTGAACGCCATGCCCCGCGTCTCCGGCGGTCAGGTCTACGTGTCCCGCGAACTGGAAAAAGTGATCAACTTTGCGGAGAAGGTCGCCGCCCGCATGAAGGACGAGTACCTTTCCGTGGAACACCTGATGCTGGCCCTGTTCGAATATCCCACGCCGGCCCTCAAAAAACTGTTCACGGAGCAGGGCCTGGACAAGGAAGCCTTTATGAAGACCCTGGCTTCGGTCCGGAACTTCCGCGTCACCAACGACAACCCGGAGGACACGGTGGACGCCCTGTCCAAGTACGGCACGGACCTCGTGGAGCGCGCGCGCAGCGGCAAGATGGACCCCGTGATCGGCCGCGACACGGAGATCCGCAGCCTGATCCGCATCCTGTCCCGCAAGACCAAGAACAACCCGGTACTGATCGGCGACCCCGGCGTCGGCAAGACCGCCATCGCCGAAGGCCTGGCCCAGCGGATCCTGAAAGGGGACGTCCCGGACGGCCACAAAGAGAAGACCATCTTTT
>JAFRNR010000045.1 GCA_017430085.1 Lachnospiraceae bacterium | reverse complement strand
CTACTACTGCAGCATTTCATCCTATCCGACGAGTTACATCATCGATCCGGAAGGGCATTTCAAGCTCGGCGACTTCGGCATCGCCCGCCAGCTGGAACTGACCACGGGCGCCTATACCCGCGTGGGGACGCCGTTTTATTCCGCACCGGAAGTGGCGGAAGGGAAACGCTACGACCGCCGGGCGGATATCTATTCGCTGGGACTGGTCATGTACCGTCTGCTGAACGGTGGACGGCTCCCTTTCATGCCCGAAAAACGCCTGATGACGCCGGCCGACCGGCGGAACGCGCTGGAGCGCCGGCTGAGCGGGGAGGCTATCCCCGCCCCAGTCAATGCCTCAGAATCGCTGGCGGCGACCGTCGTGAAAGCCTGCGCCCCGAAAGCCGGGAACCGGTACGAAAACGCGGCCGCTTTCCGGGAAGCGCTGGAAGCCGTGCAACGGGAAGCAGCGGTGCCGTGGTGGAAGACCCGGATCGTGCGGTTTGCAGCTGTCCTGGCGGCGGTGATCCTGGTGGGCGGTCTGGCAGTCCTGATCGGCCGCGGCATGCATCGCGCAGCGAATACGCCGGTCATCGCGGTGACGGACAAAACAGAGGAAACTACGGAACCTTTAGGCAAAACCGGACCGTCTTCCTCCGGACAGGTGATTGCAGTTTCTTATTCCGCAGAACACGAAACGGAACCGGTTTCGGAAGCGGGTTCGGCGGAAGACCCGGCCGCGACGGAAACGCCGGCCGCCGCGTCGGAAACGCTCCCGTCTGCGACGGCGGGAAGGCCGGGCAAGACATCCGGAAAGACGAAAAATGCGGAGCCGGAAACAGACAGCGCATCAGCGGCAGAGCCAGACACTACAACGCCGGATATTACGGAAAGCACAATGCCGGCGCTCCCCGAAACCACTGCTGCCGTGACCACGGAAAGCACCGCGGAAACGACGACGGCTCCTACGACCGCCGCCCCCACAACAGCAGCCCCCACGACGGCCGCCCCTACAACAGCCGCTCCCACGACCGCTGCCCCCACCACGGAGGCCCATACTCACAAATACTCTGTCTGGACAGTCACGAAGCAGCCTACCTGTACGAGTGCGGGACAGCAGAAACGCACCTGCACCTGCGGAGCGGAAGAAACAGAAAAAATCGCTGCTCTCGGTCATGACTTTTCTGACTGGACAATAACCAAAGAGGTTACCTGTACTGCAGACGGAAAGAAGCAGCGCGTTTGCAGCCGATGCGGCAAAAAGGAAACGGAGACGATCGCCCACACCGGGCACGATAACGAATGGGTCGTTACCAAGGAGCCGACCTGTACGGAAAACGGGAAAGAACAACTGACCTGCCGCCGCTGCGGCCGGGTATCCGATGAGCGGACAATCGACGCGCTGGGCCATGAATTGTCGGACGGGACCTGCATCCGCTGCGGAGGCGCGGCGTATCATTTCACGGTCTCCGCGGATGGAAGCGAAGTGCATGTCACGGCCGGCGACAAATCAATATGGACAAAGCAGGAGCTGACGATCCCCGCCTCTTATCAGGGCCTTCCCGTGACTGCCATAGATCCGGTAACTTTCCGGGAATTCGACTTCACGACAGTAACGCTTCCGGACGGGCTCCGCTCGATTGGGACTCTGGCATTTTCAAACGGTGGGATCGATTCGATCACGATCCCCGCTTCAGTCGTTACGGCAAAAGATGCTTTTGATGCGGCATCGATCACGGACTTTCGTCTCGGCAGCGGTATGACGGATCCCCCCGACTTTGGCAAGGGAGGCTTTATCACGAATCTGTATACGTCAGACAGTATGACGAAACTGGATACGTCAATAATCAGAGCGCATGTCAATCATTTGTATATCGGAGCGTCTGTCACGGAGATAGATAGTGCCAATTATCAGATGTTTTATCGCCATTCCATAAGCATTTCCCCGTCCAATACGCATTTCCGGATAGCAGGCACCTGTGTGATCGAAAACGCGACGGGACATGTCGTCCTGGGATTTGAGTCAGAGCAGAACGGCATCAATATCCCGGCAGGGGAAGGGATCAAAGTAATCAAATCAGGCGCTTTCGGACGCTGTCATACCCCGCTGGCTTCTCTTGTGATCCCTGACGGAGTGGAGCGGATCGAAAACCATGTGATCGAAATTCAGGCTTTTCGGCTCAGCCTGCCTTCCAGCCTGAAGTCTTTGGGAGAATCATCCATAACATTATTCTCCTTCAGCGATGCCGTAGTAGAGTTCCGCGGAACGAAGGCACAATGGAGCAAGGTGAAATGGACGGAAGAATACGGTCATGAGCCGCCGTTTGGGGGGACGAATCAATTAACAGTGGTGTGCACTGACGGAGAGGTTCCTATGGATTTCTCATGGTGCGAATAGTGATCGGAAGCCATGGTACGGCGAACAGACAGGAAGAGACTATGCTTTACGACAACACACTGAGTTTTACCGACCGTTCCTGGGAGATCCTGTACGGCGTAGTGGAAGCGGAGTACTTCCAGGAAAATGAAGCCCGCGTCATTTATGATGCGCTGCGGAAAAAACTGAACTTCGTCCCGTTCGGCGATCATCTGAAGCGGTACATTTACCGCGCGGCCGGGATGACGGAGCCGTTCGGGGAAGTCCCGGAACCGGTCTATCAGCAGATCCTGGTCGACAGCTTTCGCGAAAACGGCGTGCCGGCCTCGTTCGAGCCGACCACGGCCAAACTCAGCATGATGGCGAAGAACTGGCTCAGCCAGCAGGCCGTGCGGCGCCAGGTGGTGCTCCTGCTGGGCTTCGGCCTGCGCATGACCGAGGAAGAGGTGGACGAGATATTGCTTAAAGCGCTGCACGAACAGCATCTGAACGAGGCGGATCCGATGGAAGTGATCTGCGCCTTCTGCTACCGGAAAAACCTGGGTTTTTCCTCCTACGAGCGCCTGACCCGCGAATACAGGGCGATGCCGGACAAAGAGCCGGAAACGCGGAACCGGGACGAGGCGGAACTGATGGCGAAGCTGCGGGCGCTTTCGGACGGCGAAGGACGCTCTGTCCGGGAGACCATGACGGAAAAGGCCTATCAGGCCCTGTACGGGGAAGCGCAGGAACTGATCGCCGCCATGTACAATACGACCGGCTACTTTGCCGGCTGTACGGCCGCGGACATCACCGAAAGCGATCTGGAGCACGTGCTCAGCAGCGCGATCCCGGTGGACCGCCACGGCAACCTGGTCCCCGCCTCCGCCTCGCAGCTCGGCAGCCGCTTCGCGGAGCACCGCATCAGCCGCCAGCGCCTGCACCGCCTGCTGAACGGCAAGAGCCCTGTCACCCGCTATGACCTGATCACGCTGTCGTTCTTCATCTGGTCGCAGAAAAAAGAAGTGGCGGACGATCCGCGGCGCCGCTATATCGGATTCATCAATGCCACGAACAAACTGCTGGCGGACTGCTCCTACGGGGAGATCTATCCGGTCAATCCGTATGAATGCTTCCTGCTGATGTGCCTGCTGACGGACGTGCCGCTGAGCACGTATGCGGATGTGTGGGAGATGTCGTTCAGCGGGAACTGACAGGCGCAGGAGAGGCACGGGAGAACAGAAAACGGAAGGAAAAAACAGGCGGCCTTGCGGGCCGCCTGCCTTTGCGATGCCGCGCCGCGTCAGTGCGCCGCGTGGCCCAGATAAGCTTCCGCGATGGAGGGGTCCTTCAGCAGGACCTTGCCGGGACCGCTCATGGTGATGCGGCCCTGCTCCAGCACGTAGGCGTTGTCCGCGACGGAGAGCGCCTTCAGGGCGTTTTGTTCCACCAGCAGGATGGTCTTGCCCATGGCCTTGATCTCCCTGATGGTATCGAAGATGGTGTTGACCAGCAGAGGCGCCAGGCCCAGGGACGGTTCGTCCAGCATGATCAACTCGGGCGCGGACATGATGCCGCGGCCCATGGCCAGCATCTGCTGTTCGCCGCCGGAAAGCGTGCCGGCGATCTGATTTTTACGTTCCTCCAGACGGGGGAAGATCTCGTACACACGCTTTAAATCCCGGTCGATCCCGGCCTTGTCCGTGCGGAGATAGGCGCCGAGGACCAGGTTTTCGTACGTGGTCAGGTTGGCGAAGATCAGGCGGCCTTCCGGTACCTGGCAGATGCCCTGCTTCACGATCTTGTTCGCCTGCGCGGGCAGCTTTTCGCCGTTGAAGCGGATCTCGCCGGACTGGTACCTGACGATGCCGGAGATGGCGTTCATCATGGACGATTTGCCGGCGCCGTTGGAACCGATCATGGACACGATCTGGCCTTTTTCCACGTCGAGGGAGATGCCCTTGAGGGCGTGGATACCGCCGTAGTAAACATTCAGGTCACGGATCTCAAGCATTGCCATCGGCGTCTTCCTCCTTCCCCAGATAGGCTTCGATCACGTCGGGGTTCGACTGGATCTCCGCAGGCGTGCCTTCCGCCAGCGGTTTGCCGAAGTTCAGCACGAAGATGCGGTCGGACACGTTCATGACCAGGTCCATGTGGTGTTCGATGATCAGGACGGTCAGGTCGAAGCGGTCGCGGATCTCGCGGATCAGCTGCATCAGCGCCATGGTCTCTTCGGGGTTCATGCCGGCGGCCGGTTCGTCCAGCAGCAGGAGCTGCGGATCGGTGGCCAGCGCGCGGGCGATCTCCAGCTTGCGCTGCTGCCCGTAGGGCAGGTTCACGGCGACCATGTCGCGGTACTGCCAGATGCCCATGATCTTCAGCAGTTCCTCGGTCTTCTGGCGCAGGGCTTCTTCCTGGCGGGCGTACTTGGTCAGCCATTTGGGGCCTATTTTAAAGCGCCACAGGGACTGGAAGATGTTGTAGTCCGCTTCCGCGTGGCAGGCCGTCAGCACGTTGTTGTAGACGGTCTCGCTCTTGAAGAGGCGGATGTTCTGGAAGGTGCGGGCGATGCCGCGGGACATGATGTCGTACGGCTTTTTCTTGAAGGGCTTGACTTCGGTCTCCCGCATGTCGTCCTTAATGATGTTTTCGCCCTGGGCGATGACCGTCCCGTTGAACAGGATGCGGCCTTCGGTCAGGGAGTACACGCCGGTGATCAGGTTGAAGATCGTGGTCTTGCCGGCGCCGTTCGGGCCGATCAGCGCGTAGATTTCGCCTTTGCGGACCTTGAACGAAACGTCGCCGACGGCGGTCAGGCCGCCGAAGCGCTTGGTGGCGTGCCAGAGGGAGAGCACGACGTCGGGATCATGATGTTTGAATACGATGTCTTTCATGACTGCGCCTCCTCCCCGGCGGGTCCGCCTTCGTCAGGCGGCGGCGCCTCCTCTTTTTTCTTCTTTTTGAACAGGCCGGCGATCGCCTTGAACCACTTCAGGTCCGTGATCTCCTTGCCGCCCATCAGGCCCTTCGGCCGCACGATCATGATGACGATGACGGCGAGGCCGTAGAAGACCAGACGCCAGTCGCCCACGGCGCGCAGCAGTTCGGGCAGCGCGCAGAGCAGCACGGTGCCGAGCACGGAACCGGTGATGGAGCCCATGCCGCCGAAGATGACCATGATGGTGTATTCCGTCGATTTGGTCATCAGGAACATCTTGGGCTGCAGATAGCCGAAATAGTGGGCCAGCATGCCGCCCGCGATTCCGGCGTACAGCGCGGACATGCACATGGCCAGCATTTTGGAACGGAAGGTGTTGATGCCGCACATCTGCGCGGCCAGCTCATCTTCCCGAACGGCCAGCATGTTGCGGCCGTGTTTGGACTTCATCAGAAGAGCGGTGGCGGTCAGGAAGAAGACCACGATGACGAGGGCGATCGGGAAGGTGGTGTGCAGCGGGATGCTGGCAATGCCCTTCGCGCCGTCCAGAATGAAGCTCTTGCCGCCGATGTTGAGGTTCAGGTTCAGGTTGTTGAATATCAGGCGTATCGCCTCGCCTACGCCCAGCGTGGCGATGCAGAAATAGTCGCCTTTCAGGCCCAGGGTGATCTTGCCGAGGCCCGCGCCGAACACCATGGCCGTCAGGCCCGCGATGAGCAGGGCCAGCCAGTACGGAAGGCCGAAGCCCATGGTGCAGAGAACGGAAACGTAGGCGCCGATGCAGACGAAGCCCGCGTGTCCGAATGAGAACATGCCCGTATAGCCCGTCAGGATGGACAGGCCCAGCACGATCAGCAGCGTATAGCAGGACTGGATCAGAATGCCTTCAATGTAATACCAGCTCATGTCGATCCTCCTTACGCTTTATCTTCCACGACCTTGCCCATCAGGCCGGACGGCTTGATGATCAGGACAAGGATCAGTAGGGCGTACACGAACAGGTCGCGGAGCATGGAGTTCTGCGAAGCCACGAAGATCTCCATGATGCCGAGCAGCAGCGAACCGATGATGGCGCCGGGCAGGCTGCCCAGACCGCCGAACACGGCCGCGACGAAGGACTTGTTGGTGACCTGGCCGATGGTGGGCTTCACGATGAAGCGCATGCCGTACAGCATGCCGGCGAAGCCGGCCAGCACGCCGCCCATCAGGAAGACGACGAAGATGACCAGGCTGCTGTTGATGCCCATCAGCGTGCCGGCCTTTTCATTGTACGCGCAGGCGCGGATGGCCAGACCGATCTTGGTCTTCTGGATGATGAACATCAGGACCAGCAGGGAGACCGCAGAAACGACGATCATCAGCAGGGAGTCGACGCCCAGCGAGATGCTGCCGATCGTAATGCTGTTCGAGAACAGCGTGGGATAGTTGCGGGGCGTGCCGTCGATCGTGGCGATCACGAAGTTTTCCAGGAAGATCGAGGCGCCCATGGCGGAGATGATGAAGTACAGCGACGGTGCGCGGCGCTTGCGCAGCGGGGAGTAGACCAGCCGTTCAATGATGATGGCCAGGACGCCGCTGCCGACGCCGCACAGCAGGAACGCGATCCAGAACGGGACGTTCAGCGCCGTTAAAGCAAAATAACCCACGTAGGCGCCTACCATGATGACGCCGCCGTGAGCGAAGTTGGAGAAGCTCATAATACTGTAGACCAGCGAGTAGCCGACCGACATCAGGGCATACATGCCGCCCAGACAGATACCGTTTACGAGCTGCTGGAGATAGTATTGGAGATCCATAGACCGCCTCCTCGTGTTCTTTGTGCATAGGGCGCTCCCTTGAGGAGGGAGCGCCCGGGTGTCGGATCAGACAGGATGCCGTTTAGTCGGCGGCAATGTAGGTGATGAACTTGTAGGTCTTGTTCTTGCCGTCGATCTGCTCCACGCAGCCGCTCTTGCCGACGGGGTTGTGGTCTTCTGCGGAGATCTTGATCCTGCCGGCCATACCGGTGACTTCGACTTCGCAGTAAGCTTTCGCGATCGCCTGAGGATCATCGCTGCCGGCCTTCTCGACCGCGGCGCACCACAGCAGGAACGCGTCGTGGGCCATGTAGCCGTTCAGCTCCATCTTGGCGCCGTTCCACTTGTCGGCGTACTGCTTGCGGAAGGAATCACCGGCCGGGTCGACCAGGGAGACGTGGTTGATGACGTAGGAGCCGTCGACCGCATCCGCCGCGTCGAACAGCACTTCGGAAGCGCAGCCGTCGCCGCCCAGCATCGGCAGGTCGATGCCCAGGGTGCGGGCCTGCTTATGGATCATGATGAAATCCTGGTAGAAGATAGGGGTGAAGATGATCTGAGGACCGGCCTCTTTGATCTTGGTCAGCTGCGCGGTGAAGTCCGTGTCGCCGCCGGTGTAGGCTTCTTCCGCCACGACGGTGCCGCCCTTGGCGGTGAAGACTTTGATGAAGTTGTCCTTCAGACCCTTGGCGTAGTCGTCGTTGATATCGAACAGCACGGCAGCCTTGTCGAACTTCAGGTTGTCATACACGAACGTACCGGCGATTTTGCCCTGCTGGGGATCCAGGAAGCAGACGCGGAAGTTGTACTCTTTCAGCTTGCCGTCCTGGACGGTGACCTTTTCGTTGGTGGCAACGGTGGACAGGTCGGAGACTTTGTACTGATCCAGAACCGACTGGATAGCGATGCACTGGCCGGACGCGTTGGGGCCGATGATGGCGCAGACCTTGTCCTGAGCGCAGAGACGCTTTGCTACGTTCACGGCTTCCTGGGCGTCGCCCTTGGTGTCGTAGCAGATCAGCTCGATCTGTTTGCCGAGGATGCCGCCCGCCTTGTTCTTTTCCTCGACCAGCATCTTCAGCGTCTGGCTTTCGCAGGTGCCGTACGCAGCCTGGTCGCCGGTCAGGGAGCCCATCCAGCCGAGCTTGATGGTGTCGGACTTTTTGCCGCCGCAGCCGCTCAGGAGCCCGATGACCATCAGACAGGCCAGAAGCAGAGAGAAGAGTTTCTTTCCGGTTTTACGCATGGTGAAAACCTCCTTCATATAATGATGATATTTGGGATCCTTCCCGCAGAAGGATCGGGATACGTTTTTAACGCAGGAAAAACCTGCTTCATATAAAATCCGGGACCAGATTTCCGTATTGCCATGTTAATTTTTTACACATATTAACAAGTAATAAACGATTTGTCAAGTAAATCGGCACGAATGCCGATTTTACGGTAAAATAAGGGACATGACTGTTGATTTGGGAAGAAAAAACGTCCGCGGGACGCGTCATGGATTCTTTTTCAGATTGTACAGCACGAGGGCGGTGAGGATCAGGATATATCCGGCCAGTTTGAGGAGCCCGAAACTTTCCCCCGCGGCGATGCCCAGCACGCTGGCGGTGAGAGGGTTGACGACGGTCAGGATGGCGGCGTCATCCGCGGGCACGTATTTCTGGCCGACGGGCTGGAACGCGAAGCCGAAGCAGCTGCACAGAAAGGCCAGAAGCAGCACCAGGACCCACTGACGGCCGGTCTGCGGCAGACGGAATCCCCCGGTGAACAGGGCGGCGGCCAGGCTGAGGACGCCCATGGTGCCGAGCTGGATGATTCCGACGGTGAGCGGATCCGCGCCGCGGCTGACCTTAGCGGTCGTCATGATGCAGAAGGTATAGGTGAGCGCCGCCAGGATCAGCAGGAAGATCCCCCGCGTGCCGCCCGGGCTGCTGCTCTGCGTCAGGGACAGGAAGCCTACCCCTGCGACCGCGAGCACCGCGCAGAAAACGGTCTTTTTTTTAGGCAGGGTGCGCGCCAGGAACGCCGTAAACAGGGGGACCAGCACGACGGCCATATGCTCGATCAGGGAACTCACGCCGCTGTCCACCAGCCGCAGCCCGTACATTTCCAGGATCATGAGGAAGGTGTATTCCGCCCCGAGAATCAGCCCCCCGCGCAGGGCGGCGCGGCTGCAGCCGCGGATCTTTTTATGAAAGACGAGGGCCAGGACAAGAAAGGCCAGCAGGAACCGGACCGCGATGACGTTCATGGGGGAAAGGTCCTGCAGGAGCAATTTGGAAAAGAGGAAAGAAGTGCCCCGGGCAGCAAAAACGAAGATCAGCAGGATCCGCGCGCTTTTCCCGTTCATGGTTTGTCCCTCCTTCCCTGTCAGACCGGACAGGCGTCTGTTTAATCCATTATGGATTCCGCTTCCCTGTTTGTCAAGTCGGACGGACGGGCCCACGGAGAAAGCGGACGCGCCTGCGGATTTTCTTTGACTATGCCCCGCGAAAGCGGTACAATCAAATAACAGTTACACGATACCGATCACGGAGAACGGAACATGCGCGAAGAAAACCTGAAAAAGATCACGGAACTGCGGCACGAACTGCACAAATATCCGGAATTGTCCATGCGGGAAAACGGGACGGTCCGGCGGCTGATGCGCTTTCTGGAGGAAAACACGGATTTTGCGGTCACGGAGAGGGACGGCTGGTTTTACGCCGTGAAGCCCGGCAGCCCGGACGGCCGGAAGATCGCCTTCCGCGCAGACATGGACGCGCTGCCCATCCGCGAAACGATGCCGCTTCCCTATGCCTCCTGCTGCGACGGCGTATCGCACAAGTGCGGACACGACGGGCACAGCGCCGCGCTCTGCGGCCTGGCCCTGGAACTGACCGGCCGGACGCTGAAGAATACCGTATACCTGATCTTCCAGCCTGGCGAAGAGACCGGGCAGGGCGCACAGGTCTGCTGCGGCCTGATCCCGCAGGAGGGCATTCAGGAGATCTACGCCTTCCATAACCTGCCCGGGTATCCGGAAGGAGACCTGGTGTACCGCGAAGGCCTGACGCAGCCCGCGTCCGAAGGGCTGCGGATCGTCCTGGAAGGGAAAAAGTCCCACGCGAGCGCGCCGGAAGAAGGACGGAACCCGGCGGAGGCGCTGTCGCGCATCGTCCTGCATTCTCAGGGGCTTTGCCGGCGGCCGGCGGAGGGCATGCTGCTCTGCACCGTCACGGGCCTGCTGGCCGGGACCGGGGACTTCGGCATCTCTGCCGGCAGCGGGGAAGTCTCGCTGACCCTCCGCGCGGAGCAGGAAGAGGAGATGGACCGTCTGGAAGCAGACCTGCTGGCTTTTGCGAAGGAACAGGCTGATGCGTACGGCCTGAAGATGACCCATGAGATCCATGACCGCTTCCCGGAAACGCGGAACCATCCGGCCTGCCTGGCCCGCGTCAAAGCCGCGGCGGCGGATCTCGGGATCCCGCTGCTCGCAATGCCCCGCCTCTGGCGCGCCTCGGAGGACTTCGGCCATTACCTGAAAGAATGCCCCGGCGCGATGTTTTACCTGGGAGCCGGCAAAGGAACGCCTGCGCTCCACACGGACCATTATGATTTCGACGACCGGCTTCTGGCGCCCGCGGCGGACCTGTTCGCGCGGCTCGCGGAAGAAGAGCGGCCGTAACGAAAGGGAGCGGCGGAGCATGTCATTCGATCTCACCGTCAGAACCAAAGAAGACCTGATCCGGGCCGTGCAGGAGTACGGTTTCGTTCCGCTGTTCGGCGGCTCCGTCCCGGGCTTCTCCGTGGAGGAGCACGCGGTGCCCGAAGTCTGGTATTCCCCTGGCAGCGACGACTGGAAGGTCTGGGAATGGAAAGGCCCGGTGATCCGGGAGAGCGGCTGCGCGTACGGGAAATTCTTCGAGAACCGCGCCGTGTTCGTCAGCCGCGAATGGTTTCCGGACTTGGCCAATTACCGGCGGGACGGCTATGACTTCGACGCCCGCTGGGACGACGGCCTGGCCTCCCGGAAAGACAAGGACCTGTACGACCTGCTGGACGCGCACGCGCCGGTGATCTCCAAGGCGCTGAAGAACCTGGGCGATTACCGCAAGGGCGGCCGGACCGGTTTCGAGACATCCGTCACGCGGCTGCAGGCGCAGGGATACGTGCTGATCAGTGATTTTGTGTACGAGCGGAACCGGCAGGGCGAGACCTATGGCTGGGGGCTCGCGCAGTATTCGACGCCGGAGCGTTTTTTCGGGCCGTGGTTCCGGGAGACGGTGTACAGGCGGTCGCCGGCGGAATCGTACGAGCGGCTGCTGGAGCATCTGCAGCGCATCCTGCCGGAAGCCGGCGAGGCGGCGCTCCGGAAGATTTTAAAATAAGGAAAACGAAGGAACTCCACGGAGCGTAGGGTGCGGCGGCGCGCCGTCCGTGCTACGATCGTTCCGGAAGGAGGATAATCATATGGACAGTTACGTGACCGGGGCCGTGATCCGGCGGCTCCGCGAAGAAAGGGATATGACGCAGGAGGAACTGGCGGAGAGGATCCGCGTCAGCGCCAAGGCGGTCAGCAAGTGGGAAACGGGCCGGGGCCTTCCGGACGTCAGCCTGCTGGAGCCGCTGGCCGGCGCGCTGGGGATATCCGTGGCGGAACTGTTCTCCGGCGAAACGGTCCGCAACCGTAACCGCGCCGCCAACATGCTCAAGAGCCGCTTTTATCTCTGCCCGGTCTGCGGCAACGTGATCCGCGCGGTCGGCGAGGCGGCGGTCAGCTGCTGCGGCATCGCCCTGCCGCCGCTGGAAGCGGAAGAGGCAGACGGGGAGCATGCGATAAAGGCAGAAGTGCTGGAGAACGAATACTACGTCCGCGTCGAACACCCGATGACGAAGGAGCATTCCATCTCGTTCCTGGCCGCCGTGTCGGATCAGGGCGTGCAGTTCGTCAAACTCTACCCGGAAGGCGCCGCGGAAGCGTATTTCCGGCGGAGCCGGGTGCGGGCGCTGTACGCCTGCTGCAACCGCCACGGCCTGTTCCGGCTGGACGTGCGCGGAAAGAGCGGAGGAAAAGCATGAAAGTCCTGGTATTGAACGGAAGCCCCAAAAAGAAGAGCGATACGTTCCGAATGACGGAGGCGTTCCTGCGGGGCTTAAACAGGAACGGGGAGCACGACGTGCATGTCGTCAACGTGATCGACAAAGCCGTCGCGCCCTGCCGCGGTTGTTTCGGCTGCTGGGAACGCGACGACGGGCACTGCGTGATCCCGGATGACCAAAACGAGATCCTGGACCGCTACCGGGAGGCGGATCTCGTCCTCTGGAGCTTCCCGCTTTATTGCTACGGGATGCCCTCGCACCTGAAGGCGGTGCTGGACCGCACGATCCCGCTGATCAAAATGCGGATGGTGCAGGAGTGCGACGGGAGCGTGCGCCACGAAGCGCTGGCGGACTTTTCGAAGATCCGCACGCTGGTCATCTGCGGCTGCGGCTTCCCGGACTGGGACGGCAATTTCGATGCCCTGCGCATCCAGTGCCGCAACTGCTTCCGCGACCCGGACATCGTCTGCGTCCCGGAGGCGCCTATGCTGAACGTCCCGGAGGCGGTCGCCGTGGCGGAGCCCCTGCTGGCGCGCTTTGAGATGGCCGGCGAAGAATATGCGGCCGCGCTCACGCTATCCGCGGAGACCGTGGCGGACCTGGAGCGGCCCATGATCCCGAAGGAAATGTATCTCCGCATCGTGAACGGCGGCTGAAAAAAAGAAACGGGGAACCACATGAAATTCATTCATTTATCGGATCTGCATTTAGGAAAACGGCCGGACGGCTTTTCGCTGCAGGAGGACCAGCAGTACATCCTGGACCGCATCCTGGAGATTGCGGCGGAGGAAAAGCCGGATGCGGTCTTTATCGCAGGGGACGTCTACGACAAGGCGCTGCCGCCCGCGGAGGCGGTGGAACTGCTGGACGATTTCCTGGTCCGGCTCACGCGCCTGGGCGGGAAGACTTTTGTGATCAGCGGGAATCACGATTCGCCGGAGCGGCTCGCTTTCGGCTCCCGGCTGATGCAGGAGGGCGGCCTGTACATCGCCCCGGTCTATGACGGGAACGTGGAACCGGTCCCGGTGCGCGACGCGTGGGGCGAGGTGCTGGTCTATATGCTTCCGTTCGTCAAGCCCGCGGCGGTAAGGCACCGGTTCCCGGACGAAAACATCGAGACCTGGACGGATGCGGTGCGGACGGCGGTCGCGCACATGCCCGCGGGGGACGGCGCCAGACAGATCATCCTGTCGCACCAGTTCATCACCGGGGCGGAGCGCTCGGACTCGGAAATCGTTCCCGTGGGCGGCCTGGACAACGTGGACGCGTCGGCCTACGACGGCTTCGATTACGTCGCCCTGGGCCATCTGCACCGTCCGCAGATGATCGGCAGCTCGGGCCGGATCCGGTATGCGGGCACGCCGCTCAAATACTCGTTCTCGGAAGTGAACGACCGCAAGTCCGTGACCGTGGGCGAAATGGACGGGACCGGCGCGGTCAGTCTCCGCGAGATCCCGCTGGTCCCCCTGCGCGACCTGAAGGAGATCCGCGGCCGCTACGACGACCTGATGCGGAAGAGTTTTTACGAAGGGACATCCTATCAGACCGATTACATGCGTATTATCCTGACCGACGAAGAGGACGTGCCCGAAGCGGCCGCCAAGCTCCGCCTGGTCTATCACAATCTGGCAAAACTGGATTATGACAATAAGCGGACCCGGCACGAAGGCACGCCGGAGGCGCTCGCCGGCGGAAAGGAACTGTCCCCGCTGGAGATGTTTGAAGCGCTGTACGAGCAGCAGAACGGCACGCCGTTCTCGGAAGAACAGAAGGCGTTTGCGGAGAGCCTGATCCGCTCCGTCTGGGAGGAGGAAGCATGAGACCGCTGAAACTGACCGTATCCGCTTTCGGCTCCTTTGCCGGGGAGACCGTGCTGGACCTGCGCGAACTGGGCGACAGCGGCCTGTACCTGATCTCGGGCCGCACCGGCGCGGGCAAGACGACGATCTTCGACGCGATCACGTACGCGCTGTTCGGCAAAGCCAGCGGCGATGCCCGCAAAGAGACCATGATCCGCTCGCGTTATGCCGCGCCGGAGACGACCACTTTTGTGGAACTCTGTTTTGAATACGCAGGGCGGGAATACACCGTCCGGCGGAGCCCGGAGCAGTTCCCTCCCAAACAGCGCGGCAGCGGCGAGAGAAAAACGCCGCAGAAAGCCGCGGCGGAAATGCATTTCCCGGACGGCAGGCCGCCCCTCACGAGCGTAAAGGACGTGGACGCCGCCGTCACGGACCTGCTGGGCGTCAGTTATACCCAGTTCCGCCAGATCGTCCTGATCGCGCAGGGCGAATTCCGCAAACTGCTTCTGGCTGACACCAAAGACCGGCGCCAGATCTTCCAGCGCGTCTTCCACACGGAACGATATGAAACGCTGCAGAAAAAACTGCAGGAAGAGACGAAAAAACAGAACGATACCTGCCGCGAAAAGCAGCAGAGCATCCTCCGGTTTCTGGAAAGCCTGGCTGCCCCGGACGGCCATCCGGAAGAAGACCGGATCGCGGCTGCCCGGAAAGGCGAACTTCCGTCCGAAGAAACAGCGGAGCTGCTGGAGGAACTGATCCGGGAGGATGAGCGCCGGGAGGCGGAACTGAAAGACATCACAAAGACGGAAGACGCGGAGCGGACCGCCGTTTCCGGCCGCCTGATCCGGCTGGAAGAGCAGCAAAAAGCGGAAGGCTCGCTGGCCGAGGCACAGGCCGTACTGGCCGGCCTGGCGGAGTCGTGGCAGGCGGCACAGGAAGCCATCGAGACTGAAAAAGACAAGGAACCGCTGCGGCGGGAGATCACGGAGCGCCTGGCTGTCATTTCCCGCGAGCTGGCGGATTATGATGCCCTGGATACAAAACGGGAAGAACTGGACCGGAACGGGACGCGGACGGCCGGACTCGAAGACAGCGTCCGGGACGCAGAGGAACGTCTGGAGCAGTTCCGGGCGGACCGCATCCGCATGAATGCGGAAGCGGAGGACCTGCAGTCAGCGGAAACGGAACTGGCCGCGCTGCAGCAGGAAGAAAAGGAGATCAAACGGCAGCAGTCCGTATCGGACAAACTCGGTGAAAAACACGGAGAATGCCTCAAACTGGAAGGAAATCTGAGTAAATTACAGGAGGCCTTTACCCTGCAGCGGACAAAGGCAGCGGAAAAACGGGCGGAATACGACCGGCAGTACGACCTGTATCTGAGCCGCCAGGCCGGTATTCTGGCTTCCCAACTGCAGGATGGCCGGCCCTGCCCGGTGTGCGGCAGCGTTCACCATCCGGCGCCGGCCGAAATGCCCGCGGAAGCCCTGACCCGGGAAGAACTGGAGGCGCTCCGCACCGCAGCGGAAAACGCGCAGGGCGATCTGCAGCAAGCCGGGGAGGCGGCGGGCAGTGCCCTTGCGGTCCTGAATAATTACCGGACGAATCTGCGCAAAGAGATCGCCGAAGTGACAGGAAAGGACGCGGAGCCCCGGGAATGGCAGGTGCTGCTGCAGGAGCATGCCGCGGAACTGGCCCGCCGGCTGTCGGAGAACACGGCGGCGCGGCAGGAAATGCAAGACCGGACGGACAGAAGGAAAAAACTGCTGGAGACGGAGATTCCCGGGATCGACCGCAGGATCGAAAATGAAAACAGCATCAGGACAGATCATCTGCTGGAACTTTCCGGCCTCCGCTCCGCCCGGACCGCGCTGGAAGAGACGATCCGTGAACTGGAAGAGAAACTCTCCCGGGCTTCCCGTACGGAAGCGGAAGAGGAGCAGGCTGCCCTGCAGCAGCGGAGCGCTGCGCTGGAAAAGGCGCTGAAAGAAGCGGAAGAGAAGTGGAACGGTCTGAACGGCAGGAAAATCGCCGCCGAAGCCAAGCGGGACGGCGCAGAAAAACTCCTGAAAGACCGCATCGAAACAGACGAAGCCGCGGACCGGGCCCGTCTGGGCGTCCTGGAAGATCTGAAAACGCAGCGTGAACAGGAAGTAAAAGACGTTTCCTACCGCCTGCGTGTCAACCGCGGCATCCGGGAAAAGACAGGGAAAGCCGCCTCCGACCTGAAGGACCTGGAGCACCGCCTGCAGTGGATGAAGGCTCTGTCCGACACCGCGAACGGCACGCTCAATAAAAAAGCGAAGATCATGCTGGAGACCTTCGTGCAGATGACGTATTTCGACCGGATCCTTGCGCGCGCGAACATCCGGCTCCTGAAAATGACGGACAATCAGTACGAACTGCGCCGCCGCGAAGCGGGCCAGTCCGGCCAGCAGGGCCTGGAACTGAACGTGCTGGACCACAACAGCGGCTCGGAGAGCCCCGTCGGCTCCCTGTCAGGCGGCGAGCAGTTCATGGCAGCGCTGTCGCTGGCGCTGGGGATCTCGGACGAGGTCCAGTCCTCCGCGGGCGGCATCCGGCTGGACAGCCTGTTCATCGACGAGGGCTTCGGCTCCCTGGATGAAGAAACGATCCCGCAGGCCATGGAGGCGCTGCGGGACCTGACGGAGGGGCATAAACTGGTGGGGATCATTTCCCACGTGTCGCAGCTGAAGAACTGGACCGAGAAAATGATCGTTGTGGAGAAGGACAAATTCGGCGGTTCGAAAGCAGAGATCCGGACGTGAGCCGGGCCGGCAGCCGCGGGGTTATTTCTTCCAGCGCGCCTTCGGCCTCTTGGTAGGCGTCAGAGGCATATGCATGTATTCCGTAAGCTTGCGGGTGTTGGCCATCGTGGCCTGCACCCGTATTTGTTTGGCGTCCAGTTCCTTGGGCGTGCCGGTGTTGTAATCCTCGGCGCGGTCGCGGAGGTAGTAGACGGGCTCGCGGAAGCGGATGTCGTATTCGGAGACGACCTCCAGGCGGTCGCGCGGGATGAACAGCTTCCGGTAATGCGCGCCTTCCGCGTCGACGGTGGCGGCCCGGAACCCCATGTCAAAGATCAGCCAGCCGATGCCGAGGAGCAGCAGCGGCAGCAGGACGATGAATACGGTCAGATGCTGGTAGACGTACATCACGTAAAAAGCATAGATCAGGACCGGGAAAACGATCAGCGCGGCCAGCAGGGCCGGAATGGAAAAATCGAACAGGCGCACTTTTTTCATAAAGGGACCTCGGGGCTTTTTTTCATTATAATAATTAAGGATCGCCCTGCTGTCAATAATCCTTTTTTTCGCCCGGAAAAGGGAAAAAGTCTTGACAAAAAAAGCGTCCTTACCTATAATTGCACGTATAGTAGCATCGGTATCTATGACTATGCCTGAAAACAGGCAGTACTGATGTAATTTTCTAAGGAGGAAAGACTATGAAAAAGTTGCTGGCTCTGTTGTTAGCTGTTGCGATGGTTCTCAGTCTGACCGCTTGCGGCGGCAATACTGACACCACCACGGCGGCTCCCGAGACCACGGCAGCCCCCACCACTGCGGCTCCTGAGACCACCAAGGCTCCTGAGACCACCGCTGCTCCCGAGACCACTGCGGCCCCCGAGACCACTGCGGCCCCCGAGACCACTGCGGCTCCCGAGACCACTGCGGCTCCCGAGACCACTGAGGCTCCTACCACGGAAGAACCCGTACCGGAATTCCCTGAAGAAGTGGAAAATCCGGAATTCGACGTTCTGAAGCTGGCCGGCCTGGAGTATGGCACTGATTACGTTTCTCTGTATGAGAAATACGGCAAGGATGTCAAGATCGCCGACGTGATCGAAGATCCTGAAACCGGCTTTGCCTACATCAATGTGGATGGCGAACTTCATCAGCTGGGTCTGGATTTCCTGACCATGGCCATGGTGTACAACATTGATCCCGAAGGTTCCGAATACGAGACCACGGACGATGTGTACGCTGCCTGGTGGAGACTCTACATCACCCGCTGGAACTACCTGCTGCCCGAAGTTCCCCTGTACTCCAATGAGTACTACAACTTCTTCAACGCCAAGATCAAAGGCGTGGAAGATCATCCGACCAACCCTTACTGGGATCCCTCCAGCGCTCTGATCGACTGGACCTCTGATGATGGCTCCATCATCCTGGGCAAGTCCACCGAGCTTTCCGGCCAGTTCCGTTATCCCACCTTCGGCAAGTCCAGCCCCGGCGCTTCCGACTCTGACGTAGGCGACATGATCAACGGCCTGGAGACCGTCTCCACCACCAAGGAAGGCGGCTATGTCTGGAACGACACCGTTGTGAAGGAACACAGCGAAGAAATCGATGCCGAAGGCAACAAGACCTTCACCATCACCATCAACGATGACCTGAAGTTCTCCAACGGCGAAGGCATCACTGCGAAGGATTACGTCGTGTTCACGATGGCTCTGGCCTCCACCGTCGGCGCTCAGGCTTCCGGCCGTGCGATGTCCCTGAACACCATCGTCGGCGGCCCTGACTTCAAGAAGTACACCGGCCCCGGCAGCGAAGAAGGCACCAAGGAACTGGCTGGCCTGCGTCTGCTTGACGAGTACACCTTCTCCATCACCATCCCTGCGAGCTACATCCCTTACTTCTATGATATCACCTACGCCGGCTTCAGCCCTTACTATGCTGACATGTTCCTGGACGGCGCCACCATTCAGGATGACGGCAACGGCGTGTATCTGAGCGATGATTTCTATGAGATGGACGGCGACACCTACAAGCACGCCGAGCGCATCAAATTCGCCTGCCAGGATACCTCCGATGAGAACTGGAAGACCTGGCCTTTCACCGGCCCTTACATGGTCGACTCCTTCGACACCACCGACAGCACTGCCGTCCTGGTGATCAACCCTGAATTCAAGGGCAACTACGAAGGCGTGAAGCCTACCATCGAGAAGGTGACCTACCGCAAGATCGTCGATGCCACCCAGCTTGAACAGTTCAAGGCCGGTGAAGTCGACGTTCTGGCCGAAGTGACCGGCGGCGCCGCCACTGACGAAGCCATCGAGTACGCTCAGGCCAACCCTGACAAGGTCGTTTACACTCACTACAGCCGCGCCGGCTATGGCAAGCTCGGCTTCCGTGCTGACTACGGCCCCGCTCAGTTCCATGAAGTCCGTCAGGCTATTGCCTACTGCATGGACCGCGCTGCTTTCGCTAAGGCCTTCACCGGCGGCTACGGCGGCGTTGTGGATGGCCCTTACTACAGCGGTTCCTGGATGTACCAGGCTGCCGTTGAGCAGGGCATGATGCTGGATGCGTATCCCACCTCCTCCGACAGCGCTATCGAAGTGCTGGAGGCCAATGGCTGGGTATATGACAAGGACGGCAACGAGTACACCGAGGGTGTCCGCTATAAGCTGATCCCCGGCGATCTGGCCACCGAGAACGACATCAACTACAAGTCCATGGACGGCGCTTACAAGACCGAGAAGGTCGGCGACGACTACTATATGCCTCTGGTCATCAACTGGTTCGGCACCACGCCTAACGAGTTCACCGACCTGCTGCAGACCGGCTTCCGTGAGAACGCCAACGTCGCGGCTTGCGGCATGGTAGTTTACAACCAGCTGGGCGACTTCCAGCCGATGCTTGACGAACTGTATCAGCAGGCCGTGTACGGCTTCTATGCCGGCACTCCTATGTACTGCGCGTTCAACTTCGCGACCGGTTATACCAGCGCTGCGTATGACTACTCCTGGAACATGACCATTGATCCTTCCATGTATGACGACTACAGCGCGTACTACATCAAGGACTGGGCCGACATTTGCTGGCTGAACGACTGATCGTAACGATTTAGGCTAAGCCGCGTTGGACCCGCATCGGGGATCTCGATGTCCGGTGCGGGTCCTTTGCATAAAGAGCACGTGATTCCAAAATAGTTTCTTTTTTATTTGTGAGGACGTAATCTTTTTTTAGTATCAAAATACCGCATATTTTTATGCAGTAAGGGGAAAAAATGGGAAGATATATTGTAAAAAGATTGCTGTACATGATTGCAGTATTCATTCTTTTAACATTCCTGCTTTTCAGCCTCTATCAGCTGATGCCGGGCAACCGTGCGTACACGGACGCAAAAGCTGAAGTCCAGCAGTTGAAAAACCAGCTGACGCCTGAGGAGCGGGAAGCGAAATTCCAGGAGCTGTACCTGAAGTATCAGCGCCAGTACGGCACGGACACCGACGACGTCCTGGTCCTGTACCTGCGCTGGTGGGGCATCATGCCTTTTTACAACGGAAAGTGCAGCGGTATATTCCAGGGGAATTTCGGTTTTTCATACGACTACAATTTGCCGGTTGTTGACATGATATGGCCCTTCATGAGGAACTCGATGATCGTAGGCGCCATATCGGAATTCTTTGTCCTGATCATCACCATCCCTTTAGGCATCGTCTGTGCCACAAAGAAAGGCAGCCGGTTTGACAGAGGAACACAATTGGTTTCACTGATAGGCTTCTCCACGCCAAGCTTCATTATTTACATTATCTTTATTGTGTTCTTCTGTTCGATCCTGCACTGGTTCCCTGTCAGCGGCATGAAGACGCCCGGTACCAACTATACGGGCTGGAAAGCCGTCTGGGATACCATCAGCCACGTGGCGCTGCCCGTCATCTGCCTGGTGTTCTCATCCCTGGCCGGCGTGACCCGTATCGCCCGTGCATCCATGATCGACGCCCTGAGCCTTGACTGCGTGCGTACCGCGCGGGCCAAGGGCCTTTCCGAAAAAGTCGTGGTGTACTCCCACGCCTGGCGCAACGCTCTGATCCCCATGGTGGCCATCATCGTCGGCGGCTTCTTCGGCATCGTCGGCGGCGCCATGATCATGGAAACCTTCTTCGGGTTCAAGGGTTTAGGCCTCTTGTTCCTGAATGCGACCAAGAACTCCGACTATGACCTGGTCATGTTCCTGCAGGTCATTTACACGTTCCTGGGTCTGTTCAGCAACCTGGTCATCGACCTGTGCTACGGCCTGGTCGACCCTCGCGTGCGTATCAGCAAGTAAAGGAGGCATAGATCATGAG
This sequence comes from Lachnospiraceae bacterium, assembly GCA_017430085.1. Classification (GTDB taxonomy): domain Bacteria; phylum Bacillota; class Clostridia; order Lachnospirales; family Lachnospiraceae; genus UBA6987. The sequence goes on along the minus strand of JAFRNR010000045.1, from coordinate 58,830 downwards.
TAAAGATACTGCATCCCAAAGCTGGTTCAGACGTACGTTCCTGGGGGGCTTGTTCCAGAAGAAGAAAAAAGTAGAAGACAATAACGGCCAGCCCGACGATTCCGAACTGATCGTCAGCCCGGCCCGCCAGGTGTTCCAGCGTTTCCTGGAGCGCAAATTCGCGGTGTTTTCCGTCTGTCTGGTCATTTTCATGTTCCTGGTCGTCATTATCGTTCCGAAGACCAAGTTCATGGAGAAATATTACGATTCCTACACCGAAGTCACGCAGAAGGACCTGCCTCCCAACCTGTCCTACATGAGCGTGCCGGATGAGATGAAAAACGAGATCAAGAGCATCGACAGCTACGGCAGCTTCTCCGTGGGCCTTTCCAAGAACGGCAAGGTCTACGTCTGGGGCTCCACCAAACTGGGCGCCACCAGCATGAACGTGGCGAACATCCCCGATGCTGTAAAAGAGGCTAAAGTCGCTTACGTGGCCGCCGGTATCGACCATATCGTCTGCATCACCGAAGACGGCCGCCTGCTCGGCTGGGGCTCCAACCAGTTCGGTCAGTATGATGCGACCGAAGCGGTCCTGAACAACCCCAACCTGATCGCAGTCCCCGAAGAGATCCGCGACGGCGGCATCGATGTGGCCAACGTGAAGAAACTGGTAGCGGGCTACCAGGCTTCCGCCCTGCTGATGAACGACGGCACCCTCTACATCTGGGGCAACAAGCAGACCTATACCAACATGGAAAAGTTCGTGGGCCGCAAGAACATCGAAGACATCGACTTCACCCTGAACTATGTGGTCGGTCTGGACACCAAGCGCAACTCCATCGTCACGGGCGTCAAGAACCTGTACACCACCGTGCGTGATACGATCGGCGGCAAGGGCGAAAAGATGACCAAGTTCCTGAACGGCCGCAAGATCAGCGCGATCACCGCGACCTCCACCAGCGTCTGCGCGCTGCTGGAAGACGGCAAGATCGCCCTGGCCGGCGACTTCCTGACGGACGTCATCAATACGCCGGTCCTGCCGGAAGGCGAATACTTCACCGGAGTGCAGGGCGGCACCTACCACTACACCGCCGTGACCAATGAAGGCCATGTGTACTCCTTCGGCGGCGACCACTACTATCAGGCGGAAGCTCCCACCAAGCTGGATACCGCGCATGACATCTATGCCGGCGCGTTCCAGAGCTATGCGGTGGATGAAAACGGCGTGCTGAAAGAAAGCTGGGGCCTGAGAGGTTATCTGTTCGGTACGGATGACCAGGGCGCCGACATCTTCAAGCGCGTGATCGCCGGCGGCGGCGTGACCATGACCGTCGGTGCCGTGGCCGTTATCATCGAGATCCTGATCGGCGTGACCCTGGGTCTGCTGGCCGGTTACTTCGGCGGCTGGGTCGACATGCTGGTCATGCGTGTGGCGGAGGTGTTCTCAGCCATCCCGCTGCTGCCGTTCATGCTGATCCTGTCCTCGCTGCTGTCGCAGAAGAACCTGTCACAGGATGAGCGTCTGCTGATGATCATGGTGATCCTCGGCGTACTGGGCTGGCCCGGCTTCTGCCGCATCACCCGTGCGCAGATCCTCGTGGCCCGTGAAAGCGAATACGTAACGGCGGCAAAGGCCATGGGCGTGAGAGAAGGCCGCATTGCCTTCAAGCACATCCTGCCCAACGTTATCTCCGTTATCCTTGTGAATATCACGCTGTCCTTCGCGGCGTCCATGCAGACGGAAACGTCGCTGTCCTTCCTGGGATTCGGCGTCGTGTATCCGAAGCCCAGCTGGGGCAACATGCTGACCCGTGCTTCCAACGCGACCGCGGCCATCAACTTCTGGTGGCAGTGGCTGTTCACCTCGGCGATCCTGATACTGACCACGGTGTGTATCAACACCATCGGCGATACGCTCCGCGACGTGATGGATCCCAAGTCCAGCAATGATAAATAAGGAGGAATGAGAGATGCCGTTATTAGAGGTTAAAAATCTTCATACCTTCTTTAAAACGAAGAAGGGTATCGTAAAGGCCGTTAACGACGTGTCCTATACGCTGGAAGCCGGCAAGACCATCGGTATCGTGGGCGAGTCCGGTTCCGGCAAGTCCGTTTCCGCCATGAGCATTCTGCAGCTGCTGGACGGCAACGGCTATATCGACAGCGGCGAGATCCTGATGGAGGGCCACGGCGACCTGACCAAGCTGCCCATCAAGGAAATGTACCACATCCGCGGCAACGATATCTCCGTCATTTTCCAGGAACCCATGACGAGCCTGAACCCCGTGTTCTCCGTAGACCGCCAGCTCTCCGAGCCGTTCCGCGTCCACCAGAACATGAGCAAGAAAGAAGCGCACGAACACGCGCTGAAGATGCTGGAAGACGTGCAGATCCCGAACCCGGAAGTCGTGATCAAGCAGTATCCGCACCAGCTGTCCGGCGGTATGCGGCAGCGTGTCATGATCGCCATGGCTCTGGCCTGCAAACCGAAGATCCTGATCGCCGACGAGCCCACCACGGCTCTGGACGTGACCATCCAGGCGCAGATCCTGCGTCTGATGAACGATCTGAAGCGCTCCACCGGCACCGCCATCATCTTCATCACCCATGACCTGGGCGTTATCAATGAAATGGCGGACGACGTGGCTGTCATGTACTGCGGCCAGGTCGTGGAGCACGCGCCTACGGACGTCATCTTCCAGCAGAGCGGCCAGTTCAGCCATCCTTATACGGAAGGCCTGATGGTCTCCATCCCGCGTCTGGACACGGAGAGCGACCGCCTGGATCCCATTCCCGGCGTCGTGCCGCACCCGCTGGCGCTGCCCAAGGGCTGCAAATTCGCGCCGCGCTGCAAATACGCCACGCAGCGCTGCTTAGAAGAGGAGCCGAAGCTGGAAAACATCAGCGACAGACAGCAGATCAGATGCTTCTATCCCAACAAGGAGGAACGGTCAAGTGCAAAACACCAAGAAATTACTGTCAATCACTAATTTGAAAAAGTACTTCCCAGTGGCGAAGACCTCCATCTTCCAGAAGAAGCAGTTGTATGTGCGTGCCAACGAAGACATCTCCCTGGACATCTATGAAGGCGAAACGCTGGGTATCGTAGGCGAATCCGGATGCGGCAAATCCACGCTGGGCCGCGTGCTGCTGCAGCTTTATCCGCAGACCGCGGGCTGCACGCTGTACTACGGCACCACCCTGGACCGCATGACCCCGGAATACGTGGAAGACACCATCAAGAACGATGAAAAATACCGCTCCAAGCTGAAAAAGTCCCTGGCCAAGGCGGCTGAACTCGCCAAGAAGGTGGAAGAAGCCGGCGGCGAAGACCATGCGGACTTCTACCTGCTCCAGGACGCCAACATCGCCCGCTGCGAGTCCGAGACCGACATGAGCAACCTCGTGAAGATCATCGGCGGTTTTTATGTCCATGACGACAAGGAAGGCATGAAGCTTCTGGCCGAGATCTACGAAGAGCACAAGAAGCAGAACGTCGTCTTTGACGAACAGCAGGAAGCCAAACTGGAATCCGACTCCTTCGCGGACATCATCGCCGAAGCGGAAGGCACTAAGGCGGACAAGGCCAAGACCAAGAAGGCCGAAGCCGACGCCAGGGTCGCCGAACTCCAGAAAAAGATCGACGAGCATCAGAAGAAGATCGACGCGATGGAAGAGAAGCTGGCCGCCGTCCGCGCGAAATACGCGAACGACGAAGAGTTCCAGAAGTACGAAGCCATGCGCGACAACGGCATCGACCTGGCCCGTCTGAAATACACCGAAATGCGGAAGCTGCGCAAGGACCTGCAGATCATCTTCCAGGACCCTTACTCCAGCCTGAACCCCCGTTTCACGGTCGGTCAGATCATCGAGGAAGGCCTGACCACGCACAACATGTTCCGTCACGGCTCCAGCAAGCTGCGCGAGCACATCGTGAAGACCATGGAGGAATGCGGCCTGCAGGAATACATGCTGCACCGCTATCCGCACCAGTTCTCCGGCGGCCAGCGTCAGCGTATCTGCATCGCCCGTGCCCTGGCCGTGCGGCCGAAATTCGTGGTCTGCGACGAATGCGTATCCGCTCTGGACGTGTCCATCCAGTCCCAGATCATCAACCTGCTGCAGGAACTGCAGGATAAGCAGCATCTGACCTACATGTTCATTTCCCACGACCTGTCGGTGGTCAAGTTCATTTCGGACCGCATCGCCGTCATGTACCTGGGCAACATCGTGGAGCTGGCGGACAAGAAGACACTGTTCGACGACCCGCGCCATCCGTACACCATCGCGCTGCTGAGCTCCATCCCGACGACGGATCCCGACTCCAAGAACAAGGAGCGCATCGTGCTGGAAGGCAACGTGCCCAGCCCGGTCAACCCGCCGCCCGGATGCAAGTTCTCCACCCGCTGCTACATGTGCACGGAGAAGTGCAAGCGCGTGACGCCTCCGCTGGTGGAGGTCGAGCCCAACCACTTCCTGGCCTGCCACTTCCCGGAGCGGAAGCTGGGTGAGAACAGAGAGTATCTGTTCGACGTCAAGACCACCAGGGATAACTAAAAACAGAGGCTGAAATGGCGGAAGATAAGCAGGAACTTGAAAAGGTACCGGACCAGGAATACTGGGACCCCAAAGCAGAAGCGGAGGATGACAATGAAATGCACCTCGAACGGGGTGACCGCTTCGCGATGCTGGTGGCAGGCTGTCTCACGGTTGCTCTTCCCATTACCTTGCTGATAGTCTTCATCTGTGTCGTCACGATCCTGCTTTTTACCCGCTGACCGGGGGCGCCTCACACCCCCGGATCAGCCCCGGAAAAGTGCTCAAAAAAGAGGGACGGCTTCGCGCCGTCCCTTTTGCATTGGAAAAGCATTGGAAAAATGTGTTATCCGATCAGTTCTTTCACGACGTGCTGCGCGAGCAGCAATCCCGCCGCCGCAGGCACAAACACCATGGACCCGGGGATATCCTTCCGGGCGATGCCCTGCTCGGCCCGCCGCGCCGCTTCTTCCGCAATGACTTCTTTTTCTTCTTCCCGGATCTCCCGGGGCTCCTCCGTGGAAAACACCACCGGAAACGGCGCCAGGCCTCGCTTTTTGCACTCGCGGCGCATCACGCGCGCCAGCGGGTCGATTGATGTGTGTTCGATATCCGCCAAGCGCAGTTTCGCCGGATCCAGCTTGTTCCCGGTCCCCATGCAGGAGATGACGGGGACGCCGGCTTCCTGCGCCGCGCCGATCAGGCAAAGCTTGCCGGTCACGGTGTCGATGGCGTCGATCACGTAATCGTAGCGGGAGAAGTCGAACTGATCCCGGGTCTCCGGCAGGAAAAAGCAGTCGCGGACTTCGGCGTCGCAGTCCGGATCGATCGCCAGCGCGCGCTCCTTCGCGACTTCCGTCTTCCGGCGGCCCAGCGTGTCCCGCGTGGCCAGCAGCTGGCGGTTCAGGTTGCTTTCCGAAAAGCAGTCGTTGTCCACCAGCAGGAGATGGCCCACGCCGGAACGCACCAACGCCTCCAGGGCATAGCCGCCCACCCCGCCCAGTCCGAACAGGGCTACGCGGGCGCCGGCCAGTTTCTGCACGGCTTCGCGCCCCAGAATCAGTTGTGTGCGCGCGGCGTTAATCTTCATCCTCCGTCTTATCCACACGGATCTGGACCTGCGACACCAGCGGCCCTTCCACCGCCAGCACTTTGCCGGAGATGGCCTCGCAGGTAAACTCGTCGCCCACCTCGGGGAAATGGTCCAGCAGCTCGGTGATCCAGCCGCTCAGCGTGGTGTATTCGCTGTTGAAATCCTTGGGCTCGTAATCGATCTCTTCGAACGCGTCGTAGATGTTCATGCTGCCGTCCAGCAGGTACGTGCCGTCGGCGACCTCGGTGACGTCCTCCTCCTCGGGCTCGTCGGTCTCGTCGTAGATCTCGCCGACGATCTCTTCGAGGATGTCCTCAATGGTCAGGATGCCCATCGTGCCGCCGTATTCGTCCAGCACGACGGCCATATTGGTTTTCTGCTCGCGGAAATCCTTCAGGATCTCGTTGATATTTTTGGTCATGTGGACGAAGAGCGGCTCGACCAGCATCTCCTCCACGTTCACATTTTCCGCGCCGCGCGTCAGCACTTCCTTGACGAACATTTTCATGGGCAGGATGCCGATGATGTGGTCGATGCTTTCGCGGTACACGGGCAGGCGCGAATAACTCATCGCGTCGCTGTCCGTGAGCAGTTTTTCCAGCGGTTCTTCGATATCGTACGCGGAGATGTCCACGCGCGGGATCAGAATGTCGTGCGCAGTCACGTCGCTGAATTCGATGGCGGACTTGATCAGCTCGCCTTCGGATTCGGTGAAGACGCCTTCCTCCTGAATGGTATCCACCACCAGGGCCAGCTCCTCGTCCGTCATGGCGGTCTCGCCTTCTTCCGGCGTCCACAGCCCGCTCAGGCCGTCCACCATGCGGGTCACCAGCCAGACGACGGGCTTGAAGAACGCCATCGCGCCGGTCAGCGGACGCGCAAAGCGCAGCGCCAGCCGGTTGGCGTGCTCGGCGCACAGGATCTTGGGCAGGATCTCGCCGAAGATGAGCAGCGCCAGCGTCGCGATGATCTCCGCGTACAGCTCCGCGTTCCGGTTCCCCGGGAACAGATTGCTGACGCAGAGCAGCGTGACCAGCGAGGCCGTGGCGATATTCACCAGATTGTTGCCCACCAGGATGGTGGAAATGGCGCGCACGTAGTCTTCCACGATGCGCAGCGCTTTTTTTGCGCGGCTGCTGCCTTCGTCCGCTTCGTGGTGCAGACGCGGCTTGCTTGCCGTCGCGTATACGATCTCCGAGCCGGAGAAGAACGCGGAGAGGCAGATCAGGAAAACGACTAAGGTAATGATCAGGCCGGTGCTCATGCGCTCACCTCCTGTTCCTCATCCTCGTCCCAGATGTCGCCGACGAGTTCCTCCAGCAGGTCCTCCATCGTGACCATGCCTTCCGTGCCGCCCCATTCGTCCTGGATGATGGCCATGTGTGTCTGGCGGCGCCGCATTTCCTCCACCAGCGCATGCAGGCTCATATCCGGTCGGATGAAGAACGGCTCGGCCATCAGGGCCGTGACGTCCGGGTATTCATCCGGCGCGGCCAGCTTCTTCTGCAGGTACAGCTTGGTGTTCAGGATGCCGTTGATATGGTCCATGTCGCCCGTATATACCGGCAGGCGGCTGTATTTTTCATTCAGGATGGTCTGGTACTGCTCCGCGGGCGTGTCCTCCAGGTCCAGGCCGGTCACGTGCACGCGGGGCGTCATGACCTCGCGTACGGAACGCGTCTTGAATTCGACCGCGGACTGGATGAGTTCGCTTTCCTCCGCTTCCAGGCCGCCTTCGCTTTCGATGGTCTCCACCATGCTGTTGAATTCGTCCTCGGTCATGCTGGGACCGTCGTTTTCATTCTTGAACAGCTTTTTGAAGACGAAGCTCATGCCCATGAAGATCCAGTCGACGGGCGTCAGGATCATCATGATCAGGCGGAGCGGGAGACTGACCGCGCAGGTCCATTCGTCAGCCCGCACCTTGGCGATGTTCTTCGGCAGCGTTTCCGCGAAAATAAACACCAGCAGCGTGATGATGACGGTCGCGAAGATCGGCCCGGAGATCTCCCCGGCGAAATGGATCGCCAAAACCGTTGCCAGCGCGGTAATAATAACGTGCGCCACGTTATTGCCGATCAGCAGCGTAATGATGGTCTTATCAAATTTGTCCAGAATCTTGAGGGCGCGGCGGGCGCTTTTCTTTCCGTCCTCCGCCCACGCCATCAGCCGCACGCGGCTGCAGTTGGTGTAGGCTGTTTCGGTACCGGAGAAAAAGGCGCCGACGAATAAAAGCACCGCTATGATGAGAATAGATCGTGGAATACTGTCAGGGTCCATTACGGACAAAACCTCCTTGCCCTAAAGGGCGATGTAAATCAATTAGCAAATATTATATAGTGTTCTGCGTCCTTTGTCAATTATTATTCCGGATAAGCGCTTTGTAATAATCCACCGCGCCCGGCAGGCTGTACGCATCCACATACTCGTTCAGCCCGTGCATTCCCTTCATCTGGTCCGGCCCGTAAACGATGGGGCAGAAGCGCGCGCAGGTGTCGCAGAGGCGCTGGTAATGCCGCGCGTCCGTGCCGCCGGTCATGATATAGGGGACGAGGGGCAGGCCCGGGAAGACTTCGCGGACGGTGTCCGTCAGCAGGCGGAAGGCGGCGCTGTCCGTGTTCACGGGCTCGCAGGCGTCGTATTCGTCGATGACTTTCACTTCCAGGCCGTATTTCCGCGCCAGTTTTTCGATGACCGCATTGCTTTCCGCCCGGTTCTGGTGCGGCATGTAGCGCAGGTTCACGGTCAGCGTGGCTTCCTGCGGCAGGACGTTGCAGCCGTCGGAGCCGCTCTGCATGGTGAACGCGACGGTGGTGCGCAGCAGCGCGGCCGCCTGCGGCGAAAGGGAGGGCATGAGTCTGATGAGCAGCGGTCCGAAAAGCCACAGATTGCCGAAGAGGAGGCGGAAGTGGAACGGGCCGTAGGCCCCCATGTTTTCCAGCATCGTCTTCAGCTGCGGCGTGATCACGGAGCGCATCGGGTTGTGCTTCTCGATATCGCAGACGAAGCGGGAGAGCCGCGCGATGGGCGAGTTTTTGGCCGGATAACTGGAGTGGCCGCCGCGGGAACGCGCGGAGATCAGCAGGTTCCCCTGGCCTTTTTCCAGGATGCCGAGCATGGCAAAATGACCATGGATGCCGGCCATCGGATCCGCCGTGACGGCGCCGCCCTCGTCGTTGACCAGATAGGGCTTCACGCCCCGTTTTTCGAGCTCCGCCACAAGTTTCGGACATCCGTCGCCGCCCACTTCTTCGGTGTTGGACGAGCTGATGTACACGTCCTGCGGCGGAATGAAGCCGTCCGCCAGCAGTTCCTCGACCGCCTGGAAGATGGTCATGAGCGAAGATTTGTCGTCCGCGCTGCCGCGGCCCCAGATGCGTCCTTCCTCATCGATGTCGCCGGAGAAATGCCCGTGCGTCCATTCCCCCTCCGCCGGCACGACGTCCTGGTGCGCCATCAGCACCAGCGGGCGCTCTGCGGAAGCGCCAGGCCAGCGGTAAAGCAGCGCGCCGTCGATCTCGGTCTTCTCCAGCTTTTCATGCACCAGCGGAAACAGCTCCGCCAGCACCTCGTGAAATGCCAGGAACTTCTCCCGCCGGATCTCGCCTTTCGCGGACACGGTCTCGCAGCGCACCATCCGCGCCAGTTTTTCCGCGTACGCCGCCTCCCGTTCCGGATCGCGCCGGGGCGTCCAGTCCGCCCGGCGGGCCGGCGTAAGAAGCGTGCGGATCACGGCGAGGAGGATCAGCAGCAGACAGAGGGCGAGCAGCCCTAAAACAATATACAGCACGGTCTTCATGGCGTCACTTCCCCTGTTCCTTCCGGAAATAATACCAGGCCAGGCCGATGGCCAGCGCGCCGCCCGGGATGATCATCATGCTCGCGGAGGAGATGAGTCCCGGCAGCAGCACGAACAGCAGCGACATGGCGGCGAGCGGCGGCAGCGCGATCTTCAGATGGCCGCGGAAATACTTGAAGGCCATCGCGCCGAACAGCGCCGGCACCACGTTGTCGAACGCGGGCTGCAGCGCCGGATCCTGCAGCAGAGGCTGCAGCGGGATCAGCAGCGCCACGCCGACGGCCAGCACGAGGATCGTGACCAGCGAACTGGTCGCGATAGACAGCGTGGAGATGATCTCGTTCTCCGTTGTCCCGCTTTTCGCGCCTACGATATCGCGCGCGGTCATCGCGCACGGCACCTTCATATTGATCAGATTCCCTGTGATAAACGCCAGGTACGTCCCGCCGGCGCCCAGCATGGGCACGTAAATGATGTATTCCGCGATGCAGCTCACCAGGTACACGATCCCGATGCTCAGGAACGCTTTCCCGGCGGCCCCCAGGTTCGGCGCGGTGCCCAGGACGGCGCCCATCATAAACGGCGCGCCCAGCAGCAGGATCAGGACCAGGATGCAGAAGATCCGGCCCAGCATGTGGGTCGTGCGGATGTACTGCTGATAAACGGCCTGTTTTTCGGTCTCATTCATTCTGTTGTTTTCCATCACGCCCCTCCTTTACAGCACCTTGCCCAGGAAAATGGCCGCAGTCATGGCGATCAGCATGCTGCCCGCCACGGAGAACCCGTCGATCCATTCCGCCTTCTTCTTTTCCCGGAACCAGGTGAACACAGCCATCGCCAGCGCGCCGACCACCGCCACCGCCAGCGGCAGCAGCGACCCGCTGAAGCTGAAACGGCCGCCTTCCCCGCCGGACACGAATCCGCCGATGTAGCTTCCGATATACGTGGACACCAGCCCGATGAACATCGCCGTCATCGCGGTGTCCCCGAAGGCCACCATGTCCAGTTTGCCTTTCTTCTTCTGCGAAGCCGGCTTCGGCTCCAGCAGTTTTTTCGAATACGTCTTGCAGCTGATGACCGAAAAGACCATGCCCCACATGATGCGGACGCTCATGACCAGCGCGATCGTGGAAAACGCCTCCGCGGTCATGCTGCTGGCGGACAGCCCGCCGGTGCCCACCGCTTCCGCCGCCGCCTCGGCCACCTGCGTTTCATAATGCAGGGCGCCGATGACGGACAGCCGCAGCCAGGGCCAGGGCGTGCCCAGGGAGCCGGAGAGCGCGATGACCCCGAGCAGGATCCCCACGCTGGGCAGCACCGCGAACGTCGCGCTCGCGACGATGGCCCGCTTCATTTTGGAAACGTCCATCCCGATGGCCTTGCCGGCCTTATACGCCCGCACCGTGAAGACCACGCAGATCACCGCGACAAAAAACACGATCCCGCCGCAGATCAGATAAAAGACCGGGCGGTTCAGTTCCGAGATCAGAGACACGTCGATTCCCTCCTTATCCGAAAGGCCGCACGGCCGGAAAGCCGCGCCTTTCTTCTGTTAGAATAAGGGGAAAAACCGCAAAAAGCAAGGGGGCGTTCCTTGAAAAACGCCCGCCGATATGCTAAAGTTTTCAGCAGAATGATCCTGCGGGGGAACGAACGATGAATACACACGCCATGCAAACCATTTGGAAGATCACGGAAGTACTGCAGCAGGCCGAACAGCTGGAAGCGGCGCTGTCCGAAAGTCTGGACCTGATCACGGAAGAAGTGGGCTGCGAAGAAGGCTCCGTCCGGATGCTGCATGAAAAAGATAAACGCGTCTACGCCATGCTGAACGTGGGCAAGACCGACATCACGGGCTACAGCGTCGCGCTGGGCGAAGGCATCGCCGGCACCGTGACCCTCAGCGGAAAGTCCGAACTGGTCCGGGATACCGCGCAGGATCCCCGCTTCTCCTCCACGGTGGACGAGGAGACCGGCTTCCACACCCGCAACCTGATCTGCGTCCCCCTGCTGAACGAACACGCCTGCCTGGGCTGCATCCAGCTGATCAATAAAAAAGAAGAGCTGACGGAGGAGGACCGCGAGATCTGCGAAAACCTTGCCGCCCTGATCGCAATCGCCGTCGAGGAAAAAGGCTTCTCCGTGGAGCCCAACGAGGACCGGAAGCCCATGATCGTCCTGCGCAACGTGATCAAGGAATACGGCTCCGGCGAAACCGTGAACCAGGTCCTGAAAGGCATCGACCTGGAAGTCTACGAGGGCGAGCTCCTGGTGGTCCTTGGCGAAAGCGGCTGCGGCAAGAGCACCATGCTGAACATCATCGGCGGCATGGACACCATGACGCACGGCGAACTGACCGTGGACGGCAAGGACATGTCGCGCCCCACCGAAGCGGAGTTGACCGAGTACCGCCGCAACTTCGTGGGATTCATTTTCCAGAATTACAACCTGATGCCGAACCTGACGGCGCAGGAGAACATCGATTTTATTGCGGAGATCGCGCAGGATCCGATGGATTCCGCGGAAGCGCTTGAAATGGTGGGCCTCAAGGGCCGCGAGGGCAATTTCCCTTCCCAGATGAGCGGCGGCCAGCAGCAGCGCGTCTCCATCGCCCGCGCCTTCGCCAAGCGCCCGCGCCTGATCCTGGCGGACGAACCGACCGCGGCTCTGGATTTCCAGACCGGCCAGGAAGTCCTGATCGTCATGGAAAACGCCATCAAACAGACCGGCACCACCATCGTGATGATCACCCACAACGTGGAGATCGCCAAGATGGCCAACCGCGTCGTTAAACTGAAGAACGGCAAAGTGCACAGCGTCCGCGTCAACATGCACCCGCTGCCCGCTTCCGAACTGGTCTGGTAAGGAGGACGGCGCCTGATGAAACGCACACAGCTGAAAGATTCCGTGCGCAATGTGCGCCGGAAGATCGTTTCCTTCCTTTCCCTGATCCTGATCGTCCTGCTCGGGGTCATGGGCGGCCTGGGGACCCATTACATGGGGCAGGAACTGAAGGAATCGACCGAGCGGTTCTATACGGAATCGAACTTTAAAGACATCATCATGACGTCCTCGCTGGGCGTGGGCGAAGCGGAAGTCTCGCGCATCCGCTCTCTGCCGGGCGTAGCGGACGCGGAAGGCGTTACGCTGCTGAGCGCGCAGCTGAAAAAAGGCAGCCGCGGCACATCCGTGACCATGCTGACGAAGACCGAACGGATCAGCAAGGCGGAAGTCGTGGAAGGCTCCCTGCCCAAAGGCCCGGACCAGGTCGCCCTGGGATTCAACGCCATGCACCGCATGAACGCTGAGATCGGCGATCAGGTCACGCTGACCGTGACGGATCCGCTGATGCCAGACTGCCTGAAGGAAAAGACCTTCACGGTCGTCGGCCAGATCACCCTGCCGGAATACCTGCGGAAAAGCCGTACCGCGATCGCCATGGTCGCCCCGGAGGCCCTGGACGAAGACGTGACCATGGAATCCTTCACCCGCGTCTACGTGAAGGCGCAGCTGCCGGAAGACGTTGCCGTTTATTCCCCGGATTACCTGGACGAAGTCGCGAAACTGATCCCCTCCCTGCGGGAACTCTCGGAGTCGCTGGGCATCACCCGCCTGGACACGATCAAGAATCTCGCGCTGGACAAGATAGAACTGCTGAACCTCCCGGTGATGGAATCGCTGAAAAAAGCGCTGCGCGCGATGACGATGGACCAGATCCTTGCGGAATTCGTGCCTGACACGGCGAACCTCGTCCCGCAGCTGCAGGAACTCGTCACGACGCTGCGCGAAGCGGACACGGGCCGGATCACGGAACTGATCGAATACCTCCCGGCGGAATTCCGGGAAGAGATCCGGATACTCCTGCAGCTGCCCGACGGAGACCTGAAACAGCTGATCCCGGAGACACTGGGCCGGATCGCGGACACGCTGGAAAAGAACATCCCGATGGTGGAAAAGGTCGTCAAGGGCACCAACTGGGTCATCCTGGACAACCGTTCCGACGAAGGCTACATTGACATGCGGTCCAATATCACTTCCTGCCGCAACATCTCGCTGGCTTACGGCGGGCTGTTTGCCGCGGTCAGCATGCTGGTGTGCTTCTCCACACTGACCATCATCATCAATGAGCAGAAGAAGATGATCGGCGCCACCAAGGCGTTCGGCTTCCACAGCCGCGAAGTGTTCGGCAAGTACCTGATCTTCGGGGAAGGCGCGGCCGTGCTGGGCGCCGTGCTCGGCTCGGTCCTGGCGGGGGTGATCGCGGCGCTGGTGGTGGACAGCTATCTGGATGCTTACGTGATCAATACGGTCATCCGGAACCGGCCGGTCGTGCTGGTCCTCGTGATCGTGCTCGCCGTGGTGGTCCTGATCGCCGCCGCGTGCCTGATCGCCTGCCGGGGCGTGCTGAAGAGCCCGGCGGCCTCCCTGATCAACGGGACGGACCGGCTGATCAAAAAGAAAGGCCACGGCAAAGCCAAAGCCAAGGGGGAGAAGGCCGGCTCGCTGTACTCCCGCCTGATCGTCCGCAATATGGTCACCGACCTGCCGCGTGTCATCATCTCCATTATTATCATCGCCGGCAGCCTGATCATCATGGGCGTCGGTTTTTCCCTGAAGTACGCGACCTCGGATATGATCGAGCGCCAGACGAATGAGATCCATCTGTTTGACACGAAGATCAGCTACGGGAACAAGACGGATCCCGCCGCCGTGCAGGAACTGAAGGACAAACTGACCGCGGCAGGGTACGAATGCATCGACGCCGTGTCGGAGACCCATATTTTCGAGGCCTCCGCCGGCCAGGAAGCTGTCAGCCTGCTGGCCGTGCCGGGCGATGATTTCCTCCGCTATTTTGCGGTGCGCGACCCGGAAACGAAGGAGCCGCTGACACTGCCCCGTGACGGCGTCCTGATCCAGATCCGCATGAGCGAAGTATACAAACTGAAGCCGGGCGACACCATCGGCCTGCGCGACAATACGCTGGGCGAACACACCGCGGACATCCGCGGCATCTTCGACAACTACCAGGGCCGCCTGATGATCACCACGCTGGAAGGCTATCAGGCTATTTTCGGCGAAGAAGGGACGCCCAACTGCCTGTACGTCCGGAAGGCCTCGGCTGACGCGGATGATTCCGTACTCAAGAAACTGCCCGACGGGATGATCTCGGAAAAAGCCAACGCGTTCGCCACGCGCTTCGACACATTTATGAAGCTGTACAATGCCGTGGTCATCGGCCTGACGTTCATGAGCATCCTGCTGTCCTTCCTGATCCTGACGAACCTGACCAATATCTTTGTCAGCCGGAAGAAGCGGGAACTGATCATCATGCGGGTCAACGGGTTCAGTGTGAAGGAGGACATCGGCTACCTGATGCGCGAGACCGTCGTGATCACCGTGCTGGGCCTGATCGTGGGCGTCGTGGCCGGGATCTTCGTGGCGCGGATGGTGATCTCCATCATGGAGCAGCCGGACGTGCAGCTGGTGCGCGAACCCATCGTGCGGGCCTGGGTCATCGCCACGGTCCTGGAACTGCTCTTTGCGGCCGTGATCGATTTCATGGCCTTCCGGAAAGTGAAGAATTACAGACTGAGCGAGATCGCGGAGTCTTAAACAGTGATGCGGAACAACGACGAAAACAGCATCCGGACGCATATCCTGCGCGACATGTCCGAGGGCATGCTGGTGGTGGACCTGGGCGGCACGATCCGCTCGGTCAACCCCGCGGCCCTGGCTATCTTTGCGTGCGCGGAGGAAGACCTGCTGGGCCGCCCGTTCGCGGCCTGTTTCTTCGAATACCCGGAAAACGACGAGTTCAACCAGACCGTCCTGGACGCGGTCTATTCCTCCGGCGAAAAGCAGGAGAGGATCGTGCCCTTCCGGCGCGCGGACCGGACGCTGACCCTGCACGTGCGGGCGTCGTTTCTCAAAGAAGACGGCCGGAAGCTGGGCCTGATCGCAGTCATCAGCGATATCTCCGAACTCGCGGAACTGCGCGACGCCGTAAAGGCCATGGAGCAGATCCAGGACCTGAACCGGAAGCTCGCGCTGAAGAACGAATTCCTGGAGAAGACCTTCGGCCGCTACATTTCCGACGACGTGGTCCGCACGATCCTGGAGACGCCGGACGGCCTCGTCATGGGCGGCAAAAAGCGCGAAGTCACCGTCATAATCAGCGACCTGCGCGATTTCACCGCCCTGAGCACGCGGATGGAGCCCGCGCCGTTCCTGGAGATGCTCAACCACTATTTTGAAGAGATCTACGAAGTGATCGAAGCTTATCACGGGACGCTGCTGGAGTTCCTGGGCGACGGTCTCTTCGTCGTATTCGGCGCGCCCGTCGCGTCCGCGAACCATGCGGCGGATGCGGCTGCGGCCGCCATCGCCATGCAGCAGCGGATGGAGCGCATCAACGCCTGGAACCGCGAACGCGGCTATGAAGAACTGCGGATGGGCATCGGGCTCAGCACGGGCGAAGTCATTGCGGGCAACATCGGCTCGGAAAAACGCACCAAATACGGCGTGATGGGGCAGGTCGTCAATCTGGCGGGCCGCCTCGAAAGTTTCACCGCGGGCGGGGATATCATCATATCCCGCGCAACCCGCGACGCCATCCGTGAACCGCTGGAACTCGCGGCCTCCCGCCGGATCCGCTTCAAGGGCCTGACCGAAGACGAGACCGTCTACCGCCTGCAGGGAATCGGCGGCCGCTATGACCTGCACCTGCCGGAAGATTCCGAAATGTTCCGCCCCCTGCCGGAACCGCGCGCCATCGATTTGAGCCCGATGGAAGGCAAAACCGTTCTGCCGCAAACCTATGAAGCGCGGCTCACCGAAGTCTCCCTGAGCGAAGCCTGGCTCGAGACCGGCGCCCCGCTGCAGAATTTTGACAGCATCTGCCTGCAGTGGGAAGAGGGAATCTACGCCCGCGTGCTGGAGTCCCGCGGCGGCCGGTTCCGCCTGCGCTTCCTTTCCTGCCCGCCTTCCTTTACGGAATGGCTGCGGCTTGCTTTTTCCGGCTGAATCGTTTATGATATAAAAGCAGTATAAGGAGGATTGGCCATGCTGATCTTTGAAGACGAATTATCCAAATTCCAGCCGAGCACGGAAGTGGAAAAGGCGGAAGATATCATAAGGACCGATACCCGCGATCTGACGGACCTGCTGATGGAGCTGATCCGGGAGAAGGAGTCGTAGCATGCTCTGTTACCGGTGCGGAAATACGCTGGGATCGGGGCAGTTCTGTCTGCACTGCGGCGCAGACGTCAGACTTTACCGGAGGATCGTCCGACTCTCCCTCCGGTATTACAATTACGGCCTGGAAAAGGCCCGCGTGCGGGACCTGACCGGCGCTGCGGAGGATCTCTCCTTTGCCCTTCAGATCGACAAGAAGAACACCCTGGCACGGAACCTGCTGGGGCTGGTTTTGTATGAGATGGGGGAGACCGTCCGGGCGCTCTGCGAATGGGTCGTCAGCACGCATTACCAGCCGGAGAACAATCCGGCTTCCGGCTATGTCAAATACCTCCAGGACAACCGCCTGGAGATGGATACGGCCTCCCAGGGCATCCGCAAATTCAATTTCGCCCTGGATTACGCCAGAAAAGGCAGCGAGGACCTCGCGATCCTGCAGCTGGAATGGGTGACCGCACACCATCCGAAAATGCTGAAAGCCCACAGCCTGCTGGCCCTGCTGTATTATTCCGAAAGCAAATACAGCAAAGCCGAGCGCGAACTGCGCACGGTCCTGAAGGCGGATGTGGGCAATACGTTCTGCCTGCACATGCTCCGCGAAATGGCGGAGGATATCCGCACGCCCCAGATCGGGCGCCGGACGCTGCGCGGGACGGCTTCGGCCGTCCGGGAGGAGGCATCGGAGAAAACGGACAAGGTGCGGCGGGCGCTGGAAGGCCGGCCGGCTTTCTGGCTGCGGATCCTGCTCACGGCCGCCATCCTGCTCTGCGTCAGCGCGGGCATCCTGATCCCGTCGCTGGAGCGGCGGCGCAGCAAAGCCGTCAGCGATGCCGTGGCGCGCTACAGCATCGAACTGGAGGGCGTCCGCAGCGACCTGGACACGGACCGTGAACTGCGCGAGGCCTACGGCGTCTTCCTGGAAATGTACAACCTGGATCCTGTGAAAGAAGACGATCTGGCACAGATCCACAACCTCTTCGACAGCCTGAGCACGAAGCATTTCGACGACGAATTATACAATAATCTTTATGACAGCTGGAAGGCGTATCTGCCCCGGCTGGACCGGGAGGCGGAATCCCGGGCGGCCAGGCCCACCAAGGCCTCCCACCCTTTGGAAGAAGACTGAAAACAGCCCGTCCCGGACCGGAAAGGAGACATTTATGAAAGGGATCGTTCTGGCAGGCGGCGCCGGCACCCGGCTTTATCCGCTGACGATGGTGACGTCCAAGCAGCTGCTGCCGGTCTATGATAAACCGATGATCTATTATCCCCTGTCCACGCTGATGCTCGCGGGCATCCGGGATATCCTGATCATCTCCACGCCCACCGACCTGCCGAATTTCGAGCGCCTGCTCGGTGACGGCAGCGAATTCGGCCTGCGGCTCAGCTACAAGGAACAGCCCAGTCCAGACGGCCTCGCGCAGGCCTTCCTGATCGGGGAGGAATTCATCGGCGACGACTGCTGCGCGATGGTCCTCGGCGACAACATCTTTTACGGCGCCGGCCTCGGCGACCGCCTGCGCAAGGCCAAAGCCGACGCGGAGGCCGGCCGCGCTTCGATCTTCGGCTACTATGTCTCGGATCCCGAACGCTTCGGCATCGTGGAATTCGATGATGAAGGCCGCGTGATCTCCGTGGAAGAAAAACCCGAGCACCCGAAGAGCAATTACTGTATCACCGGCCTGTATTTCTACGACAACCGCGTCGTGGAGATGGCGAAAAAAGTGCGTCCCAGCAAGCGCGGGGAACTGGAGATCACGGACCTGAACCGCTTCTACCTGGAAGACGGCTCGCTGAACGTGCAGCTCCTGGGCCGCGGCTACGCCTGGCTGGACACCGGCACCATGGATTCGCTGGCGGAGGCCACCAATTTCGTCCGCACCATCGAGACCCGCCAGAGCGCGCAGATCGCTGCGCTGGAGGAGATCGCCTGGCTGCAGGGCTGGATCGACAAAGAAAGCCTGCTCGCAGCCGCGGAACGCTACGGTAAATCGCCTTACGGCCAGCACTTAAAGCAGGCCGCGGAAGGGAAAATTCGATATTGACCTGTCAGGGGAGGACCTATGACCATACTTATCACCGGCGGTGCCGGCTTTATCGGAAGCAATTTCATCTTTTATGAACTCGAACATCATCCGGAGGACCGCCTGGTCTGTCTGGACAAACTGACGTACGCCGGCAATCTGAGCACGCTGAAGGACGTGCTGCAACTGCCGAACTTCCGCTTTGTCCGCGGCGATATCTGCGACCGCGAGGCGGTGTACCGGCTGTTTGAGGAAGAACGGCCGGACATTGTCGTGCACTTCGCGGCGGAAAGCCACGTGGACCGCTCCATCGAAAATCCCGGCGTCTTCCTGGAGACCAACATCATGGGCACCGCCGTGCTGATGGACGCCTGCCGGAAATACGGCATCCGCCGCTACCACCAGGTTTCCACGGACGAAGTCTACGGCGACCTGCCGCTGGACCGCCCGGATCTGCTTTTCACAGAGGAAACGCCGCTCCACACCAGCTCGCCCTACTCCAGCTCCAAAGCGGCGGCGGACCTGCTGGTCATGGCGTACCACCGGACCTACGGCCTGCCCGTGTCCGTGTCGCGCTGCTCCAATAACTACGGGCCTTACCAGTTCCCGGAGAAACTGATCCCGCTGATGATCGCCAACTGCCTGGCGGACAAGCCGCTGCCGGTGTACGGCAAGGGCCTGAACGTGCGCGACTGGCTGTATGTGGAAGACCACTGCAAGGCCATCGACCTGATCATCCGGAACGGGAGAGAAGGCGAAGTCTACAACATCGGCGGCCACAACGAGATGGCGAACATCGACATCGTGAAGCTGATCATCAAAGAACTCGGCAAGTCCGAGGACCTGATCACCTTCGTGACGGACCGCAAGGGCCACGACATGCGTTACGCCATCGACCCCTCCAAGATCCATGCCGAACTCGGCTGGCTGCCGGAGACGATGTTCGCGGACGGCATCAAAAAGACCATCTGCTGGTATCTGGACAACAAGGAATGGTGGGAGACCATCATTTCCGGCGAATATAAAGACTACTACCGAAAGATGTATGAAAACCGATGAGCGATAAGACCATGCGCATCCTGGTGACCGGCGTCAACGGCCAGCTGGGACATGATGTGATGAACGAACTGGACCGCCGCGGCCATGTGGCGGTGGGCAGCGATATCACGGAGGCGTACGCGGGCCTGCCGGACGGCAGCCCGGTCTGCGAAGCCCCCTACGTGAGCCTGGACCTGACGGACGAACGGGCCGTGAAACGCGTGATCCGCATGATCCGCCCCCAGGCCGTCATCCACTGCGCCGCCTGGACGGCCGTGGACAAGGCCGAGGACCCCGCCCTGCGGGATAAAGTCATGTCCATCAACGGCGCCGCCCCCCTGTACCTGGCCCGCGCCGTCGCGAAGACCGGCGGGAAAATGCTGTACATCAGCACGGACTACGTGTTCGACGGCCAGGGGGAAACGCCCTGGAATCCGGACTGCAAGGACTACGCGCCGCTGAACGTGTACGGCGAATCCAAACTGGCCGGGGAACTGGCTGTGTCCGGAAACCTGGATAAGTATTTCATCGTCCGCATCGCCTGGGTGTTCGGCAGGAACGGCCAGAACTTCGTCAAGACCATGCTGCGCCTGGCGGAGACGCATCCGGAACTGCGGGTCGTCTGCGACCAGATCGGCACGCCGACCTACACGCTCGACCTGGCGCGCCTGCTCGCGGACATGATCGAAACGGAAGAGTACGGCTATTATCACGCCACCAACGAAGGCGGCTTTATATCCTGGTACGATTTCGCGCAGGAGATCTTCCGCCAGGCCGGAAAAGACGTGAAAGTGACGCCCGTCACCACGGCGGAATACGGCGCGTCGGCCGCCGCCCGCCCGTTCAACAGCCGGCTGGATAAATCCAAACTGACCGAAAAGGGTTTTGCGCTCCTGCCGGACTGGCAGGACGCCCTGCACCGCTATTTACAGGAGATCGAGGTGATCCGGTGAGCCAGATAACAGTCAGAGAGACCGGCATCGAAGGATTGCTGGTGATAGAACCGACCGTGCACCGCGACGCGCGGGGCTTTTTCGTGGAATTCTACAACGAGCGGGATTTCGCGGAAGCCGGCATCGATACGCACTTTGTGCAGGACAATGTGAGCCGCTCCGTCAGGGGCGTGCTGCGCGGCCTGCATTTCCAGAAGCATTTCCCGCAGGCCAAACTGGTCCGCGCCGGCCGCGGCCGCGTCTTTGACGTGGCGGTGGACCTGCGGCAGGGCAGCGCCACCTTCGGACAATGGCACGGAGAGATCCTGAGCGAGGACAATTTCCGCCAGATGTACGTGCCCGAAGGCTTCGCGCACGGCTACCTGGTCCTGAGCGACGAAGCGGAATTCTGCTATAAAGTCAACGATTTTTATCACCCGGGCGACGAGGGCGGCATCGCCTTCAACGACCCGGCCCTCGGCATCGAATGGCCGGAACTGACCGGGGAATACCCCGGCGCGCCTCTCGCCTCAGCCTACCGGATGACTGACGGCAGGCCGCTCATCCTGAGCGCGAAAGACGAAAACCACCCCCTGATGAAGGACAGCTGGATCTTCACATGATACACGACAAGAAAGTCACAATTCTGCTGGCGGCCTACAAAGGCGCCGCCTATGTGGGCGCCCAGATCGAGTCCATCCTGGCCCAGGACTGCGAAGACTGGTTCCTGATCCTGTCCGACGACGGGGAGGACACCGCGGACGTCCTGGATTTCTATGCCCGTTCGCATCCGGACCGCATCGCCCATCACCGCTCCGGCCAGCGCTTCGGCAGCGCCCAGAAGCACTTCATGTACCTGATCAGCCGCTTCGGCGGCGAAGCCCCGTACACGATGTGTGCGGACCAGGACGACATCTGGCACCCGGACAAGGTGCGCAGGACCCTGGAAGCCATGGAGGCCGCGGAAAAGCAGGCCGGCGGCCAGATCCCGCTGCTCGTGCATACGGATCTGCGCGTGGTGGACGGAGACCTGCAGGAGATCGATCCCAGCTTTATGCACTTTTCAAAGATCAATGGCTCACGCCTGGCGTTCCCGCAGCTGCTGGTACAGAACGTCGTCACCGGCTGCACCATGATGATGAACCGCCCGCTCGCCGCCCTGGCCGCGCGCGCAGAAAACGAACCGCACATGCTGATGCATGACTGGTGGATCGCCCTCGTCGCCTCGGCCCTGGGCAAAGCCGTCTTCCTGCCGGAAGCCACCATGGACTACCGCCAGCACGGCCGCAACGTCGTCGGCGCGAAAAACGCCGGCTCGCTGTCCTACATGCTGGGCCGCCTGAAAGGGGACTACGCCCGCCAGATGCGGGATGACAGCATCGCCCAGACCAAAGCGTTCCTGGCGTGCTATGAAACGGAATTAAGCGATAAGCAGAAGAAGACCTGCAAGGCCTTTATCTCCCTGACGGATCAGGGCCGGCTGGGCCGTCTGCGCACGCTTCAGAAATATCATTTGTGGAAAAACACCCTGCCCCGGCGCCTCGGCCAGGGCATCAAGTGGTAATTGAAACAGAGGAACGGACGAGCCATGATCATTCTCGGTATCGGCGTCGACGCATGCCGGATATCCCGGATGAGATCCTATCCGCCGGACAGCACGTTTGCTCTCCGGTACTTTTCCGATGAGGAAAGAGCGTATCTGCAGCAGAAAGGCGTCGGTCAGGCGCAGAGCATGGCCGGTATGTTTGCCGCGAAGGAGGCCTTCGCCAAAGCCCTGGGCACCGGGGTGCGGGGCTTTTCCCTTAAAGAGGTGGAAGTGCTGCATGATCCCGCCGGCCGGCCTTATTACCGGATCACGGGAAAAGCGCGCGAGATCCAGAATTCCAGGGGCATGGACGAGATGCTCCTGTCAATAACCCATGAAGGCAGCCTGGCCATCGCTTTCGCGCTGGCGCAGGGCCCTGACAAAGAAGGAGCGGACCCCTTCGCCCGCCCCGAAACAGGAGGAGAAAATGAGTGAGATGAATGACGGCATGATGTGGGCTCTGGTGAAGGACAAGCCCGAAGAAGGTCTGTGGATGAAGCGCGTCCCTATCCCCCCGGTCGGTCCGAATGACGTGAAGATCAAAATCAAAAAGACCGCCATCTGCGGGACCGACGTGCACATCTGGCAGTGGAACGACTGGGCGCAGCATACGATCCCGATCGGCCTGACCGCCGGCCACGAGTACGTGGGCGAGGTCGTGGAAGTAGGCGCCGGCGTGGAAGGCTTCCATCCGGGCGACCGGGTCTCCGGCGAAGGCCACATCACCTGCGGCAAGTGCCGCAACTGCCTGGAAGGCCACAAGGAGAACTGCAAGGACGCCAAGGGCGTGGGTGTGAACCGCAACGGCGCGTTTGCGGAGTACCTGGTGATCCCGTCCTCCAACGTATGGCCCTGCAAACCGGCCATTTCCGATGACATGTATGCCATTTTCGATCCGTTCGGCAACGCCACGCATACCGCGCTGACTTACGAAGTGCTGGGCGAGGACGTGCTGATCGCCGGCGCCGGCCCCATCGGCATCATGGCCGCCGCCATCGTCCGCTTTGCGGGCGCGCGCCACGTCGTCGTGACGGACTTCAACGATTACCGCCTCGACCTGGCGAAGAAACTCGGCGCTACCCGCCCCGTGAACCTGGGCCGGGAAAAACTGCAGGACGTCATGAAGGAGATCGGCATGACCGAAGGCTTCGACGTGGGCCTGGAAATGTCCGGCGCCTCTTCCGCGCTGCACAGCATGATCCACTCCATGAAGCACGGCGGCAAGATAGCGCTGCTGGGCCTGCAGGGCACCTCCACCCCGGTGGATCTGGAGACGGTCATTTTCAACGGCCTGTCCCTGAAGGGCATCTACGGCCGGAAAGTATGGGATACCTGGTATTCCATGACCACCATGCTGCAGGCGGGCCTGGACATCTCGCAGATCATCACGCATCATTTCGATATCCGCGATTTTGAAAAAGGCTTTGCCGCGATGATCTCCGGCAATTCCGGAAAAGTCATCCTCGACTGGACGAATATCTGACGATCACAATAAAAGGAGAAGAACACGAACAAACAAGAAGCATTATCCTTCTACAAATCCGAAGTGGACGGCATCCGTGAAGCCGGCCTGTTCAAGGGCGAAGCCCCCTTTAAATCCCCGCAGGGCGCCCACGTGATCCTGGAGGACGGCCGCCGCCTCCTCTGCATGTGCGCCAACAACTATCTGGGCATGGGCGACAACCCGCGCCTGATCGAAGCCGCGAAGCGGACTAATGACGAGCGCGGCTACGGCGTCGCCTCCGTGCGCTTCATCTGCGGCACGCAGGATATCCACAAGCAGCTGGAGAAGAAGATCAGCCACTTCCTGGAGACCGACGACACGATCCTGTATTCCTCCTGCTTCGACGCCAACGGCGGCCTGTTCGAGACCCTGCTGGGCGAAAACGACGCGGTGATCTCCGACGAGCTCAACCACGCCTCCATTATCGACGGCGTGCGCCTCTGCAAGGCGAAACGCTACCGCTATAAGAACAACGACATGGCAGACCTGGAGCAGCAGCTCAAGGATGCGGACGCCGCCGGCGCCCGGATCAAGCTGATCGCCACGGACGGCGTCTTCTCCATGGACGGCATCATCGCCAACCTGAAGGGCGTCTGCGACCTGGCGGACAAATACGGCGCCATGGTCATGGTGGACGATTCCCACGCCGTCGGCTTCGTCGGCGCGCACGGCAAGGGCACGCCCGAATACAACGGCGTGATGGGCCGCGTGGACATCATCACCGGCACGCTGGGCAAGGCGCTCGGCGGCGCTTCCGGCGGCTACACCAGCGGCCGTCAGGAGATCATCGACCTCCTGCGCCAGCGCAGCCGTCCGTACCTGTTCTCCAACTCCCTGGCCCCCGCCATCGCCGGCGCCAGCATGGAAATGATAGACATGCTGGAGGAGAGCACCGCCCTCCGCGACCACCTGGAGGAGATCACGGTCTACTACCGCAAACTGCTGGTGGACAACGGCTTCGACATCATCCCCGGCACGCACCCCTGCGTCCCCGTGATGCTGTACGACGAGCGCACCGCTGCGGAATTCGCCCGCCGCATGATGGCCAAGGGCGTCTATGTGGTGGCGTTCTCGTATCCCGTGGTGCCCCGCGGCAAGGCGCGCATCCGTACACAGCTTTCCGCCGCGCACACGAAGGAAGACCTGGACTTCGCGGTGAAATGCTTCATCGAAGTCCGGGAGGAGATGGGACTGAAATAAAACAGGTTACGGGGCGGGCGGATCGTCCGCCCCGGTTTTCACGTGCAGGAAGGAGGAAGGCCGGGAATGGATCGGTATGTAATATTCGGTGTGATCGCCCTGGTGATCTTTGCGGCGTTTTCTCTGCGCGCCCTGCGGGTCTTTCTGGATAAAAACAGGAGGGATCGGTTCTTTTCGCCTTTCCAGATCTTTTTCATCGGGGTCTTCCTGTCCGTCCTGATCAGTTTCATCCCGCTTTATACCAACATCCTGGTCTGCATCCACCGGACGCTGAAGGTCTTCAGCGTGGACATAGACGAGGAAAACGTCCTGGCGGACCTGGCGCTTTCGCGGAACAGGCTGGCCCCTGCCTACGGGGTCTTTTACCGCGTGATGTTCGTGGTGGCCCCGCTGCTGTCCATCGGCATCATCGCCTCGTTCTTCAAAAACTTCATGGCCCAGATCCGGCTTTTCCTGCATCAGCTGCTGTCTGCCAAAGCCGGCCTTTACGTTTTTTCCGATCTGAACAGGGAGTCGCTTGCCCTGGCCGCCAGCATCCGCCGGGATCCGGCCCGCAGACGCGCCGCGCTCCTCTTTGCGGACGCCTATCAGGCGAAGGAAGAAGAGCAGGAAGAACTGCTTGAAGCCGCCCGGGACCTGAACGCGATCCTGTATAAAAAAGACATTTTAAGCGTCAACTACAGTTTTCCGAGAAAGACCTCGCCCCTGTTCTTTTTCCTGATGAAGGAGGAAAAATCGAACATCCGCCAGGCGGTCCGGCTGATCACGAAGTACCGCGAGCGGGAAAACACCGCCCTGTACGTATTTTCCTCGGGGCTGGAAGGGGAACTGCTCCTGATGCGGGACCCCGGCAAACTTACGGTCCGCCGGGTCAATGTCTGCCGCTCGCTGATCCTCCGTGATCTGTATGAAAACGGGGCACGGCTGTTCCGGGATGCGGTGCCGCTGCCGGACGGCTCCCGGAAGATCCACGCCGTGATCGTCGGCATGGGGAAATACGGGACTGAAATGCTGAAAGCGCTGAGCTGGTACTGTCAGATGGACGGGTATCACCTGTGCATCGACGCGTTCGGGAGCGATGAGCACGCCGCGTCGCATTTTGCCAGGATCGCGCCGGGCCTGCTCGATCCTTCCTGCAACGGGGTCGCGGTCCCGGGAGAGGCGGAGTATACCATCACGGTCCATTCCGGCTGCGATTTTGAATCCAAAGAGTTCATGGACCGGGTCGCGGAGTTGACGGACGCCACCTTTGCCTTCGTCTCGCTGGGCAGCGACGAGGAGAACATCCGGATGGCTGCGGAACTGCGGATGCAGTTCGAAAGGGTGCACTGCCGTCCCGTCATCCGCGCGGTGATCTACGATCCCGAAGAAAAGGAGGCGCTGGAAGGCGCGGCCAACCATGCCGACCCGCCGCAGGCGTACGATATCGAATGCGTCGGCAGCCTGCCGGATTCGTTCTCGGAGAAAGTCATCCTTGCCCCCGAACTGGACGAGGCCGGGCTGAAGATCCATTCCCGCTACAATCCCGACCGGGGCGAGTTCTGGAAATACGAATACAATTACCGTTCCTCCGTCGCCTCCGCCCTGCACAACAGGCTGCGTGAGGAACTGGGCATGCCGGGCGCCGGGAAAAACGCGGACGACTGGACACCGGAGGAGCGCCGGGCGGTCGAGACCGTCGAGCACCGCCGCTGGAACGCGTACATGCGCTCGGAAGGCTATGTCTACAGCGGTTCCCCGGACAAGTCGTCCCGGAACGACCTGGCCAAAATGCACCACAACCTGGTGCCGTTCGACGAACTCTCCGAAGAAGATAAAAGAAAGGACGGACGGATCGCGTCCCGCAGCGAATGACGCCGGGATCCGTCCCGTGACCGTATGTCCCTGATCCACCCGCATTTTTATATGATCGAAGTGCCCTGCTGGCAGCGGCCGGGCAGGGTCCGGCTGGCCGTGCTGTCCGACCTGCACAATAATATCTACGGCGGGCTGATGAAGACGCTGGAGCGGGAATCGCCGGACCTGGTCCTGATCGCCGGCGACATGGTCAACCGGCACACGAAGATCACGCCGCCCCGCTTCACGCGCGGCTATGGCTGTACGGCGAAACTGGCGGAGCGGTGGCCGGTGTATTACGCACCGGGGAATCACGAATCGACCTGGGAAAACGACGGAAACTACCGGGCTGGGTATGCACAGTACCGCCGGGCGCTGGAGAAGAAAGGGGTCGTATTCCTGGACAATGCGTCGGCGGACCTGGGGGATGAGGAGAATCCGCTGGTGATCAGCGGCCTGGCGCTGGGGAAAGAGCAGTTCACGCATCATCGCGGGAAGCGGAGGCCGCCGTCGGTGGGGGAAATCGAAGCGCTGCTGGGGCCGTCGCGTCCGTTTGAGATCCTGCTGGCGCATCATCCCGCTTACCTCAAGGAATATGCGGCCTGGGGCGCGGACCTGGTCCTGGCCGGGCATTACCACGGCGGACAGGGCCGGCTGCCGGCAGTCGGCGGCGTCGTGGGACCGGGCTTCCAGCTGTTCCCGCCGTATACCAAGGGCCTGTATGAGGAGGGCGGGACGAAGATGATCGTTTCCGCGGGCCTGGGGACGCATACGATCCCGTTCCGGGTGTTCAATCCCCGGGAAGTGCTGATCGTGGACCTGGTGAAAGAGTGAGAGAAGTTTTTGTTGCTTCTCTCTCTTTTTTTTGCTAAAATATCAAGATGTGGTAGTGTGCGCGTATGCTGCACGCCATAAAATGTATCGCGACAGGTCACCCGGCATGGAATACTCCCTGAAACTGGACAGCTTTGAAGGCCCCCTGGACCTCCTGCTCCATCTGATCGATAAGAACAAGGTCAATATCTACGATATCCCGATCTCCCTGATCACGGAGCAGTATCTGGAGTACCTGGCCCTCATGAAAGAGGAGCGCCTGGACGACCTGAGCGAATTCCTCGTGATGGCGGCGACGCTGCTGGACATCAAGGCAAAAATGCTCCTGCCCAAGCCGGAGACCGACACCGGCGAAGAGGAAGACCCCCGCGCCGAACTCGTGGCCCGTCTGCTGGAGCATAAGAAATTCAAACTCCTGTCCGGCGACCTGAATGACCTGCAGGAGGGCAGCGAGCGCTATTTCTACCGGGAGAAGGCCCTGCCCCGCGAGGTGGAGAAATACCGGCCCCCGGTGGATCTGGACCGCCTGCTCGAAGGCGTCACGGAAGAACGGCTGTACCGCATTTGCCAGGACATCCTGAAGCGCCTGCAGGACAAGCAAGACACCGTCCACAGCCATTTCGGGGAGATCGAGCGCGAGGCCGTGCGGATCGGCGACCGTCTGGACCACGTGCGGAACCTGGTCCGCAGGCCCGGCCGCCACAGTTTCCGCAGCCTGCTGGGGCGGGCGTCCTCCAAACTGGAAGTCATCGTCACGTTTATTGCTGTTCTGGAACTGATCAAGACCGGGGAGATCTGTCTGACGGAAGACAGTACCCGGGATGATTTCATACTGGTAGGTGCTGCATGAAAGCGGAATACATTTTAGAGGGAGTCCTGTTCGCCATGGGCAATTCCGTGGACAAGGACGTGCTGGCTGAGACCATGGGCATCAGCCGGGAAGAAGTGGAAGAACTGGCGAAGTCCCTGTCAGAAGAATACGAATCTGACGGACGCGGTTTCCGTCTCCTGACGCTGGAAAACAAACTGCAGTTATCCACCGCGGAAGGCTGCTACGAGACGCTGATCAAAATGGTGAAGAAGCCTGCGCCGCCCGTTCTGACGGAAGTGGTGCTGGAGACGCTGTCCATCATCGCGTACAAGCAGCCCGTGACCAAGGCGGACATCGAGCGGATCCGCGGCGTTTCCAGCGACCACGCGGTCAACAAACTGGTGGAATACGGGCTGGTGGAGGAAGCCGGGCGCCTGAACGCGCCGGGCCGGCCGATCCTGTTTAAGACGACGGAGGAATTCCTGCGCCGTTTCAATTTATCCTCCGTGGACGAACTGCCCGAGATGGATCCCGTGCAGTACGAAGAGATCGTCGCCTCCGTGGAAAGCGAGATGGCGGCGGCCGAGGCGAAAGAAAACCTGGCGAAAGCCGAGAGTGTAAAGGTGGAGATTTAAGTGGCGCTTTCCCGACGGCTGGAGACGATCATAAGCCTGGTCCCGCCCGGCAGCACGGCAGCGGACATCGGCACGGACCACGGGCTGGTGCCGGCGGCGCTGGCGGAACGCGGGATCTGTCCGCGCGTCATCGCAACGGACCTCAGGCCCGGCCCGCTGGAGGCGGCGCGGAGCCTGGTGAAGGAACGCGGCCTGGACGCTCAGGTCGATCTGCGGCTGGGTGACGGCCTGGCACCGGTAACGCCCGGGGAAGCGGAGACCGTCATCATCGCGGGCATGGGCGGCGCGCTGATGCAGCGTATCCTGCGGGACGGTGCGGATTTGGCACGGACAGCGAAACGCCTGATCCTGTCCCCGCAGTCCGAACTGGAGCCGTTCCGTCATTTCCTGCAGGCGGAAGGCTTCTTTATCAACGGAGAGCGGCTGATAGAAGAAGACGGCAAATATTACTTCATCCTGTCCGTCTCGCACCGGCCCGGGGAAACGCAGGATCTGACCCCGGAAGAACTGAATTTCGGAAAGAATATCGCCCCGGAAGACCGGGAGACGCTGCAGAAGTACCTGCAGAAAGAGAAAACCAAAGCGGAAACGATAAGGACGCAGCTGGCGGGCCGGCCCGGAGAGGCAGCAAGAAGCCGGGAACTCGCCGCCAGGCTGGAAATGATCACTCCCCTGCTGTCCCCGACAGGATCTTCTGACTGGATCCGGAAAGAGAGAAGTAACATGAGCAGCAAACTCGGATTCGGACTGATGCGTCTGCCCCGTCTGGAAGACGGGACCATCGACATCGCCCAGTGCTCCGCCATGGTGGACCATTTCCTGGAAAACGGCGGCACCTATTTCGACACCGCCTACGTGTACGAGGGCTCGGAGGAAGCCGCGAAGAAGTTCCTGGTGGACCGGCACCCGCGCGAAAGCTACACCCTGGCGACCAAGATGAACACCGGCGTGCAGCCCCGCACGGCGGAGAGCACCAAACAGCAGTTTTACACCAGCCTGGACCGCACCGGCGCCGGGTATTTCGACTATTACCTGCTCCACGCGCTGGGCACGGGCAATCTGGACCTGCACCGCGAATTCGACACCTGGCAGTTCGTCGCGGACCGCAAGGCGGAAGGCCTCATCAGGCACTGCGGGTTCTCTTTCCACGACACGCCCGAAGTGCTGGACAAGACCCTGACCGAGCATCCCGAAGTCGATTTCGTCCAGCTGCAGATCAACTATGCGGACTGGGAGAACCCGGACGTGCAGTCCCGCGGCGTTTATGAGACCGCGCGCCGCCACGGCAAGCAGGTCGTGATCATGGAACCGGTCAAGGGCGGCACGCTGGCGACCCTGCCCGACGCGGCCGCCGCGATCCTGAAAGGCGTGCACCCGGACGCTTCCCTGGCGTCCTGGGGCATCCGCTTTGCCGCTTCGCTGGACGGCATTCTGGCTGTCCTGTCCGGCATGTCCACGCTGGACCAGGTGAAGGATAACATGTCCTATATGGGCTTTGACCGCTTCGTCCCGCTGAACGACGCGGAGCGCAAGGCGATCGACGCCGTGAACGAAGTCCTGGCGGCCCAGCGGCAGATCGGCTGCACCGCCTGCAAATACTGCGTGGAAGGCTGTCCGATGCAGATCAACATCCCGGGCGTTTTCTCCGCTTACAACTTCTTCCTGCGGTTCACCAACAAAGATACTGCGGTGTGGCGCTACAAGATGCGGACCCGCGACGGCGGCAGGGCATCCGACTGCATCCGCTGCGGCGCGTGCGAAGACGCCTGCCCGCAGCATCTGCCGATCCGCGACCTGCTGGAGGAAGCGGCCGGCGTGCTGGATTGATCTTATAACATTTTCCCGGACGGCGCGTCCGTCCGCACATCCGTTGCCAAGGAGTTATTTATGGGCGGAAGAATGGGAGGAGGCCTGGGCCCGCGCGGGTTCCTGACCGAGGAAGAAAAGAAGAATAAACCGAAAGTGACCAAAGGCCTGATCAAGCGGATCCTGGGCTATCTGAAGCCGTACAAATGGCAGTTCATCCTGGTCTTTGTCACGATCCTGGTCTCGGCCGTGGTGGGCCTGCTGCCCTCCATCATCACCGGCAAGATCGTCGATGAAGCGCTGGTGGGCCGCGACATGGCCATGCTGGTCAAACTGCTGATCCTGGCGTTCCTGACGCTGACGCTGTCCCGCGTCATCGGCGTGGCGGAAAGCTACATCAATTCGTGGATCAGCCAGCGCATCATCTTCGACATGCGGGGCCAGATGTACGACCACCTGCAGCACATGCCGCACGCGTTCTTCACGACGGAGAAGCAGGGCGACATCATCACCCGCATGAATACGGACATCAGCGGCGTGAGCAGCGTGATCTCCGGGACGCTGTCCAGCATCGTCAGCAACGTCGCGACGGTCGTCACCACGATGGTCGCGCTGTTCACGATGAGCTGGCAGCTGGCCCTGGTCGGCATCCTGGTGATCCCCCTGCTGATCCTTCCGACGCGGCGCGTCGGCGAGACCCGCTATAAGCTGCTCTCGGAAGGCCAGGAAAAACGCGACGAGATGAACCAGCTGATCAACGAGAATCTCTCCGTGAGCGGCTCCCTGCTGATCAAGCTGTTCACGCGCGAAGAAAAGGAATACGAGCGCTTCCAGCAGGTGAATGAGGAAGTGACGCAGGTCTCCCTGAAAGAGGCGCGCAGCGGCCGCTGGTTCAGCGTCGTGATGGGCATGTTCACGCAGCTGGGGCCGCTCCTGATCTACTTCGCCGGCGGCCTGTTCATCATCCGGAACTGGGATCCGACGCTGACGGTCGGTACCATCACCGCCACGGTCTCCCTGATCAACCGCCTGTACCGGCCCGTGGAATCCCTGCTGAACCTGCAGGTGGACTTCACGCGCTCGCTGGCGCTGTTCTCCCGCATCTTTGATTATTTCGACCGCGAGATCACGATCCAGTCGCCCGAAAGCGGCAAAAAGCCGGACATGAAGAACCGCGACATCCGGTTCGAAAACGTCGCGTTTTCCTATCTGCCGGACAAGCCGCTGCTGACGGATGTGAGCTTTACCGTTCCCGGCGGGAAGATGTACGCGATCGTGGGCCCTTCCGGCTCCGGCAAATCCACGCTGGTGAACCTGATCCCGCGCCTGTATGACGTGCAGAAGGGCAGCGTCACGATCGACGGCACGGACGTGCGCGACATGGACCTGACCTGGCTGCGCGGCCACATCGGCGTGGTGACGCAGGATACGTACCTGTTCAACGGCACGATCCGCGAAAACCTGATGTACGCGAAGGAAAACGCGACGCAGGAGGAGATCGAGGCGGCCTGCCGCGCGGCGAGCATCCACGACTTCATTGTCAACCAGCCGGACGGCTACGATACGGTGGTGGGCAACCGTGGCCTGAAACTGTCCGGCGGCGAAAAGCAGCGGATCTCCATCGCCCGCGTGATCCTCAAGGATCCGCAGATCCTGATGCTGGCCGAGGCGACGAGCGCGCTGGAGTCGATCTCCGAAGCGGCGATCCAGAACGCGCTGGAACTGCTGATGGAAGGCCGCACGAGCCTGGTCATCGCCCACCGCCTGTCCACGATCCTGAAGGCCGACCGCATCCTGGTGGTGCAGGGCGGCGTCATCGCGGAATCCGGCACGCACGACGAACTGCTCTCGAAGGACGGCGTCTACCGCGAACTGTATGAGACCCAGTTCCGCCTGGTCCTGGACCACGAGCAGGCCGGCGCGCAGGCGAAGCCGGCGGAGCCGTAAACCTGACGCTTGCGGAACCTCCTGAAATAGAGTATAATATTTCCCCGGCGGAGAGCATCCGCGGAGAAAAGACCCGAAGGAATGACCATGGGAAAACTGTTTTATCTGATCGGTCCGAGCGCATCCGGCAAGGACAGCCTGGCTAAGGCCCTGCTGGTAACGTTTGGGGACGCCCTGAAACTGGTACGCATGACCACGACGCGCCCGCTCCGCAGCGGGGAAGCCGACGGCGAAGAATACCGGTTCGTCAGCGCTGAGCAGTTTGACGAACTGGAGCGTTCCGGAAAGGTCATCGAATCCCGCCTGTACCACACGGTCTACGGTCCCTGGATCTACGCGACGGTGGATGACGGCCATCTGGACCTGGAATCCTCGTCCTACCTGGTGACGGGCACGCTGGAATCCTATCTGAAGACGCGGGATTATTTCGGGGCGGACCGGGTCGTCCCCCTGTATATCGAAGTGGACAAAGGCGTCCGGCTCGCCCGCGCCCTGGCGCGCGAACGCCGGCAGGCCGAGCCGAAATACGCGGAGATGTGCCGCCGCTTCCTCGCGGACGAGCAGGATTTCTCCGACGAAAAGATCGCCGCCTGCGCTTTCCCGCGCGTCTACCGGAACGATGATTTCGGCACCTGTCTGCAGGAACTGGAAGACGTCATCGGGAAGGAACTGTCATGACGCGGGCGGAATCCTATCTCCGGGAAGTGCTGGCCCGACAGGAGCTCGGCCACGCCTATTTCCTGGAAGCGGCGCAGCCCGGCCAGGCGGAACGGGTCATGAACACCGCCGCGCGCCTCATCGCCTGCGAAAAAGGCACCGGCTGCGGCGTCTGCGCCTCCTGCCGCGCCTTCGACAGCGGCAACCATCCGGATGTCATCCGCCTGACGAAAGCCAAAACGACCTACAGCGCGAAAGAGATCCGCGAGCAGCTGGTCAGCGACATGAGCATCCGCCCCTACCGCTTCCCGCGCAAGATCTACCTGATCCCGGAAGCGGACACGCTGACACCCCTGTGCCAGAACATCATGCTCAAGACCATGGAGGAGCCGCCGTCCTACGGCGTCGTCCTGCTGGCCGGCTTCAACCGCAACGCGTTCCTGCCCACCCTGCTGTCCCGTATGGTCTGCCTTTCCGCGGAGGAGACGGAGACCGCCCCGGATGCGCAGGAGACCGGCAGCGGCACGGCGGAACTGCTCCGTGCGGTCTATGAACTGGACGGGATGTCCGCAGCCGGATGCCTGAACGTGTTCAGCCGCCTGAAAAAAGCGGGGCTGGAAGCGGACGTCCAGGTGCGGCGGTTCGAGGAAGTGCTCCGCGACATCTACACGGTGAAGGGCGGCGCGGAGGACCGGCTGCACTTCTCGGCCGAAAAAGCCACGCTCGGGGATTACGCGGAACGCCTGACGGACCGCAGCCTCCGGGAACTGTGGGATATCATTCAGCAGGCGAAGACCCAGCTGCGCCTGAATATCAAAGCGGACAACGTGATCGGAGCGTTCTGCCTCTCGTTCCGGGAGGCGCTCCGGGAAAGTGAGGAAATATAGATGCAAAAGGTCAGTGTAGGATTGAGACATCCCGGCAAACACCACTATTATGCCGCGAACGGTCTGGAACTGAACCGCAACATGAAGGTCATCGTGGAAACGGCCCGCGGCCTGGAAATGGGCACGGTGCTCGCGCTGACCGAAACGGAAGAGACGGATCTGAAGCCGATCCTGCGGATCGCCACCGCGGCGGACCTGGAGCAGGACGGCAAGAACCGCGTCCTGGAAGCCAGGGCCTTCCAGATCGGGAAGGAAAAGATAGCCAAACATAAACTGCTGATGAAGCTGGTCTCCGTGGAATACACGTTCGACGGCGGTAAGATCCTGTTTTATTTCACCGCGGACAACCGCGTGGACTTCCGCGAGCTGGTCAAGGACCTGGCCTCCGTGTTCCACACGCGCATCGAGCTGCGCCAGATCGGCGTGCGCGACGAGACCAAACTGCTGGGCGGCGTCGGCGTCTGCGGCCGCGAACTGTGCTGTCACAGCTACCTGAGCGAGTTCCAGACGGTCTCCATCCGCATGGCCAAGGAACAGAACCTGTCCCTGAATCCCACCAAGATCTCCGGCATCTGCGGCCGCCTCATGTGCTGCCTGAACAATGAGCAGGCCACGTACGAGTACCTGAACGGCAAACTGCCGCAGGTCGGCGAACGCGTCACGGTCCGCGAAGAGGGGACCAAGGGCGTGGTGCAGAGCGTCAACGTGCTGCGCCAGACCGTGAAAGTGCTGATCAATCCCGACGGCGAAGATTCCGACGTGGCCGAATATCCGGTCGAAGACCTGCTGTTCAGCCAGCATCACCGCAAGGGCCGGATGAAACTCAGCGAGGAAGAACTGAAGGAAGCCAGCGAGCTGGAAGCGCTGGAAAGCAAGGATCCGGCGGGAAGAAAGAGCTCCGTGGAATCATGACGGATACTCGGCAGCAGGACGAACGGACAGACGATCTGGGACGGAAAGGTTTTCGTATCATTCAGAATACGAAGACCTTCTGTTTTGGTATCGACGCCGTGCTGCTGGCGGAGTTTGCTGACCTGTCCCCCCGTGCGAAGACGGCGGATCTGGGCTGCGGCAACGGGATCCTGCCGCTGCTTCTGAAGGCCCGGGACAAAGGCGGACATTTCACAGCGGTGGAGATCCAGCCGGAACAGGCGGATCTGGCCCGCCGCAACATGGCCCTGAACGGGTTGGCGGATGAAGTGGACGTCCTGGAGGCGGATCTGCGGAACGCTTCGGAGTATCTGGAGAAGAACACGTACGACGCGGTGGTCGTCAATCCGCCGTACATCAAGGCGGGCTCCGGGCTGCTCAATCCGGCTTCCGCCAAAGCCATCGCCCGCCACGAAGTCGCCTGCACGCTGGAAGATGTCCTGCGCGAAAGCGCGGGCCTGCTCTGCGAAGGCGGCAGCCTGTTCCTGGTATTCCGCTGCTGGCGTATGGGCGAGACCCTGGGCCTCCTGCCGGCGTACGGCCTGAAAGCCAGGCGCCTCCGGATCGTGCATTCGTTCCGGGGCGATGCCGGGGAACTGTTTTTACTGGAAGCGAAGAAAGGACAGCGGGAAGGCCTGACCGTCGAACCGCCCTGTGTGATCTATGAGGCGCCGGGACAGTTCACGGAAGAAGTCCGCCGGGCCTGCGGAAGCGGAGAGGAGGAGAGCGAAGAATGAGCTGCGGAACGTTATATATCTGCGCGACCCCGATCGGTAACCGGGAGGATATCTCCGCCCGCGCCGTCCGCGTGCTGCAGGAAGCCGACCTGATTGCGGCGGAAGACACCCGGCACAGCAAAGGCCTCCTGGACTATTACGGGATCAGCAAGCCGCTGGTCAGTTATCACGAGCACAATAAATACGAGCGGGCGGAGGAACTGGTAGGCCGGCTGCTGCAGGGCGAAAACATCGCCCTGATCAGCGACGCGGGCACGCCGGTCATTTCCGACCCGGGCGAAGTCCTGGTGATCATGGCCCGGGAAGCGGGCATCCCCGTGACCTCCCTGCCCGGGCCCTGCGCGCTGATCACGGCCCTGACCCTGTCCGGCATCTCCGCGCGCCGCTTCGTTTTTGAAGGTTTCCTGCCGATGGAGAGCAAGGACAGGAAAGCCGTGCTGGACTCGCTGCGCGAGGAAGAACGGACCATCGTCCTCTACGAGGCGCCGCACCGCCTGCGCCGCACCCTGCAGGAACTGAAAGAGTGCCTGGGCGGTGCCCGCCCCGCATGCCTGTGCCGCGAACTGACGAAGATTCACGAGGAAGCACTGCCGCTGACCCTGGAGGAAGCGGAGGCCCTGTATCAGGAAAAAGAGCCCCGCGGCGAATACGTGCTCGTCATCGCGGGCAAAAGCCGGCGGGACAAAGAAGAGGAAATGCGCAACACCTGGGAAAGCTGTTCCCCCGAGGAGCACCTGCAGGCGTATATGAACAAAGGAATGACTAAGAAAGAAGCGATAAAAGCGATGGCGGAGGATTTTGCGATCAGCCGCAACACGCTGTACGCGCTGCTGATGAAGTAGATTTCGGGGGCGAAAACCGTTCATGACCGCCCCGCAAAAAAGACGCAGGCTTTGAGGAAAACCCGCAGCCTGCGTCTTTTTCATATTCTGTGGAACGGTTACAGTTTCCGGTATACCGCGGTGCCATATGCCGGCAGCGGGAACGTCAGGCGGTTGGCCCGCCCGTCGCATTCCTCCTCCTGCGTTTCCAGGATCGGGCGGTCCTCGGCGTCTTCATAGAAACCGCGCGTCTGGTCCAGCAGCAGTTCGTAGCGGCCTTCCGCGGGCACGCCGACCGCGTAGTCGTCGCGCGGCACCGGCGCGAAATTCACGACGAAGACGAGCGGGTGCTCCTTGTCCTGCTCATAGCGCGTGAAGCTGAAGATGCAGCGGTCCGCATCCCAGGAATTGATCCATTCGAAGCCTTCGCCGCCGAAGTCCGTGACGTACAGCGCGGGATAGCGGCGGTAGAGCTCCAGCAGGCTGCGGTAATACGACTGCAGGTCGCGGTTCCGCTCGTCGCCCAGCATGAACCAGTCGAGCTCGCGGTCCTCGTTCCATTCGCGGCGCTGGCCGAATTCGCCGCCCATGAAGAGCAGCTTCTTGCCCGGATGGCCCGTCATGAACGTGTACGCGGCTTTCAGGCACGCATATTTCTGCCATTCGTCGCCGGGCATCTTTTCGAACATGGAGCGCTTCATGTGGACCACTTCGTCGTGCGAGAGCACCAGGATGTAATGCTCCGCGCCGGAGTAGGTCATGGGCAGCGTCATCTTGCCGTGGTGGTAGCGGCGGAAGATAGGGTCTTTTTCCATGTATTCCAGGAAATCGTGCATCCAGCCCATGTTCCACTTGAAAGTGAAGCCCAGGCCGCCGTCCAGCGGGGAGGCCGTGACGCCGGGCCAGGCCGTGCTTTCCTCCGCCACCGTGAAGGTGCCGGGGCATTCCTGGCGGATGATGCTGTTCAAATGTTTGAAGAATTCGATGGATTCAAGGTTTTCGTTGCCGCCGTAGATGTTCCGGACGGCGTCCCCGCCCTGCTTGCCGTAATCCAGGTACAGCATGGAGGCCACCGCGTCCACGCGCAGGCCGTCGATGTGGAATTCGCGCAGCCAGTACAGCGCGTTGGCGATCAGGAAGTTGGAGACCTGCGGCCGGCCCAGGTCGAAGACCTTCGTGCCCCATTCCGCGTGCTCGCCGCGGCGCGGATCCGCGTATTCAAACAGCGGCTCGCCGTCGAAATTGGCCAGCGCGTGCGCGTCGCGCGGGAAATGCGCCGGGACCCAGTCCATGATCACGCCGATGCCCTGGCGGTGCATCTCGTCAATGAAGTACTTGAAATCGTCCGGCGACCCGTGGCGCGAAGTGGGAGAATAATATCCGGTGACCTGATAACCCCAGGAGGCGTCCAGCGGATATTCGGAGATCCCGATCAGCTCGATGTGGGTATAGCCCATGTATTTGACGTAGCCGCCCAGCCGCTCCGCCAGTTTCCGGTAGGAGTAGAAACTCGGGTCGGCGCCGGGATGGCGCATCCAGGAGGCCAGCTGGCATTCGTAAATGGCGAGCGGCATCCGCCGGATGTCCGCCTCCGAGGCGGGACGGGACGCGATCCATTCCTCATCGTGGAATTCATAGGACGGCGCGTACAGGCGCGACGCGGTGCCGGGCCGGAACTCCGTGGAGAACGCGAAGGGGTCGGCCTTCAGCAGGTGCTGATGGTTCTGCGTCAGGATATCGTACTTGTACAGCTGGCCGGCTTGCGCTTCGGGAATGAAACACGCGAAGATGCCGGAGCCTTCTAAAAGCATCATGGGGTTGCGGGTATTGTTCCATCCGTTGAAGTCCCCCACAACGGAGACCGAAACGGCGTGCGGCGCCCAGACGGCAAAAGAAAAGCCCGTTACGCCGCCTACTTCGCAGGGATGCGCTCCCAGCTTCTTGTAGATTTCGTAATGGGTGCCCTGCCCGAATAAATACATATCGACGTCTGAAATCATATCGTTCACCTCACTTGCATCTGTATTCTAACAAAGATTCGGCGAAAGGACAAGATGTCTCCCGGAAAAAAAGATGAACAAACGGTGAAAACCGTCTTTTTCCGTGACGCGATAAGCGTCGGCCGCGGCCGATAGTTCACTTGACCTTGGGCCAAAACGGGGCCCATAATCAAAGTGCTTCGGCACTTCGTACGCATCCGGCCGGCAGGAGGGCAGAAAACGGTCTGTCCGGCCGGCCGGGAAAGAGAGGATCCATGTCAGAAAAAAGACTTGTTTTATATTACACCGACCCGGTCTTTCTGAAACGGTTTTCGGACTATCTCGAGAGAAAGACCGGCCTGGAGATCCGCTGCGTGACCTTTACGGAAGAAGCGCCTTTCCTGGACTGGATCCGGAAAGGGCAGGCCTCCCTGGTCATCGGAAAAGAAGGCTTTGACATCCGCCCGGCCGAAGAACGGGGCATCCCCTTCCTTGTCTTCACGGAACGGAGCGAGGGCACGAACGAGAGACAAATGCCCGTCTACCGCTCCATGGACCGGCAGGCCCGCCGGATCCGGCAGTGCTGGCGGATCCCGGAACGGGATGCGGCGCCGCAGTCCGTGTGCCGCCTGCTCGGGTTTTACTCGCCGGTGCACGGCGCGGGGCAGAGCGTCAGCGCCATCCTGATGGGCCTCAATCTGGCGGAAACGGCGCCGTCGCTGCTCCTGAATCTGGAGCGGTATCCGGGACTGCGCCGAATCATTCCGGGCAGCGGCGGCAGTCTGTCGGACCTTCTGTACTATGCCCGGGTCCAGGGCGATCCGTTGGAGCATCTGCCGGAACTGACGGAATATCTGGGCCCGCTCGCGTTCATTCCGCCGGTCCGGGAAGCGGACGATCTGCTGGAAATGAACGGGAAAGACTGGGGATTTCTGCTGGAGCAGCTGCGGAGCGGAGGCGGCTTCCGGTATATCCTGATCGATCTGGGAGACGGGATCGTCCGCCCGGAGGAGATCCTGAAATACTGCGACCGCGTCTATGTGCCCCTGCGCGAAGACCGACTGGCCATCGCCAAATGGGAAGAATGGCGGGAGCATCTGGAGGCTGCGGGCGGAGAGTCGTGTTTGGCCACACAGCGTCCGTACCGGCTTCCGCCCGAAAACATGCCGGAATGGGTGGACCACCGGGAACTCCGTCTCATGTCGTGGGGCCGCTGCCTGAAAGCACTGGCGGAGGCTGAACTGTGAGGGAAGAACTCAAAAGGATCCGCCGGAGGATCGCCGCGGAACTGCAGGAGACCGATTATTCCGAAGCCGCCCTGCTGATGCATATCGACAGAGCCCTGACGGAATGGGGCCGGGATTCGGGCCTGAGCCTGAAAGAAAAAGAGCGGTACCGCAAGCAACTTCTGGATTCGTTCCGGGGCATGGACATCCTGCAGCCGCTGCTTGAGGACGATACCGTGACCGAGATCATGGTGAACGGGACGCGGAGCATCTTTGTGGAAAAAAACAACCGGATGCTGCTCTGGGACCGGCATTTTTCCGGCCGGGAGGCCCTGGACGACGTGATCCAGGTAATGGCAGCCAGCGTAAACCGCATGGTCAATACCGCTACCCCCATCGCAGACCTGCGGCTGGCGGACGGCTCGCGCGTGAATATCGTCCTGCCGCCCGCGGCGCCGGATGGGCCGGTCGTTACGATCCGGAAGTTTTTCAAAGACCCCCTGACCATGGAAAAACTGCTGGCGCTGGAAGCCCTGACGCCCGCCTGCGTCGCCTTCCTGCGCTCCGCCGTGATCTGCGGCTGCAACATTTTTATCAGCGGCGGCACCGGTTCCGGCAAAACCACGTTTTTAAATGCCCTGTCCGCCTTTATCCCCGCGGAAGAGCGCGTGATCACGATCGAAGATTCCCTGGAACTGCAGCTGCAGGGTCTGCCCAACCTGGTGCGGATGGAGACGCGCGACCCCAATCTGGAAGGGATCGGCCGCATCTCTATCCGGGACCTGATCCGCACCGCGCTGCGCATGCGGCCCGACCGCATCGTGGTCGGGGAAGTCCGCGGCGAGGAAGCGCTGGATATGCTGCAGGCCATGAACACCGGCCACCGGGGCTCGCTGTCCACCGGGCACGCCAACAGCGCGGCCCACATGCTGTCCCGTCTGGAAACTATGGCGCTGATGGGCGGGGAACTGCCCCTGGCGGCGGTCCGCAGCCAGATCGCCTCTGCCCTGGATCTGCTGGTGCATCTGGGCAGGCAGAAAGACAAAAAGAGGCGCGTCCTGTCCGTCTGCGAGGTGCTGGGCATGGAGAAAGGAGAGATCCGGATTGAAACGATCCTGGAATATAAAGACAAAAGCGGTCTCCGGTTTACGGGACATCAGCCGCAGAAAACGGAAAAATGGCGCGAGATCTTCGGTTCCGTCCCCTGCTTCCGGGAAGACGGAGCCTTTTGGCTCAAGGATGAGGCGGTTCCTGCTGCCCCGCTGCGAATACCCGCTGTTCCGGAGCCGGATCCCTGAAGACCTGCTGTTTGCGGCAGCCGGCACCGCTCTGGGAGCCGGAATGGGATTCCTGTTTTTCCGGAGCATCGCGGCCTGCCTGCTGCTGATCCTTCCCTTTTCCTGGGCCGCGCTGCGGCTGGGAAGGCATAAAACGGAGAACCGCCGCCGCGAGCAGATGACGGGCCAGCTGCGCGATTACCTGCTCTCCGTGATCTCTTATCTGCGCGCGGGCCTGGCCCTGGAAAACGCCATGACCGGCGCGGCCAATGAGATCGTCACGATGTACGGCGCGGACAGCATGATGGGACGCGAGGCGGCCCGGATGGGACGCGAACTGATCCTGAAAACGCCGCCGGAACGCATCTGGCGTTCTTTCGGGGACCGGACGACGCTGGAGGACGGCGTGCAGCTCGCCCGCATATTCGTCATCGCAAAACGGCAGGGCGGCGATTATCTGCCGGTTCTGAAAGCCTTTGTCCGCATGATGGATGCGCGCAGCGAGGTCCGGCGCGAGATCGGATCGGTCCTGGCCGGCCAGCAGCTGGAATACTCCATCATGTGCCTGGTCCCGTCAGGGATGCTGCTGTTCCTCGATATCAGTTCCCCGGAAATGACAAAAGTCCTGTACGAAGGGGCCGGCCCCCTGATCATGGCCGGCGTCCTCCTGGCTTACGTGCTGGCATTCCTGTGGGGCGACCGGATCCTGGAGAAAAGCTATGGACGGTAAAAAGAGCCGCATCCTCGCGTCCGTCTGCTTCCTGGGCGGCTGCCTGGCATTCGTCCTGCAGTTCCGTCAGGGAAAGGCCGCCGACGCGGCCGCCATGCTGTTTGCCGGCCTTATCTGCGCCGCCGCGCTCCTGTACCTGCCCATCCAGCGGCAGAAGGAAGCGGAACGGAAACGACGCGCGGAACTGATCCGGGATTACAGCGAACTGCTCACGATGCTGAGCCTTTACATGACTGCCGGTCTGTCGCTGCGCAGCAGCTGGGAAAAGATGGTGCGGAATTACGAAGAAGAACGCGGCAAAGGCGTCAGGACCCGCCCTGCGTATGAAGAGATGCTGACGACCTGGAAAGAGATCCGGGGCGGCGAATACGAAGACCGCGCGTACGGCGCTTTCGGCCGGCGCTGCGGAACAACGGAATATCTGCGGCTGGGCGGCCTGCTGGAGACCTATGTGCAGTACGGCAACCGGGAACTGCTGAAACAGCTGGAGCAGGAAGCGGCGGCCAGCCTGACCGTTTCGCTGCAGACCGTCCGGGAGAAAGGAGAGCGGACCGGAGCCAGACTCCTGCTGCCCATCCTGCTCCTGTTCGGACTGTCCCTCATCATCGTTCTGGTTCCGGCGCTGATGAGCATGCAGACCTATCTGTGAACCGAATCATTTATAACCGATCAAAACCAAGCGGAGGAAAGGAAAATGAAAGAAACAAAAGAATCAAGCAAACTGAAGATGCTGCTGGCGGATGACAGCGGCGTGGGAGTCGTGGAAGTCGTGCTGATCCTGGTCGTCATCGTGGCCCTGGTCATCATTTTCCGCGAGCAGATCACAGGTCTGATCAACCGTATCTTTGGCGGAGTCAATTCCGGCGTAGATACCCTGATGCCATGAAGCGCGTGACGGGACAGGTGACTGTTTTTCTGTCCCTGACAGCCCTGTCCCTGTTTGCCCTGTTCAGCACCTGTCTGGAAGCCTCCCGCTGCGCCTGTGTGGATTATCTGTGCGCGCAGGCCGCCGAGTCCTCCGTACGCTCGGTCATGGCGGGATTCCAGGGGGAGACCCTGCGGGAATACGGCCTTTTGATGTGCCGCGGAAGGGACGGGGAGATCAGCGTCTGGGAAGATGCTTTCCTGGAATATGCAGAGAAATACCTGAGCCCGGGCAAAGGGACGCTGCATGCGGCGGGCGACCGGATCGGCCTTCAGAACCTGTCGGTCAGCGGCAGTCAGACGGTGTACGTCACGGAAGACAACGGCGCCGTATTTCTCGAGACCGCTCTGACGTATATGAAATCCGCCGGCCTTGCGCATCTGATGCAGGAAGTCCTGGCACGGCTGGGCCTGTACAACGAGGAAGACGGGACCGGCCTGCTGCAAAGCATCAGCGGCATGGTCGGAGACAAGGACAGCAGTCTGGAGGGAATCATCCGGAGCCTGGATGATATCAAGGAACAGGCGGCTGCCCTGCAGGAACAGGCCAGACAGCAGGCGGAAGAAGACGGCACGGAATACGAAGAGCCGGAAGGGACCAGCGAGGACGTCAGCAGCGATCTGCTGGAGCAGATCAAGGCCATCCGGAAAAACGGCCTCATCGCCATTATTACCGGAAGCGAAGAACTGTCCGAATATCCCTGGCAGAAAGAGGGCCTTCCCAGCGGGCTTTCCGACACGGAGAAGGCAATGAACGCAGGGTTCGGCAATGAACCGGCCACCATTCTGAACCATCTGCTGCTCGGAGAGTACATGCTGCACAAGATGAGCTGCTATACGGATCCGGCGGAAGAAGGGGCCAGATATGAAGCGGAGTATGTGCTGAGCGGCAAAAAAACAGACAAGGCATCCTTAGAGACGGTGATCGGCGAGATCCTCCTGATCCGGATGGGATTCAATCTGGCTTATCTGGCCACCGATTCGGAAAAGACGGCCCTGGCGGAAGCGACCGCCGCCGCGATCATGTCCCTGCTGGCGCTCCCGCAGCTGATCCTTCTGCTGAAATGGCTGCTGCTCGCGGCCTGGGCGCTTGCGGAAAGCATCGTGGACCTCCGCGGGCTCGTCCGGGGGAAAAAGGTCCCCTTCTGGAAAAGCGCCCAGACCTGGCGGCTTTCCGTCATGAAACTGGATCTGGAGTCGGACGGCGGCGGCAATGCCGGCCTGTCCTATGAAGATTATCTGAGGATCCTGTTTTTTATCGGAGACACGAAAGACCAGTCATACCGGATGATGGATGTGATCCAAGAACGGATCGGCAGAAAAGTCCCCGGTTTCCGCATGCGGGATTACATGGTCTATGCGGATGTTTCCCTGGAGACGGACGTTTCCTATCTCTATATTACGGCTCCTTTTATCCGGAACGAGACCGGTTCCCGTTTCGGCAGAAGGTATAGAAAAGAAGCCGCCTACGGCTATGGGAGGAGGTGATTGCTATGGCCACGGTGCTCCGGAGATACCACAATTATTTACTGAACGCTTTTTCATGTTGTTGTAACCATTTCAAAAAATCTATTTTATCTTTTCGTCAATGCCATGATAGAAAAAGATATCGCGCTTTCCTAAACAACTTTACGAAAAACAGTCTCCCC
Organism: Lachnospiraceae bacterium; assembly: GCA_017430085.1. Classification (GTDB taxonomy): domain Bacteria; phylum Bacillota; class Clostridia; order Lachnospirales; family Lachnospiraceae; genus UBA6987. The sequence goes on along the minus strand of JAFRNR010000045.1, from coordinate 14,257 downwards.
AAAGACTCCATCTCCGGAGCATTTTTTCAGAAAGCGAGCCTCACGGTGGAAGCGGCCCTGGCTCTTCCGGTCATCCTGTTCGCCGCCGGCCTGTTTCTCAGCTTTTTCTCCGCCCAGCTGCTGCAGCTGCGCTTTCAGAAAGCGCTGGATGAGATCGGGGAGGACGTCGCGGTCTGGTCCTACGTGCTGGATTTCGCGGATGATTATACCGGGACGGACCTGCTGACGCTGGCGGACGGAGGCGCTCTCAGCGGAGCGCTGGCCGGAAACGGCGAAGACATCTCGGAACTGCTGTCGCAGGACGCCGATCTGGTGCATGAACTGGAAGTGTTCCTGCTCGAAAAAGGATCGGCGCTGGTCTGGCAGCAGCTGCTGAAACAGTGGCTGATCGGGAAGGTCGGCCGGGATAAACTGAACGGATCGGTCATCCGGGGCGGCGCGGACGGTATCTCGTTGAGCGGCAGTACGCTGCATGACCGGGAACTGGACCTGGTCCTGAGTTACCGCGTGACGCCGCTGTTCGGAGAGACTTTCGGCATCTCGTCCCCGGTCGTGCAGCGGAGCTGCCGACGGCTCTGGATCGGGACGAAAGTGGTCAAGGAAGAAGAGGAGGAAACGGAGGAAGAGGAGCAGGAAGAGATCGTATACGTGACGGAAAACGGCCGTGCGTATCATAAGGATCTTGATTGCCGGGTGTTCCATATAAACCCGGTTTGCGTCCCGCTGGCTACGGTGCCCTCTCTGCGAAACAATGAGGGAAAGATCTACTATCCCTGCGACCGCTGCGTCGCGGGACGGCCGGAGCAGCTGATGGTCTGGCTGACGGATTTCGGCGTGCGGTATCACTATGAGTCGGATTGCCCGGGGCTGAAACGGACGGTCATTGAAATCGCCATCAGCGAAGCCCGGGAGAAATACAAGCCCTGCGGTTTCTGCGGAGGCGAACCGTGAGTACGGATAAATGGATCTGCTTCCTGCTCTGTACCGGCATTCTGGCCCGGGAGGATCTGCGGACGAGGCACATCAGTCTGATGACGGCGTCTGCCGGAGCGCTGTGCGGGGCGCTGATCACGGGAGCGGAGATCATAACGGGAACGGAAGAAGCCGGCGCAGTGCTGCAGCATCTGACGGCGCTGCTCTGGGGACTGGGATTATTGCTGCTGTCGCGCCTCAGCCGGGGCGCAATAGGGAAAGGAGACGGACTGTGTTTTTGTTCTTTTGCCTGCTGGTGGAACGCAGCGGAATTATTCACCTTGCTGCTGGTATCCCTCGTGCTTTCGGGGACCGGCGGTGCCGTGCTGCTTTTCCTGAAAAAAAGAAGCCTGAAAGGCAGCGTGCCTTTTCTTCCCTTTGTGTTCGCGGCTGCGCTGATCCTGTTCGTCCTGTCGCTGTGCGCGGGAGCCTGACTGTCGAGGCGGCCCTGATCTTCAGCCTGATCCTGATCCTGCTGGCAGGCTTGATGCTGAAGTCAGCCCAGCTGATGGTCAAAGTGGAATCGGCGGCCGGGAAGTATGCCGCGGAAGGCGTCCGCTATACGGAAGGTCTGCGGCCCGAGGATCTGATCCACATCGGATCGTTCATCCAGGAATGGATCCCGCGGAAAAACTGAAATCGAGGTGAACATGAATATAGAATTCATCAAGGAACTGGACGGCAATTATCTGATCCTGGAGGGAAAACCGGACGGCAATGAATTTGAACGGAAGATGCTGCTGAGCACGAAACCCGGCGGCCTGCTCCCTTTCCGGATCTACCGGACGGGAGAGGAGCCGTCCTACAGTTACGAGATCAGCGGGAAGCAGTCGCTGAGTTCCCTGACGCAGACCAGCCAGATCGATGAAAAAATGATGCGGGACATCTTGTACAGCATCCACCGCAGCTGTGAGGAGTCGGAACTCTATCTGTTGAGGCCGTCCGGCCTGTTCCTGGAGCCAGGGCTGATCTTCCGCGGGAAGGAAGGCTGGTCTTTCGTATATCATCCGGACAGGGAGGAAGACCTGTCCGAACAGCTGCAGAAGCTGTCCCGCTTTTTCCTGCGCAAATGCAATCATGAAGACGAAAGGACGGCCCGCATCGCCTATGAACTGCTGAAGGTCTGCCATGAGGAAAACACGACGTTTCCCCAGATCTTCGAACTCTGGGACGAGATCCCTCCCGAACCGCAGACCGCTACGACTGCTGCGCCTCCATTCCGCCCGCCAAAGCAGAAAAAAGGCCTGTTCCGGCGGGGGCGGTCCGGACGGGAGGAATAAGCCCGCGGACAGACCGGCGCAGGGCAGGCGGCAATAAAATGAATTCCGGGCACTTGTATTTGCGGAGATCATTCGCTATAATCTTGTACCATGGAAACCTTGATCAGAAAGCTGGATGGCAGCGCGGATGACGAAGTGATCTTCCGGGAAGCGGCGGAATGGATCCGCCGCGGATACCCCGTGGCGTTCCCCACGGAGACCGTATACGGGCTGGGCGGCAACGGCCTGGACCCGTCTTCTTCGCGTGCCATTTATGCGGCAAAGGGGCGTCCTTCGGACAACCCCCTGATCCTCCATATCGCAGACCGGGAGGCGATACTTCCGTTAGTTCGGGAGATCCCGCCGGCCGCACAGAAACTGATGGATGCGTTCTGGCCGGGGCCTCTGACCATCATCTTCCGGAAGACAGACCTGGTCCCGCGGGAAACCACCGGCGGTCTGGATACGGTGGCGGTCCGCATGCCTTCACATCCCGGCGCCGCCGCCCTGATCCGTGCGGCCGGCGTCCCGATCGCCGCCCCCAGTGCCAATGCGTCGGGCCGTCCGAGCCCCACCTGCGCGCAGCACGTTTATGAGGACCTGCAGGGGCGGATCCCGCTCATCATCGACGGCGGCGAATGCGAGATCGGCCTGGAGTCCACCATCGTGGACGTCACGGGCCCGGTCCCGGAGATCCTGCGGCCCGGCTACATCGGCCTGCCCGCGCTGCGCAGCCTGCTCGGCACGGTCTCCGTTGACCCGGCGGTCCTGGGAAAACCGGATGAGAAAACGGCGCCGCGCGCCCCAGGCATGAAATACCGTCATTACGCGCCGCAGGTCCCGCTGACGCTGGTCGCCGGTCCGGATGAAAAACGGGCGGCCCATATCCTGCAGAAAGCGCAGGAGGCCGCGGAAAAAGGAGAACGCACCGGCGCGCTGGTCTGCCGCGAGACTCTGCCTTACTATCAGGCGGAAGCGGGAGACCGTCTGCTCCTGATCCCGCTCGGGTCCCGGAACCGCCCGGAGGAGATCGCCCACGGCCTGTTCGCGGCGCTCCGCCATCTGGACGAATGCGGCCTGTCCCACGTATACAGCGAAACGTTTGAGGAAGGCCCTCTCGGCGCCGCCATCATGAACCGCCTGCGCAAAGCCGCAGCCTTTGACCTGACCGACCTTTCGGAGCTGCAGCCTTCCGGGGCCGCGGACGCCTTTACAGAAACCGCGGACACATCCGCGGAAACCTCCGGAACCTTCGCGGAAACCGCTTCATCTTTTACGCAAAAGGGGGAAAACAATGGATAAACGCAGCGATTATATCAGCTGGGACGAGTATTTCATGGGAGTAGCCATGCTGAGCGCGGCCCGCTCCAAAGATCCCAACACACAGGTCGGCGCCTGCATCGTCAGCCAGGACAACAAGATCCTGTCTATGGGCTACAACGGCTTCCCCATCGGCTGTTCCGATGACGAATTCCCCTGGCGCCGCGACGGCGATCCCTATGACAGTAAATATTTTTACACGACCCACAGCGAACTCAATGCCATCCTGAACTACCGCGGCGGCAGCCTGGAGGGCAGCAAACTGTACGTCACGCTGTTCCCCTGCAACGAATGCGCCAAGGCCATCATCCAGAGCGGCATCAAAACGATCATCTACGCAGACGATAAATACGCGGACACCCCCGGCGTCCGGGCTTCCAAACGGATGCTGACCGCCGCCGGCGTCGCATTTATCCCCTATGCCCGCACGGGCCGCCGGATCGAACTGACTTTATAAACCGCGGAGCCGTCACGTGAAAGGAAACAGACTGAAGATCCTGATCTTGTCCCTTCTGTTCCTCCTGACCACGGTCATCGCCCTGGTCGGAGGCAAAGAAGCGGGAGAAAGCAGCAACAAAGGCAGCGCCTTCCAGGCTGCTTCTCTTCCCGTACTCTGTTTTTCCTGGCAGGACGAGCTGATCGATCCGCTGTACGGCTATACGGAACTTCAGATGGATCAGACCGGGGCGGACCAGCCCGGCGTCTACCCTTTCACGGAAGAAGAGCAGAAACTCGAAGTCCATATGCTGGACCTGCGGGAACGGCCCCGCCAGGTCTCTTATGAGCTCCGGGACGAAGAAGACGGCCGCCTGATGGCCCAGGGAAAGACCGATCAGTTCGCGTCTCAGGAAGAAGACTGGGCTTTCACGCTGGAATTCCAGGACATCCTGACTCCCGACCGCTATTATCTGCTGAACATCACCGTCTCCCTGAGCCGCCGCACCGCTTCGTATTATACCCGCGTCATGAAAGTGACGGACCGGGAGACCGTTATGATGCTGACGGACTACGCCCGCCACCTGCATCAAGACCTTTTCAGCCGCGACTCCGCCCGGGGCTATATGCCGCAGCTGGAAACGGACACCAATTCCGACAAGGAAGACCTGGCTTCCGTCAGCCTGAAAAGCAGCTTCGACCAGTTCTGCTGGGGCGATGCGGGCTTTGAGCAGAAAGGCGGCGCCTGGATGACCATCCGCGGCATCCAGGGCAATTATCTGTATCTGGATTATTCTTTCCTGGTTGAAGCCCCGTTTGGCGAGGATCAGACGGCTCGCTTCCGCGTCTCGGAATCGATCTCCCTCCAGCGCTACGGCATGTCGGTCTTTCTGCTCGGATACGAGCGCCACATGGCCCAGCTCTGGTCCTTTGCGGAGAACTCCGTTGTCTCGCAGGGCATCCTTCTCGGCATACAGGAGCAGGAGGACCTGCAGCTGAAAATCAGCGAAGACCAGCGCTATTACTGCTTCACCGTGAACGGGGAGCTTTATCTCTATGACGTTCAGGATACCAGACTGACGAAGATCTTCAGCTTCCGCCAGGACGGAGAGCATGCCCTTCGCACCCTGCGGCGGGAATACGACATCCGCATCATGGACGTGCAGGACTCCGGCCGCGTGGAATTCGCAGTGTACGGGTACATGAACGGAGGCACCCGCGAAGGCAGCTGCGGCATCTCGTACTGCCGTTACGAACAGGAGGAAAATGAGGTCAGGGAGCAGGTCTTCCTGGCTTCCCGCCAGGCCCCGGCGTCGCTGATGCAGGAGGTCCGGCGCCTGTTCACGAAAGGCAACGACAACTTCCTGTACTTTATCCTGGACGAAGAGCTTCTGGTCATGGATATCGATACCGGTGAAACGGCCGTGCTGGTCCCGCGCGAGGAATATCCCGGCCTGGCGGTCAGCGATTCCGGGACCATCTTTGCCTGGTCTTCCGAAACGGACCAGGAGCGGCCCGGCGCGCTTCGCATCATCAACTTGAACACCGGCAGCCGGCAGACCTTGACAGCTAAGGATGACGAATTTATCCGTCCGCTGGGCTTTCTGCGGGAAGATCTGGCGGTCGGTTACGGCCCGCGCGATCCGGAAACGATCTCGGACGGCGTGGCTCCGCGCCTCCCGTACAGCCGCATCGAGATCCTGGACCCGGAACTGACGGTGCTGACCGGCTATGAGGATGAGAACGTCCGGATCGACCATGTGACGGTCCTGCGCGACAAAATGGAGATCCACCGCTATACCCTGACGGACGGAACGTACGCCTATCTGACTCCGGATATCATGCTGCGGAGCGACGGACAGGAAGCGGATCCCGGGTATTTCACCGCCGTCACATACGGCGCGCTGATGAAAATGCAGGTGCTGCGCCTGGACCGCCTGCCCTCGTCCCTGCGCATCGAACAGAACACGACCAGACTGTTCGCGGAGGGTCAGCGGCTGGAACTGCCTGCGGCGCATCAGGAGGAGCCGTATTATTTCCGCTATTTTGCCTACGGAAGCGATGAACTCCCCGAAGCCTGCCCGACGCTGGGAGACGCTATTGCCGCGGCTAAAACAGCCTACGGCTTCGTCCTTTCGCGGGACGGTTCCCTGGCCTGGTACTGGGCCGGAAAACTGGACGAAAAGATTCTGGAGATCAGCAGCGGCATCCTGGACCCCGGCCCGGACTGGGAGAATGTCAGCGGCGCTTCCCTGCGGGAACTCATCACGTTCCTCAACCAGGAGCAGCCCGTCCGCTGGGTCAGCCCCGGGCAGGACGACCTGTGGCTGATCGGTTACGAGTGGAAAAATGTCGTGCTGTACAATCCGAAGAACGCCAACGTTTTCCGCATGCTGCAGTCGGATTTCGACGAAGCGATCGCCCGGGACAACAATTATCTGTGGATCCAGGCGCCGTGAAGATTTGCGGTCCGTGCGCCGTGAAGATTTGCGGGCCGTGCTGTGAAAATTTACGGTCCGGCCGCCGTCAAATCTTGACATCGCCGGGACCGCGCATTATAATATCCGCTGTACCTTAGATTTATCTTTCCGCGCAGCCGGGGCTCTGGCAAGCCTTGTACCTGATGCCTGCAGGGGTGATATGCCTTCCGAGGATCGGGGAGAAATGCGCCGGCGAATGCATTTCGGTCTTACGCAACAGAAGTTGTGAACCGTGTCAGGTCGGGGACGAAGCAGCACTAAGCAATCCCTCTGTGTGCCGTAAGGGAGCCGGGATGTACGGCCGTTCTTTCTGCATTCGAAGGGGCATGCGCGGATTTTTTATTGCCTTTTATCTGCTCTTATGATAAGATAAATCCAAAGGCGCAGACAGCGCCTGTTTGGGGAACCTATGGCTTACATCGCATTGTACCGGAAGTGGCGTCCGACAGCCTTCCAGGATGTCAAAGGACAGGATGCCATCGTCAAAACCTTACAAAACCAGATAGCAGGCAACCGCATCGGGCATGCCTATTTGTTTTGCGGGTCCCGCGGTACGGGCAAGACCACCATGGCGAAGATCTTCGCGAAAGCCGTCAACTGCGAAAACCCGCAGAACGGCTGCGCCTGCGGCGTCTGCGAGACCTGCCGCAGCATCGAAGAAGGCCGCTCCACCAATGTGATCGAGATCGACGCGGCGTCCAACAACGGCGTGGACAACATCCGCGAGATCCGCGACGAAGTGCAGTACCGCCCCGCGACGGGCAAGTACCGCGTCTATATCATCGACGAAGTCCACAACATCTCCAGCGCCGCCTTCAACGCGATGCTGAAGACGCTCGAGGAGCCGCCGGAATACGTGATCTTCATCCTGGCCACCACCGAGCCCCACGCGATCCCGGTGACGGTCCTGTCCCGCTGCCAGCGCTTCGATTTCCACCGCATCACGCCGGCGGACATGGTAGAGCGCCTCCACGAACTGATGGCGGGCGAAGGGATCAAAGCCGAGGAAGCCGCCCTGAACTACATCGCCCGCAAGGCGGACGGCGCCATGCGCGACGCCATCAGCCTCTTTGACCAGAGCGTCTCCGCCATGCCCGGCGAAGTGCTCCGCTTCGAAGATGTGCTGAAAACGCTGGGCACGGTCAACAGCGCCATGCTGAGCCGTTATTTCCGCGCCGTCCTGAACGGCGACATCGACGGCGCCCTGGCGCTGATCGGTCAGCTCCGGGACGAAGGCCGCGATTTGGGCCAGTTCGTCGTGGACTTCATCTGGTACCTCCGCAACCTGCTGGTCCTGATGACCTCCGAAGCCTCCGCGGAAGAACTCGAACTGTCCCGCGAAGACTGGATCCGCCTGGCGGAAGAAGGACAGATGACCGGCCCGGAAGAACTGATGGAGCTCATCCGCCTCTACTCCGCCCTGGGCAGCGACCTGAAAGGCACGGTGGATAAACGCGTCCTTCTGGAAGTGGGCACCATCCAGGCGGCCCGCCCCCGTACCGAAGAATCCCGCGACGCGGCGGAAGCGCGTCTGACCGCGCTGGAACGCAAAGTGGACCGCCTGCAGAAAAACGGCGTGCCTGCGGCCGCAGCATCCCCTGCTGCGCAGACCGCCCCGCAGCCGCAGGCAGAAGAGCAGTCAGCCTCCCCCGCCGCCGGCAAGGAAGTCATTAAACTTTCCCCTGCCCAGTGGGAAGACCTGCAGCTCATCCGCTCGCACTGGCCGGAACTGCTGAGCGAAATGGACTACCCCTCCGCCCAGCTCCTGAAGCGGAGCCGCCTGGAACCGCTGGACGGCGGCGTCCTGCGCGTGGTCTTCCCGGACATTTTCACGGCCAATATGATTAAAAGCTTCGGCGCCCTGCCCCGTCTGGAGGAACTGGTCGCCGCCAAATATCAGAAAGAGATCCGCTTCGACCTGCGCACCGCGCGGAAATCGGAGCCGGAACCGGTATATATAACAGACGAAGAATTATCGCACATCCATATGAACATCGAAACAGACACGGAGGACTGACATGGCGAAACACGGCGGTTATCAGGGCGGCATGCCCGGCAATATGGGAAATCTGATGAAGCAGGCGCAGCGCATGCAGCGCCAGATGGAAGAAATGAATCAGGCGCTGGAAGCCAAAGAATACAAGGCAAGCACCGGCGGCGGCGCCGTTGAAGTGGTGATGAGCGGCAAAATGGAAGTGCTCGCCACCCATATCAAACCCGAAGTCGTGGACCCCGAAGACGTGGAAATGCTGGAAGACCTCGTCACCGCGGCCGTCAATGAAGCGCTGCGCCAGGTCCAGGCCGACAAGCAGAACGCCATGGGCAGCCTGACCGGCGGCCTGGGCGGCGGACTGGGAGGCTTCGGGCTGTAATGGAAACCAGCAACGGACTTCAGCTGCTGTCGCAGGAACTGTCCAAACTGCCCGGCATCGGGCAGAAGACGGCCACCCGGCTGGCCTATTATCTGCTGAATCAGCCGGAGCAGACGGCGGAAACTCTGGCCGGCGCCATCGTAAGTGCCCGGAAAAGCGTCCGCTTCTGCCGGACCTGTCAGACACTGACGGACCGGGAGACCTGCCCGATCTGCTCGGACAGCCGGCGCGACCACACCCAGATCATGGTGGTGGAAACGCCGCAGGACCTGGAAGCGTACGAACGCACCGGCTCCTACAAGGGCGTCTATCACGTCCTGCACGGCGTTTTTTCCCCGATGCGGGGCATCAATCTTTCAGAGATCCGCTACAAGGAACTGCTGCAGCGGGTCACGGAAGAACCGGTCTCGGAGGTCATCATCGCCACCGGCTCCTCGCTGGAGGGCGAAACGACGGCCGTCGTCATCAACAACGAAATGAACAAGCGCGGTATCAGGACCACCCGGATCGCCAGCGGCATCCCGGTGGGCGTGGACCTGGAAAATACGGATTCAATGACTTTATCCCGGGCGCTGGAAGATCGCCGGGCAATGTAGCGGGGGGACACCATGGACAAATACACGTACAGCATGAAAGCGGAAAAGATCCAGAAACTCGTCAAGAAGGGCGACTACGAGGCTGCTGTCAAGATCGCCGACACCGTGGACTGGGAAGAAGTCCATTCGGTGCGCCTGCTGACCATCACGGCGGCGGCGTATGAAAACACCCGGGACTACCGCTCGGCCATCGAACTGCTGCAGCTGGCCTACGAGGAATCCGCCGTCGGCAAGCGCATCCTGTATAAGCTGACCGGCCTGGCCATCGCCGAAAAGGACGTGGACCTGGCGCAGCATTATTATGAAATGTATCTGCAGGAAGCCTCCGACGACAACGGCCGCTACCTGCTCCGCTACCTGCTGGCGGAACTGAAGAAAGAGCCGCTGGACAAGCGCATCGCCATCCTGGAAACGTACCGCAAATACGAATTCGAGGAAGAATGGGCCCTGCGCCTGGCCCAGATGTACGACGAAGCCGGCATGGGTGAGCAGTGCGTCGAACTCTGCGACGAGATCATCCTGTGGTTCGGCGTCGGCGACTACGTGGACGAAGCCATGGCACTCAAAGAAAAATACGCCCCCCTGAGCGCCGAGCAGCAGGACCACCGCGACAACCGCGAATACTATGCCGCCCGCTACCAGGAAGTCGTGGATGAATACACGGAGCGCGAAGCCGTCCCCGAAGAACCGGATGAGGACGAAGTCCCCGAAGAACCCCAGGAACAGCCCGAAGTCTGGCCCGAACAGATCATGCTGGTAGATGCGGACGGCCTGGAAGACGCCGTACAGAAATCCCTCGAAAAACTGGCCCGCTATTACCGCATGCACAACAAACCCATGGGCAAACTGACCCGCATCTCCGCGGAGCGCTTTAACCGCGTGGGCTTTGAAGCCTCCCGCGAGCACACCAAAGGGAAAGACCTGCTGATCGACAACGCCTCCTCGCTGTCCGAAGAACTGCTGTCCGACATCGTCCACAGCGTGAAATACGAGCAGTCCGAGCAGATCTTCGTCCTGGCGGACAAAGCGGACCAGCTGGCCTATCTGGACACCAGACTGGGCGAATTCCTCCATCAGGAAGAACTCCTCCCGAAGATCAAAGTCTCCGAAGTGCGTGCGGAAGACGTCCTGGCCCACATGTCCGAAAAGGTGGAAGATGAGCTCTCCGATAAGGAAACTATGGAGGCCCCTGCGCCTGAAGCTGTGGAAGCCCCGGCCGGCAGCGCCCCCGAAGAAGAGGCCCCGAAGCGTCCCGATCTGCTGGATGCGGACGTGGAACAGCTTTCCTTCAATTTCGATAAACTGGATGAACCGCAGGCCCAGAACTGGGATGCGGCCGCCGGCGCCGTGCTGACCCAGGAACTTCCGAAACTGGATCAGGTGGAAGAAGCTGTGAAGCAGGCAGAAGCGGCAGCTGAGCCATCAGCGCAGCCCGAACCTGCTGTGGAACCTGAACCGGCTGCGAAACCTGAAATGAAACCTGCGGAAGAACCGGCCGAACAGCCGGCAGAAGCCCCCGCAGCACAGCCGGAAGAGAAGAAGTCCGAAGCAGTCGCCTCCGAAGGCCACTTCAGCTTCACCGACTTCCTGGATGACCAGCACGCGGCCTTTGCGGCTACGGCCGTATCCGCTGCTGCCGCCGTCACCGAAGCCTCGGCTCCCGAACCGAAGAAACTGTTTGAAGACATCGTCGAAAAAGCGACGGAACCGGCTGAAGAAGCAGTGGAAAAAGTCTCCGAAACCGCCGAAGAAGCGGCCGCTCTGGCGGAAGAAAAGGCAGAGGAAGCCGTTGAGGCCGCGGAAAAAGCCGCAGAAGCCGCTGCTGAGCCCGAAGAACCGAAGGCCGCACCGCCTGCCGAAGCTCCTGCCGAAGACCGTCCGGCCACCAAAGAACTCCCGCTCGAAGAGATCCGCGAAAACCTTGAACGTCCTGCCGAAAAACCGGTCACCGATGACAAGACCGTCGTCATGGACGAAGTCCGCAAGCCTCTGGAAGAAGCCGCGAACAAGAACCTGGAAGGCCCCACCAAAGTGGTCAGCAAGATCGGTACCGCCACCGGATCCATCGGAGCCATCAGTATGTCCGAGGAAGGCTTCATCACCTACGCCAAGAACTACCTGACCTCCATCGACTGCATCCTGGACGACGCCGGCGAACTGGCCCTCCAGAATGCTGCGGAAAGCCGCAAGGAAAAAGGCGTCCTCCTGACCAAGGAAGAAGCCGAAAACATGATCGAGGAAGCGGCGGATATGTCCGAACGCAAGGGCGGCCTCTTCTCCAAGCGCTACAACAAGGAAGGCCTTCTGATCCTGAAAGGAAAATTCATTAAATAATACGGCAGGGAGATCGTTTTGTACACCAACCGTCTGCGTGAAAAACTGATCGAATCCCTGCAGGCCATCGGCCCGATCCTGCTGATCGTCCTGGCTCTGAGCCTGACCGTTGCCCCCCTTTCCAGCGGGATACTGCTGACCTTCCTGTTCGGCAGTGTCCTGCTGATCATCGGCGAAATGTTTTTCTCCCTGGGCGCAGAGCTGGCCATGGGCCCCATGGGCGAACGCATGGGCGCGGGGGTCACCAAGACCCGGAAGCTCCCCCTCATCCTGGGGGTGGGCTTTTTTTTGGGCTTTCTGATCACCATCTCCGAGCCCGATCTGCAGGTCCTGGCGCAGCAGGTGCAGTCGATCCCCAACCTGGTCCTGATCATTTCCGTGGCCGTGGGCGTCGGCATTTTCCTGGTCTTTGCCTTTCTGCGCATGATATTCCGCGTCCCGCTGCGGACCTTGCTGCTGGGATTTTACCTGTTGGTTTTCCTGCTCCTGCTGTTTGTTCCGCAGGATTTCCTGGCCGTCGCGTTTGATGCGGGCGGCGTCACCACCGGTCCCATGACGGTTCCTTTCATCATGGCCTTCGGCGTCGGCATTTCCGCGATCCGCAGTGATAAAGCCGCCGCGGACGACAGCCTCGGCCTGGTCGCGCTCTGCTCGGTCGGTCCCATCCTGACCGTCCTGATCCTGGGCATGATCTACCATCCGGAAGACGCTTCCTACACGCCCGCCGTCATTAACGACGTTTCCCAGTCCGTCGCGCTGGGCCGCATGTTCCTGGAAGGCTTCCCGGAATACATGCTGGAAATGGCAAAATCCCTGCTGCCCATGGTGCTGTTTTTCGGCGTCTTCCAGATGCTGTTTGTCCGGACCGGCAAGCATTATCTGCGCAAGATCGGCGTGGGCATCCTTTATACCTATATCGGCCTCGTCCTGTTCCTGACCGGCGCCAACGTCGGCTTCATGCCGGCCGGTCTGTATCTGGGGCAGACGATGGCGGGGTCACCGTATTACCGCCTTCTGATCCCGGTAGGCGTCGTGATCGGCTATTTCATCGTAAAAGCGGAACCGGCCGTCTACGTGCTGATGCGCCAGGTCGAAGAACTGACCGACGGCGCTGTCCCAGGCAAAACGCTGCAGCGCTGCCTGGGCTTCGGCGTGGCCGCCTCGGTCGGCCTGTCCATGCTCCGCGTGCTGACCGGCATCTCGATCCTCTGGCTTGTGATCCCCGGCTATGCGCTGGCACTTGGCATGTCCTTCCTGGCCCCGAAAATGTTCACAGCCATCGCCTTCGACTCCGGAGGCGTCGCCTCCGGCCCCATGACGGCCACCTTCCTGCTGCCGCTCGCGACCGGCGTGTGTTTCGCAGTCGGCGGCAACGTGATCACGGACGCATTCGGCGTGGTGGCGCTGGTCGCGATGACGCCCCTGATCACGATCCAGATCCTCGGCCTGGTCTACGTGCGGCGCAGCCGCAGCCGCAAACCGATGCCGGCCCTGTCCGTATCGCATTACGAAGAACTGGACGATTACGCTATCATTGAACTGTAAAGGAGGGGCGCGGTGAGCAGTGTCAGTTTATTAGCATCCATCGTGGCGCGGAACCGGCTGCCGGCCCTGCTGAAAATCTATAAAGAGCAGCAGCTGGAAGTCAACCTGATCGCGCTGGGCCACGGAACGGCCACCCACGCCGTCCTGAACATGCTGGGGCTGGACAGCACGGAAAGAGCCGTCTGCTTTTCCTTCGTGACGGAGCAGAAGTGGCCGGCCGTGAAAAAAGACCTGCGGAGCAAACTGCGGATCGATGTCCCCGGGACCGGCGTGGCCTTTACGATTCCGCTCAGCAGCATCGGCGGGAAGCGCGAACTGGCGTTTCTGACGCAGAAACAGGAATTCATCAGAAAGGAAGAAGGAGAGATGAAGGGTACCGAACGCGAACTGATCATGATCGTCTGCAACCAGGGCTATAACGAGCAGGTCATGGATGCGGCGCGCGAAGCCGGCGCGGCCGGCGGGACCGTGATCCACGCACGGGGGACCGGCATGCAGAGCGCGGAACAGTTCTTCGGCGTCTCCCTGGCTTCCGAAAAAGATATCATTTACATCGTTTCCAATACGTCCGGCAAGAACCGCATCATGCAGTCGGTCATGGAAAAAGCCGGCCTGCAGACCCCCGCGAAAGCCGTGGCATTTTCCCTTCCGGTGACTGATACTGCGGGTCTCCGCCTGCTGGAAGAGGACGAGGAAGACCGTGCCCGAACTGCGGAAAATCAGTCCTGAAAAAAATCTCAAAATATTTTTCAAAAAGTTGTTGACAAACGTCTGCTGCAGTGGTAGATTACCATTTGCGCCTTGAAAGAGACGCCCGGCACCTTGACAATTAAATGATGCATTCCAACCCTGAAAATTCCTTTAAAACAGCGGGACATCTGACCGGGCTCACACCGGAAGGGAGTCAAAACCGCGGCGCATTACGTACAGATGCGTGAGGAATT
>JAFRNR010000044.1 GCA_017430085.1 Lachnospiraceae bacterium | reverse complement strand
CGTCAGGAGGCGCTTCCCCCGGACGGTAAAGGGCACTTCGCCCCGCACGATCCGCTGTGCGATCCCCTCGACGATGGCGGTTTTTCCGACGCCGGGCTCCCCGATCAGGCAGGGATTGTTCTTCGTGCGGCGGCTCAGGATCTGGATAACACGCCGCAGTTCCTGCTCGCGGCCGAACACCGGGTCCAGACGGCCCCGCGCGGCAAGATCGGTCAGGTCGCGCGTAAACTGAGCAATATTTTCCGTTCCGCCGTAGCCTTTCTGGGACGTTTCCGCCAGGACTTCCTCCAGCGGATAGCGGTTGTCCCCCATGGCATGCAGCATATGGTCGATGAGTTCGGTGGTGTCGACATTCAGCACGCGGAAAACGAAGGCCGCGACGCAGTCGGGCTCCTGAATCAGGACCGTGAACAGTTCCGCGGTGCTGACCCGGTTCTGCCCCTGGTCCCGCGCCAGGTCTTTGCATTCCTGCAGGATCAGGTCCAGCAGCGGCGTGAACGGAAGCTTGCCGCGCGGGACTTCCGGGACATCGGCGGCGGAGAAGAATTTGTCCCCCAGCAGTTCCTGCAGCGTCTGCAGCACTTTTTCCCGCGGGATGCCCTGGTTGCGCAGGACGGTCCCGGGCAGGCAGGGGACGTCGTAAAACGCCAGAAGCACGTGCTCCGTGGAAACGGCGCCGCTGTCGTATGTCTTCGCCAGCTGGTTCGCCTTCCGCAGGATCTTCTGGACGGTATCGGTAAAGGGAATCTCAGGTTCCTTCATAAAGCAGCTCCTTTGGATTGATCCCTATCATCTTACACCATCCGGGCCGAAATTTCCACCGGCATTCTTTCCGTTCCGCAAATAAATTGACGTGCGCTCTGTTTCGTGATATAGTAAACAGGGCTTTAGCAGGATCTGCTCCGGCAGGAGAGCTTTGAGCCAACATTTGATTGTATAAAAACGACCCGACGACCGAACGGAGAACTCATATGAAAAAGAACTGGAATAAAATCCTTGGCATGACGGCACTGACCCTGGGCGGCCTCCTTGCAGCCCTTACCATTGCACTGGTTGCGACCGGCAGCCGCGTGTCCGAGATCTTTGACGTAAAATCACTCTTTTCCCGCTCAGGGCCTGACGTTCCCTATACCACCGAAGCGCCGCCGTCCTCGTCCGAAGCGGAACCCCAGACAGATCCTTCCGCCACGGAACCGCCTGCGACCACGGAACAGCCCACCGTCCCGCCGGAGACCGAACCGCCCACGCCGGTCCTTTCCACCGTGCTGCGTGTCGGCATCTCCGAACTGAAAGGGGACTTCAACCCGTTCATGACCCTCTGCGAGGGCGACTCCAACGTCCTGAAACTCGTCGGCCTGAACCTGCTGACCCGCGACCGCACCGGCCGCGTGATCATGATGGCCACCGAAGGCGAATACAGTTATTACAACGGCGAACGCTACCTGTACACCGGCCCCGCCGACATCAGCGTGGATTATAACGAGGAGACGGACGAGACCTCCTTCACCCTGAAGCTGAAAGAAGGCATCTATTTCAGCGACGGCGTCAAACTGACTGTCGACGACCTGATCTTCAACCTCTACGTCCGCCTGCAGCCGAATTTCCAGGGTGACGGCTCCCTCCGCACGCTGGACATCGTGGGCCTGAAGAATTACTACTACAACAACTCCATGGCCGAAAGCATCAGCGTGTCCGATGAGGAAGTCGAAGCGGAACTCCAGGATCCCGGCCTGGACACGCAGAACTACATCCGCGGTCTGATCCGCGACACCCTGCAGAAAGCGGCCGCCGAGGCGCAGCGCGACTGGGCCTCCTACCAGACCCTTGGCTACGGTAATTCCGCGGAGGAATTCTTCTATAAAGTCTACGGCATCGACCTGAACTACAGCCTGATCGGCAAGACCCTCGACCAGGTATGCGCCGACGTGACCGAAAGCTACGGCCTGGATTACCGCAATCTGGCGGAGCATTACGCCGTCAACGAAAACTACTTTGATGACACGGTCAGGACCTACACCCGCGAGATCCTGCTGGTCCGCAAAATGAATGAAGCGGGCGGAGAAAAGGTCAACTACATCAGCGGCATCGTCCGTCTGGGCGATTACACCGTGAAGCTCCGCGTCCACGGCAAGAGCACGCAGGCCGTGAACGACCTGTTCGACATGGTCATCGCCCCGATGCATTATTACGGCGATCCGGACGCCTACGATTACGAGAACCATAAATTCGGCTTCACGCCCGGCGAATACGAAGTCCCCGCCAAAGCCCTGGAAACCCCGCTGGGCGCCGGCCCCTACATCTTCGATTACTACGACGGCGAGACCGTATACCTGAAGAAGAACCCGAACTACTACAAGACCACCTCCGACATCGACACCATGACGATCCGCGCCTACGGCAGCAACGTTTTGGAGGAAGTCACCAACAACGAACTGGACATCGTGGTCCTGAAAGGCAACCGTTCCGTCTACAACGCCCTGCGCGGCGCCAACAGCAACCATCAGCTGACCGGCGACAAACTCTACGCGGAAGAGATCTATGACCTGGGCTACAGCTACATGGGCATCAACCTGGACAATGTCAAAGTGGGAGACGACCCGTATTCCGACGCCTCCTGCGCCCTCCGGAGCGCCCTGCTCACCTCGATGTCCGTGTTCCGCGATATCGCCTATGAGAACTATTTCGGCCAGTCCATGACGCTGATCCAGTATCCCGTGTCGCCCTTCTTCTCCCTGGATCCGGACAAATCCTCCGACGCGTTCGTGACCTATCCGGACGGATCCGCCATTTACGAGGAGGGTGACAGCGACATCACGCGGTATCATCCGTGCATCGAAGCCGTGAAACAGTACTTGCTTGAGGCCGGTTACCGCTACAGTGAAACGCTGGGCAAATTCACGGATGCTCCGGAAGGCGCCTCCATGAAATACGAGGTCATGCTCTGCGGCGATCAGTATGCAGACCATCCTTCCTACGGCATGCTGGCCTACGCCAAATCTGTCCTGTACCAGCTGGGCATCAACCTGGATATCCGCTACGTGAATTCCGAAGAAAACATGCTGGTCTACCTGTATCTGGGCGACATGGACATCTGGAGCGCTTCCTGGGATTGCATCGGCGGGCCGAACTTCGACCTGCATTATGACTCTTCCAGCAACAATAACCTGTTCCACATCAAGGACAGCGACCTGGACAGCTGGATCGCCTCCTATGACGAACTGTCCCAGTCGGAAGACTATGACGGCGCCCGCGAGTCCGCCTGGCGCATCATGAACCGCGTCCGCAACCTCGCCGTGGAACTGCCCTGCTACACGCTGGTCGACTACCTGGTGTACAATGTGAAGACCATAGACGTGTCCACGCTTCCGACCGGCCACAGCCTGTACTGGACCTGGATGGACGACGTGGCGTTCCTGGACGTCTTCCCGACGCTGCAGGGAGGAAACTGACGCATGTACAGCTTCTTCGCCATGCTCTCCCGCATGAAATACATCGACCGCTGGGCGCTGATGCGCAACTCCCGGCAGGAAAACATCAGCGAGCACTCGCATGAAGTGGCGGTGCTGGCCCACGCACTGGCCGTGATCGGCAATAAGAGGCTGGGGAAGCACCTGCCCGCCGAGCGAGCCGCGCTTCTGGGCCTGTATCACGATTCCACGGAGATCCTCACCGGCGACCTGCCCACGCCCGTCAAATACCGTGATGAACAGATCCGCCGCGCCTACAAGCACATCGAAGGGCTCGCGGCCCAGTCCCTGCTGGAACGTCTCCCCGAAGACCTTCGCGGGGAATACGAGTCCCTGTTCGATCCGCAGGAGGACGAAGCCTATCTGTGGAAACTGGTCAAGGCCGCGGACAAACTGTCCGCCCTCATTAAATGCATGGAAGAGGAGAAGGCCGGGAACCGGGAATTCATCCGGGCCGGTCAGGGAACACGGAAAGCACTGGAAGAAATGCATCTGCCCGAAGTGGAAATTTTCACGGAAGAATTCCTGCCCGCTTACGCGCTTACGCTGGATGAGATAGGAGAGACCCCGTGAAGAGGAAAGAACTCGGCGGAAAGATCAAAACGCTGACGTACATGCAGACCTCGCTGGGTCTGTTCGGCCTCTGCCTGATCCTGCTGATCGTGCTGTTCGTCAGATCGGTCACCTCCGGCGGCGGACTGACCTGGTGGGAAGGGCTGCTGGGCTTCATAGGGATGCTGTTATCCCTGGCCGGGTTCCTGATCCCGCTGTACGGCAAATACGTCGTCAAAGGCAAAGACCGGCCGGATTTCCGCCTGGGACTGGCCCTGAACGGGATGCTGTTCCTGGTGTATGTGTTTTTCTATTTTTTGGGGATTTAAGGACTGTTTTCCTTATTGCAAACCGTCCGCTTATTGTGTATAGTGAGACAGGCCGCCTGTTTTAAAGGAGAGAATTATGCCAGATCTGGTAAGGATAGCCATCGATGCCATGGGCGGTGACAACGCCCCTGCGGAACCGGTCAAAGCCGCCGTCGCGGCGCTGGAAAAGACGGACCGCGCCCGTATCTTCCTGATCGGACGCGAAGAAGTGATCCGGGAGAACTTAAAAGGCCTCACCTATGATGAGAGCCGCCTGACCGTCATCCCCGCCACGGAGATGATTGAGATGGCAGAGCATCCGGTGAATGCGATCCGGAAGAAAAAGGACTCCTCCATCGTCCTCGGCCTGCGCATGATCCGCAACAAGGAAGCGGATGCCTTCATCTCGGCCGGCAGCACCGGCGCCGTCCTGGCCGGCGGCCAACTGCTGGTGGGACGCCTGCCCGGCGTGGAACGCGCCCCTCTGGCCCCGCTGCTGCCCACGCTCAAAGGCGTTTCCCTGCTGATCGACTGCGGCGCCAACGTGGATGCGCGCCCGAGCCACCTGGTGCAGTTCGCCAAGATGGGATACCTGTACATGCGGGACGTGATGGGGATCGAAAACCCCACCGTCGGCCTGCTGAACATCGGCGTGGAAGAAGAGAAGGGCAACGCGCTGTGCAAGGAAACCTATCCGCTTCTCAAGGCGTGCTCCGACATCAACTTCATCGGCAATGTGGAATCCCGCGAGATCCCGCACGGCTGCGCGGACGTTATCGTGACCGACGCTTTTGCCGGCAATGTGGCCCTGAAACTGTATGAAGGAACGGCTTCCGCCTTTCTGAAAATGATCAAGGGTGCCATGATGAGCAACGTAAAATCCAAGATCGGCGGCGCCCTGGTCAAAGGCTCGCTGAAGAAGACGCTGAAGACCCTGGACGCGACCGAATACGGCGGCGCGCCCATGCTGGGCCTGAACGGCCTGGTAGTCAAATGCCACGGCAATGCCACCCATAAGGAACTGTCCAACGCGGTCCTGCAGTGCGTGAGCTTTACGGACGCGCACCTGACCGAGAAAATAAAAAGCAGCATCTCGCTGAAGGAAAGCAGCGAAGAACAGGAGTAAGAAAGAATGGAACTTGACAAGATCAGAGAGATCGTGGCCCGCGTACTGAATCTGGACATTGAGGATGTGACCCCGGATAAATCCTTCGGAGAAGATCTGGACGCCGATTCCCTGGACATCGCGGAGATCGTCATCGCCATCGAAGACGAATTCGGCATCACGGTCCCGGACGAGGCCCTGGAAAAAGTCGTGACCGTACAGGACGCCTGCGACCTGCTGGCTCTGGTGAAATAAGGCCGTACCGGCCGCATATGCTCAGAAAAACCGCGCCCGGGGGAAGCGGATCTCCCGGGTTGCGGATTTTTCTGTTATGGAAGGAGTCTTAACATGGAAGACTGGGAGGCCCTCCTGGGCTACCGTTTCCGGGATCCGTCGCTGCTGACCCGGGCCCTGACGCATTCTTCCTATGCCAACGAACACCGGGACCGGGAGCACAACGAACGGCTCGAATTCCTGGGTGACGCCGTGCTGGAACTCAGTTCCAGCGCCTTCCTGTACCGTCATTTCCCGCACGAACCGGAGGGCAGCCTGTCCCGCCGGCGCGCCTCCCTGGTGTGTGAAGCATCGCTCGCCGAATGCGCCGGAAGGATCGGCCTCGGGGAAAAACTTTATCTGGGCAAAGGCGAAGAAAAAGGCGGCGGCCGGGAAAAAGCCTCCCTGCTGGCGGACGCGTTCGAAGCCCTGATCGGAGCGGTCTATCTGGACGGCGGCTTCGCAGAGGCAGATGGCTTTATCCACCGTCATCTGATCGACACCTTTCCGGATTCCGGCGTACTGTTCGACGCAAAGACCCGCCTGCAGGAATTTCTGCAGCAGAACGGGGAGATCGAGATCCTGTACCGGAGCCGGGAAGAAACGGACGGGACCCAGGAAAAAGAATTTATTGCGGAAGTACTGGCCGAAGGAGAGCTGCTGGGCACCGGACGGGGCCGCAGCAAAAAACTGGCGGAGCAGACGGCGGCCGCGCAGGCACTGGAACGGCTCCTGCCGCCGGAAAACCGCAACGATTGAGGAATTTGCATGTATTTAAAGAAGATCGAAACACAGGGCTTCAAATCCTTCGCGAACCGGGCCGTCCTGGAATTCACGCCCGGCATCATGGGGATCGTCGGACCGAACGGCAGCGGCAAAAGCAACGTGGCGGACGCCGTGCGCTGGGTCCTGGGTGAGCAAAGCGCAAGACAGCTGAGGGGCAGCAACATGCAGGACGTCATTTTCGCCGGCACGGAAAGCCGCCGTCCCATGAGCTATGCTTTCGTTTCCCTGACCATCGACAACAGCGACCGTTCCCTGCCCGTGGACACCGATGAAGTCTCCGTTTCCCGCCAGGTCTTCCGCTCCGGCGAAAGCGAATACCGCCTGAACGGGAATGTGTGCCGTCTGAAGGATATTTACGAAACCTTCTACGACTCCGGCATCGGCAAGGAAGGCTATTCCATCATCGGTCAGGGCCAGATCGACACCGTGCTGAGCAACAAGCCCGAAGAGCGCCGCCTGATGTTCGATGAGGCCGCCGGCATCGTCAAATACCGGAAACGACGCGACATCACACTGAAAAAACTGGAATCCGAGCAGGCCTCCCGCGAACGCGTGGAAGACATCCTGGGCGAACTGGAAAAGCAGGTCGGCCCGCTGGAAAAGCAGTCTGAAAAAGCGCGCCAGTACCTTAAGCTTCGCGATGAACTCAAGGAGTATGAAGTCGGCGCTTTCGCGCTGGAATCCGACGAACTGGAAGGCAAACTGAACGAAGTCCGGACCAATCTGGAAACCGTCAACGCAGACATGGAACGCGCCTCGGCCGAAGAGGAGCACTTGAGAGACCAGTACGAAGCGCTCAACACGGAAAACGAAGAGCGGGATGCCCGCCTGGCCGAACGGCAGACGCAGATGGCGGACATGCGCGTCGCCAACGAAAACCGCGAAGGCCGCATCAGCCTGCTTACGGAGCAGATCCGTTCCGCCCAGGCCAACCGCGATCTGATCGACGAGCGCGCCCGGGATTACGACCTGGCTGTGACCCGCATCGAAAAAGAACGGGAAGGCTTTTACAGCCAGAAGAGCGCGGTCGATGAAGAACTGGACCGCATCGATGACAAGATCAGCGCCCTCGAAGAAGAAACCGAAACGCTGGAAGAAGAAGAGAAAGACCTGACTTTCCGCCTTGAAAAAGGCAACAGCACCATCATGGCTTCACTGGACCGGAAGGCGCAGATCACGGCTTCCCTGGCCGCACTGGACGCCCGCGAAGAGCAGACGAAAGAGCGATTGACGGTCCTCGCGCAGGAAAAAGAGACCGCGGACATCCAGATCCGTGAACTGCAGGCGGACCACGACTCACAGCAGGAAACGCTGAAGCTGCTGGACGAGGAGATCGCCGGCCTTTCCCGGAAACTGGAGGAAGACCAGGACGGGGAACGGAACCTGCGCATCGTCCGCGCGGAGCGGGAAGAAGAGAAGCAGCGCCTGGAACGCGAACTCGGGATCCTGCGCGCCCGCCGCGAAAACCTGAGCAACCTGATCGAACGCTATGACGGCTACGGCGGCAGCGTCAAAGCCATCATGGAGAAGAAGGACCGCTTCCCCGGCATCTGCGGGGTGGTGGCGGACCTGATCTCCACGGATAAGAAGTACGAGACTGCTATCGAGACCGTTTTGGGCGGCCGCATCCAGAACATCGTCACCGAAACGGAAGACGCGGCGAAAAACCTGATCAACTACCTGAAGACGAACCGCCTGGGTCGCGCCACGTTCCTGCCGCTGGATGCGGTGCGGGGCGACCGAGGCTTTGCCCGGCCGGAAGCGCTGGGAGAGCCCGGCGCCATCGGGACCGCGGCATCTCTGGTCAGTACGGACGGCCGCTATGTGGGCATCGTCGGCTTTCTGCTTGGCCAGACACTGGTGGCGGACAACATGGACCACGCGCTGGCCATCGCCCGCAAATACAGTTACCGCCTGTCAATCGTGACGCTGGAAGGGGAATACCTGACCCCCGGCGGCGTCCTGTCCGGCGGCGCCTATAAGAACAATTCCAACCTGCTGGGACGCCGGCGCGAGCTGGAAGCCTGCGAAGCGGACGAAAAGAAGAAACAGACGCGCCTGGTCACGATCCGGAGCGAGCTGAAGGAAAGCGCCGAAAAACTGGAAGGCCTCAGCAGCCGGATCGCAGAAACCGATCTGCGCCTCCGCCGTTCCTCCCTGCAGGCGGCGGCCCTGAAAGCGCAGTGGGAAGGCAAGAAGAAAGACCTGGACCAGCTGCGGACCCGTCTGGCCGCGCTGCTGGAGGAAGAGGAAAAACGGACCCGGGAACTGGAAGAGATCGGTACGCAGCGGGATGATATCAACCAGAACGTCAGCGAACTGGATACGGACAGCGAAAGCATCCGCGCCCAGATGACCGAACTGGCTGTCCGCCTGGAAAAAGTCCGGGAACAGTTCCGGGAGAAGTCCGCGGCTCTGGAGACCCGGCGCGTGGAATTCTCGAATGTTTCCCAGAAAGGCGATTTCCTGCTCCAGAACGTCAAGCGCTGCAACGAAGAGATCGCGCGCGCCCGCCGCGAAAAAGCGGACCTCCTGCAGGGCAACATCTCCGTGGAGACCGTGACCCGGGAACGCGAAGAAGAGATCCGCAGGCTGCGCCAGGACATCGAAGCCGCCGATGCGGAGCGGAAGCGCCTGGAACAGCTGCAGCAGGAAGAAGAAGCCTTAAAGGAAGAGCGCCGCGAAGAGCAGCACAATTACTTTGAGGCGAAAGAAGCGGTCAGCCAGCGTATCAGCCTGCTCGACCGCGAGCAGGTCCGCCTGCAGACGCAGGAACAGCGTCTGGAAGAGCAGATCGAAAAGCAGGCCGAATACCTGTGGACGGAATATGAAATGACGC
Organism: Lachnospiraceae bacterium; assembly: GCA_017430085.1. Classification (GTDB taxonomy): domain Bacteria; phylum Bacillota; class Clostridia; order Lachnospirales; family Lachnospiraceae; genus UBA6987. The sequence continues at coordinate 46,246 of JAFRNR010000044.1, read as the reverse complement.
CGTCCCAGGCCCGCGCCATCCGCAATCCGGAGATCCGGAACCCGGCGGAAGTGCGGCGTTTCATCGCGCAGCGCAAGAAAGCCATCAAGGACCTGGGCCCGGTATATGTGGAATCCATCGAGAAATACAAAGAAGTCTCCGAACGCTACGAGTTCCTGAAAGGACAGCAGGAAGACCTGATCAAGGCTGAAAAGGAACTCCAGGACATGATCCGCGAACTGGAGAAAGGCATGCGCGAGCAGTTCCGCGAGCAGTTCGCCCTGATCCGTCAGGAATTCTCCCGCGTCTTCAGCGACCTCTTCGCCGGCGGCAAAGGCGACCTGATCCTGGAAGATCCGGACGACGTCCTGTCCTCCGGCGTCATCATCAACGCGCAGCCGCCCGGCAAGAAACTGCAGAACATGATGCAGCTCTCCGGCGGCGAAAAAGCGCTGACCGCGATCGCCCTGCTGTTCGCGATCCAGAACCTGAAACCTTCGCCGTTCTGCCTGCTGGACGAGATCGAAGCCGCACTGGACGAGCCGAACGTCAAGCGCTTTGCGGATTATCTGTACCGCCTGCGCGGCAGCACGCAGTTCCTGATCATCACCCACCGCCGCGGCACCATGGAAATGGCCGACAAGCTGTACGGGATCACGATGCAGGAAAAAGGCGTCTCCGTCCTGGTCTCCGTCAATCTGACAGACGCCGCCAGCCGCGAGATCCTGGACGAAGCGGAATAACGCAGGGCCGTTGTCCCAACGGCCGGATTACCGAATAACGCAGGGGCCGTTGTTTCAACAGCCCGGATAAATCACATACAGGAGTTTACTATGGCCGGCTTTTTCAGCAAACTGAAGAACCTATTCACCGTCTCCGACGTCTCCGAGGAATTCTACGAAGAACTCGAAGAACGCCTCATCCTGAGCGACGTCGGCGCCGTCACGTCCGAAATGATCGTAGACCGCTTAAAGACCGAAGCCTGGGACCGCCAGATCCTGCGCACGGAACAGCTCCGCAAACTGCTGAAAGAGCAGCTGCAGGAGCAGGTCAGCTGCGTCGAACCTTCCTATCCATGGGAGGAGGAAAAATGCCTGCTGTTCATCATCGGCGTCAACGGCGTCGGAAAGACCACGACCATCGGCAAACTCGCGTACGCGATGCGGAAGATGGGCAAGAAAGTCATTATGGTGGCGGCGGATACGTTCCGCGCCGGGGCAGCCGGCCAGCTGACCATCTGGGCGGAACGCGCCGGGGCCGATATCGTGGCACAGCATGAGGGCGCGGATCCCTCCGCTGTCCTGTACGACGGCATTGCGGCTGCCCATGCGCGCGGCGCAGATGTCGTGATCTGCGATACCGCCGGCCGTCTGCACAATAAAAAGAACCTGATGGCGGAGCTGGAAAAAATGCACCGCGTCGTCATGAAAGCCGGCGAGGACTACCAGGTCAGAAGCATCATCGTCCTGGACGCCACCACCGGCCAGAACGCCCTGAACCAGGCCCGCGCCTTCAAGGAAGTCACGGACGTGGACGGCATCATCCTGACGAAACTGGACGGCACGGCGAAGGGAGGCGTAGTCCTGAGCGTGCAGATGGAACTGCAGCTGCCCGTGCTTTACGCCGGGACCGGGGAAAAGCTGCAGGATCTGGAGAAATTCGACGCCCACGCGTTTGTGGAAAAAATGTTCGAGGACGAAGACTGACCGCTCCGCGGCCCCTGACCTGAAACCTTCCGGGAGATGGATCCATGGCCTTTACACACCTTCATCTTCATACCGAATACAGCCTGCTGGACGGCTCCTGCAAGATCGGGGAGCTGGTGCAGCGCGTCAAAGAACTGGGCATGGATTCCGTGGCCGTTACGGACCACGGCGTCATGTACGGCGTGATTGACTTTTATAAGGCGTGCAAGGCCGCCGGCATCCATCCCGTCCTGGGCTGCGAAGCGTACGTTGCGCCGGGCTCCCGCCTGGACCGTGAAGCCGGCGCGGGCGACGACCGCTACCACCACCTGATCCTGCTCGCGGAGAACGATCAGGGCTACGCCAACCTGATGAAGATCTGCTCCATCGGTTTTATCGACGGCTTTTACTACCGCCCGCGCGTGGATAAAAGCGTCCTGCGCCAATATGCGGAAGGCATCATCTGCCTCAGCGCCTGTCTGGCCGGCGAAGTCCAGCGGTACCTGGCCCGGAACCTGTACGAGGAGGCAAAGCAGGCCGCGCTCGAATACCGTGACATCTTCGGGGCTAACAACTATTTTCTGGAACTGCAGGATCACGGCCTGCCCGAGCAGAAGACCGTCAACAGCGGCCTGATGCGCCTGTCCCGCGAGACCGGCATCCCGCTCGTGGCTACCAACGACGTCCACTACATCAACGAGGAAGACGCAGAAGCCCACGACCTGCTGATCTGCATCCAGACCGGCAAAAAAGTCAGCGACGAAAACCGCATGCGCTACGAAGGCGGCCAGTTCTACTTAAAGAGCGAAGAGGAGATGAAGCAGGTCTTCCCGTACGCCATCGACGCGCTGGAGCGCACGCACGACATCGCGATGCGCTGTCAGGTCAACATCGAATTCGGCCACACCCGCCTGCCGCATTACCAGGTCCCGGAAGGGGAGACCAACTCCTCCTACCTGCGTAAACTGTGCCAGGACGGCCTGAAGGACCGATATTCGGAGGTGACGCCGGAGATACAGAAACGGTTGGATTACGAACTTTCCGTTATCGAAAACATGGGCTATGTGGATTACTTCCTGATCGTCTGGGACTTTATCCACTTTGCCGTGACGCACGGCATCCCGGTAGGCCCCGGCCGCGGCTCCGGCGCAGGTTCGCTGGTGGCGTATTCGCTGAAGATCACGGACATTGACCCGCTGTCCTATAAACTGCTTTTTGAGCGCTTCCTGAACCCTGAACGAATCAGCATGCCTGATATCGACGTGGACTTCTGCTATGAGCGCCGCGGCGAAGTCATCGATTACGTGACCGAAAAATACGGCGCGGACAGCGTGGTCCAGATCGCGACCTTCGGCACGCTGCAGGCGCGCGGCGTGATCCGCGACGTCGGTCGGGTGCTGGATTATCCGTATGCGCTGTGCGACCAGATGGCCAAACTGGTCCCGCGCGGGCAGAACAACCGGAACATCACGCTGGACGAAGCGATGACGATGAGCCGGGACCTGAAGGAATTCTGCGAAAAGGACGAACGCGCCGCCCGCATCATGAAATTCGCCCGGCGGCTGGAGGGCCTGCCCCGCCACGCGTCGACCCACGCGGCCGGCGTCGTGATCTGCGGCGAGCCCGCCTATGATTTCGTCCCGCTGTCCCGCAGCCCTGAAGGCCAGCTGACCACGCAGTTCCCGATGACCACGATCGAGGAACTCGGCCTGCTCAAGATGGACTTTCTGGGCCTCCGCACGCTCACCGTGATCCGCCAGGCCAAGGACTTCGTGCTGCAGCAGACCGGTCAGAAGATCGATTTCAGCCGCATGAAATATGACGACCGCAAGGTGTTCGAGATGATCTCCTCGGGCCGCGACGAAGGCGTGTTCCAGCTTGAATCTTCGGGCATGAAGAGCTTCATGCGCGAACTGAAGCCCGCCAACATCGAGGACCTGATCGCCGGCATCTCCCTGTACCGGCCCGGCCCCATGCAGTTCATCCCGGACTACATCCGCGGCAAGAACGATCCGGCCTCGGTGCATTACCTGACCCCGCTGCTGGAGCCCATCCTGTCCGACACCTACGGCTGTATGGTGTACCAGGAGCAGGTCATGCAGATCGTGCGCGACCTGGGCGGCTATTCCATGGGCCGCAGCGACCTCGTGCGCCGCGCCATGAGCAAGAAAAAAGAAGCCGTCATGCGGAAGGAGCGCCAGAATTTCGTCTACGGCAACGAAGCGGAAGGTGTCCCGGGCTGCGTATCCCGCGGCATTTCCCCGGACATCGCCAACACCATCTTTGACCAGATGATGGATTTCGCGCAGTACGCGTTCAACCGCTCACACGCGGCCGGCTATGCGGTCGTGGCGTATCAGACGGCGTATCTGAAATGCTATTACCCGGTCGAATACATGTCGGCGCTTATGACCTCCGTCATGGACGTGACCTCCAAGGTCTCGGAATACATCGCCGTCTGCCGCCAGATGAATATCCCCGTCCTGCCGCCGGATATCAATGAAAGCAGCTACGGTTTCGCCCCGGCGGGCGACGCCATCCGATACGGCCTTACTGCAATCAAAGGCATCGGCAAAAACATCGTGGACGTCATCGTGGCGGAGCGCGAAGAAGGCGGCCGGTTCACCGGGCTGGAAAACTTCCTGGACCGCATGAACGGCAAAGGCCTCAACAAGCGCGGCGTCGAAAACTTCATCTACGCCGGCGCGATGGACGGCCTGCCCGGCACGCGCAGCCAGAAGATCGCGGTCTACGCGGAACTGATGGATCAGATCCAGCGGAAGAAAAAAGACAGCTTCACCGGCCAGATGAGTCTGTTCGACTTCACCCCGGCCGAGGAGCAGAGCCGCTTTACCGTCAGTTTCCCGGACGTGCCGGAATTCAGCCTTTCCGAAAAACTGACTTATGAAAACGAAGTCCTGGGCCTTTACGTCAGCGGCCATCCGCTGGAGGAAGACGCCGCGCTGCTGCGGCGCAACATCACGGCCCGCCTGTGCGACTTCAACCTGAACGAGGAAACGCAGGAATTCAACGTGACCGACGGCGACGTCGTGACCGTCGGCGGCCTCGTGAAGCAGAAGACGGTCAAGAGCACCCGCAGCGGAAATTCGATGATGATCCTGCAGCTGGAAGACCTGACGGACAGCATAGAAGTCCTGTGCTTCCCGCGCGAGACCGAGAACTACCGGAGCCGCATTGAAGAAGGCAGCCGCGTCTTCATCCGCGGCCGCGTCTCCCTGGGCGACGACGCCAAAGGCAAACTGATCTGCGCGCAGATCCTGTTCTTTGACGAACTGCCCTTGGAGCCTTACGTGCTGTTCGAAAACCGCGCGGCCTATGAACTGGACAAATACCGTCTGGCCAAACTGCTGAAAGGCGTCAGCTGCGTCGTCACGCTGAAAGAAGAGCGCCAGATGAAGCGACTGGACGGCCTGAAGACGGCGGTCTTTACTGACGAAATCCTCAGAGACCTGAAGGATGCTTTCGGAGAAGACCGCGTAGCTGTCCAGGAAAGAAACGTAAAACACCTGTGGTCCGCCGGCCTGCGGAACCGCAGTGATGCCGGAAGCCCGGTCTGATCCGGCCCCGGCCATATGGAATATACGGAAGGAGGGAAGAAGATGAAAACGACGGAACAGGACCTGCGGTCTGAGATCGAAGCCACCGACGAAGACGCGGCGAACCGCGCCGTATCGGACGAAGACGAAATGCCGCAGACCACCGGGGAAAGCACGCCCGAAAAACTGTATGAGAAGCTGGTTGACACGATCCGCAAATACCATCCCTCCGATGACATGAAGCAGATCCGCGAAGCGTACGAGCTGGCGAACGAAGCGCACAAAAACCAGATGCGCCGCTCCGGCGACCCGTACATCACCCATCCGCTGCACGTGGCCATCATTCTGGCAGAACTCGAGATGGACAAGGAATCCATCATCGCCGGCCTCCTGCACGACGTGGTGGAGGACACGGACTACACGCTGGAAGACATCGAAAAGCGCTTCGGCCCGGACGTTTCCCTGCTGGTGGACGGCGTCACCAAACTGACCCGTCTGTCGCTGGGCACCTCGGACAAGCTGGAGATGCAGGCGGAAAACCTGCGGAAGATGTTCCTGTCCATGTCCAAGGACATCCGGATCATCATCATCAAACTGGCCGACCGCCTCCACAACATGCGCACCCTGCAGTACCAGAAGCCCGAAAAGCAGCGTGAAAAGGCCGCGGAAACGCTGGACATCTACGCGCCGCTGGCCAGCCGCCTGGGCATTTTCCGCCTGAAGATGGAGCTGGATAACCTGAGCCTGCAGTATCTGGAGCCGGAAAAGTATGCCAAGCTGGTGCGCGACATTGAAGAGCGCTCGCATTCGCGCGAAGAATTCGTCCAGTCCATCGTCACGGACGTCAGTTCCCATCTGAAGGATGCGGGTATCAATGCGAAAGTGTACGGCCGCGTGAAGCACATCTTCAGCATATACAAAAAGATGGCCATTCAGCAGAAGAGCCTGGACGAGATCTATGACCTCTTCGCTATCCGCATCCTGGTCAATACCGTGCAGGACTGCTATGCGGTCCTGGGCCTGATCCACGAGATGTACATGCCGCTGCCGGGCCGTTTCAAGGACTATATCGCCATTCCGAAAGCGAATAAATATCAGTCCCTGCATACGACGGTCATCGGCAAGAGCGGCGTGCCTTTCGAGATCCAGATCCGGACCTACGAGATGCACCGGACCGCGGAATACGGCGTCGCGGCGCACTGGAAGTACAAGGAAGGCGGCAGCATCACCAAGGAGGAGGAGAAGCTGAACTGGCTGCGCCAGATCCTCGAATGGCAGCGCGAAATGCCGGACAACACCGAATTCATGGAAAGCGTCCGCAATGACCTGGACATTTTCGCGGATACCGTATACTGCTTCACCCCGCAGGGCGACGTCAAGAACCTGCCCGCCGGCTCCACGCCCATCGATTTCGCCTTCTCGATCCACAGCGCGGTGGGCAACAAGATGGTCGGCGCCCGCGTCAATGAACGCCTGGTCCCGATCGATTACAAGCTGCGCAACGGCGACCGCGTGGAGATCATCACGTCCCAGAACTCCCGGGGCCCGAGCCGCGACTGGCTGAACATGGTCAAGTCCTCGCAGGCACGGAACAAGATCAACCAGTGGTTCAAGGAGCAGAATAAAGAGGACAACATCTATAAAGGCCGCGACCTGCTGGAACGCAGCGCCAAAGCCAAAGGCTACGTCCTGTCAGAGCTGCTGAAGTCCGAATACATGGACAAAGTCATGAAGAAGTACGGCTTCCAGGAATGGAACGCGGTACTGGCGTCCGTGGGGCACGGCGGCATCAAGGAAGGCCAGGTGATCAACCGCCTGGCGGAAGAGCGGCGCAAGGATCAGCAAAGCCACATCACCGACGCACAGGTGATCGAACTGGTGCAGGAGCAGGGCAAAAAGGCCGTCGCTCACAGCAAGGGCGGCATCGTGGTGGAAGGCATCCATGACCTGGCCGTGCACTTCTCGCGCTGCTGCAGCCCGATCCCGGGCGACGAGATCGTAGGCTTCGTGACCCGCGGCCGCGGCGTTTCCATCCACCGAACGGACTGCGTCAATGTGATGAACCTGCCGGCGGAGGAGCGCGACCGGCTGATCGAAGCGGAATGGCAGATGCCGGAGGAGAGCTCGCGCGAACGCTATCTGGCCAACATGATCATCTACGTGAACAACCGCGTAGGTATGCTGGCAGACATTTCCCGGGTCATGACGGAGATGAACATCGACATCGTCAGCCTCAGCACGAAAGTCAACAAACAGGGCATCGCGACGGTGGAACTGTCGTTCCAGTCTACGGGCACGGAAGAGATCCGGACCGTGACTTCGCGCCTGAAACAGATCAACGGGGTCTTTGACGTGACCCGCATGTAGGAGGCAGCATGAACAGTCTGCGGATCAAACCGAAAGAATATGAAGGATTTACGATCCGAAAAGCGGTGGTGGGGCCCATCGCCACCAACGTGTATTTTCTGATCAATACCGCAACGAAAGAGGTCCTGGTGGCCGATCCGGGTGCGGAAGGCCCGCTGCTGGTGCAGTATCTGAAAAATAACGAATACAAGCCCGCTGCGATCCTGCTGACGCACGGTCACGAAGACCATATCATGGCGGCGCAGGAACTGCGCAACGCGTTCGGGTGTCCGATCCTCTGCCACGAGGCGGAGGCGGCGCTGCTGGCGGACCCGCAGATGAACTGCTCGGTCTGGGAAAGCACGCCCTGCACGCTTTCAGCGGACCGCCTGCTGAAGGAAGGCGAGGAAGTGACGCTGGCCGGGATGACCTTCCGCGTGCTGCATACGCCGGGCCACACTGCGGGCAGCTGCTGCTTCTATTTCCCGGCCTATGAACTGCTGATCAGCGGCGATACGCTGTTCCACGGCTCCTACGGCCGCACGGACCTGCCTACGGGCAATGATGCACAGATGCTGGCTTCCGTCCGGCGCCTGCTGAAGGAACTGCCGGGCGAAACGATCGTCTATCCGGGCCACATGGACCGTACCTTCATCGCGTTCGAGCAGCGGTTCAATCCGCTGGCGGAGTTCGTATGATCGGGTTTTATTTCCCCGGAGAGGGAGAAAACTTCGAATATGACGTGCGCGGCCTGCTCACGTCGTTCTTCCCGGGCGAGGAGATCAAAAAGATCCCGGCCGAACTGACGGAAGAAGAACAGCGGGCCGCCGGTTTCCGCGTAGTTTACGCGGTACCGGAGCCGGACTTTACCCAGCCCTACGAGGATATCAAAAACAGTTTCAAACGCCGCGTTTACGATGAACTGCGCGTGCTGAGCGGCATTGACCTCCCCTGGGGCACGCTCACCGGCATCCGCCCAACCAAACTCATCATGCAGATGCTGGAGGAGGGCCGCCGGCCTGTCGAGATTGCGGAGCACATGCGCCGGACCTATTACCTGGACGGCGAAAAACTGAGCCTGGCCATCGCCATCGCGCAGCGGGAACGCGCCGTGCTGGCAGGCCTTTCCGGCCCGGAGGGCTGGAGCCTGTACGCAGGCATCCCGTTCTGCCCCAGCCGCTGCTCGTACTGTTCGTTTACGTCGTATCCGATCGACAAGGCGGCGGGGAAGGTCGAACCGTATCTCGAGACGATGTTTTACGAGATGGATCAGAGCATCCCGCTCATGAAGGGCGTGACCCCGGATACCGTCTATATCGGCGGCGGCACGCCCACCGCGCTGAGCGCCGGCCAGCTGGACCGCCTGCTGGACAAGATCTGCCGCAGCGTGCCTGCGGACCGCGTAAAGGAATTCACCGTGGAAGCCGGCCGGCCGGACAGCATCACGCCGGAAAAACTGCAGGTGATGAGGCAATATCCCGTCACGCGCATCTCCGTCAATCCGCAGACCATGCAGCAGCGGACGCTGGACACGATCGGCCGTCTCCACACGGTGGAGGACATCATCCGGGCATTCGGGATGGCGCGTGACGCCGGCTTTGACAACATCAACATGGACCTGATCCTCGGCCTGCCCGGAGAAACGGCGGCGGACGTGCAGGACACCCTGGCGCAGCTGAAGCCGCTGGCGCCGGAAAGCCTCACCGTGCACGCGCTGGCCATCAAACGGGCCTCGCGCCTGCGCCGGGAGGACAACGGATCCGGCGAGGAAGACCGTTTCGGCCCGGCCTACGAAAAGGACGAGCCCGCCGCTATGATGCGGGCGGCGTCCGCCGGCGCACAGGAGATGGGCCTGTTCCCGTACTATCTATACCGTCAGAAAAACATGGCAGGCAATCTGGAGAACGTCGGTTACGCTGCGCCGGGGAAGGAAGGCCTCTATAATATCTTGATTATGGAGGAAAAACAGAGTATCCTTGCGGTAGGCGCCGGCAATATCAGCAAAGCGGTATATCCGGACGGCCGCATCGAGCGCGCGGACAACGTCAAGGGGCTGGAAGAGTACCGGCTGCGCATCGAGGAAATGATCGAAAGGAAGCGGAAATTATGGCTTTGAACAAGAACGCCGTCACCGGCATGCGGGATATTTCGCCCCGCGAAATGATCCTCCGGGACTACGTGATCGGACTGATCAAAGAGACCTATAAGACCTTCGGCTACACCCCCATCGAGACCCCCGTCGTGGAGTCTCTGGGCAACCTGCTCAGCAAACAGGGCGGAGACAACGAAAAGCTGATCTTCAAAGTTCTGAAGCGCGGCGAAAAGCTGAAGATCGCCGAAGCGAAGACGGAAGACGACCTGGCGGATTCCGGGCTGCGCTACGACCTGACGGTCCCGCTGGTCCGCTATTATTCCGCGCACAACGGCGAACTGCCCAAGCCTTTCAAGGCGCTGCAGGTGGGGCCTGTGTTCCGCGCTGACCGTCCGCAGAAGGGCCGTTTCCGTCAGTTTTATCAGTGCGATATCGATATCCTGGGCGAGGGAAGCAATACGGCGGAGATCGACCTGCTGCTGGCTACGTCCACGCTGCTGGGCCGCCTGGGCTTCTCCGGTTTTATTCTTCACATCAACGACCGCCGGCTTCTGAAGGCGATGGCGGCGTACTGCGGCATCGTTCCGGAGCGCTGCGACGAGGCCTTTATCATCTGGGACAAGATGGATAAGATCGGCCTGGACGGTGTCCTGAAAGAGATGGGAGAGAACGGCTTCTCCGCGGAAAGCGTCGCGGCTTATGAAAAGCTTAGCGCTGCGCTTCAGAACGCGGAAGAGCCGCTGAGAGCACTGTCGGAACTCCTCAAGGAGCAGGAAGGCGTCGCCGCTTACACCGCGGGTCTGGAGACCATCATCCGCTCCGTGGAACAGGCGGCCAGCGTGCCGTTTACCGTGAAATTCGACCCGACCCTGGTACGCGGCATGTCCTATTACACCGGTCCTATTTTCGAACTGGAACTGGCTGATTTCGGCAGCGCGGCCGGCGGCGGCGGACGGTACGACGAAATGGTCGGCAAATTCATCGGCCAGCAGGTGCCCGCCTGCGGCATCTCCATCGGCTTCGAACGGCTGATCACGATCCTGATGGAGCAGAATTATCAGGTCCCCGGCGCCCCTCGCAAAAAGGCCTATCTGCTGGAGAAGAACCTCCCTGAAGAACAGGCCCTGGCCGTGCGGAAACAGGCGGCGCAGGAACGCGCGGACGGCCTTACCGTCCTGGTCAGCCCCATGATCAAGAACAAGAAATTCCAGAAAGAACAACTGGCCGCGGAAGGTTACGCGGAGATCGAAGAGGTTTACAACAGGTGACCGGACAGGAACGGGAAATGAATAAGCCCGCTGCTCCGGAGCCGGAAAAGGACAACAGTCAGGACAAAGACAAGTCCAAAAAGCTCCGGAAAAAAGCGCTGGGAGCCGCCGCGGCCGTCACGACGGGCACCGCGGTACTTGTCAACGGCCTTTTCGGCAATCCGGACGAGATGCTGAAGGTCCAGGACGAACTGAACAAACCGCATGTCGCCTATTACGTGGACGAAGACACGGAGGAAGAGGAGCCGGAAGACGAAGAGCCGGAAGAGGAGGACGAAGGTCCCCTTACGCTGGGAATGCGCATCCGCCGTTGGATCTGGTCCTGGCCCCTGCCGCTCCGCATCTTCATCGGCCTGCCCCTGTGGGTGCTCGGCTGGGGCGTCTGCCAGGCGGCGCAGCTGCTCTGGAAAATGATCCTGAATCCCGTGCTGCAGGTGATCCTCAGCATCGTGACGCTGATCGCCGTCCTGGCCGGCGTGACCGCGCTCGCGGGCCGCGCCTTGTTCCCGGAACTTCCCCTGCGGGAAGTCTTCAAAAAAAGCCGGCTGATCGGCCTTGGCATCAGCGCGGCAGTGCTAGAAGTGCTGATCATGCTGCTGCCGGTCATCAATAAGGACCTGGAGTCCTATGCCGGCCTCATCCGTTTCGGCGGCGGCGCCCTGATCGTGGCCGGCCTGCTGCTCAGCATGTGGGTCACGAAAGAACGGCGGAAGCGCTACGTCCTTGCTATGGAATAATACAAAAATCATTGTTACAACAACATTTTCATCTGTCAAGAAAAAATACTTGACAGATTTTTTTATTTGTGCTAATCTCGGCAAGGTGACGCTATGGACAAGAACTTTGAGCATGCGCTGTTATACGATTTTTACGGAGCCCTGCTGACGGAAAAGCAGCGCCGGATCTACGAGGAGGTCAAATTCGGGGACCTGAGCCTCTCGGAAGCCTCGGAGACCTTCGGCATCAGCCGCCAGGGCATCCACGACACGCTCCGGCGGGTGGAAGCCGCCCTGGAAGCGTATGAGGCAAAGCTCGGCCTTGTCCGGCAGTTCCGCCTGATCAAAGACAAAGCAGAGCAGATCCGCCTGATCTGCGGAGTCCTGGAAGAAGACACCCGCCACCGCGAAGACCTCGCCCGCATCCTTCAGCTGACGAAGGAGATCGAAGAATTATAAGGACGCAACATGGCATTTGAAAGCTTATCCGAAAAAATACAGGCCGCATTCCAGAAACTGACCAGCAAAGGCTACCTGACCGAAGCGGACGTCCGCTCCGCCATGAAGGAAGTCAAGATGGCCCTGTTGGAAGCCGACGTCAACTACAAAGTAGTCAAAGACTTTGTGAAAGCCGTGGAAGAGCGCGCGGTCGGCGCCGAGGTCATGAAATCCCTGACCCCCGGCCAGGCCGTCATCAAGATCGTCAACGAAGAGATGATCCGCATGATGGGCGGCGAAGGCATTGAACTGGCCCTCCTCCCGCGCAACGAGATCACCGTCTACATGATGGTCGGCCTGCAGGGCGCCGGCAAAACCACCACCGCGGCCAAACTGGCGGCCCTCCTGCAGAAGAAAAAAGACCGCAAGCCGCTGCTCGTGGCCTGCGACATCTACCGGCCCGCCGCTATCGAGCAGTTAAAAGTCAACGGCGAAAAGCTCGGCATCCCGGTCTACTCGCCCGGCTCCGACATCAAGCCGCCCCGCATCGCGGAAATGGCCCTGGAAGAAGCCCGCGCCAAAGGCTACAACCTGGTTATCCTGGATACCGCCGGCCGTCTGCACATCGACGAACAGATGATGGATGAGCTGAAGCAGATCCGCGACACGGTCCCGCTCACCCAGACCATCCTGATCCTGGACGCGATGACCGGCCAGGACGCGGTCAACGTCGCGCAGTCCTTTGACCAACAAATCGGCATCGACGGCGTCATCCTGACCAAGCTGGATTCCGACACCCGCGGCGGCGCGGCCCTGTCCGTGCAGGCCGTCACCGGCAAACCCATTTTCTACGCCGGCATGGGCGAAAAGCTGACGGATCTGGAGGCCTTCAGCGCGCAGCGCATGGCCAACCGCATCCTTGGCATGGGCGACATCCTGAGCCTCATCGAGCGCGCCGAAGCCCTGGAAATGGACGACGCCAAGACCGAAGAGACGCTTCGCAAGATCCGCAAGTCCGAATTCGACCTGGAAGACTTCCTGGAGCAGATGCAGCAGCTCAAGAAAATGGGCAGCCTCTCCGAACTGCTGAGCTTCCTCCCCGGTGTCGGCAAACAGCTGCGCGGCGCGGAACTCCCGGACGACAAGTCCCTCGGCAAAATCGAAGCCATCATCCGCTCCATGACCCCGCGGGAACGCCGCAAGCCCGAGATCCTGAACGGCTCCCGCAAGAAGCGCATCGCCAACGGCTCCGGCACCTCCGTCATGGAAGTCAACCGCCTGCTGAAGCAGTTCGAGGAAAGCCGGAAAATGATGAAGCAGATGACCGGCAAAATGGGAAAGAAAAAAGCCAAAATGCCGTTCGGCCTCCCGTTTTAAGCATCATCAGTCAATTTGACTTTTGAGATACAGGGCAAATGCCCGCAGCAAAAACTACCAAGAAAGAAGGAAACAAATCATGGCTGTTAAGATCCGTCTGACCAGACTGGGCAAGAAGAAAGCCCCCACCTACCGCGTTATCGTCGCCGATGAAAGAGCGCCCCGCGACGGCCGCTTCATCGAAGAACTGGGTTACTATGATCCCACGCAGGATCCCAGCGTTGTGAAGATCGACACCGAAAGAGCACAGGAGTGGATTAAGAACGGCGCCAAGCCTACCGACACGGTCGCCAAGCTCTTAAAGATCGCCGGCCTGGAATAAGAATCGGGGTGCGGTAATGAAAGAAATGATCGAAGTGATCGCCAAGGCGCTGGTAACGAATCCCGACGCCGTGACGGTCACTGAAACCGTGACCGAACGGGAGACCGTTCTGACCCTGCATGTGGACCCGGCCGACATGGGCAAGGTCATCGGCAAGCAGGGCCGCATCGCCAAGGCCATCCGCACCGTCCTGAAGGCCAAGGCCATCCGGGATGACGTGCGCGTCAGCCTGGACATCGAGTAAGACGCAGAGCCGCTTATGGAATCACGTTTCCGCATCGGTATCTTTTCCTCCACCCACGGGATCCGGGGCGAGATCAAGGTCTACCCCACCACGGACTCCGCGGACCGTTTCGCGCACCTGAAAGAAGTCATCCTGGAGACGAAAGCCGGCGACCTGACGCTGGAAGTCGAAAAGGCCCGGACGGCCAAAGGGATGGTCATCCTGAAATTCAAGGGCATCGACAACATCAACGACATCGAGCGCCATAAAGGCGCCTCCCTGTTCGTGACCCGCGAAAACGCCGCCCCGCTGGAGGAAGGAAGCTTCTACATTGCCGACCTGCTGGGCTGCCGCGTGGAAACGGAAGAGGGGCGGACGCTCGGCGTGCTGCGCGACGTCCTACCCACCGGCGCCAACGACGTGTTCGTGGTAAAGGATCCGGAAAAGAAGGACAGCAAGGAATACCTGCTGCCCAACATCAAAGACTGCATGCTCCGGATCGATCCGGAGGCCCGGCTGATCACGGTCCATCTGATGGACGGTCTGGAGGATCTCTGATGCGTTTTACCGTGCTGACCCTGTTCCCGGAGCTGGTGGAAACGGGCTTTCATACCAGCATCACCGGCCGCGCCGCGGAAAAAGGCCTGCTGTCCCTGCGCTGCATCAATTTCCGGCAGTATTCGGACGGCGGGAACGGGTATGTGGACGACTACCCGTACGGCGGCGGAGCCGGGATGGTGCTGCAGGCCCCGCCTATTTACCGCGCGTATCAGGAAACGGTAGGAAACGGACCGAAACCCCGCCTCGTCTACATGACACCGCAGGGCCGCGTGCTGGATCAAGCGCTGGCGAAAGAACTCGCGCAGGAGGAGGAACTCTACATCCTCTGCGGCCATTATGAAGGCGTGGACGAGCGGGTACTGGAGGAGATCGCCACGGACCGCGTCTCCATCGGGGATTACGTGCTGACCGGCGGCGAACTGCCTGCGCTGGTCCTGATGGACGCGGTATCACGCATGGTCCCCGGCGTCCTGAGCAACAATGAATCCGCAGGCGACGAATCCTTCATGAACGGCCTGCTGGAATATCCGCAGTACACGCGTCCGGAAGTCTTCCTGGGCCGTCCGGTCCCGGAGATCCTGAAATCCGGCCATCACGCCAACATCGCGCGCTGGCGCCGCAACGAATCCCTGCGGCGGACGAAGGAAGTGCGCCCCGAACTGCTGGAGACCGCGGAACTGGACAAAAAAGACCGGGAATTCCTGGCCGGTCTTGAATAAAAAAGTTATTGCTGCAGCGCAAAAAACGCTTGCAATTCCGGGAAACCGTGATATTATATTAGTCGTGTCGCATTAAAAGGAGCGGTCCGCTGTCGCCTCGGGCGTTATGAACGACCTGTTTTAGTAGGAGGAATTATGAACGACATCATCAAGAAAATCGAAGACGCCCAGCTGAAGGAAGGCGTCGGCAATTTCCGGGTGGGCGATACGGTCCGCGTATACGCCAAGATCAAAGAAGGAAACCGGGAACGTATCCAGATGTTCGAAGGCATCGTCATGAAGCGCCAGAACGGCGGCAGCCGCGAGACTTTTACGGTCCGTAAGATCTCCAGCGGCGTCGGCGTCGAAAAGACCTGGCCCCTGCACACCCCGCTGATCGAGAAGGTCGACGTCGTGCGCCGCGGCAAAGTCCGCCGGGCCAAGCTGAACTACCTGCGCGACCGCGTCGGCAAAGCCGCCAAGGTCAAGGAAGCTTCCCGCTGATCCTAAAAGAGAGACGGCTCCGGCCGCCTCTTTTTTTGCGCCTTTTACGCTTTTCTTTTTTTCCTCTTTATGTTATAATCTTTTGAAGTCTTACGACAGCATAAAGGGAAAACGGTAAGACAGCGGTTAACCGCAACATTCTGCACGGGAGAACTGTATACTGCATGAAAGCGGTATATGTTTGGGAATAGAGCATGAATAAAGACAACCTCAAAGAGTTTTTGCGCTACGTCATCATCGGCGGCATTTCCGCGCTGATCGACATGGGCGTCAATTACCTGACGCTGTATTACATTTTCCACGCCACCAAAGACGATAAGCTGCCCGTTGCCATATCCGTGACAGCCGGTTTTATTGTGGGCCTGGTGGTCAATTACATCCTTTCCAACGTCTTCGTGTTCCGCAAGCCGGAGCAGAAGGAGAAGGGGAAGACCGTGGGCGCTTTCCTGATCTACGCAGCCGTAGGGGTCATCGGGTATTTCCTGACCGTCGGCCTGACGCTGCTGGGGACGCGCTTCATCGGGGAGGAAGGCATCTGGTACCTGATCATGACCGCGGTCGTGAAAGGGATCGTCCTGGTCTGGAATTATCTGGGCCGGAAAATATTCGTTTACCGGGGGAAATAACATGGCTGACAAGCAAGTGATCATCATCGGCGCCGGCCCGGCCGGCCTGACCGCCGCCTATAAGCTGCTCAAAGAAACGGACTGTGTTCCGGTCATCCTGGAAGAGGAAAGTTTCGTGGGCGGCATTTCCCGCACGGCGGAATACAAGGGCAACCGCATGGATATCGGCGGCCACCGCTTCTTCACTAAGAACGAGGAAGTGAACGCGCTGTGGCGGGAGCTGATGCCCACGCAGGGGGCGCCGTCCAGCGATGACAAAGTGATCGGCTATGAGGAGAAGGAATTCGTCCCCGGCGGTCCGGATCCCGAAAAGGAAGACCGCGTCATGCTGATCCGCCGCCGCGTCTCCCGCATTTTCTTCCTGAAGAAGTTCTTTGATTATCCCATTTCGCTGAAGGCGTCCACCTTCAAGAACATGGGCTTCAAGCGCACCATGCAGGCCGGCTTCGGCTATATCGGCTCCGCCGTGCATAAAAGAGAAGAGGATTCCCTTGCGAACTTCTACATCAACCGCTTCGGCAAGCCGCTGTATGAGATGTTCTTTGAGGATTACACCACCAAGGTCTGGGGTCGCAACCCGCGCGACATTTCCGCGGACTGGGGCGCGCAGCGTGTAAAGGGCCTGTCTCTGACCAAAGCGGTCTGGAACGTCGTGAGCAAACCGTTCCGGAAGAAGAGCGGCACGACAGAAACGTCGCTGATCGAGCAGTATTTCTATCCTAAGAAAGGCCCGGGCCAGCTGTACGAAGTGATGGCGGACGAGGTCCGGAAAATGGGCGGCCGCATCATTTTCAACGCGAAAGTGACGGATATCCGCGTGGAGGACGGCCGTGTTGCCGAAGTTCTTGCTGACGTCAACGGTGTTAAACAGAGCTTCACCGGGGCCGAGTATTTCTCCACCATGCCCATCAAGGACCTGGTTGCGGGCATGGGCGATGCCGCGCCGCAGAAGGTGCAGGAGATCGCCTCCGGCCTGCCGTACCGCGATTTCGTGACGGTCGGCCTGTTAGTGGATAAACTGAAGATCAAGAACGAGACCAAACTGAAGACCGTGGGCAACATCGTCCCCGACTGCTGGATCTACATCCAGGACCGCGAGGTCAAGCTGGGCCGTCTGCAGATCTTCAACAACTGGTCTCCGTACCTGGTCTCAGATCCCTCCAAGGTCTGGATCGGCCTGGAATATTTCTGCAATGAAGGCGACGAGCTTTGGGAGATGGAAGAAGGCGAATTCATCCGCTTTGCCAAGGGTGAACTGGCCTCTATCGGCGTGATCGATGAAGCGGATGTGCGCGACGCGGTGCGCATCCGCGTGAAGAAAGCATATCCGGCGTATTTCGATACTTACTCCGAGTTCGACACCGTGAAGGAGTTCCTGTCCGGCATCGACAACCTCTGGTGCATCGGCCGCAACGGACAGCACAAGTACAACAACATGGACCACTCCATGCTCACGGCCATGGAAGCCGTGCGGACCATTCAGAGCGGCGAGCGCGACAAGAAAGCCGTCTGGGAAGTGAACACCGAAAAAGAATACCACGAGGAGAAGAGCGGGAAAAATGCCTGAGAAGACGAAGCGGAAGCTGAATATCCGGGAACTGCTCCCTTTCCTGGCCCTCCTGCCGGGCCTTCTTCTGGTGCTGTATTATCTTCTGGGCCCCGCCTCCGGTTACATGACCTCGGACTGCACGGACTCCATCCGCTGGGCGCAGGCGACCTATGAATCCGGCCATCTGATCTCCAAAAACTTCAGTTACGCGGCGGTGCAGCCGTTCGGCGGAAACCTGATCTTTCTGCCTTTCGTAGCGCTGTTCGGGTATTCCATGACCGCGCAGATCGCCGGTCTGGTGCTGTTTGCGCTGCTGTTCATCTTTGCTCTTTATTATCTGGCCCGCGGCCTGGGCTTTGACCGGCTGTTCAGCGGCGTATTCGTGAGCGTGACCGTCATGCTGCTGTCCTCCAGCCCCAAACTGCGGGAGATCATCTGGGAGCACATTTTCTATTACAATCTGGGCATCCTGTTTTTCTGCCTGGGCTTCGGCCTGGCGCTGCGGCTGCTGAGAGAGGAAGAAAAGCTGAAAGGGTTTTCCTCTTATAAGGTCCTCGACTGGATCCGCCTGGCCGTCCTGATCCTGTTTTCCTTCCTGGCCGCCACTGACGGGCTGCAGACGCTGGTCTGCCTGACGCTGCCGCTGGTCGGGGCTTACGTGCTGGAATACTACATCTACAGCAAGCCGGCCTTACGAATCAAAGAGCACGCAGGGCTGTCCCTCGTCCTGCTGCTGGTCCTATTCTGGTCCGTGCTGGGCTTCCTGATGATCCCGGTCTTCACGCGCGGCGTGGAAGCGGGCTATGCCAACGCCTATTCCACCTACAGCCCGATGAACGAGTGGAAGGACAACTTCCTCGGACTTTTCCACAACTGGCTGACGCTGTTCGGCGTGTCCGTAGCCAAAAACGATCCGCTCGTCAGTGTCGATTCCGTCGTCAACATGCTGCGGATCGCCGCGGCACTCGTGTTTTTATTCGGACCTTTCGTGCTGCTGGCCCGGTATGACAAACAGCCGGAAAGGGAACTGCGCCTGCTGATCGGCGGCCATCTGTTCGTATCGGCCTTCATTGTATTTGCCTCTGTATTCGGCAGCCTGGGCAAGGCCAACTGGCGGCTGACGCCGATGCTGGGGAGCGGGATCCTGGTGATGATGACCTGGAGCCTGAAGCGCCTGCAGCAGGTCGATTTCAAGCGCGTCGGGATCATTTTTACCGCATTTTTCATCGCGGTGTCCGCACTGTCCGCGGTCACGATCGCCCGCATGCCGGCCAACTACGGGGAGAACAATTCCTGGCACGTGGCGGCCCGCGTTCTGGAAGAAAAGGGCCTGACCTACGGCTACGGCAACTTCTGGTGGTCCGAACTGATCACGCTGGTCTCCGGCAATAAGGTCCAGATGGCCAACATCAACGAATCCAAGGGAAAGCCGGTCAAGAACGATTACCAGCTCCCGTCCGGCAATTTCAGCGAGCGGGTGGAAGACAAGTATTTCCTGCTCCTGACGGAATCGGACAACACAAAGATGGAAGACTGGATCGCCAAGCAGAAGAAGCAGGGCTCTGTAATAGACGAATTCACCATTGAATCCGACCAGTATTCCGCAGGCGGCTTTGCGGGGACGAAAGTCTACGTATACGTCTTCAACCAAAACATTTTCTAGCACGGCGGAAGGAAAAAGGTATTCATGGCGAAACGGCGCGATTATGAGGTAGTGACCGCGGGGGATCTGGTCAAACGGATCTCTGTTTGGGTCGTGGACGTGATCCTCGTGGTTGCGCTCGCGCTCTCGCTGGTCCACCTCTTCGGCACGCGCGTCCACATGGAAGGCAGTTCCATGACGCCCACCCTGTCCAACGGGGACCGGCTGCTGCTGAACCGCGTGAAGGGCAAGATCCTTTCCATCGACCGCTTTGATATCGTGGCCTATGAACTGCCCGGTCAGGAAGGCGTTTTCCTGAAGCGCGTCCTGGCACTCCCCGGCGAAACGATCCTGATCCGCGAAGGAAAGGTCTATATCGATGAGAAAGAGCTCCCCGAAAACGAATACACCCGCTCCCTTTCCTACGCCGGCGTAGCGCAGACGCCTTTGACCCTGGCGGAAGGAGAATATTTTGTAGTAGGAGAGAACGCCGACGCCTCGCTGGACAGCCGTTTCAGCGATGTGGGCAATATCCTGGCCCGCAACATCCTGGGGACGGTCTGGCTGCGTTACGCGCCTTTCCGCGATCTGCGTTTTCTGCCGTGAGGTGCGTATGGGCATGAATCTGCAATGGTACCCCGGGCACATGACCAAGGCGCGGCGGGCGATGGAAGACAGCATCAAGCTGGTGGACGTCATCGTGGAGATCCGCGACGCCCGTCTCCCGTATGCCAGCGCCAATCCGGACCTGGCCGCCATGGGGAAAGGAAAGAAACGCATTCTGGTCCTGAACAAGGCTGATCTGGCCGATCCCCGCGAGACCGAGAAATGGATGGCCCGTTTCCGCACGCAGGACCTGATCCCGCTGACCATGGACGCCCGCAAACGCGGCGACTGCGCGGATATCCTGCGGCAACTGAACGAACTGGCAGCGGAAAAGAAGGCGAAAGATCTGAAGCGCGGCATCAAAAACCGGCCCGCGCGCCTGATGATCGCCGGCATCCCCAACGTCGGGAAGTCCACCCTGATCAATTCCCTGGCCGGCCGCGCCAGCGCCAAGACCGGCGATAAACCGGGCGTCACCCGCGGCCTGCAGTGGATCCGCCTCAACGCTTCTCTGGAACTTCTGGACACGCCGGGTATCCTGTGGCCCCGCTTCGAGGATGAGACCGTGGGCCTCAAACTGGCCCTGATGGGCGCCATCCGCGAAGAAGTGCTGCCGGCGGAGGAACTGGCTCTGGAGGGCATGAAACTGCTGCAGGAGCGGTATCCGCAGGCGCTGGCGGACAAATACGGCGTTTCCGGGGACGTTTCGCCCGCCTCTCTCACCGAACTGGCGGAAAAGCAGGGCCTCCTGCAGAAAGGTGCCGAACCGGATACGGCGCGCGCCGCCGCCCGCTTTCTGGACGACCTGAAAAAAGGAAAACTGGGCCGCATCACACTGGAATCCCCGGCAGACGAAGAGGAGTAATATGGCATTTCGGAAAAAAAACAAAGAGCCCGAACCGGTCAAGCTGGAAAAGGAGCCCAAGCTCTGGAAGGACATCCTGAGCGCGCTGCTCCATCTGGCTTTACTGGTCGGTTTTGTCGTCTTTTTCCTGACCTGCATCGGCCAGCGCGTCATGGTGGAAGGTTCTTCCATGGAGGACAAGCTGCATGACAAGGACCAGCTGATCGTGGACTGCTTCACCTACCGTTTCCTGCACGGGCCTAAGCGGCAGGATATTGTCGTCTTCCGGCTGAAGGACGAACCGGACACGTTTTACGTGAAGCGCGTGATCGGCCTGCCCGGGGAAACGGTGCAGATCAAAAAATCCGTGATCTATATCAACGGGGAACCGATCGAAGACCCGTACGCTACGCAGAAGATTTTCCCGGCCGGCGCGGCGGAGGATCCGATCACGCTTGGAGAGGACGAGTATTTCGTGATGGGAGACAACCGCAACAACAGTTCGGACTCCCGCTATGCGGTGGGGCCCGTCAAGCGCAGCCAGCTTGTGGGGCGCGCCTGGCTCCGCGTGTGGCCGTTTGACACGCGCACCAATCTGATCCCGGAGGGCAACTGAATGGCCCGGCTCGACCTGGAAAAGGAGAGGGCCCGGCTGGCGTCGCTCAGCGTCTATGAGCAGGAGTACGCCGCATTCGCCCCGATCGCGGGGATCGACGATGCCGGCGGGGGCCCGCTCGCCGGCCCGGTGGCCGCCGCCGCCGTGATCCTGGACCCGTCACAGGAGATCCTGTATATCCACGACTCCAAAAAGCTTTCGGAAGCCCGGCGGGAGATGCTGTATGACGAGATCATGCAGAAATCGCTGAGCGTGGGAATCGGCCTGGTGTCCGCGGCCCGTATCGACGAGATCAATATCCTGCAGGCTACTTACGAAGCCATGCGGAAAGCGGTGGCGCAGTTATCCCCGGTCCCGGGCGTGCTGCTGGTGGACGCGGTGACGATCCCCGGCGTGGATATCCGCCAGATCCCCATTATCAAAGGTGACGCCAAGAGCATCTCGATCGGCGCCGCCAGTATCATCGCAAAAGTCACGCGGGACCGGATACTGAAAGAAATGGACCGGACCTATCCGCAGTACGGCTTTGCGCAGCATAAAGGCTACGGAACGGCGGCCCATATCGCCGCGATCCGAGAATTCGGCCCGTGTCCGGAGCACCGCCGGAGCTTCATCAAAAACTTCACGGCTCCGTCCGAATAATCCCATTCCAATACGAGAGAAAAAATGAATAAAAGAGAAGTCGGCACCTGCTACGAAGAGCAGGCTGCCGTTTATTTGCAGCGCCTGGGCATGGAAGTCCTCTGGCGCAATTACCGCTGCCACGTCGGCGAGATCGACCTGATCCTGCGCGATGAGGACACGCTGGTGTTCGCGGAAGTCAAATACCGCCGCACGGACGAATACGGCCGCGGGGAAGTGCACGTGGACAGGCGGAAGCAGCGGACGATCTTCCGGGTCGCGGAACAGTTCCTGATCCGGTACTTCCCGGACGGGAATTATCCGCCGTGCCGTTTTGACGTGGTCGCTATAGACGGCTTTGACATGGTCGTCCACTACCCGGACGCGTTCTGGAAAGAATAAAAAAGGAGCGGACTCCATTTTCCGCTCCCTGCATCGATTCCGTGCCGTTATTCCCGGCCGCAGTTACTCTGTTTCTTTTAAGATCGTCTGCAGCATCTTCGACGGATCCACGACGGTGGAGACCGCGATATTGTGGTTCATCGTGTTGATGATCTTGCCGATGAAGCCCGACATGTCCGCCTCCAGATACCACGGCTGCTCCAGCACAATGGGCGGCCGGTAGTTCAGGTTCGTGGTCACCATGTAGTCGAAGATACCTTCGTCGTGCGCTTTGATGAACTTGTCGAAGCCGGCTACGAACAGGCCGAACGTGCAGCAGATGATGACCGTGGCGGCGCCGCGCTGTTTCATATCGCGCGCGGCTTCCAGGATGTTGAGACCGGTGGAGATGATATCGTCCAGGATCAGGACGATCTTGCCTTCCGGATTCGGGCCCAGATATTCCGATGCCACGATCGGGTTGACGCCATCCTCCACGCGCGTGTAATCGCGGCGCTTGTAGAACATGCCGAGGTTGAGTCCGACCGTGTTGGCCAGGTAAACGGCGCGGCGCATGGCGCCTTCGTCCGGGCTGACGAGGAGCATCTGGTCCTTGCAGAAGTGAATATCCTGCAGCTGCGTCAGCAGCACGTGCAGGAAATTGTAGTCGGGAGAGTAGTTGTCAAAATCGTGCAGCGGGATCGCATTCTGCACGCAGGGATCGTGCGCGTCGAAAGTCACGATGTTGGCGACGCCCATATTGCTCAGTTCCTCGAGTGCCAGGGCGCAGTCCAGGGATTCGCGCAGCACGCGCTTGTGCTGACGGCTCTGATACAGGAACGGCATGATCACGCTGATGCGCCGGGCGGAAGTGGAAGCGGCGGCGATGATGCGCTTTAAGTCCTGGTAATGATCATCGGGGGACATGTAATGGGTCCGGCCGCTGATCTTGAAACTCATGCTGTTGTTGGTTACGTCCGAAATGATGAACAGGTCGCTGCCGCGGACGGATTCCATGATCATGCCCTTGGCTTCGCCGGAACTGAAGCGGGGGCACTGGACCCGGACCAGGTAAGAATCCTTGTCGTATTCCCGGCCGGAGATCGTGGGATCGTCCTGCGCGTGATCCGCGAGGTACTGCTTGCGCAATGCAACGATGTGCCGGTCCGCCTTTTCGACGAGTTCGCGGCAGTTGTCCATCGCGATGATTTTGAGGGGAGCAAGAAGCGTGCGGTTCTTAAAGTAGTAGGTCTTGTCGAAATCCATGAACGTGATCCGCCTTTCCTTGATGAGAAATGCCTTGCGATAAAATCCTAACACTTTTCGGTGGAATTGGCAAGGATTATATGGTAGAATAAACGCGGAAGGGCCAACATAATGAAGAAGCACCGCATCAGCCGGGTAGCGCCCGGCTCCATCGGGGAAGAGCTGGAGATCAAAGCCGGCGACTATATTCTGAGCATCGGAGGCCAGGAGATCGAGGACGTCCTGGACTACGAGTTTCTGTGCCGCGAAGTAGAAGTGGACCTCCTGGTGGAAACGGCGGAAGGAGAGCAGATCCTGTTCGAGATCGAAAAAGACGAGGACGAGGACCTGGGCCTGTCCTTTGAAGAAGGCCTTATGGACGAATACCGTTCCTGCCGCAACAAATGCATCTTCTGTTTTATCGACCAGATGCCGCCCGGCATGCGCGAAACGCTGTATTTCAAGGACGACGACGCCCGGCTCAGCTTCCTGCAGGGCAACTACATCACGCTGACCAACATGAGCGATCACGAATTCGACCGCATCCTGAATTACCACCTGTCGCCCATCAACATCTCCGTGCACACGATGAATCCCGAACTCCGCTGCCGCATGCTGCACAACCGCTTTGCAGGCGATGCCCTGAAGCGCCTGGATACGCTTTATGAGCACGGGATTACCATGAACGGCCAGATCGTGCTCTGCCCGGGCTGGAACGACGGGGCGGAACTGGAATACACCATTGAACAGCTGTCGCGCTACCTGCCCTGCATGGAAAGCGTTTCGGTCGTCCCCGTGGGCCTGACCCGGTTCCGGGAAGGCCTGACGCCGCTGCGGCTCCTGACGAAAGAAGAGGCGCAGCAAACCGTCGACATCATCGAAAAATGGCAGCAGAAACTCTACCCGCTGCACGACCTGCATTTCGTCCACGCCAGCGATGAGATCTACCTGCTGGCAGAGCGCTCGCTGCCGGAAGAAGAGCGCTACGACGGCTACCTGCAGCTCGAAAACGGCGTGGGGATGATGCGGCTGTTTATCGATCAGTTCCGGGAAGAACTGGCGCATCACAAAGCGTCCGCCCGGAAAAAGCGGAAAGTATCCATCGCCTGCGGCCGCCTGCCCGCGCCGTCCATCGCGGAACTGCTGGCGGAGCTGAAAGAGAAGTTCCCCGGCGTGGAGCCGATGCTGTACCCGATCCGGAACGACTTCTTCGGCGAGACCATCACCGTCTCCGGCCTGGTGACCGGCGGCGACCTGATCGCGCAGCTGAAAGGGAAAGATCTGGGCGAGGCCGTATACATCCCGCTGACCATGCTGCGGGCCGGCGAGGACGTGTTTCTGGACGATATTCACGTGTCCGACGTGGAGGAAGCCCTGGGCGTCCCGGTCATTGCCCTTGACTGCGACGGCATTTCCATGGTAAAAAGCATTTTAAAACCCGGCCCCGGCGCCTCGCGCAGCCGGCTGTTCCGGGCTTATGAATCAGAAACAGGAGGCGGAGCATGAGCAGACCCATTGTCGCCATCGTAGGGCGGCCCAATGTGGGCAAATCCACTCTATTCAATAAACTGGCGGGAGGCCGCATCTCCATCGTGGACGACACGCCCGGCGTGACCCGCGACCGCATTTACGCGGACTGCACCTGGCTGGACCGCAGCTTCACGCTGATCGACACCGGCGGCATCGAGCCGGACAGCAGCGACGTGATCTTAAAGCAGATGCGCGAGCAGGCCGTCACGGCCATGGAGACCGCGGATGCCATCATCTTTCTGACGGACGTCAAGCAAGGTCTTGTGGACGACGACCTCCGCGTCGCGGAACTCCTGCGCAAGTCGCAGAAGCCGGTCGTCCTGGCCGTCAACAAAGTGGATAACTTCGCCAAATACGGCAACGACGTCTATGAGTTCTACAACCTCGGTCTGGGCGATCCCATCCCGATCTCCGCATCCGAAATGCTGGGTCTGGGCGATCTGCTGGACGAGGTGATGAAGCACATCCCGAAGGCGGCGGAAGAGGATGAGGAAGACACCCGGCCGCGCATCGCGATCGTTGGCAAGCCCAACGTGGGCAAGAGCAGCATCGTGAACCGCATGGCGGGCAATCAGCGCGTGATCGTCTCGGATATCGCCGGGACCACGCGGGACGCAATCGACACGGTCGTACGCCGCAACAAAAAAGAATACGTTCTGATCGACACCGCCGGCCTGCGCCGCAAGAGCAAGATCAAGGAAGATATCGAGCACTACAGCATCGTCCGCGCTGTGAGCGCCATTGAGCGCTCCAACGTCGTCATCCTTGTCATCGACGCGAAGGAAGGCGTCAGTGAGCAGGACGCGAAGATCGCCGGTGTCGCGCATGACCGGAACAAAGGCATCCTGATTCTGGTCAATAAATGGGACCTGGTCGAAAAAGACAACAGTTCCGTGAAGAAGTTCACGCAGGACATCCGCGACGTGCTTTCTTTCCTGGATTATGCGGACATCCTGTTCGTTTCCGCAGAGACCGGCCAGCGCCTCGGCCAGATCTTCGACAAGGTGGACGAGATCGTGGAAAGCTGCGTCCAGCGCGTCGCCACCGGCGTGCTGAACGAGATCATTTCCCAGGCCACCGCCATGCACGAGCCGCCGTCTGACAAGGGCAAACGCCTGCGCATCTATTACGCTACACAGGTGGCCGTTGGCCCGCCCACATTCGTTTTCTTTGTCAATGACAAGAAACTGATGCACTTTTCCTACCAGCGCTATCTGGAGAACCAGCTCCGGGAAACGTTCGGATTCAAGGGCACCAGCATCAAGATCATCATCCGGGAAAGGAGCGAGAAGGAACAATGATCCGTCTGCTATTTATTGTGGTCGGCTACCTCTTCGGCTGCATCCAGACCAGCTTTTTCTACGGGAAGAAGCAGGGCCTGGATATCCGGGAACACGGCAGCGGCAACGCCGGCTCCACGAACGCACTGCGTGTCATGGGGAAGAAAGCCGGGTTCATCGTCTTCATCGGCGACATGGGCAAGATGTTCCTCGCCGTTCTGCTGATGCTCCTGCTGTTTAAATCCCGCGGGCCGGAGTATGTGCTGCTCATTAAGCTGTATACCGGCCTGGGCGTCGTCCTGGGGCATGATTTCCCCTGCTTTATGAATTTCAAAGGCGGCAAGGGCGTCGCCTCCACGGCCGCGCTGATCATCCTGCTGGACTGGCGCATGACTATCCTGGGCCTCATCATCTTTTTCGGCATCGCCCTGACGACCGGGATCGTTTCCCTGGCCTCCTGCGCGACCGTGACCGCGGACCTGATCCTGTACATCGTGCTGATCCTGACCGGCCTCCTGGCCTGCGGCGTCCTGCCCGTCTGGGAAGCCATCCTGGTGTTCGCTTTTATCGTCGTCCTGTCCCTGCTGCGGCATGCGGAGAATATCAAGCGGCTGTTCCGGGGAGAGGAGAAACCGCTGAAAATAAAATGATTTCGGCTTTACAAGCCGGGATCTTTTCGATATAGTTTCAAGAAAATATCATGATCCTTCGAAGGGAGAGAAGAGCATGGCAACCATTCTGGATGAGCAGTCAAGAACTTTTAACGAGTATCTGATCATTCCCGGGTATTCTTCCTCGGAATGCATTCCCGCCAATGTATCTTTGAAAACGCCGCTGGTGAAGTTCAGCCGGGGCGAAGAGCCTGCGCTGACCATGAATATCCCGATGGTGAGCGCGATCATGCAGTCGGTCTCGGGCGACCGGCTGGCCGTGGCGCTGGCCATGGAAGGCGGCGTGTCCTTCATTTTCGGCTCGCAGAGCATCGCCTCGCAGGCCGCCATGGTGCAGCGGGCCAAGAGCTTCAAGGCCGGTTTCGTCCGCAGCGACTCCAACGTGCGGCCGGACCAGACGCTGGCCGACATCGTGGCTATCACGGCTTCCACGGGCCATTCCACCATCGCAGTGACCGAAGACGGCACGCCCGAAGGGAAACTGATGGGCCTGGTTACCAGCCGCGATTACCGCGTCTCCCGCATGGATCCGAACACGCCCGTGCACGAATTCATGACGCCCATGGAAAGACTGATCTGGGCGCCGGAAGGGACGTCCCTGCGGGAAGCCAACGACATCATCTGGGACCACAAACTGAACGCCCTGCCCATCGTGAGCAAGGAAGGCAAGCTCTGCCACATCGTGTTCCGCAAGGACTACGACCTGCACAAGCAGAACCCGAATGAACTGCTGGACGAGCACAAGCGCTATGTGGTCGGCGCCGGCATCAACACCCGGGACTACGCCGAACGCGTGCCGGCTCTGATCGAAGCCGGTGCGGACGTGCTATGCATCGACTCTTCCGAGGGCTTCTCGGAATGGCAGAAGAGGACCATTGACTGGATCCGCTCGGAGTACGGCGACCGCGTCAAAGTCGGCGCCGGCAACGTCGTGGATGCGGACGGTTTCCGCTATCTGGCGGACTGCGGCGCGGACTTCGTGAAGGTCGGCATCGGCGGCGGTTCGATCTGCATCACGCGCGAGACCAAGGGCATCGGCCGCGGCCAGGCGACCGCGCTGATCGATGTCTGCAAGGAGCGCGACAAGTATTTCGAAGAGACCGGCGTATATGTCCCCGTCTGTTCCGACGGCGGCATCGTGTACGACCACCACATCACGCTGGCGCTGGCCATGGGCGCGGATTTCGTGATGCTGGGCCGCTATTTCGCCCGCTTCGACGAAAGCCCCACCAACAAGATCAGCATCAACGGCACCTACTACAAAGAATACTGGGGCGAAGGCTCCGCCCGCGCCCGCAACTGGCAGCGCTACGACCTGGGCGGAGACCGGAAACTGTCCTTTGAAGAAGGCGTGGACTCCTACGTTCCTTACGCCGGCAGTCTGAAGGACAACGTGCAGCTGACCCTCAGCAAGGTCCGTTCCACCATGTGCAACTGCGGCGCCCTGACCATCCGCGAACTGCAGCAGAAGGCAAAACTGACGCTGGTGTCCTCCGTCAGCATCGTGGAAGGCGGCGCGCACGACGTCATTCAGAAGGACAATACGGCGGTCCTGGGGACCAAATAAACGATCATGGCGACCCGGAAAAAGCCCGTACAAAGCAATTGCGACGACTGCCTGAATTACGAATACGATGAGGAATACGACTGCTACACCTGCGTCATGGACCTGGACGAGGACGAAATGAGGCTGTTCCTGATCGGCCGTTTTCCTTCGTGTCCGTATTACCGGCCGGGCGATGAATACACGATAGTGCACAAACAGATATAAGACCATGCAGCTTCTCCGACGTCAGAAAAGCATCAATTTCACTGAAGGCGCCGTAATCGGGAAGCTGCTTCTTTTTGCTGTCCCGATCCTGCTCAGCGAACTGCTGCAGAACCTCTACAACACCGTCGATTCCTATGTCGTCGGCAACTACGTGAGCGAGACCGCGCTGGCGGCCGTGAGCGTCTGCGCGCCTATTTCCAATCTGCTGATCGGCTTTTTCAACGGGGTTTCGATCGGGAATACCGTCGTCGTAGCCAAAGCTTTCGGCCGCGGCGACGAAAACGAGACCCGGAATGCGATCTGTTACGCATTCACGTTCTCCGTCGTCATGGGCGTTATCGTGTCCGCACTCGGGATCCTGCTGGCACCGGCGCTGCTGCACATTACGGGATGCAATGAAGAAATCTATGAGCAGGCGATCGTTTATCTCCGGATCTATCTGGCCGGCCTGATGTTCACGGTCATCTACAACTGCGGCACCGGCATCCTGCGGGCCATCGGGGATTCCGCAAGCCCCCTGTATGTGCTGATGCTGACGACCGTGCTGAACATCGGTCTGGACCTGCTGTTCGTGATCGCCTTCGGCTGGGGGATCGCCGGCGTCGGCATCGCCACGATCGTCGCCCAGGGGCTGTCCATGCTGCTGGTCTACGTCCTGATCCGGCGCCGCACCGGAAAGAATCCGCTGGACTTCGTCCGGACCTTGCGGGACGGGCGGAAAGTTATCCTGGGATCCGTCCGGGTCGGATTTGCCGCCGGCCTGCAGAATGCCCTGATTTCCTTCTCCAACCTGTTCGTCTGGTCCTATATCAGCGGGTTCCCGACTGCAGTGACCGCCGGCGTCGGCGTAGGCATGAAAGTCGACCGTTTCGTGGTCATGCCCTGCAAATCGCTCGCTATGACAACTACGACCTTCGTCAGCCAGAACCTGGGTGCCCGTAATTTTTCCCGTGCAAAAAAGGGCTTTTGGTACGGTTTCGGCCTCAGTGCTGCCGTGACCATGCCTCTTGCCCTTTTGCTGTATCTCTTTGCGGAGCCCGTCATCAACCTGTTCAGCAGCGACCCGGCCGTGATCCGCGCCGGCGCCGCGATGTCCCGTTTCCTGGCCCCGATCTATATCATCATGGTCCTTCGCGAAGTGCTGCTCGGTTACCTGCGCGGCTACGGGATCAGCCGCATCCCGATGATCCTTTCTCTGGTCGGGATGGTCGCCGTCCGTCACTTTTACCTGGCGCTGGTCATGCCGCGCGTCGGGACGGTACAGGTCTTTTACACCAGTTTCCCGGTCGGCTGGGGCGCGACGCTGATCCTGCTGCTCGTCTTCACCATGATCGTGCGGAAGAGGATGTAGCGGAAAGCAGAAGAGGAGTCGGAGTGAGCCGGCTCCTCCTTCTTTTTTTTATTGTTTCCCGTCGCCTTCACTGCCGGATGCGTTGTCCGGATCCCGGTAAACATGCAGCGTTCCTGCGATTCGTTTGTGCTTATCGCTGATATCCGCGTAATGCTTCCGGGTCGTATCCACGCTTTTATGTCCCAGCGTCTCGCTGACCAGGCCGATATCCGAAGTCGCCTCATACAGCATCGTCCCGTACGTTTTGCGCAGCGTGTGCGGGTGCAGGTTTTCCTGCTTCAGCACGGAGCGGCCGTATTTTTCCAGCATGGCCTGGATGGAGCGCACCGCCATGCGCTGGCGGCGGTTGGACAGGAACAGGGCCGGCTCGTTCGGGGAGGTGATGAAGTTCGGACGTTCGATCTCGATGTAATCACGGATCGCCTGAGCGGTTTCTTCATTCATGTAGACGTATTCGATGCGGCCGCCTTTGCGGACGACGCAGACGGACATTTCTTCGAAATTGATGTCCTTCAGGTCCAGGCCGACGCATTCCGATACACGGATGCCGGTATTGAGCAGGAGAGTGGCGATGGCGGTATCACGCAGCTGGGTGCGGACGGTAAAGGCCCGGGAACGCTCCGAGCCGGATTCGCTGGCTTCGATGCCCTGCAGCAGCTGGTTGACCTGGTCCGCGCGCAGGCGCTCGATGGGCTTTTCTTTGGGCGGCATCGGTTTGGCGGCGCCCAGCATCGGGTTTTTGACCAGGTGTTCGCGCGCCACTTCAAAGCCGAAATAGCCGCGCAGCGTGCACATCATGCGGTTTAAGGCGTTTTCGGCGTTATAGTGAACATTCGTTCCGTTGTTCTGTTTGAGGTACTGCAGAAAGTAATTGATGTCGTCGTACGTGAGAGATTCCATGCATTCATACGGGATGCTGCGGATATCCGTGTTTTCGTATAAAGGATTGACTTCCTGAATGTATTTCATGAAAGTGATCAGATCGCGGGTGTAGGCGATGGCCGTGCGGACGCGCTTGCTGAGCTCGATGTGTGACAGGTAGGGTTTCATGTAGGCGGGCAGCTGTTTCTGCAGTTCGTGCAGTTTGGCGTAATAGGCTTTGTCCTTTTCGGCGTAGTATTCGGATTTGAAACGTTTCGGCATGAGGGAGATCCTTTCAGGTTGTGTATGTTGTTTGTATTTGCAATGAGTGATGCTTTGTATCTGTAATTACCGTGGATCAGGCCGGAAGCGGTCCGGCCGGGGCTGCTTCGGGAGGTTTTAGAAAAAACCGCTCTCCTGGGCATTTTTCCGGTGTATTTTTGCATTAAACATACATTTAACGCATAAATAAGTATAAGGCAAGCGCTCTCCTCTGTCAAGAGGGAAACTGTTTATTTGTCAAATACGGGATTATTACTGAATAAACAGATGATACCGTCCGGTTACTTTATGAAATACTGCGCACTCTGCACAGCTGCCACAATGACTTATAATCGGACTCTTTGTTATTGATATTGCAAAACCGATTTGCTTCTGAATGAAGTACTACAATTCATTTTGTCATTTTATTCTTATTCGCTGTATGATATAATGCATTTGATAATATATGCAAAGGAACCTCTTTTATGGATCTGCAGCGGTTACTCAGTCTGACGCGGAAAGCCGTCGATGATTATCGCATGATACAGGAAGGTGACCGGATCGCCGTGGGGATCTCCGGCGGCAAGGACAGCCTGACGCTTCTTTGCGCCCTGAACGGGCTGAGGCGGTTTTATCCGCTGCCGTTTGAAATGGTCCCGATCTGCGTGGATCTGGGCTTTGCCGACAGGGATCCGGCCGCGCTGGAGGCGCTGAAGGGCTTTACGGCCGGCCTGGGGCTGGAACTGAACGTGGTGGAGTCCCAGATCGCGGAGGTCGTGTTTGACATCCGGAACGAATCGAACCCGTGTTCGCTTTGCGCCAAACTGCGGAAAGGGGCGTTCAATACGCGGGCGAAGGAGCTGGGCTGTAACAAAATCGCGTACGCGCACCACCGGAACGATTTTATTGAGACGTTTCTGATGTCGCTGATCTTTGAGGGACGCATCAACTGCTTCTCCCCGGTCAGTTATCTGGACCGCATGGAGCTGACGCTGATCCGGCCGCTGATGTATGTGGAGGAGCCGGATATCATCGCGTTCGCGCGGGCGCAGGCGCTGCCGGTCATGAAGAATCCGTGCCCGGCGGACGGCAATACGAGGCGGGAGGAAATGAAGCGGATGCTTTCCGACCTGAACAAAACATATCACGGGGTCAGCGAGCGGATGTTCGGGGCGATCCTGCGGGGTGACTTAAAGGGATGGCCGAAGTCAGACATGCCTCTGTAAGGCTGTATTTCGGCCCCAGATCGATTTTGCATGTCTATTCGTCTATCTCTCCTTCTTCTCTTCTTCTGCGTGGAATAACGCGTTTAATGCCATAGTCATACGGATGAGTTTTCAATCGGCTGCACTGTCTTGACAGAAAAATGAGAACGGCGGGGGGACCGTTCTCAAGGATAACTCAAAGCTTCTTCAGGAGGAAAGCTGCTTCCTGTTATTGATAATAAACGATGACCAGGGACTGGCCGGCTTTCAGGGTTTCCGTGTTGTGCAGCTGGTTGATCTTCATCAGCTGTTCCACATATTCCCGGATGTCGCTGTATTCCGGGGCGTACTGCTGCGCGATGCTCCAAAGGGTGTCGCCGGGCTGTACGGTCACGGAGGTGTAATATTTCTGTACTGCTTCGGGGCGGGCTTTGGCGCTGCTGCCGCCCAGGAAAAGGACG
The DNA here is from genome assembly GCA_017430085.1 of Lachnospiraceae bacterium. Classification (GTDB taxonomy): domain Bacteria; phylum Bacillota; class Clostridia; order Lachnospirales; family Lachnospiraceae; genus UBA6987. The sequence goes on along the minus strand of JAFRNR010000044.1, from coordinate 12,959 downwards.
GAAAGGCCCAGTCCGAGTATCATCAATAAAGCAGCAAGACAGATTCGTATTCTCTGATTCCTTCTTCTCTTTTGTTTCGTATTCCGCATGATCCTCACCTCACTTGCTTTATTACGGCGTGAACATTTGTTCGGTATCGTCATCTTACAACACGAACAAATGTTTGTCAAGCGGTTTTGGCAAAAAAATCGAACAAACTTTTGCAAACAAATGTTTGCATTTTCAAAAATATCTGCTATAATAGGGAAAACGAGCAGTTATGGGGGGATCCTTATGAAAGAGAAAAAGCTCAGCAACAAGCAGCAGGAAATTCTGGATTACATCCGCGCTGAGATCCGGGAGAAAGGCTATCCGCCCACGGTCCGCGAGATCGGCCAGAAAGTGCATCTCAGTTCCACTTCTTCCGTGCACGCGAATCTGGGCAAGCTGGAAGCTATGGGCAAGATCCGCCGCGACCCCAGCAAGCCCCGCACCATCGAGCTGTGCGATGAAGAGTGGGGCGCCGGCCGGAAGGAAATGATCCCGGTGCCGCTCGTCGGCCAGGTCGCCGCCGGCCAGCCCATCCTGGCGGAGCAGAACATCGAAGGGTATTTCCCGTTCCCGGCCGAAGAACTGCCGCCCGCGGACACTTCTCTCTTCATGCTGGAAGTGCACGGCGACAGTATGGTCAACGTCGGCATCCTGGACGGGGACCGGCTGATCTGCCGCGAAGCGGATACCGCGCGCAACGGCGAACTGGCGGTGGTCCTGGTAGAGGATTCCGCCACGGTCAAGCGTTTTTACAAAGAACAGGGATATTACCGGCTGCAGCCGGAAAATGATGAGATGGAGCCGATCATCGTCCCGGAATGCCGCGTGCTGGGCAAGCCCGTGGCGCTGATCCGGAACTATTTCTGATCCGCTCTACTGCTGCATCGACAGATAATCTTCCAGCACGGCCAGCGATTTGAACCGGCCGTCTATCAGACCGTTCCGCAGCGTCGCCACATACTGGGAAAAGTCCCGGAAAGGCTGCGGCTCCAGAAGAAATTGAAAGCATTTGTCCGCATCCGTGTCCAGCACGTACTGCCAGGCGCGGCCGGCGGAGGAATCCGAAGCAAAGGGAGGTTCCGGAAGGGCCTCCCCTTCTGTTTGCATTAATTTCAGTTCGTACGCATAGCGCACGAGCGCGCGGTCCAGCCGGGTGTTATGCAGGCTGCGGATCGCGTAAAACAGGAGGCGGACCAGCGGAAGGTCTTCCACGTTTTCACGGCTGTAATAGGCGGCCAGTTCGGCGAAATAGGACGCGTAGCAGAAGGCTTCGGGATCGGAGGCCAGGAAAGCGAAGAATTCGCGGATGTCGGCGGAGCGGACCGTGTAGGCGCTGCGGCCCTGGAAGAGCTCGAATTCACCGAACGCAAAGAGGCGGCCGGCCGCCAGCAGGGGGCTGCCGATCTTCCGCCCGCCGCGCAGGAAGGCGCTGATTTTCCCCAGTTCGGCGGTCAGCAGTTCTACTCTTCTGTCGTTCTCCGACATGGGCATGGCGGAGATCACCATCCCGGTCACCCGGATCACGTCGTTCATCTTTTCCGATACCCCAGACTTCCCAGCTGGCTGCTGTCATTGCGCCAGTCGCGGCGCACTTTGACGAATAATTTCAGATCGACGCGGGATTCGAGGAGTTCCTCGATATCTTTCCGCGCTTCCGTGCCGATGGTCTTCAGCATGGAACCGCCTTTGCCGATCACGATGCCCTTGTGCGAGTCGCGCTCGCAGATGATCGCCGCCTCGATGTGCACGGGCCGGCCTTCCGTTTCCTCAAACGCTTCGATCTCCACGGCGATCCCGTGCGGGACTTCCTGCGAGAGGTGGCGCAGCGCTTTTTCACGGATCAGTTCGGCAGCCAGGTCGCGGAGGGACTGGTCCGTGAGCGTGTCTTCATCAAAATAGTACGGACCTTCGGGCAGATGGTCGTAGATCAGCTGCCGCAGGGCCTCCACGCCGTCGCCGGACAGGGCCGAGACCGCGATGCAGTCCGCGAACTTACGGTGCGCCTCGAAGCGGGCGCGGCAGGCGGCCAGCGTCTCTTCGTCCGCCGTATCCGCCTTGTTGATCACCAGGAGGACCGGGACGGCGGCGTTGTCCAGATAAGACAGGATCTGCTCTTCTTTTTCCGCCACCGGGTCCGCGGGCTCTACCAGCCAGCAGATCAGGTCGACTTCGGAGAGCGTGCTTTTGGCGGCGCCGACCATGTAATCGCCCAGCTTGTTTTTGGCTTTGTGGATGCCGGGGGTGTCCAGGAACACGATCTGGCCGCGCTCGTCCGTCCAGACGGTCTCGATGCGGGTACGCGTGGTCTGGGCTTTATTGCTGGTGATGGCGATCTTCTGGCCGATCAGGCGGTTCATCAGCGTGGATTTCCCGACGTTGGGCCGGCCGATCAGCGTTACGAATCCGGATCTCATGAAATGCCTCTTTCCCTTGTGAATACTACAGATCGATCAGCTGGTCGAACAGATCTTTATCTTCTTCGATCTTGACGCCGCTGCCGACCGTGCAGAAGTTGTTGTCCTTCAGGATGGCCTCCATATAAGGCGCCAGGGCCCGCAGATCGGCCAGGGTGCAGCCGATGACTTCATCGCGCTCGCGCTGCTGTCGTTCGGGCGTGACGCCGTTCAGGAGCAGGCTGAAATCAATGCTGCCCTGCGCGGACGGCGTGTACGGGAAGTCTATTCCGCCGATCGTGGCAATGATAAAGCTTTCCAGGACTTCGTCCGGCAGATCCAGCGTTTCAAGATACGCGGGGATTCTGCGGTAGACTTCCTCCGTATTGCGGATATGCGGATCGCGGTAGGACACGAAGGAGGACGGGCCGTGGATGCTGAACTGGCACATAGCGCCGTACGCGCCGCCGAGGACGCGCAGCTGCTGCCACAGGTAATCCATGCTCAGGATGCTCTGCAGGACCTTCAGACTGCCCCGGTACGGGCCGGCTTCTTTATAGCTGCCGCAATGCGCTACATAGCCCACCGCGCCGGTGGTCTTGATGCCTTCGTTCTTCCGGACGGGCGTGCCGACGGAGAGCCGGACTGCGGGATCGGACGGGAAGGATGCTGCCAGGTCCGCCAGCAGCGGCTGTAGCTGCGGGAACGCGGCCTCTTCGCAAGTCAGGTTGATGAGCAGGCCGTCGCGCGTGAAAATCTTGGCGGTCACGGTTTTCAGTTCATCCGCAATCTCCTGCTTCCGCTCGTCATAATGCGCCGCGAGGTCCTCCAGAAAGCGCAGGAAGTCCAGACCGCCCGTCAGTTCGCTGAACAGGGCCGGTTCGTTGTAATAGGAAGCGGCGCGGCTTGCGGCGGAACGGTGGCCCGCGGCGGCGTACAGCTGCTTTACGTTGATCAGGGTCTCGGAAATGATCTCCTTCAGACGCTTTTCATCGTCAAAAAGCGAGTTCAAACACAGTTCTTTCAGCAGATCCGCCGTTTCCGGCCATTTGGCGGCCAGCGCTTTGACAGCTAAGTTGAAGTACGGGATCCATTCGCCTGACGGCCTCCGGACCGAATCGGTGCCGACGGAGATGCCGCCGGTGATTTCTGAGATCAGGTCGAACAGTTCACGGTAGTCGCGTTCCCGCGTGGAGACCACGGTAAAGCAGGCTTTCAGCAGGCCCAGCCAGGGCAGATGCTCCCGCGGGACGTTGCGCAGATCGAAATAGAAATTGGCGTACGCGATGCCGGCCGTCTTGTCAAAACGGTAAATGAGCCGCGCCGGACCGGCCTCCGCCTCGTTATTCTTCGCGACGCGGGCGGTGCGGCGGATATCCGACAGTTTCAGTTTCGGGACGCAAGCGGCAGCCTCCGGGCTCTCCTCTTCTTCCTGATAGGCCTTGAGTTCCCGGTATTCGCAGACCAGCGCGTCTTTCTCATCGAGCGTCAGCGAGGCTTTGTACGCCTGCAGTTTTTCCTGCAGCGCGGCCGCATCCCTTTCAGCCTTGCCTTTTTCCGGATCCATTTCCACCAGGCTGCAGTGCGGATTGTCCAGCAGGTACCGGCGGATCAGGCTTTCAAAGTAGCCGTCAGAAATATGGTCCCGCAGATACCGGAAATCTTTCTCAAACCGCAGGTACAGGAACGGATCCTCTCCGCCGTGCAGCCAGGTCTGGAGGATATTCAGGCCGTAGATCAGCCCCTTGGACATGCCGCCGAAATCGGCTTCGCGCCGCAGGAATTCGCGGGAACTGAGGGCGGCGCCGACCGAGCGGGGATTCAGGCCCTTTTCTGCCAGATCCGTCAGGCAGTCCGTCACGATTTGCAGGAAGCGCTCTTTCTCGCCCGCCCGGCATTCTTTTGCAGTGATGTTGAACACGGGCTGGCGCATGTAATTGGAGTAGCCGCCGCCCGCGTCTTTGGCAAAGCCCGCGTCCAGCAGAGCCTGTTTCAGCGGCGCGCCGGGCGCGTTCAGCAGGACGGTCTCCAGCACGTCGAATGCGTTGGACACAAGGGAATCCTCAATATCGCCCACGGCCCATTGCAGCGCGTAAAAGCTCTTCTTTTCCGCGTCCTCTTCTTCTCCCAGCGGATACGTGTACGTCAGGTCGCGGCGCGCGGCAAACGGCGCCTGCAGGGCCAGTTCGGAATCGACTTCCAGCCGTTCATACTGCGACAGATACGCGCGGTCCAGATACGTCAGCCGTTCCGTCATGTCCATGTCGCCGTACAGGAAAATGTAGCTGTTGGACGGGTGGTAGAGCTTTTTGTGGAACGCGCAGAAGGCCTCGTAGGACAGCGAGGGGATGCTGTCCGGATCGCCGCCGGATTCAAAGCCGTAGGCGGTGTCCGGGAACAGGCTGTTGACCGAATAGCGGGACAGGCACTCCTCGGAACTGGAGAAGGCGCCTTTCATTTCACTGTAGACCACGCCGTTCAGGCCGAGTTCGGCTTCCGGGTTTTCCAGCTCATAGCGCCAGCCTTCCTGCAGGAAGATGTTTTTGTTGCTGTGGATGAGCGGATGGAAAACAGCGTCCAGATAGACGTCCATCAGGTTGGCCAGGTCTTTGTCGTTGCAGCTGGCCACCGGATAGACGGTTTTGTCGGGGTAGGTGAAGGCGTTCAGGAACGTGTTCAGGGAGCTCTTGCCGAGTTCCATGAACGGATCCTTGATCGGGTATTTGTCCGAGCCGCACAGGACGCTGTGCTCCAGGATGTGGGGCAGGCCGGAATCGTCGACGGGCGGTGTGCGGAAGGCGATGAAAAAGACTTTATTGTCATCCTCCGCGGGCAGGCAGATCACGTGCGCGCCGGAAGCGCCGTGCTCCAGCACGGTCCCGGTCAGGCCGATCTCTTTCAGCGGGGATTCCTGGATGACGCGGTATGCCGCGGGTACGGGAAACTGGCTCATGGGGCGACCTCTCTCAATATGTCATAGGGCTGCAGGGGAACGTCCGTGACCAGGTACAGCTTTTCGCCCGGATGCGGGCAGCTGTCCCGGCGGATCCCCTCTTCGGTTTCGAAATACAGGACGCGCAGGGGGACATCTTCCCCGCCGGGGCGGACGGCCTCGACGGGATCTCCCGCGCGAAATTTGTTCTTCTGCAGGATATAATAGCCCTTTTCGTCCTGACGCACGCGGCCGAGGAACCGCACGTCCTGACGGTAGGCGCTGCTTGCAAAGTTCTGGGCTTCCGGACCGGGCCGGCCGAAATAAAAGCCGGTGCAGTAGTCTCGGGTGGTGCATTTGTATACTTCTCGTTCGCACCAGGGAAGGACGGCGCGGTAGGCGTCTTCGCTTTCCGCCAGGGCGTCCAGGGCGGTGCGGTAGGCGCGCGTGACGGCGGCGATGTACAGTTCGTTCTTCATCCGGCCTTCGACCTTCAGGGAGCGGACGCCGGCGGCAAGGAGTTCGGGCAGGTGGGAAATCATGCAGAGATCCCGGGAATTGTACAGGTAGATGCCGCGTTCGGTCTCTTCCAGCGGCATGTATTCGCCGGGGCGGGTCTCTTCAGTGAGATAGTACTGCCAGCGGCAGGGCTGTGTGCAAAGGCCGCGGTTGGCGTCGCGGCCGTTCAGGAAGCTGCTGATGAGGCAGCGGCCGGAATAGGACATGCACATCGAGCCGTGGACGAAGACTTCGAGTTCAGGACCGCCGGGCAAGCGGCGGACGATATCCGCGATCTCCTCCAGCGAGAGTTCGCGCGCGCAGACGATGCGCGAGGCGCCTAAATCGCCCCAGAAGGCGGCGGTCTCCGCGTTGGTGGAGTTGGCCTGCGTGCTGATATGCACCGGGACTTCGGGGCACAGGCGGCGCGCCAGGCGGAAAATGCCGAGGTCGGATATAATAAAAGCGTCCGGCCGGTCGGGCCGGGCGGCTATGGTGCGGAACAGGTCTTCCGCGTCGGGGAGATCCTGTTGATGGGCAAAGATATTGACCGTCAGGTACAATTTCTTTCCGTGCGCGTGGGTATAACGGATCGCTTCCTGCAGCGCTTCGTCCGTGAAATTGTCCGCCTTGGCTCGGAGGCTCAGGGCGCTGCTCCCGCAATAGACCGCGTCGGCCCCGAAGGCCAGCGCGGCAGGCAGGAGGTCGGGCGATCCCACGGGGATCAGCAGTTCGGGCAAGGTCGCAGGCATGGTCACTCCGCCCCCGGTCCTTCCGAAAGGGCGAGCAGGATGCTTTCCATGGTCTGCGAGGTGTTCAGCGTATACGTGCCGGGCCGGATCTCATAGCCGTAGATCGCGGACTGCACGGTGAAGACCGTGGCGTTGCGGATGACGCCGGCGTTGGCCAGCAGGCTGCCGACGCTGCGGGCAGACATGCCGGTCAGCACCGTCACTTCCACGTCGCGGCCGGGCGGCGCTTCAACGGATTCGGTGGTGAAGACGGAGTAGCCGAAATCATAGGCGGTGCGGATCCCGTAGAAAAGGGCGAACGCAAAGACCGCCACGACGGCGATCTTGAACAGCACGTGGCCGGCGTGGTTCACGACCCCCAGGACGTGGGGATCTTCCTGCGCATTGTCCCTCTTCTTCGGTGTCAAATCAGACCTCCATGATGATCGGGATGATCATCGGGCTGCGGCGCATCCGCTTCCAGAGGAAGTCGCTCAGGTCTTCCTTCATTTCGGTCTTGATGCGGGTCCAGTCCGTCACGCCCTGCGTCTGGCAGCGGATGACCGTGCCGTACGCGACTTCATGCGCTTCCTCCATCAGTTCCTCGGATTCGCGCACGTACACGAAGCCGCGGGTGATGATGTCCGGGCCGGCGATCAGCTGGCCGCTGCCGTGCTCGAACACGGAGACCAGGATGATGATGCCGTGCTGGGCCAGGTACTGGCGGTCGCGCAGCACGATGTTGCCGACGTCGCCCACGCCCAGGCCGTCCACGAGGATGCGGCCGCTGGGGACCTTATCCACTACGCAGGCGCCTTCCTCGTCCAGTTCCAGCACGTCGCCGGCTTCCAGCAGGAAGATGTTTTCGCGCGGGATGCCCATCGAGGCCGCGATGCCGGCCTGCGCCGTGCGGTGGCGGAATTCGCCGTGGAGCGGGATCGCGAAGCGCGGCTTGGTCAGCGAATACATCAGTTTCATCTCTTCCCGGCACGCGTGCCCGGATACGTGCACGTCCTGGAAAATGACCTTGGCGCCCTGCGATTCCAGTTCGTTGATAACTTTATACACGGCCTTTTCGTTGCCGGGGATGGGCGTGGAGCTCAGGATGATCACGTCCGACGAATCGATCGTGACCTTGCGGTGGATGCTGGCCGCCATGCGCGGCAGGGAGGCCATGGCCTCGCCCTGCGAGCCGGTGGTGATCAGCACCACTTTTTCGCGCGGATAATCCGCCAGTTCCTCCAGCGTGATCAGCGTGCCCTCGGGGATGTCGATATAGCCCACTTCCGACGCGGTGCCCAGGACGCGGATCATGCTGCGCCCGTCCACCGCGACTTTCCGCCCGTGCTGCACCGCCGCGTTGATGATCTGCTGCACGCGGTCCACGTTGGACGCAAAGGTGGCCACGATGATGCGGCTGCCCTCGTTTTCGTCAAAGATCTGCTGAATGGTGCGGCCCACGGTGCTTTCCGACTGCGTAAAGCCTTCCTTCAGCGCGTTCGTGGAGTCGCACAGCAGGGCCAGCACGCCCCGGCTGCCCAGTTCCGCGAAGCGCGCCAGGTTAATGGGATCGCCGAATACCGGCGTGTAGTCTACTTTAAAGTCGCCCGTATGGACCACGGTCCCCGCGGGTGTTGTAATGGCAAATGCGGCCGAGTCCGCAATGCTGTGGTTGATGCGGATGAATTCCACGCGGAAATTGCCCGCCGTCACGGTCTGGCCGTAGCGGACGATCTTCCGCTTGGCCATGTTTTCCATGCCCAGTTCTTCCAGCTTGCCGTCGATGAGCGCCATGCTCAGCTTGGTGCCGTAGATGGGCACGTTGATCTTGCGCAGCACGTACGGCAGCGCGCCGATGTGGTCCTCATGGCCGTGGGTGATGAAAAAGCCGCGGACGTTCTCTATTTTGTCCTCCAGATAGCGCACGTCCGGAATGACCAGGTCGATGCCCAGCATGTCGTCGCTGGGGAAGGACAGGCCGCAGTCCACTATAATGATATCGTCTTCATATTCGAAGGCGGTGATGTTCATACCGATCTGATCAAGCCCGCCCAGGGGGATGATCCGCAGTTTGCTCATGGGAGCCTCCTTTTAAAATTCGATGTCGACGTCTTCCGTCTGCTCGCCGAAAATGCTGGCCAGATGGTCCAGGAGCGTGTCGTCCTCCACCATCTCATACACCAGTTCCTTATCGTCCGTGCCGGCGTGCTCCTCCAGGATGTAGCAGGTGCCGTCGCCCTCTTCCGTGTCCGTTACCAGCAGGAAAGAGCGGCCGGCCAGTTTGGTGCTGTCCAGCACATATAATGAGATATCTTCCTGATCACCATGAAAAACGATCTTATCCACGGTGTTCCTCCTTTTCCAGATAGCTGCGCAGGATCAGCGCCGCCGCGATCTGATCCTCCGTTTTTTTGCGGTCTTTCCACGGAACGCCGCCCTCCGCGAGCAGCTCGTCGGCCTCTACCGACGTCAGGCGCTCGTCTTCATAGACGACGGGAAGGCCGGTGCGGCGGGTAACCTGATCGCCGAACAGACGGGTCAGGCGCGCGCGCTCCCCTTCCGTGTCATCCATATTGAGCGGCAGGCCGATGACGATCCGCTCCGCGCCGTACTCCGCGCACAGCTGCTGGATGCGAGCCAGGCTGCGGCGCAGCTTGTTCTCTTCTTTCCGGCGGACCGTTTCCAGCGGCAGGGCCAGTTTCCCGGATGAATCACTGACCGCGACGCCGATGGTGCGCGCGCCGTAATCCAGGCCGAGTATCCGCATTATTTAGCGAATTCCGTGTCGATGTAATTTTTGAGCAGGACTTCCAGGATCTCGTCCCGCTCCACCCGGGAGATCTGGTAGCGGGCATCCGCGTAGCTGGTGATGTACGTGGGGTCGCCGGACAGGATGTAGCCGACGAGTTGGCTCACGGGGTCATAGCCCTTCGTCTGAAGGGCTTTGTAGACCAGTTTGAGCACGTCCTTGGCGTCCGCGTTGGTCATCAGGTCGCCGAAATTCCTCGTTTGTTTCAGTTCAGACATCGCGTCCCTCCTGATTCTGCATGGTCTGCATCAGTTTCCTTTATACTTCTTCCAATAAGTGTTCAGCAGTTCGTCCCCTTCTTTGCCCAGATAATGGAACACGCCGCACTTGTCCAGAAATTCCTGCGGCGGGAAGATGTTTTCGTCTTCCAGATATTCCTTGTCCAGCATCGCGATGGCCGCCGTGTTGGGAATCGGGTATCCGAGATAATCGAACGTGGCCACGCCGCTCTCCGGCCGCATCATGAAATCGATGAACTGTTCCGCCGCGCTGACATTCTTGGCGTTCTTCGGGATGACGAAACAGTCGAACCAGATGTAGGAGCCTTCCTCGGGGATGCAGTAGGCCAGGTTTTCATTGTTATCCAGGCAGTAAACGTATTCGCCGGAATAGATCATGGCGATAGCGGCGTTTTCATCCACCATGTCGTCGCGCGCTTCGTCATTCTTCCAGGCCTGTACGATAGGCTTCTGCTCCATCAGCAGGTCGACGACGCGCTGCAGGTCCTCTTCGTTCGTGGTGTTCATGTCGATGCCGAGGATCTTTTCCGCGACCATGAAGGTGTCGCGCACGGAGTTCATCATTTCGATGCCGCCGTCTTTATATTCCTCGTTCCACAGGTCGCGCCAGGAGGTGATGCTTCCTTCCGGGATCATCTTGGTATTGTACATGATCCCCATGGTGCCCCAGGTGTAGGGAACGGCGTATTTGTTGCCCGGGTCCGGGACGGCGACTTTGGTCATGACGTCCCGGTCCAGGTATTTGCTGTTCGGGATGTTGTTAAAATTGACGGGCTGCAGCATGTCGTTGAGGATCATCTTTTCGATGGTGTAGTCCGCCGCGACGATCAGGTCGTATTCGGCGCCGCCGGCGACCTTTTCGTACATGTCTTCGTTCGTGTCGAACGTATCCTGCTTGACTTTGATGCCGGTCTCCTTCTCGAATTTTTCGATCAGGCTTTCCTCCAGATAATCTCCGTAATTAAAGAAATGCAGCGTTTTGTCATTATTCCCCCCGCAGGCGGAAAGGACCACGGCGGCCGTCAGCAGGACGGCGGCAAGTACAATGCGGTACAGTTTCAATTTCAGACACCTCCGTTTGTAGATTTATCGGCAGCGGCCCGGCCCGTCAGGAACATTCTGACGAGGAGGACCAGCAGGACGAGCAGGAATATGAGCGTGCTCAGGGCACACATGCTGGTGCGGAGCCCCACCTTCTGCTGGGAGTAGATCAGCGTGGACAGGGTGTTGATCCCCACCGGGCGGGTAAAGTAGGTGATGACGAAGTCGTCGACCGACATCGTGAAGCTCATCAGGAAGCCGGTCACGACGCCGGGCATGATGTCCGGCAGCACCACCGAGAAAAATGCCTTGACCGGGCCGGCGCCCAGGTCGCGCGCCGCCTCATAGGAGATATTGCCGGTCTGCCTGAGCTTCGGCATCACGTTCAGGATAACGTAAGGCAGGCAGAAGCAGATGTGGGCGAACAGGATGGTGCCCATGCTCAGGCTGAGGCCGAACAGCGCGAAGCCCAGCACGAGGCTGATGGCCGTGACGATCTCCGCGTTCACCATCGGGATGTTGGTGAGCTGCAGGATCACGATGCGCTGCCGGCGGCTGATGGCCATGATTCCCACGCTGGCCGCCACGCCGATCACGGTGGCGATCCCGGCCGCCAGGAGCCCGATCACCAGCGTATTGATCAGCGCTTCGATCCACTCTTCCCGGCTGAAGATCTCCGCAAACCACTTCAGCGTAAAGCCGCGCCAGGTGCTGCTGGGCGTCTTGCTGTCGTTGAAGGACAGGAGCACCAGCGTGAAAATCGGCAGGTAGAGGAACAGGAAGATCAGGCCGATGTACAAAGCTTTGCCGAACTTTTTCATACCACCGTGCCCTCCCCGTTCTTATCGAACTTATTGAGCAGGGCCATGCTGATAAGGATAAAGAACATCATCACCATCGACAGGCCGGAGCCTACGTTGCGGCTGCCGCCGTGAAGGAATTCCAGTTCGATGACGTTGCCGATCAGCAGGATCTTGTTGCCGCCCAGGATCTCCGAGATCGCGAAGGTGGTCATGGCCGGCACGAAGGTCATCGTGATGCCGCTGATGATGCCGGGCATGCTCATGGGCAGGATCACGTCGCGCACCACCTTGAACGGCGTCGCGCCGAGGTCGTAGGCCGCTTCCACCAGCGAGTTGTCGATCTTCACCATCACGTTGTAGATGGGGAGGATCATGAAGGGCAAGAAGTCGTAGACCAGGCCCAGGACGACCGCGGAAGGGGTGTTCAGGATATCGATCTCCCCCAGGCCGAGCGAGGTGAAGATCACGTTGATGAAGCCGTTTTTCTGCAGGAGGATCTTCCAGGCGATGGTGCGCAGCAGGAAATTCATCCACATCGGCAGGATCAGCATAAAAATGATGAAGCCTTTCTTCCCGCCGCTCTTGCGCAGCATCAGGCCCAGCGGGAACGCCAGCAGAAGGCAGATCACGGTGCAGATCAGCGCCAGGAGCAGCGAAAGCCCCAGCGACTTCAGGTGCACGGGATCCGCAATGGAAGCCAGGTTGGAAAACGTCAGGTTTCCGTCCTTGTCCACCAGCGCGTAATACAGCACGGCCAGCAGCGGGATGACGGTCCCGCAGAGGATGAAGACGATATACGGCGATGCCAGAAATTTTCTTTTGTCAGACATCTAATACGATGGCCTCCTCGTCCTCCGATTCGGGCTTGTGCATGATCTGGATATTGGCCGGATCCACCCGCAGGCTGACTTCTTTACCGACCGGCTGCATGACGGTGCTCTGCACCAGCCATTCGAATCCGCCGGCCATTACTTCCATTTCGTAATGCACGCCCTGGAAGATCAGGTGCGTGACCGTGCCGTCCAGCTGGCCGCGGCCCGGTTCGTCCAGGACCACGTCTTCCGGCCGGATCACGACGTCGACGGGCTTGTTCGTGCCGAACCCTTCGTCGACGCAGGGGAAATTCACGCCGCAGATCTTCACCAGGCGGTCCTGCAGCATGACGCCGTCGATGATGTTGCTGTCGCCGATGAACGTGGCCACGAAAGCGTTCTCCGGTTCGTTGTAAATGCTTTCGGGCGTGCCCATCTGCTGGATGTAGCCCTGGTTCATCACGACGACGGTGTCGGACATGGTCAGCGCCTCTTCCTGGTCGTGCGTCACGTACACGAACGTGATGCCCAGCTCGTTTTTCAGGCGGATCAGTTCATACTGCATGTCCTGGCGGAGTTTTAAGTCCAAAGCGCCCAGCGGCTCGTCCAGCAGCAGGACCTTCGGCTCGTTCACAATGGCGCGGGCGATGGCGATCCGCTGCTGCTGGCCG
>JAFRNR010000043.1 GCA_017430085.1 Lachnospiraceae bacterium | reverse complement strand
CCTTTCTTCCTGACGTCCTTGGTCAGGTCGCGGCGGCGCTCCTCGGTCAGTTCCGGGTAGACCAGACGGATCACGGAACCGTCGTTATTCGGGTTGATGCCGATATCGGAGGCCTGGATGGCGCGCTCGATGTTCTTGATGGTGCTGCGGTCCCAGGGCTGGATCAGCAGGATCCGGGCTTCCGGGACGGAGACGTTCGCCATCTGCTGGATCGGGGTCGGGACGCCGTAATAGTCCACGGTCACCCGGTTCAGGACGCCGGGGTTGGCGCGGCCGGCGCGGATGGTGACGAATTCGTCGCTCAGGTTATCTAAAGTTTTCTGCATTCTTTCTTCTGCGGATTCCAGATAGTCCATTGGTTACCTCCTTCGTTATATTCACGGGCCGTTGGCACAACGGCCCCTACAGTTTTTTGGTTATGGGACAACGGCCCCTGCATTTACACGGTAATTCTTGTCCCGCTGATGTCGCCTTTCAGGGCGCGGGTGATGCTGCCTTTGCCGTCCAGGGCGAAGATGGCGAGGGGCATGCGGTTGTCCAGGCAGAGGGCGGAGGCCGTCAGGTCGATGACCCCCAGTTTCTTTTCGACGACTTCGTCGATGGAGATGGTGTCGTATTTCTTCGCGTCCGGGTTCTTGGCCGGGTCGCTGTCATAGACGCCGTCCACGGCCTTGGCGAGCAGGATCTCATCCATTTCCAGTTCCAGGGCTCGCAGCACGATGCCGGTGTCCGTGGAGAAGTAGGGGTGGCCGGTGCCGCCCGCGAAAAAGACGACTTTGCCCGAAGAGAGGGCTTCCTTCGCCGCGTCTTCCGAGAAGAGGCGGGTCATGCCGCCGCAGGCGAAAGGGGTGAAGATCTCGGTCTGCATGCCACAGGAGCGGAAGATCTCCGAAACGTACAGGGCGTTCATCACCGTGGCCAGCATGCCGATCTGGTCCGCCTTGCTGCGGTCGATGTTTTTGCTGCTGCGGCCGCGCCAGAAGTTTCCGCCGCCGATCACGACGGCCAGTTCCACGCCTTCGCGCACTGCCGGCAGCACCTCCAGCGCCACCTTCCGGACCTGTTCCTCATCAAAACCGAAGCGCGTTTCGCCCGCGAGGGCCTCGCCGCTCAGTTTCAAAATGACTCTCCGATGCTCTCCCATCCTGTTCCTCCCTTCCGGAAGTTCCAATTCCAGCGATGATTTTATCATACAAATCCGGGTTTGTAAACCTTCGCTGTCAGAAAAATAACAAGCGCTATTTTGCCGTGAATTTACCTTTACCAGCGGCGGGCCGATGAAACATCGGCCCCTACTTTTTTATTTACAACGCCCTGCTGCTGTGCTATATTTTTTATATATATTAAAAAATTATTAAACGAGCGGAAGGTAAAAACCATGAAGCGTCCCGACGGCATTCTGCTGAGACACACCGATCCCATGTACCGCGTGGCCGTTCATCTGATGACCAAGCGCAGCGATGCGATGAACGCCATCACGCTGGACATCCCGTACGAGCCCATCCGCCAGTACGTGCGCGATAAGAAGAAACAGGGCATCCCGATGAGCAACATGACCGTGATCCTGGCCGGCCTGGTCCGGCTCACGGCGGAATACCCGCCCATCAACCGCTTCGTCATGAACAAGCGGGTCTACACCCGCGAAAAGATCACTGTCGGCATGGTGGTGATGGGTTCCAAGAAGGGCGAAGGCACCGCCAACGAAGGGACCATGTCCAAGATCATCTTCGAGCCGACGGACAATATCTTCCAGATCAATGAAAAGATCGAAAAATACATCGCGGAAAACCGCGTGGGCGACAATTCCGCGGAAAAGATCATCCACACCATCACGTCGATTCCCGGCGTGCTGCGCGGCGCCGTCAACCTGATCCGCTGGACGGACAAGCACAACCTGCTGCCCAAGATGGTCATCGACGCCAGCCCGTTCCACTGCACCATGCTGTTCACCAACCTGGCCAGCATCCGCACCAACCACATCTACCACCACATTTACGACTTCGGCACCACCAGCATGTCCTTTGCTATGGGCAACCCCCGCATGGTCCCGAAGCAGAAAAACGGCGAAGTCGTCTTCGAGCACTGCATCCCGCTCGGCATGGTCATGGACGACCGCACCGTCTCCGGCCACTACTTCGCCACCGCCTTCCACCGCCTGAAGCAGCTCTACGCCGACCCGAGTCTGATGGAAGTCGGACTGCCGGCGCCGATTCCGGATCCGGAGCTGTAAAAACCTGACAGGGGGACGGTTCCTTTGTCAGATAACAAAGCGCAGGGGCGGTCTGAGGCCGCCCCGTTTTTCAAAAGATGACAAAAGAACCGTCCCTCTGTCATCAATACTCACCCCGTGTCCTGTACATTTCCGCCTTTGCGCGGGATAATACGGGCAAATACCAACGGAGGCAGACGTCATGGATCAGGAAAAGATCGGCGCTTTTATCAGGGAGATCCGGAAGGAAAAGGGGCTGACCCAGGAGCAGTTTGCCGAGAAGCTCGGGGTCAGCCAGCGGTCGGTGTCCCGGTGGGAAACGGGGAAGACGATGCCGGATTATTCGCTGCTGCCGGGGATCTGCGAGGTGCTGGAGATCAATGTGGCAGAACTGCTTGGCGCGGAGCGGATCGAAGGGGACAGTGTTCCGAAAAGCCGGGTGAACGACACGGCACGGAGCCTGTTCGCGCTGGTGAATGATAAAAAGAGGCGGCGTAAACTGATCGGGGCGGTCGTGTCCGTGGTCGTAACGATCATATGCGCTGCCGCATTGTATTGCCATGAATTCCCTTTCCGTGTGGATTCTACGGCCGACCTGGAGCGGGCGATCGAGGATTATCATGCCGACCGTCTGTATGGGACCGTTTCTGCTGATGAACTCGAGCGGCGCGCTGTGGGCCGTCATTTATATGTTCTTTACACAGACAGGGACTTTCCGGGCTCAAGCGGCCTGGCCTGCCTGGAAAAAGGACTGTTCGGAACCTATCGGTTTCTCTGGTATACGGAGTCGGATGACCGGTGGATCAACCGGTATATCGTGACTGAGGGGAAGAAAAGATACTGCATTACGTTTTGCGTCAATGATTATCCGGAGCTGGATTCCTACGGGATCTGTCGGGTAAAGGACGGCGCCACTGATTTTACCGAGGAGAACACAATGCTGCTTTTCCGGGCCGCTTATGACGGTGCGCCTTTCCTGACCTTTACGGAGATCCCTGATGATGCCGTTCTGTCCCCTGTTGTCAGGTATTACCGGAACGATACGGAAATAGATCGCGATGCCCTTCCGGCAATTCTGGGCGAACGCCAGGTCAAAGGAGCGTCAAATCGCAGCGCCTTCACGGCCGAATTATGGCTGCTTTACGTCTGGGAAGGAATCGTGATCCTGCTGGGGGTCATGATGACAAGGTATTTCCTGAGCGATGTTGTAAGCGGTCGGAAGAAGAAAAACTGACAGAGGAATGTAATCTTTATCCAAAAAGGACCATTTGGGGACAGTCCCCAAGTGGTCCTTTTTTCATTCGGGCCGATGAAACAACGGCCCCTGCGTAAAGTCCGTGATTCATCCGTCATCGTAGGGGCCGATGTGCCATCGGCCCGCCGGAAAGCCGCCAAAACCCGACAAAGGAACCGTCCCCCTGTCAGATCAATCCAGTTCGCGTTTCCCGGTGTACAGTTCGTAATACCGCCCTTTCATCGCCAGCAGTTCTTCGTGCGTGCCGCGCTCGATGATCTCGCCGTGTTCGAGGACCATGATGGCGTTGGCGTCGCGGACGGTGGAGAGGCGGTGGGCGATGACGAAGGTGGTGCGGTCTTCCATAAGGCGGTCCATGCCGCGCTGGATCTGGCGCTCGGTGCGGGTGTCGACGGAGGAGGTGGCTTCGTCGAGGACCAGGATGGGCGCTTTGGAGAGGGCGGCGCGCGCGATGTTCAGGAGCTGGCGCTGGCCCTGGGAGAGGTTGGTGCCGTCGCCTTCCAGCTTCGTGTCGTAGCCGTCGGAGAGGCGCATGATGAAGCCGTGGGCGGAGGCGGTCTTCGCGGCGCGCTCCACTTCCTCGTCCGTGGCGTCCAGGCGGCCGTAGCGGATGTTTTCGCGCACGGTGCCGGTGAACAGATGCGTATCCTGCAGGACCATGGCGATCTTGCTGCGGAGCTCATCGCGCTTCATGTCCTTGACGTTGACGCCGTCGATCGTGATCGTGCCCTCTTCGATGTCATAGAACCGGTTCAGCAGATTCGTCATGGTAGTCTTGCCGGCGCCGGTGGAACCGACGAAGGCGATCTTCTGCCCCGGCTTCGCGTACACGTTGATGTGCTTGAGGACCGTCTTTTCGGGCACATAGCCGAAGGAGACGTCCGTCATGACGACGTAGCCCTTCATGGCGCTCATGTCCGCAGCGTCGGGCTTGTCCGGCGCTTCGGGGTCGGTGTCCATGACTTCAAAGACGCGCTCCGCGCCGGCCAGGGCCGCGAAGATGGTGGTCATCTGCTGCGACAGGTTGTTGATGGGCATGGAGAACTGGCGGGAGTACTGCGCGAATACGGTCAGGCCGCCGGGCGAGAGCCGGCCCGCGAACATCAGCAGCGCGCCGACGCCCACAGTCACGCCGTAGGAGATCTGCGACGTGTTGCCCATGACCGGGCCCATGATGCCGCCCCAGAACTGGGCGCGGAACTGCTTGTCGCGCATGTCGTCGTTCAGGCTGCAGAATTCCTCCAGGCAGTCCGCTTCGTGGTTGAAGACCTTGACGACCTTCTGCCCGCTGACGTTTTCTTCGATATACCCGTTGACCGCGCCGAGCGCTGCCTGCTGGCTGCGGTAATATTTCCGCGACAGGTTGGCGATGGCCAGGCCGCCCATCAGGAACAGCGGGATGAACACGACGACGATCAGGGTCAGCAGCCAGTTCGTGGTCAGCATGAAGATCAGCGTGCCGATCAATGTCACCACGCCGGATACGATCGAGGTCAGCGAGTTGCTGAACATCGCGTCGATGTTGTCGATGTCGTTGGTGAAGCGCGACATCACTTCGCCGGTCGGGTGGCCGTCAAAGTATTTCAGCGGCAGGCGCTGCAGCTTGGTGAACAGGTCGTTGCGGATGCGCTCCATCACGTGCTCCGCGACGTGCAGCATTATACGGCCCTGCAGATACGTGGTAATGATCCCGATTCCGTACACAAAGGCCAGGATCAGCAGCGCAGTAAGAATGTAGCCCATGACGCCCGTGCGGTTCCAGGCCGCGGCCAGGCCGCTGATGATGCGGTCCATGAACTGACCGACCGGGGAGACCTGCGGCGTGAAGTCCGGCGCCACGGCCGCGGACAGTTTGTCGATGATCGGCGCCATCAGGTAGGAGCCGAACAGCGACGTGACGGCGCTGACCAGCATGCAGAACAGCACGGCGACGAGGTGCAGGCGGTAGCCCTTCACGTAGCCCATCAGGCGGCGGACGGCCGCGCCGGCATTCTTCGGGCCGGTGCCCTTGCCGCCGCGGGCCTGGCGGTTGGAGGAGGTTTCGAGCAGCTGTTTCTTGGCGGCGCTGTTATAGCGTTCCTGAAGTTCTTTCAGACTTCTGGCCATCACGACACCTCCTTTCCTTCGAGCTGGGATTCGCAGATCTCGCGGTAGGTCTGGCTCGTGCGCAGCAGTTCCTGATGCGTGCCGCCGGCCGTGATGCGGCCTTCTTCCATGACCAGGATCAGGTCTGCATCCATTACGGAGGTGATGCGCTGGGAAATGATGAGCTTGGTGGAATCCTGCAGTTCCTCGCGGAACGCCTTGCGGATCATGGCCTCGGTGGCGGTGTCCACCGCGCTGGTGGAGTCATCCAGGATCAGGATCTTCGGCTTTTTCAGCAGGGCGCGGGCGATGCAGAGGCGCTGCTTCTGGCCGCCGGAGACGTTGGTGCCGCCCTGCTCAATGACGGTGTCATAGCCGTCCGGGAAGCTGTCGATGAATTTGTCCGCCTGCGCGAAAGCGGCGGCGCGGCGGATGTCCTCATCCGTGGCGTTCTGGTCGCCCCAGCGCAGGTTGTCCGCGATGGTGCCGGAAAACAGGGTGTTGTTCTGCAGGACCATGCTCACGTCGTCGCGCAGGTCGTGCAGACGGTAGTCCTTCACGTCCACGCCGTCCACCAGCACGCTGCCCTCGTCCGGGTCGTACAGGCGCGGGATCAGGGAGACCAGCGTGGATTTGCCGCAGCCGGTGGCGCCGGTAATGCCGACGGTGGCGCCGGCCGGAATCGTGAGGTTGATATGGTTCAGGACCGCGTCTTCGCTGGTCTTGTAGTAGCGGAAGGTCACATCGCGGAATTCGATGGCGCCGCGGGTAACACGGGGGGTAAACGTGTAAGGGGTGCCGTCCTCCGCGGTCAGCTCCCACAGCCTGTCCGTGATGTCGCTCTCCTCCTCCAGCACTTCCAGGATACGCTTGCCGGAAGCCATGGCGCGGGACGAGAACATCAGCATGAAGCTCATCATCAGCAGCGAGGTCAGGATCTGCATCGCGTAGGTGATGAAGGCGGACAGGTCGCCCACCGGCATTTCGCCTTCCAGGATGATGGGGCCGCCGATCAGGACCAGGGCCAGGATCGTGCCCTGCATCAGCAGAGTCATGAGCGGCTGGGTCGTGATCATGACTTTCACGGCACTGATGTTCGCGTCGCGCAGGTCGCGGTTCGCCTTGCCGAACTTCTCTTCTTCAAAATCTTCGCGCACGAAGCTCTTCACCACGCGCACGTTGGTGACGTTTTCCCGCACGGCGGCGTTGATGCCGTCGATCTTCTCCTGCATGCGCTTGAAGCGCGGGAAGCCGATGCTCAGCACGATGGCCACGCCGATCAGCAGCAGCGGGATGCTCACGGCGAACACCAGCGACAGCCTCGGCCGGATGCTGATGGCCATGATCAGGGCCGCGATCATCATGCCCGGCGCGCGCAGCATCATCCGCAGCATCATGCCGACGAAGTTGGTGACCTGCGTCACGTCGTTGGTCATGCGCGTGACCAGCGAGCCCGTGGAGAATTTATCGATATTGCTGAACGAGAACGTCTGGATGCGCGCGTAAATGTCCGCGCGCAGGTCAGCCGCGAAATTCACCTGCGCCTTCGCGCCGAAATACGCGCCGCCTACGCCGCCGGCCATCATGATCAGCGCGTTCAGGACCATCCCGCCCATCGCGCGCCAGCCCATCGCCGCCGTCAGCGTCCCGTCATTCGCCGCATTGATCACCGCCTGCAGGAAGGTCGGCATCCTCACCTCCCCGATCACCTCGATGATCATGCACACCGGCCCCAGCACGAACCACGGCCAGTACGGCTTCACATATTTGAACCATCTTTTCATCCGCAAACCCTCGCGAAAACAAACTCAAAACAACAAGGAATAATACCACAAAAAAAGGAGGGCGGCAAGCCCTCCGGGGAAAAATGAGGCCGCTGTCACGAGGCCATTTGGGGACGGTTCCAAGTGGCACTGCCGGGAAGAACCGTCCCCGGTGGCCCTCCCGGCCGCCGTGTAGGGGCCGTTGTTTCAACGGCCCGGTCCCCACCGGCTTATCCTCTG
The DNA here is from genome assembly GCA_017430085.1 of Lachnospiraceae bacterium. Lineage (GTDB taxonomy): Bacteria > Bacillota > Clostridia > Lachnospirales > Lachnospiraceae > UBA6987. The sequence goes on along the minus strand of JAFRNR010000043.1, from coordinate 23,536 downwards.
TGACACTGTCACGGGATGTCGAATTCCGCGACGACGGATTTCCGGGTCGCCTGCCAGTCATAATAGTTTTGCGGCTGCGGCTGACCTTCCCAGGTCACGATACGGTAATGGCCGGCGGGCAGGGGGTCCTCGCCAGAACCGACGTAACCAAACAGGGAATACGTATGCGTTGCATCCGCAGAAGCGGGAATAGAGTATGCTGCGTAGCTAAAAGACATCCCATAGCGGGAACAAGGGACGGAACGCCATTTTTCCCCGTCAAACACGTCCAGATGGTATTCCTCACCGTACAACATCTCTTCGTCGGTCAGATTGCGCAGATTTGCGACGATCTTTTCGTCCGTGATCTCCAGGATCTCCATTACCTCGGCGGAGGAGATCTCAGGCGTGTCCGCCTCCGGAAGGCGGTCAAACAGCCATTCGCCATTCATTACCGTCAGAAAGCGGGCGCCGAGCAGGGCGGCAAAGCCGCCGGGCCGCTCCGTTTTGAATTCCCAGTTCTGCCGGGCCAGCGCGTCGAAATCGTAATCAAACCGCCAGGCATTGCCGTCGCTGTCGATCAGATATCCGTTGGTCCACAGCATATAGGTGCTCTTTCCGTCCTTTAGGGAATATCCGATCTCATAAACCGGGAAAGTCATCTCCTCCGCCGTGAAATCCGGGGCCGGGACCGCAGTCACTTCCTGCAGAGCGTAGATCGCTTTGCGGTAATCCGGATAAGAACTGCAGTACATACAGGTATTGCCGTCGCACACATAAAGACCGAAGCCGCCCCAGATGCTCACGTCGTCAAAGATGTGGTTGCCCTCGCCGGCGGGGGCGGCCGTCGTCGGGGCCGCTGCGGTTCCCGGCGCCTGAGTCGTTTCAGGCAACTGCGTGGTTTCCGGCGTCTGAGTCGTTTCCGGGACAGGGGTGGTCTCTGGGGCAGGGGTTGTTTCCGGGGCCCGGGTCGTCTCCGAGGCCGATGTCGTTTCCGCTGCCTGCGTCGTCTCCGGCTCCGGCGCAGCGGAAGTCGTCACATTCCCCGACGTCCCGCAGGCCCCCAGAAGAAGGCACATCAGGACCGCCGCAGCGATCAATCTTATACGAATACTCTTACTCTTCATCACAAGACCTCCCTTCCCGGATTCAATCCTTCTCCTCAGGGACAAAAATGCTTTCCCATATCTGCATGTTCAGTTCGTGCGGCAGCGACGAATTCATCACGACGAAGCACTGCCGCGCCTCGTCCACCCACACGTAATCGTGGTCCGCCTTCGCCTCATTCAGGAAGCAGTCGATGCGGTAGCCCCGGACCTCCGCCTCCTGATACGTCCTCTCGTCGCCGGCCGTCAGTTCGAAGGAAATGCCCTCCTGCATGATATCCACGCCCAGGATGCAGTAGCGGCTGCGGTCCGACGGGTCGCTGAACACTGCGGTGTACGAGTGCGGGAACCAGTATTCCTTCTGCAGCACGATCCCGTCCGGCATCCATTCGGGGCAGATCTTGTAGACCTGCATGCCGTCGCGGGTCTCGATGTTGGAGTAGTAGACGACCTTGTTCCCGGTGATCTCGCGGAACCAGTTCAGGACCGCGGCACGGGCTTTGACGTCCACACTCAGCCAGCCGACGAAAATCACCAGGACGGCCAGAACGGCCGTGGCCGCGCGGCGGAATCCCCGGCGGGTGCGGCTTTTCCGGACGCGGCTCTTCATAGTCCGGATGCTGCTGTCCAGGGCGGCGGATGGGATCATCGGTTCTTCCCCGCAGTCTTCCCGCGCCTGCTCCAGCCAGGCGTCCCGGACCGTTTCGGCGGCTTGCCGTATTTCTTTTGTTTTCCAGCGCCTGTTCATGTTCACACCCCGTCCAGATATTGCTTCAGGGCCTGTCTGGCCCGCTGCCAGTTCTTCCGCACCGCGTCGTATTTCACCTGCTGCAGCCCCGCGATTTCCCACAGGCTGTACCCGTCCGCCGCGTGCAGGATGAACACCTCCCGCTGCGCCGGCGGCAGCGCTGCGATCGCCTCTTCCAGCGCCATCCCCTGCAGGATCCGCACCTCGTCTCCCGGACAGCTGACCTCCGCCTCCTCCAGATCCACCGTGTCCTTCCGGCCGCGGATCAGGTTCAGGCTCCGGCTTTTGACCAGGACCGTCAGCGCGCTCCGCACGGACTTTTCGTCCTTGCCCCGCGCATAGTGGAAATGGTTCGCCAGATACAGAAAACACTCCTGCACCGCATCCTCTGCATCCTGCCGGTTCTTCAGGATCGCATCCGCATACCGGAGCATCCAGCTGACGTTCAGCCGGTAGATGTCCGTGAACAGCGGGATATCGTCGTCATTCAGATCCGTCGGTACGAAAAGCATTTTTTGCCTCGCAGGTAGTTTTTGTCCCTCTATCTATATAACACGGTAAAACGGCAAAATGGGACATCGTATATATAAAAATAGCGGGCGGCCGATGGCCGCCCCTACAAGGATCGGTGCCCACAAATCAGACCGTGTGCCCCGTAGGGGCGGCTATCGGCCGCCCATTACTCGTCATCAGCGGCCCTGTTTCAGAGTGCGGCGCCAGGCGCGGCGGAGGGGGCGTTCGAGGACGCGCTTGACGCGGACGAAGGGCTGTTCGTGGGCGGGGTCGAGGGCGTCGACGAGGAGGGCGGGGAGGGAGGCGCGGTGGGCGCCGTAGATGTCGGTGAAGAGCTGGTCGCCGACGACGAGGGTCGAGGAAGGGTCCGCGTGCAGCAGTTCCATCGCCTTGCGAAAGCCTTCCGGGCGGGGCTTTTTCGCCTTCGCCAGGTAGAGCCAGTCCAGGCCGGCGGCGAAGCTGCGGGCGCGTTCCTCGCCGTTGTTGGAGAGGGCCAGACAGGCGATGCCGGCGGCCTGCATGCGCGCGGCAAAAGCACGCGCCGCGGCGTCCGCGGGGGCGTTCGGGGACACCAGCGTGTTGTCAATGTCCAGGATCAGGGCGCGGAAGCCGTGATCCGCCAGCCACTCCGGCGTCAGGTCATAGACGGACCGCAGGTGATAGTCCGGGAAAAAGCGCTGCAGCAGGCTCATTTTAAGCTGTCCAGTTTGGCGATCTCCTGCACGAAGGTCTTGACGTCCTTGAATTCGCGGTAGACGGAGGCGAAGCGCACGTAAGCGACGTCGTCCGTGACGGCCAGCTTGTTCATGACCATCTCGCCGATCACGGTGCTGGGGACTTCGCGCTCCGCGCGGGAGGTCAGCTCGTTTTCGATCTCGTCCACGATCCTGGAGATCTGGTCCGCGGAGACCGGGCGCTTGTGGCAGGCGCGCATGATGCCGCGTTCGATCTTGCCGCGGTCGAATTCCTCGCGGACGCCGTCTTTCTTGACCACCATGAGCGGGACTTCCTCCACGCGTTCGTAGGTGGTGAAGCGCATGTCGCAAACGGTGCAGACGCGCCGCCGGCGGATGCTTTTATCGGAGGGACGGGAATCCGTCACCTTGGTGTCTTCCGCGCCGCAGTAAGGACATTTCATGGGTTTTCTCCTTTACGTATTGTTTCCGAATTCCGACAGCATCAGCCCCGGGTTGCGGTCCAGGACCATTTTGGGGCTCCAGCTGTTGATGAAGAGCAGCAGGGGGCGGCCCTTGAGGTCGCAGACGCGCTTCATGTCCGAGGTGCCCTGGATGGTCTCAGGGTCGGTGTCGCTTTCGATCCAGCGGATGTATTCGTAGGGCAGGACGTCGAGACCCGCCTCCACGTTGTATTCGTTCTTCAGGCGGAACATCAGGACGTCGAACTGCAGGACGCCGACGACGCCGACGATGATCTCCTCCATGCCGCCGCGCATCTCCTGGAAGATCTGGATGGCGCCTTCCTGCGCGATCTGCTCCACGCCCTTGATGAACTGCTTGCGCTTCATCGTGTCGATCTGCCGCAGGCGCGCGAAGTGCTCCGGCGCGAACGTCGGGATCCCTTCATACGTGAACTTTTCCTCCGACAGGCACAGCGTGTCGCCGATGGAGAACACGCCCGGGTCGAACACGCCGATGATATCGCCCGCGTAGGCTTCTTCCACCAGTGTCCGCTCCTGCGCCATCATCTGCGTGGACTGCGACAGGCGGATCTTCCGCCCGCCCTGCACGTGGTTCACTTCCATGCCCGCCTCGTAGCGGCCGGACGCGATGCGCATGAACGCGATGCGGTCGCGGTGCGCCTTGTTCATGTTGGCCTGGATCTTGAAGACGAAGGCCGAGAACGGTTCCGTGACCGGATCGACGATCCCTTTGGAAGACGGGCGCGGGCCCGGCGCCGGCGACATTGCCAGGAAGTGCTCCAGGAAGATCTGCACGCCGAAGTTGGTCAGCGCGGAGCCGAAGAACACCGGGCTCAGCAGGCCCGCCGCCACGGCTTCCTCGTCCATTTCCGCGACCGCGTCCAGCATTTCGAGGTCCTCCTCCAGCTGGTCCATGGCCGGGTTGCCCAGTTTTTCGCGGGCTTCGGGCGAGGCGGGATCCAGGATCTCCGTCGCGATCTCGCGCTGGCCGGAGCCTTCCGCCTTGAACGTGGTGATCTGCTTTTTGTCGCGCTCGTAGATGCCCTTGAAGGATTTGCCGGAGCCCATCGGCCAGTTCACGGGGCAGGTGGCGATTCCCAGGACGCGCTCGATGTCGTCCAGCAGTTCGAAGGGATCCTTCGCCTCGCGGTCCAGTTTATTGATGAACGTGAAGATCGGGATGTGCCGCATCACGCAGACTTTGAACAGTTTGATTGTCTGGGCTTCCACGCCCTTGGACGCGTCGATGACCATGACCGCGGAGTCCGCCGCCATCAGCGTGCGGTAGGTATCCTCCGAAAAGTCCTGGTGGCCGGGCGTGTCCAGGATGTTGACGCAGAGGCCGTTGTACTGGAACTGCAGGACGGAGCTGGTGACGGAGATCCCTCTCTCCTTTTCGATCTCCATCCAGTCCGACACGGCGTGGCGCGCGGTCTTCCGGCCCTTCACGGAGCCGGCCAGGTTGATGGCGCCGCCGTACAGCAGGAACTTCTCCGTCAGCGTGGTCTTGCCCGCATCCGGGTGGGATATGATGGCAAATGTCCTTCTTCTTCCGATTTCGTCAGCCAGAGGCATTTTTGATTCTCCTGATAGCCCGTAAGGGCAATATATGGCAGGCAGTTATACTGCAACTACCAGATAAAGTATACCCGATGGATCAGCCGCCGTCAAGTTTTTCGCGGCGGTCCTTGCTTTTTATGCATTGTTTTTTTATAATGAACACAAAGCAAGTCCTTTTTCGCGATCATCAATAAGGAGAACCCCATGCGCCGCATTCCCCATACAATCCTGACGCTCCTGCTCGCCGCGCTTCTGCTGCTGGCAGGCTGCGGGAATAACCAGGAGCCCACGCTGCCTACCCTGCCCGGCGGCCTCCCGGATGCGAGTACTGCCGCCGGTCAGACCACCGCGGCGCCGACGATCTCCCCGGACGCGCCGACGACTGCCGTCCCGGTCACCGCTGCCCCGACCACCTCGCCGGTCCCTCAGACAGCCTCCCCCGCTCCCGCCACGACCGCTGTCCCGCTCACGGAGATCCCGACCTCGGAGACCGCGCCCACCACGACCACCCGCTACATCGTCACCGACTACCCCACCTCGGGAGACCCCTCCGATCCGGACGCCACGGTGCAGCCCACCGAACCGGCCTCCACGGAAGATCCCTCGCTCCTCTCCCTCCGCGAGCGCGCCGCCGCCTATTTGGCGCAGATGGACGCCCGCACCCGCCTCTTCCAGCTCATGATCGTGCCTCCGGAAGCCATCTGCCTGGAGAATCCGGCCACCACGCCGGACGGCCTGAAACTCTCGGCCTATCCGGTGTCCGGCCTGGTGTATCAGGCGCAGAACATGGAAAACGCCGGGCAGCTGACCGAACTGGTCGAAGGCCATCAGGAAGCCTCCCGTCTCCCGCTGTTCATCTGCGTGGAGGAGGAAGGCGGCCGGGCCAGCTGCCTCATCCGGACCATCGGCACGACCCCCATTAAAAACATGTTCACCTACCGCGGCGACGGCATCGAAAAAGCCCGCACCAACGCGCTGACGCTGGCGACGGACATCCGTCAGTACGGGTTCAACCTGGATCTCGCGCCGGTCGCGGACGTCTGGACCGACCCCGAAAACAAAGTGATCGGCGAGCGCGCCTACAGCGACGATTTCGCCAAGACCGCCCCCCTGATCGCCGCCGCCGTCAAAGGCTTCCATGAAGGCGGCGTCATCTGCACGCTGAAGCATTTCCCGGGATACGGGGCCGCCGCACCGGAGGAGGAAGGCGGCATCCCGACTTTAAATAAAACGCCGGACCGGCTCCGCGAAGAAGAATTCCTGCCGTTCCTGGCCGGCATCGAAGCCGGCGCGGACCTGGTCATGACCGCTTATGTGTCGGTCCCGGAGGCGGATCCGCAGGAACCGGCGGTCTTCTCCCGCCGCATTGTGACGGACCTGCTGCGGAACGGGCTGGCCTTTGACGGCGTCATCATCACAAACAACCTGACAGACGCCGCGGAGGCTTCCTCCCTGTCCGCCGGCGAAGCCTGCCTGAAGGCCCTGAATGCGGGCTGCGACCTCCTGTACTGCCCGGCCGGCGATCCGGAAACGCTCGGCGCCTGCGCGGACTACCTGGCCGAAGCCATGCAGGCCGGCCGGCTTTCCGCCGCCCGCGTGGACGAAAGCGTGCTCCGCATCCTGATGCTGAAAATCAAATACGGGATCCTGCCGTAAAGCCGGATCCCGCATTCTTTTTTTATAACCTTTTTCTTTAATCTTCCTTGTGCAGCAGCGACGTCGCGATATTGATAGCCTGGTCGCTGCAGCGTTCCAGGTTCGTGCACATGTCCGCGAAGATCACGCCGCCCAGCGGATCGCAGACGCCCTGCATCAGGCGCTCCACGTGGTTCTGGACATAGTGTTCCGCCATGTAGTCCACCCGGTCTTCGATCGCCTCGATCTCGGGCAGCCGGTCGAACCGTTCTCCCTCGAAAATCTCCAGCGCCAGATCGACCGTCTGAAGCACCGCGTCCCGCATGGTGCGCAGTTCCTTCTCCGCATCCGGCGAGATGGAAACTTTGGCGTTCTTCATCCGTTCCCCGAATTCAATAATGTTCTCCGCGTAGTCGCCGATACGTTCGATATTGGAGACCACCAGCACCATGCGCGAGAGCCGGAACACGTCGCGGTCCGAAAGCGACAGGCCGCGCAGTTCCACCAGCTTGTCCTCGATCACCTTGTTCAGGAAGTCGATGGTCTCCTCCGTCTCCTCCACCTTGTCAAACAGCGCCTGCTGCGACGGGTCGAAGAAGTAGGTCAGCGCGGTCTCCAGGTTTTCCCGGGTGATGCGGCCCATGCGGGTGACTTCCAGCGAGGCCTGGCGCATCGCGACGGCCGGGATGCTGCGCGGCCCGACGTGCGCCAGATATTTGAGCCGCCGGTCCTCCAGCGCCTGCATCTCCGCGGGCAGCATCGGCAGCGTCTTCTGCGCGAGCTTGACCAGCAGGGACGAGAACGGCGCGATGACCCCCACCGCGAAGATCGCGAAGATCGTATGCGTATTCGCGACCTGGCGTGCGATATCGTTCGGCGACAGCCCCTTGATCCATTCCAGCACCACCGGGCACAGCAGGACGATGACTGTCAGCAGGATGGCCCGCAGCAGGTTGAAATACAGGTTCAGCAGCGCCGTGCGCTTCCCGTTGCGGCCCGTGGTCAGGGACGCCAGCAGGTTCGGCGTGACCGAGCCGACGGCGGCGCCGATGATCAGGAACACGCACTGCTCGTACGTCAGCAGTCCCTCAAACGCGAACGCCTGGAAAATGACGATGGACGAGGACGAGCTCTGCAGCAGCGACGTGAACAGGAAGCCGAACAGGATGCCGGCGGCCGGATTGGACAAAAGGCTCAGCGCGTCCACGAATTCCCGGCTCTGGGACAGCGGCGCGATGGCCGCCTTTAAGATCCCGATGCCCACGAACAGCATGCCGAAGCCCAGGATGATGCGCCCGATGTGCTGCACCATCGCCTTCTTCATAAACACCGCCATCACGCATCCCAGGAACAGGATGAACGGCGCGAACGACACGAGGTCGAACGCCGTGATCTGCGCGGTCACCGTGGTACCGATATTGGCGCCCATGATCACGCCGACGGCCTGCAGCAGATTCATCAGGCCGGAGTCCACGAACCCGATCACCATCATGTCCGTAGCCGAAGAGCTCTGGATCAGCACGGTCACCACGATGCCGATCACAATGGCCAGGACCCGGTTGCCCGCCACTTTTTCCAGAATGGTGCGCAGTTTATCGCCCGCCGCATTGCGGAGGCCCGAGGACATGATGGTCATTCCGTACAGGAAGAGCCCCACGCCGCCCAGGAAGGACATCACATTGAAAATGGTCATCTCACTGCCTCGCGAAGGGATGGTTCAGGATCACAGCCAGGGGCGCGTCAGGGTCCAGGTGCGCCCGTCGGCCAGGTTCGTCAGTTCGATCGTATTGAATCCGAGGATCCGGATATTGCAGAGACGCCCCGCGCCGGACACCAGGCCGAAATTCTCCGCCCGGATGCCTTCGCCCGCCGTGGTCGGCGGGATGCGGTATTCCACCGAGAAGACCCGGTTGGTCCTCTTGACGGTCAGGTTGGCGGAATCGTCCTCAGACGACCACACGCCCGCCAGGAAAAAGATCAGATAATCGTTGCTGCTGCACAGCGCGCGGACGTCTTCCCGCAGTTCCCAGAGGTTCCACATGTCGGTGAGGGAGAACGTGATGTCTTCCTTGACCATGGACATGGCATACTGGATGAAGCTCCGCGTTTCGCCCGTGCCGTCGCTGACCTGCTCCAGGAAGCGGTAGACGTTGTAGGGCAGCCACTCGTCATTCATCATCCAGGTGGCGCCGCTGTCGCTGCAGCCGGCCATCGCCGGCGTTTTTTCGATCATGTAGGCGCAGATGTGCGTACGGTTGGCCGTGGAGACGAAGCCCATGCCGGACATGGCTTCCAGGTACGGCCGGCGGTCCACATTGTCCAGCATGACGTCCGCCCAGCGCTCCAGCACGCGGGTCAGTTCCTCGGCCGCGCCTTCATGGCTGCGGATGCTGTACAGCGTGGTGTAGGCTTCCTTGAACTCGTCCGGGCTGGGCAGTTCTTTGTCGATCAGGGCCCTGGCTGCCCGCAGCTGGGCTTCCTGGAGGAGGTCCTTGCGCGCGTCGGTATCGCCGAGTTCTTCGATCAGCCGCTCGGCTTCTTCGTCCTTGCCTTCGTCCCAGAGTTTCAGGATCTGCTGGCAGAGGAGCTCGCGGCTCAGTTCCTCGCTGCCTTTATAACCGTCCAGCACAGTCAGCAATCGTTTGGCGCGTTCCCAGTCTTCGGTCTCGATGCAGCGCTCGGTCAGTTTGATCTGCCAGTCTTTCGGCTCGATCTGGCTGCCTTCCAGCTGCGCGATCAGATCCTCCGCATCATCGTAGGCTTCCTTCGCCAGCAGGTCCGCCAGGACCAGTTCGGTCTCCGACTTCAGACGCTCGTTATAAGCCGTATAGCGCTCCATGATCTGTACGGTGCGCTCCCAGTTTTTGTTTTCGGCGCTTTCCGCCAGATAGTCCGAGGACTTGAGCGTGATCAGCATGTCCAGGTTCCGGAAGTCATGGAAAGCGTAGGCCATCTCGATGACCGCGTCGTCTTCCCCGTCTTTCATCAGCTGCAGCAGTTTGTCCTCGATCTCTTTTTCGAAATAGGTGCGGTTCCCGACCTGGGGTTCAAAGGTCTCCAGCAGGGCCGCCGCCTGGAAGTACTGGCCTTCCTCCATCAGGGTCTGGAAGCGGGCGGTCACGTCTTCTTCCGGGTCGGCCAGGACCACAGCGAACTGCTGCGACATTTCCAGAGCGTGGGCGTAGTCTCCCGCGTCCATCAGGGCTTCCTGCTCGGAGGAGATCATGGTGCGGATGAGGTCCGGATCGGCCAGATACGGTTCAAAACCGGCGAATGCGGAAGCCGCCTTTTCATATTCCCGCAGATCCAGCGTGTGCCGGAAGGCTGCTTCGAAGGATCCGTCCAGATCTTTGATGCGGCCGGCGGGCAGCTGGGTGACGGCCGCCAGCGCATTATCGTAGTCGGAATTCTGGATCAGCAGTTTCTGCAGATACGATCCGGCCACGGCGTCGTAAAGTGAAGTGTCGATGCCGGAGTTTTTGACCTGCGCCAGCGAGCGCGCGGATTCCGTGAGCTGTCCGCTCCGCAGTTCCGCGACGGCCTTGTCCAGCCAGCAAAGTTCGGCCTGCAGCGCGCTGTCCCGGTAATTGCCCAGTTTGCGGAAGCCGTCGATGGCCTCCTGATACTGGCCGCTCTCGTGGTTTTTTTCACTCATCCGGTATGCCGCGGCGGGCTGGATCCACAGGAAATAAGCCGCAGCCAGCAGCCCGACGGCAGCCAGGACGGACAGCACCGTGATCAGGCCGGTCCGGCGGCCGGCGCGGGCTTCCCGTACCTGCTCTTCGACTTCTTCTTCCTGCGTTTCGATCTCCCGGGTCTCCGTCAGCGGGATCTGAGGGATCTCCGGCTCCGGCGGCTCCGCCGCCAGATGCTTCAGGTGCTCCAGTTTCCAGGTCTCCGTCATAGCGATCTTCGGGACGAAAAAATCTTCCTCCGCGGGGGCACCCGGGGCGGGGACGTCCGGGGCGGTGACGTCCGGGACAGAATCGTCCGGAGCGGAATCATCCAGCGCAGAATCGTCAAGGACGGTCATAAGCGGAACGGAGGAGTCAGGCGTCACCGGGCCCGCGGGGCTCAGGATAGACGGTTCCGGGGCGGTATACAGCGGGACCGGAGGCTCCGGCGCCGTTTCTTCCGTGGGCCGGCGCAGCGCCAGTTTTGTCCCGCAGCGCGAGCAGAACCCGAAAGCTTTTTCCGGACCGAATTCCTGCTGGTTTCCGCAGATCGGACATTGATAACGGCTCATGGGCAAATACTCTCCTTTGGATAGTATGGGTAAACAGTAGCAAAACAAACCGTTTTTCAGACGGCTGCCGTAATTATACTCCTTTTGTCGGAAAAAGTCAAACGGCCCTCCCGTTATTTTACGGAGAGCCGTTTAAGTTTTGATGAATATTGCGTTACTGAAGCTTCGCCGCCTGCTCTTCGTAATACGTCAGGCTTTCCGGATTGGACAGCGCATCGCGGTTGCCCACGGGCCGGCCGTTCAGGATGTTCGTGACGGCGCCTTCGACCTTCTTGCCGTTTAAGGTGGTCGGGATCTCCGGCGTTTCCAGGATCACCGCCGGGACGTGGCGCGGCGAGCCCTTGGTGCGCAGGGCCGTTTTGATGGCCTTCACCAGCGCGTCGTCCAGCGTGCAGCCGGGGCGGCATTTGACGAACAGGACGATCCGCTGGTCGCCGTGGTAATTCTGTCCCACCGCCAGGGAATCCTCCACCTGCGGGATCACGTTGACGATGTTGTAGATCTCCGCGGTGCCGATGCGCACGCCCGACGGCTTCAGGATGGAGTCGCTGCGGCCGCAAAACGTCAGGCCGCCGGTATTGCCGTGCAGGATCACGTAGTCGCCGTGGCGCCAGATGCCCGGATACACGCCGAAATACGCGTTGTAATACCGCTCGCCGTCCGGGTCGTTCCAGAAATAGAGAGGCATGGAGGGGATCGGCGCTTCGCAGACCAGCTCGCCTTCCTTATCGCGGATAGGCTTGCCGTTGTCGTCGTAGCATTCCACCTTCTCGCCCAGGCCGATGGCGGCCAGCTCGCCGGAATAGACCGGGATCATCATGTTGCCGATGCCGAAGCAGCCGTTGATGTCCGTGCCGCCGGCGATGGAGTTGAAGTGGTAGTCTTCCTTGATCTCGCGGTACACGAACTCCCAGCCCGCATCGGACAGTGCGGAACCGGTCTGCGAGATGGCCCGCAGCTTGGACAGGTCCGCGTGCTCCTTCGGGCTGAAGCCCTGCGCGATCAGCATGTGGATGTAGCTGGCAGACAGGCCGAAGTCCGTGACTTCCTCTTCTTCCAGCACTTTCCAGATGGCCGCGTTGTCCGGGTAGGACGGGTTGCCCTCGTACAGCACCAGTTCCGCGCCGGTGCCCAGGGCCGCCGCCTGCCAGTTCCACATCATCCAGCTGCAGGTGGTGATGTAGCAGAGCTTGCTGCCGCGCTGGATGTTGCAGTGCAGCGTCAGTTCCTTCAGCTGGTTCGCCAGGATGCCCGCGTGGGACTGGACCATGCATTTGGGCTTGCCGGTGGTGCCGGAGGAGAACATCACGAAAAGCGGGTGCGAGGCCTCGACCTGCTCGTATTCAAAATGCTCCGGCAGCGGTTCCAGATAGTCTTCCCAGCGCACCGCGTCCGGGATCTCCCCGGTGGTGCCGTCGCCGGCGTAATGGACCACGACCACCCGCTTTAAGGACGGGATGCGGGCCGCGATCTCCTTCGCGTTTTCGAGCGAGGAGAAGGATTTTCCTTTATAGACGTAGCCGTCCGTGGTCACCAGGATCTTCGGTTCGATCTGGCCCACGCGGTCCGCGGCCGCGCCGGCGCCGATATCCGTCGCGCAGGAGCACCAGACCGCGCCGACCGCCGCGGCGGCCAGCATCGCGATGATGGTCTCCGGCAGGTTCGGCAGATAGCCCGCGATGGTATCGCCCGGCCGGATGCCTTCCTTCCGGAACGCTTCCGCCAGCCGCCACACCGTTTCCTTCAGCTCCCGGCGGCTGATGACGCGGCGCTCGTGCGCTTCGCCCCGGAACGTGATGGCCGTGCCGTTCTCATCGCAGAACCGCAGCATGTTTTCCGCGTAATTCATCTTCGCGCCCACGAACCAGCGCGCGCCCGGGAATTTCTTTATGTCATCCACGACCGTGTCATACGGCCGCGAGCAGATCACGTCAAAATAGTGCCACAGCGCGTCCCAGAACGCCGGGATCTCCGTAATGGACCAGTCGTACAGCTCCTTATATTCCCTGAACTCCTTCCCGCAGCGCGCATTCACATACCGCATGAAATCCGCCATCCGGCAGGAATTCTTCACCTCTTCCGAAGGCTTCCACAACAATTTCTGCATATATTCTGCCTTTCTCCCCCCGCCCCCGGGGACAACTCTCACGGGCGGTTTTTTCGCCCGCGGGGACGGTTCTCCCCGGGCGATTTTCGCAACTGCCATCATAACAAAAAACCGGCCTGTTTACAAGACCGGTTCCGGATAAATTGTCGTACGAAGGCGCTTCTCCGGCCTGCACACGCTTCCCCTAACCGGCGGGATCTATCAGGCGGCAAAGCTCAATAAAAAAGGTGACGGCCTCTTCTTCGGACAGACCATACGTTTGAATGGACATTTCAGTATCCCGGAACGACGCATTGATCACAAAAGAGGCCTCCCTTACCGTTCCTGTCTCGGAAACCGGCCGGCCGATGACGCATTCGATCCCGCCGATGCAGGATGTTTCATAATGGTCGTCTGCCGGATCATGCTCAAGCCGGCCCTCATATCCGGGCCAGAGGATATTGTTGTCCTTAGAAAAAACTATGGTAACTCCCTCGGGAGACGTGTTGAATTCCAGGAAGTTTCCGTCATAGATCCTGTCTCCGTCCCGGTATATCCCGGTAGCAGGGAGACAGGGCGAACCAGAATAGGAGTCAAAACTTTTTCCCACAACGGATCGGATCATGTCCGAAACGGCTTTCTCATTAATATCTAAACCGTAATAATCTGACAGTTCCTCCCACGACATCAATGTGACATGTTCCCAGCGCGGATCATCTTCCGTGACCGTGCTCCACAGGAGGGAATAAACGTATTCCGTAATCAGATTCATGACGATCCGGTCTTCACACGGTTCAGACTGCACTGTCGTACCCGGTTCAGAATCTGTCTGGTCGGGATCAAGTACTTCCGCACTGCTTTCCGCAGCCGGCGTCGCTGCATGCAGCAGGACGTAGATCGTCTCCAGAACCTCAGCCAGTTTTTCTTCCGATACACCTCCTATCGAGATCGATACTTTTGTGTTCCCGATCATCGCTTCCACGTCATAACCGATGCGGTTAGTACTGATCTTTTCCTGACCGTAAACGCAGACGACACATTCGGTCCCGCCAAGGCAGGATGTCTCAAGAGGTTCCTCTTCCGGTTCCTGTTCCTGCAGGATCTCACCTCCGGGCCAACGAGTATTCTGATATCGGGCAAGAATGATTCTGACTGATGCATGTCTGGTCCGCATATCGATCGTGTTCGCATCATAAACTGATTCTCCGTCCCGGAAGATTCCCGGAGAAGGAAGGTAGCTGGAATAGATATCAGCAGACACCTTGTCCCCCAGAACGGGCTCCAATGCAGAACAAAGTGCGTCCACGCTGGTCGAGAGTCCGTAATAATCGAACAATTTCTCCTGCGACATTCTTGTCACGTTCTTCATTCTGGGATCCGTTTCATCTCTTATCTGAGCTGCCATAGGCAGGGAATACACGTCTCCGGTTCTTTCCGGGAGATGGTTAATGACGAGCCTGTTTTCCGGCAACACATCCGGTTCCGCGGTGCGCCGTTCCGTCGTATCTGCTTCAACGGCGTCCGATTCTGCGGGACCCGGTTCTGCGGTCGAAGGAACGGTCTCTGAAGTTCGGATCTCTTCCGTTGCCAGGGTGAAATCGGTTTTCTCAGATGTACCGGGCGAATATTCTTCGGTCTGGGTCAGGGATGACTCTGAAGCCGGAACCATATTCCCGTTGTTGGCCGAACAACCGGTAATCAGAACGAAGAGCGCGCAGAGCAAAACGGAAATGAATTTTGTTTTGTAACCTGTTTTCATTGTTTATAGATCTGCCTTTCTTCCCATAAAAATATCGCCGGATGTTATCAGACATGAGGATAACAGGGGACGTACCTCTGTCATCTTTCTCACTCGATTACTCTCTTTACCGGATCGGCGTACTGCATCATTTCTTCAAACGAACCTACCCCGGGCAAATGCATGAAGATCCGCTTCCCCTCCGCCAGAAAAACGATTTCATACCCTATCACGGGCTGCGCCGGGCTGTTTTCCGCATGCTCGTCCCAGCGGTAAACCGTGCGGCCGTTCACCACAGTCTCCTGATATCCGTTGCTGATATACTGCTGCAGGCCGGCGCTGCCGTCCTCGAGCAGACTGGTCTCGCAGATCAGCTGCTGACAGCGTTCCCGGTCATATTCGGTCCGGAGCTGTTTAGCCAGATCCTCCGGCAGTTCGGTACGGTATGTCACGGATACGTAGACGCCTTCCCGCTTCGTGACAGACGAGAGGGTATACTGATCTTCCGGAAGGACCGGGACGTAATAGACTTCGACTCTGCCGGCCGCATTCTGCTTTTCGCTGTTCTCAAATTCCTCCAGCGAATAATATGTCGTGACAGGCGGCAGCGGGACGATCCCGCTTATGTCGGGTTCCGCGGGCGTTTTGCTGCAGGCGGACAGGCAGAGGGCCGCAAGGATCATCAATGCGAATAAAAAACTTTGCTTCATCTGCTTTCTTTCCTTTCGTATCCTTCTTCTCGTAAAATACCGTCGGATGTTACCAGACATTATAACAAAAGATCCGGCCTGTTAGCAAGGCCGGATGGATGAAAACGATTTGATTTCGGATGACAGAGGTGCGTCCCTTGTCATCACGTTGATGCAGTTCAATCGATCCCGCGGAACACGCGAATGTGCTTCCGGGCATTTTCGACCATGCCCTTCGTCATGGCCGTATTCAGTTCAAAATAACTGTGCTTGCCTTCGGTGGCCAGGTATTTTTCTGCGAAGCGGGTCACGTTGTTGAAGCTGGCGGTGCCGATGTTGATTTTGGCGATGCCGAGGGAGATGGCTTTGCGGAAGTCTTCGTCCGAGATGCCGCTGCCGCCGTGGAGGACCAGGGGGACGCCGGCTTTGGCGTTGATCTGTTCCAGGATGTCGAAGGCCAGGACGGGCGCGGTGGGGTAATCGCCGTGGGCGTTGCCGATGGCGACGGCCAGGCAGGCGATGCCGGTGCGCTCGCAGAATTCGCGCGCCTTGTCGGGGTTGGTGCAGAGGATGCCGTGGTCCGAGAGGCCGTCTTCGCTGCCGCCCACCAGGCCCAGTTCGCCTTCCACCGAGGCGCCGTAGCCCTTCGCCAGTTCCACGATGGCCGCGGTGCCGGCGATATTCTCCTCAAACGGGTCCGTGGAGCCGTCGTACATGACGCCGGTGAAGCCGTAGTCCAACGCGCGGTGAATGGTCTCGCGCGTGCGGCTGTGGTCGAAATTGACCGCGACGGGGACGGCCGCTTCGCGCGCGGCCTGCACCATGCCGGGGCCGATCAGTTCCAGCGGGGAGTACTTGAGCAGGCGCTCCGCGATCTGGATGATCACCGGGGTGTTCAGTTCTTCGGCCGCCTGCAGGGCGCCGCGCACCATTTCCAGGGAGCCGACGTTGAAGGCGGGGATGCAGGTGTGCTGCTGCCAGGCCTCGTCGATCAGCTGTTTCATCGTAACGAGTGACATGTCGCTCTCCTTTTCGTAAAAGAAGGGACGGCCCTTCTGCCAAAAAGATGACAAAAGAACCGTCCCTCTGTCATAAAAAGCTTAGTGCATGAAGATGCTTAGGATCAGTACCTCCACGACACCGATGCCCCAGGCAATGGTTGACGTGACGGACCAGACGCGCAGCTGTTCCTTCGCTTCGGAGACGCCCAGCGTACGGTTGACGACCCAGAAGTAGCTATCATTGAAGTAGCCGAAGAACAGGGAGCCCACGCAGCAGGCGATGGCGCCCAGCAGCAGGCTGGTGTTGTTGCTGGCCTGCAGGATGGGAGCGGTGATGCTGGCCGCGGTGGTCATGGCGACCGTGCCGGAGCCCTGCACGAAACGCATCAGCGTGGAGATCAGCAGAGGCAGCAGGATCAGCGGGATGGCCGTCTTGGCCAGACCGTTGGCCATGTAGGTGCCCAGGCCGGAGTCGGTGATGATGCGGCCCAGCGCACCGCCGCCGCCGGTCACCAGCATGATGATACCGGCAGAAGCCATGCCTTTTTCCATCTCGCGCAGGATGGTCTCACGGCTGAACGGTCTGCCCAGCGTGAAGATGGCGACCAACAGACCGATGCCCACGGCCACGATAGGCTGGCCGAGGAAGATCAGGATCTGCCAGAAGAGGCCGCTGAGTTTCAGAGCGGAAGCAACCGTGTTGATCAGGATCAGCACGATGGGCAGCAGCAGGGGCAGGAAGGAAACCAGCGCACCGGGGATGCCCTTCATGTCCATGTTGAAAGCGGCCTCGTAATCGGGAGCCTGATAAGGCACTTCCACGATATTGCCTTCCTCATCGGGGATGCGGTAGAACTTCTTGGCCAGGACCTTTCTCGCATAGATGATGCAGGCGATGGCCATGGGGATAGCCAGCACGATGGTCAGCAGCAGGAACAGGCCGACGTCGATGCCGAAAATGCCGCAGACGCCCAGAGGGCCGGGGGTCGGAGGCACCAGGGAGTGGGTGATGACCAGGCCGGCGGCCAGAGCCACGCCGAGGCTGATCACGGACTTCTTAGTGGTGCGGGACAGGGCTTTCGCGATGGGGGAAAGCACCACGAAACCGGAGTCGCAGAAGATCGGGATGGATACCAGGAAACCGGTGATGGCCAGCGCTTCTTCCTCTTTGCCTTTGCCGAACAGCTTCAGGAAGGTGTAGGCCATGCGCTTTGCCGCGCCGGATACTTCGAAGATCTGGCCCATCATCACGCCGAAGCCGATGATGATGCCGATGCTTCCGAGGGTGCCGCCAAAGCCGCCGGTCACCGAGTTGATGATGCTGACGCCGCTCTTTTCAACGCCTGCCGCATCCACGATGTTCGTCGCAGCCATAGGCATGCCGCCGATGACGCCGACCAGGATCGTACAAAGGATCAGAGCCAGGAACGCCTGGATCTTGGTCTTCAGCACGAGCACGATCAGCACGGCGATGCCGATCAGCAGACCGATCAACATTCTTGTGCCATTGATTTCCATAATGTGCCTCCTTATATTATGTTTTTATTATGGATCATGAATCAGTTCACCGCACGAAGTACGGCGCGTATTTCGCGGCCAGCCGGATCGCTTCCTTCATGCTGACGGCGCCTGCGATGCCCTTGCCCGCGATGTCGAACGCGGTCCCGTGGTCCACGGAGGTCCGCAGGATCGGCATCCCGTTGGTGATGGAGATGGTCCGGTCGAAGTCCAGCGTCTTGGTGGCGATGTGCCCCTGGTCGTGATACAGGGACAGGACCGAATTGTATTTGCCCAGCGCAGTCTGATGGAAGACGGAGTCCGCGGAGACCGGGCCGGCCACGTCGTAGCCCATCTTTTTGAGCTCTTCGACGGCAGGCGCGATTTCGTTGACTTCCTCCCAGCCGAACAGGCCGTGTTCGCCGGAGTGCGGGTTCAGGCCCGCGACGGCCATCGTGCCTTCGGTGACGCCCAGGCGGCGCAGGGCCTCCGTGCAGCGCACCACGTAGTCGATGATCCGGTCCTTCTTGATCTGGTCCAGCATCGCGCGGAGCGACAGGTGGCGGGTCAGGAAGAACACGCGCATGCCGTTCGTTTCGAACATCGTCAGCGGGTCTTCCGTGCCGGTCAGGGCGCCGAAAATCTCGGTGTGGCCGATGTAGTGGATCTCCGCGGCGTGCAGGGATTCCTTGTTGATGGGCGTGGTGGCGACGGCGTCCGCCTTGCCGTCCAGCGTCAGCTGAATGCTCTTTTCAATGTACTCGAACGCCGCCTTGCCGCACATGGCGCTGATCTTGCCGAACTCGAAGCGGTCCATGTCGATGTTGTCCAGATCGATCAGGTTCAGCACGCCTTCGCGGTAATCTCCTTCCGCCGGGTCCGTCACCACGTTCAGCGTCACGTCCTCGCCGGTGATCCTGATGGCGTTCGCCACGACTTTCCGGTCGCCCACGACGATGCAGTCCGTGATCTGAAACAGGTCTTTATCTGCGATGGACCGCACCACGATCTCCGGGCCGATGCCGGCCGGATCCCCGAGGGTGACCGCGATCAAAGGTTTCTTCATGTTCCCCTCCTCTTATTTGGCTATTTTTTCTTTCAGGAACGAGAGGCAGCGGGCGATCGCGGTCTCGTCGCCCTGGCTGCCGCCCTTGGTGACGATGTGCACGCCCTGGAACTCCCCGCCCAGGAATTCTCCGTAAGCCGCGAGCGGCAGCACCTCGTCCTTGAGGCGCAGGCCGGCGGTCTCAAAACGTTCGCAGACGGCCACGGTCACGTCGCCGCCGCTGGTGTAAAGGCCCCGGAACGACGGCTCGGCGCGGAAGATGCGGTACGCGATCTCCGCGAAGGAGCCGTTGATCAGGGCGGTGACGTCGTCCATGGAGCAATGGAACTTCTCCATGTATGGAGCGAAATCGATGCGGTTTTCGGGATAGATGCCGTCGCCGGTCACGGTGAGCACCTGGTTGCCGGCGCTGGCGTAGAGGACGGTGTTCACCACGCGGGCGATCTCCTCTTCGCACGCCTCGTCGCTTTCCAGCAGTTTTTTCGTTTCCACCATGACGCGGCCGGTGTCCAGGTTTTTCCACACGTAGCGCATCTGGTCCAGCGTGCGGGAGTTGACGCTGCCGACGACGGACAGGATGCGGTACTTCCCGAGGGAGGCCTCCTGCTCGATCAGCCGGCCGACCAGCGTGGCCGTGAAGACGCCGGGGTCGACAGCGATGAACTTCAGGCCGCTCGCGATCACCGCGTCCGCGATCAGGTCCAGGTCCTCCTGCGTGATGCAGTCCAGCGTGATCGTGCGGAAGCCTTCCGCCGCCAGTTCTTTCAGACGCGCGGCCAGGTGTTCCGCCCCCTTCATCAGCTCGTCCATCATGAGGGCGGCGACGGGGTATTTGCTCTGTCCGCGGAACAGCGCGGCCACGTCCGAGGTCAGGACGGGCGTTTTGGGGTCGATCGCGATGTTGGTCTGGTGCAGGGGGATCCCTTCGACCAGCATGTAGCCGCCGCAGACGATGCGCGCGGTGGCCGGGAAGCAGGGCGCCGCGACGGCGACGTAATCCTCGCCCAGGAAGTCCAGCATCGCGTCCGTTTCGCTGCCCAGGTTGCCGCGCAGCGTGCTGTCGATGCGGTGCGTGTAGATCTTCACGTCCGGGCCGGCCAGCACTTTGCAGGCTTTGTAGACGCGGTCGTACGCCACGTCCGGGGTGACGCCGCGGGAATCCGTGGGATAGACGACGCAGTCGCTGTATTTGATCAGGGCGGGATCCACCGCGCCGAGGTTCAGCACGGTGTCCGCCTGATAGTTCATTTTGCGGAGAAGCACACCGGTGGCGTTGCCGCCGGTCAGGTCATCCGCGATGACGACGCATTGGGCCATGGAGCCCTCCTCTCTGCTTTTCCGTTACTTGGCCAGCAGGATCTCGGCCGCTTCTTTTAAGGTCTCGTCTTCGCCCACGTTGCCGGGGAAGATCACGTAAGGGATGCGCGGGAAGCGGCTGTCGTCGCCGGTCTGCCAGACCGGAATGCCGGGCCGGATCTGTCCCAGGACGTTCGCCTTCTTCACGGCCAGGGCCTTGGTGCCCACGTCGCTGGAGGTGATGCCGCCCTTCGCGATCACGAAGCTCGGCGTTACGGACAGGCGTCCCACCAGGGACTGTACCGCGTCGGAGATGCGGACGGACAGGCGGAGCTCGTCTTCCTTGTCGCCGGTGTCCGCCGTGATCAGCGCACGCGTGGTGTAGCAGCAGACGGTCTTTCCGGCCGCGATGCACTTGTTCTCCAGATCCAGGCAGCGCTGCACTTCGGCTTTGAATGCGGCTTCGTCGCGCACGAGCGTGGCGTCCAGTTCGATGAATTCGATATTATCCAGGGTCTTCAGGCAGTTCAGCTGGCGCGTGGTCTTGTCCGTGTGGGAGCCGACCACGATGACGCCGCCGTTGTCCGTTTCGGTCTGCACCATCTTTTCGCGGGTGAGAAGCGGCTGGTCCGTGACGCCGCCCAGGACTTTGACGATGGCGGCCGCGGTGCGGAACATGAAGACCTTGCCGGCGGCCATCGCGCGGTACAGGGCCACACAGAAGACTTTGATGTCGGCGTAATCCACGGAGTTGACGATGATCTTGTTGAAGTCCTTCACGGCTATCAGTTTGGCCTGGATCCCGTCGATATCCATGTCGTGGATCTCTTCCAGCGTGATGCAGGTGACGTCTTCCGCCTTGAATTCGCCGCCGGTCTTCTCTTCCACGTAGCCGGGCATCGTGGCGGCGGTGTAGCCGAATGTCTTGTCCTTCGCGAATTCGGTCTCATTGGCCGGAACGAGTTCATTGCCGTACTTCACGTAGTGGACGTTGCCGATGGTGAAGCGGCCGCCTTCCTTGAAGAAGGGGCACAGGATCTCGCCGTCGATTTTCTTGCCGGTGTACTTTTCATAGTCGTCCCGCAGCAGCTTGGTCTCCAGCGGATAATGGCCGCGCAGCGTCGAGTCGCTGCGGCTGATGAAAATATATTCCCGGCCGGTCTCGCGCGCCACTTCGTCCACCACGGCTGCGATCTCATGATGCGCCTTCGTGGTCTGCTCCGCCGTGAAGCCGCGGGAGTTGGTCATGATGTAGAACAGGTTGTTTTCTTCTTCAAAGCCCTGGCGGATGCTGTCCCTGTCCCAGTTGGTGTAGACGGTGATGTCATGCACGGTCTGCACGCCGGTGGGGTCGTCGTCCAGGACTACGATCTTTTTGTTGTTCGCCGCGATCTCCGCGTTCAGGAGGGCGTCGATCTTCGCGGCGTCGATGGGTTTGAAGCTGGTCAGGATCTCCGCACTGATCGCCATGTCAGTTCTCCTTCTTCTCAACGACCACGTCGCCCATGGCCTCGAAGTACTTCACGATGGCGGAGTGGTCCTCGCCCATCAGGCCGTGGATCTTGAGGGACTGCATGATCTCGTACAGCTGGGCGGTGTAGGGGATCGGCGCGTCGATCGCGTGCGCGGTCTTCACCACGTTGGTGATGTCCTTGTGGTTGATGCGGATGGGGCCGCCGGGGACGAAGTTGCGGTTGTACATCATGGGCGCCTTGGCGTCCAGCACCGCGGAACCCGCCAGGCCGCCGCGGATCGCCAGGTAGACCTTTTCCGGGTCGGCGCCGGCCTTCACGGCGAAGGTCAGGGCTTCGGAAACGATGGCGATGTTGTTGTTCACGATGATCTGGTTGGCCAGCTTGGCTACGCTGCCGCTGCCCACCGGGCCGATCCGGAGAATGGAGGAGGAATACGGCTTGATGACTTCTTCGGCCCGCTTGAAGGCCTCTTCATCGCCGCCCGCCATGATGGCCAGCGTGCCCGCGATGGCGCCGGGTTCGCCGCCGGATACCGGCGCATCCACGAAATCAACGCCCTTCTCCTGCAGCTTCGCATAGCATTCCCGGGATTCCACCGGCGTGACGGAGCTGTGGTCGATGACCAGGCTGCCGGGCTTCAAGGTGGAGGCGATGCCGCCCTCGCCGAACAGCACCGACTGCACGATGCCGCCCGTGGGCAGGATCGTGATCACGACGTCGCACTGCCCGCCGATCTCCGCGTAGGATCCCGTCCCGGCGCCCATCGACACCAGTTCCTGCACAGGTACCGGGTTCACGTCCGATACCATTAAGTCATAGCCTGCGTTCACCAGATGCTTGGCCAGCGGCCGTCCCATGATGCCCAGTCCGATAAATCCTACTTTCATGCTTTTTCTCCTTTCGATGGCGGCATTCCGCCTTGTTTTTTCGGTTTTTGGTTCCGTATGCGCTGCTTAATTGGTTCTTTGGGCAAAGAGAGTCCGGACCTGGTTGTAGACCCGGTCAAAATCCGCCTGTTTGTCATCGTCCCTGCTGGTCTCCGCGACAGGATGCCGCCTGCCTTCCCGGTCTGTCAGGAACAGAACTTTCCGCACGTCCCCGGCCAGACCGACCTCGAATTTCTCCATGTCCCGGAACGGGTAGACCTGCAGGGAGGGCTTCTCCAGGACCGCGAAATCCGTGCCGACGGTCAGGTTGAACATCGGGTAATACACGGTATCCCAGGCGTCCAGTTTTTTCTGCAGTTCCGCGGCATCGCCCAGTTTGGCCAGTTCCTCGCGGTTGCGGCGGATCCGCAGGATCACCGTCGCGCCGATGATGAGCGACATGGCCAGAAAGACCCAGCCCATGATCTGCCCGGCCGACAGCAAGAAGGCTGCCGCAGCAAACAAAGAAAAGAAGATCAGCAGGCTGAGCTTCGTCTTGCTTTTCTGGTCGGACAGGATGCGGTCCAGGTTCTTTTCCACTGTCGTTCTCCGAAAGAATATTTCTCCGCATATTATAGTAGCATTTTTTTATTAATCTGAAAAGCGCTTTTTTACGCTTTTTTTACGCTTTTATATTTTTTGCAGACAGCCTGTTCAGCCATTCTTTTCTTTCCGGTGTAGGATTACAATACATATGTTACACCGACTTCCACAATAAAAAAGATGGAAGTGCCAACTTGTGTTAGGATTAAGTCACCACAACAAAAAACCTAAGGAGGACTTCCATCGTGGCTACTATAACACAAGACATGCGGT